>NZ_WOTH01000038.1 GCF_011516945.1 Acetobacter estunensis
CGATCTGCTCAAAACGCAGATCAAAAGCTCCCCCAAAAACCGTCAATCAAATCGTCAAAAGCCTGAAATCACGAGCCAGGCGCATCAACCAACGGTTCTTCGATCCCTCCACCTTGAACCCAAGACGGGAGGCCAGCATCTGGCATTTGGGATCATCGACTTCCGGATGTCCGGAGACGAGCCCTCCGCCATGGATATAGATCATGGCGGGCGCGTCCGGTCGGTCCTTCTCGGGGGAATAGACCAGAACCCGGACATCCGGCGCATTGGCGGGACCGGGAACATATTCCTCCCGCGTCACAACACCCGGCAAAGGCCGGCCTTCGATCAGACGTACAGAGGTGAGAAAGACTTCGCGGACTTCAGGCAATGAACGTCCGGACAGGCCGTCGAACGACGGCATTTTTGCAAGGATGGGTAAAAATTCCGGATTAACGACGGATTTGGGCATAATGAAATATCTCCCTGAGACAGGTGGCAGGCCTCATATGCCTGCGCTGTCCGTAGTGAACGCCAAACAACGCTCGGGAGTCCGTGATCAGTATCAATATATATGGCGCATATGTTCAATATGACAGATAGAACGAGTGTATTTTTATTTGTGAATGTATCTCATGTAATATATGTATGATCCGATTTATAAATGAACTTCATACATAATATCTGGATCTGAAGATCCTATCGAAACGATAGAGAGAAAATGAGTGACGATGGTTCATCATATCACTCACTTTTCTCTCATTCCGCAGTCCATAGAGACACTGTTGAATACAGATCATCAGCGTCCCCTGAAACGATCATGAATTTTCTATGACTGGGAGTTCAGAACAGCAGAAGAAAGGGCCGACGTGCTGCTATCGGTCGGCACCATGGTGACAGCATGATGATTGCTGGCCTGAGTGATGTCCGTTGCCGCGTAGGTCGTAGCCGTTGTGGGAAGAGTGCTGGTTCCCGACAAAGTGCTCGTTGACAGTCCGGCCGCCTGTGACAACGCATGCAGGACCAGTGAACTGGAAGCCATCGAAGTGAGCGCGGGCGTGGAGGTTGCGGTGGACGCCTGCGTCAGAAGCGCACTGGTTGCGGCGACAGGCTGCGTGCCCGTATCGGCGGCACTGCTGATGAATGTGGGTGATGTCTGTTCAGTGGATGTCGTGCTGCTGGTTGTGGCCGCCTGAGTGTCATGATGATGTTTGTGGTGGTGCTTATGGTGGTGATGTTTGTGATGACGCCGCCTGTCATGACTGGTGTCCTGCTGACCTTTCTTGAAAGCGTAATAATCGGCGTCAACGGTGGTGGCGTTACCCGCCGCGAATTCCGGCATCGCAAGCCCGCTCAGATCGGTCATGGTGTCGGAAGACGAGGACCACTCATAACCCTTGGTGTTTATGGTCGCATCGCGTACCGCGTGCCACATGTCTTCCTTGTCGTAAGAACCATGCGTGACCGTGTCGCCTGCGCCACCGACCGTTCCACCACTGCCGCTGAATGTTACGGTTGAGTTGATGGCTTTCACATAATCATCGGTACCATTGACGACGATGGTGTCCCCTGTGCCCGCAAGAATGGTCTCATTGCTGCCATTGATCGTGACCGTGACGTTATTCCCGATCCGGATGCCTTCATTATTGCCTGAGAGAGTAATATTCGTCAGGTCATTGGCCACATACACCATGTTCCGCTTGAACAGCGGACTGTCCGCCAGCACAGACGCACCCGAAACATCTTTCACCGTGACGTTGGAAGCCGCGACAAGAACGTTATCGTATTCGGGAGCGGTGCTGGACGCCGTATCGGTGTAAAGATTGATCGTGGCGCCCGCATTCGTGGCGTTCACGGTGCCATAGGTGCCATAGACATTCGCGGAAGCGCCCGTTCCGAGGACAATCCTGTCGCCACTGGAAACACCCAGCACGCTTTCATTCGTTCCCGCCACCTGCACGGAATTGCCACCGCCTGACAGGGTGGTCTGACTGCTGTCCTGTGTCAGATCGATATCGGACATGCTCTACCTCGCGTTACAATATCATAACAAAATATTTCGACCCGATCTTAGCGACATTGCGTTACGGCTGCCAGTCCGGTTCAGGAAAGGTTCTGATTCAAACGTATTTTTCTATATTTGGAACTGTCCGGCAGTATTTCGGACAATGAACAGAAACCTGATTTTTTCACGCCGGAAAAAGAATGAACGCCACTTTGTAACAGAAACTTTCACTATCGATACAAGCCATCCGTCAATTTTTTCCGACATGCATCTTCTCTTTCAACAAGGCGTTGAAAAGACATTCCTCACGCAGGGACAATGCCACCATGAATGCAAAGCCCACCCTCGTTCAAAAAGTGGAAAGCGCTATCAGGGAATGCGCATTGACGCCCTCAGGAGAAACACCTGAAGCCGTCTCCGCTTCCGTCGCGATTGCCGTCTGCCGCTATCTGGATGTGTCGTCCTCCGACATTCCCGAAACGGTGCTCAACGCTCTCAAGGGTGTCGGCCCGAATGATGGAGAGGCCGGATAGAGCGACGATCATCCTTTCCAAAAGGTCCTGAATACGGTGGCGACGCCACACAGCGCCTTATCACTCATCTGATCGCAGCATCCGAGCCGCATGCCCAACTGGCGGGCATCCTGTAGCGATGTATCCTTGCCTTCCCTCGCGGTAATCCCCACCTTGCGGAAACACACATCACGCGGGGAGAGGACCACCGAATGGACGAGATCTATCTCGACAATGCGGCCAGCACGCCCTGCGACCCGCGTGTACTGGCGTATATGACACCTCTCTTCACGCAGGAATTCGCCAACCCGCATAGCGATACGCACGCGCCCGGCCACCGCGCGGCGGACATGGTGGAGAGCGCGCGACGCGATGTGGCGGCGCTGATCGGCGCGGACAGCCGCGAGATCGTCTTCACCTCCGGGGCGACAGAAGCCAACAACCTCGCCATCAAAGGAACCGCGCGCTTCCGGGCGCGTCAGGGCGATGAACGCAAACGGGTCGTCACCCTCGCCACCGAGCATAAATGCGTCCTTGAAAGTGTGCGGAATCTGGCGCGGGAAGGGTTCGACCCTGTGGTGCTGGGAGTGGACCGTAATGGTCTGGTGAACCCCGACGAACTGCGCGAAGCCTTGCAGGTGCCCACGGCGCTCGTCAGCATCATGGCGGCCAATAACGAGACCGGTGTTTTGCAGGATCTGCGCACGCTCGGGCGCATCGTCAAAGACGCGGGGGCGTTGTTCCATTCCGACCTCGCGCAAGCGGCAGGCAAGGTGGCGCTGGATGTAGGGGCGCTGGATCTCGATCTGGCGTCCCTCACCGCGCACAAGATGTACGGTCCCAAAGGTGTCGGCGCGCTGTTCGTGCGTCGTCGCCCGCGCGTGCGGCTGGAGCCTCTGTTTTCCGGCGGTGGACAGGAACGGGGGTTGCGTTCGGGCACGCTGCCCTCGGCCCTCATCGCGGGGTTCGGCATGGCGGCGCGTATTGCGCGTGAAGAGGGTGAAAAAGACGCACGGCATCTGGCGCGGCTGGCGGAAACGCTGTGCGCGCAATTGGTGCAGCGACAGGTAGCGTTCACGCTCAACGCCAAGGATGCGCCACGCCTGCCGGGCGTGTTGAATCTGCGGCTGCTCGGTGTTCCAGCACTGGCGGTAATGAAAGAGGCGCCCGAACTGGCGCTTTCGGTTGGCTCGGCCTGTTCCTCGGCAGAACTGGCGGCCTCCTCAGTGCTGACGGCCATGGGACTGAGCGCCGTGGAGGCCGCCGAAAGCTTGCGTCTCTCGCCCGGACGCTTTACCACCCCCGCCGATATTGTGCGTGCGGCGGGCCTTCTGGCCCAAGCGGCGCAGCGGGTCCGGGCACAGGCGCCGGCCCGCGAGACAGCCTGAGCGGGAAGCCCGAAATGACCAACATGATCTTTGTCGAGCCCGATGGTACGGAACGCACGGTCGATGCGCCGGTGGGTCTGTCCGTCCTTGAGATCGCCCACAAGCACGGCGTCGATCTCGAAGGCGCGTGCGAAGGTTCGCTGGCCTGCGCCACCTGTCATGTCATCGTCGATCCGTCCTGGGCGCCCAAACTGACCCCGCCCACGGACGATGAGGAAGACATGCTCGACCTCGCCTTTGGGCTGGAGGCGACGTCACGCCTTGGCTGTCAGATCATCATGACCGAAGCACTGGACGGACTGAAGGTCCGTCTTCCACGCAAGAGCTAAAGCCGGGGTGGGTCACGCCGCCCGGCCGGGAGGAGCAACATCATGCGCATTCTCGTAGCCATGTCCGGCGGCGTGGACAGTTCCGTGGTCGCCGCAAAACTGGTGGAAGAGGGGCACGAGGTCATCGGGGCCACGCTCCAGCTTTATGACACGCGCGGCGCGGCCAAGAAGGGCGCGTGCTGCGCGGGGCGCGACATTCAGGACGCCCGCGAAGTGTGTGAGCGACTGGGCATCCCGCATTACGTCATCGATGCCGAGCAGCGGTTCCGCGAGAGCGTGATCGACCGCTTCGCCGCCTCCTATGCTGAAGGTGAGACGCCCGTTCCGTGCGTGGCCTGCAATCAGGGCGTCAAGTTCACCGATCTTCTGGGCCTTGCCCGTGACATCGGGGCCGACGCCATGGCCACGGGGCATTATGTGCGCCGTGTGGAAGGACCGGAGGGAACCGAGATGCATCGCCCTGTCGATGCCTCTCGTGACCAGAGCTGGTTCCTCTTCGCCACCACGCGCGAGCAGTTGGACTATCTCCGCTTTCCTCTTGGTGAGATGTCCGACAAGGAGGCTGTCCGCGCCGAGGCCGAGCGTTTCGGACTGCTGGTGGCGGACAAGCCGGACAGTCAGGATCTGTGCTTCGTGCCCAACGGCTCCTATGCCGAACTGGTGGAAACGCTTCGCCCCGAAATGCGTGGCGAGGGCGAGATCGTGGACCGCGAGGGACGCGTGCTGGGCCACCATGAAGGGGTGACGCGCTTCACGGTCGGGCAGACGCGCCGACTGGGCAACGCCGCCCAGATCGGTGGCGAGCGGCAGATGGTGGTGGACATCGAACCCGCCATGCGGCGCATCGTCGTCGGTCCCCGCGAACGCGCCAAAGTGACGGTCTGCCGTCTGCGCGACATGAACTGGCTCATCACGCCGCCTGACGTGGCCAGCGGAGACGCCGTGCGCTGCCGCGTGCAGTTGCGCGCACGTGAGGAACCACGACTGGCGTCCGTGCGTTCTCTGGCGTCAGGAGAAGCGGAGGTCGTGCTGGACGAGGCCGCCCTGCCCGCCCCCGGTCAGGCCTGCGTTCTGTATGACGGATCGCGCGTGCTGGGCGGCGGGGTGATCTGCCGGAGTTGAAGAAAGAGGACTCCTGCGGTCCGTTCTCGACGCCATCCGTTCTCCCAGCTACACTTTCCTTTCAGTGCCCTGACCTTAGAGCGTGGTGATGCCGACGATGACGCAGACCTCTTCGCCCAGCCCTTCCTCTTTGCAGGATCTCCCCACGCGCATCCTTATCGTGGAAGACGATCCGGGAATGAGAACGCTCCTGAGTCGCACCCTTCAGTCCGATGGCTACCGCATCCGCGCCGTGCCGGACGCAAAGCACATGTGGGACGCACTGAAGACGGACCCGGCCGATCTCATCATTCTCGATGTCATGATGCCGGGCATGAACGGGCTGGATCTGTGCCGTACACTCCGTCAGGGCGGCATACGCGGAGAAGTGGAGGACGAATCCTTCACGCATGTTCCCATCATCATGGTCTCCGCGCGCGGCGAGGAACTCGATCGCGTGCTCGGGCTTGAACTGGGCGCCGATGATTATGTGGCCAAACCCTTCGGCCAGAAAGAACTGCTGGCCCGTGTGCGGGCCGTGCTCCGGCGGGGACAGTCCGCGCTGGCTACGCCGCCGGCCGGACGCACACGACGCGAGATCATCAACTTCGCGGGCTGGTCGCTCGACCTCCGGCGTCGCGAACTCACCGATCCCACCGGCGCCATCGTGGACATTTCGGGGGCCGAGCACGATCTGCTGGTCAGTTTCCTCGACCATCCCCAGCGTGTCATCGGGCGTGACCGGCTGCTCGAACTCTCGCGCACCCGTCTGGGCGATGTGTCGGACCGCTCTATCGACGTTCTGGTCAGCCGCCTGCGCCGCAAGCTCGGAACGGAAGCGGACAACCTGATCCGCACCGTGCGCGGACAGGGCTACATCTTCACAGCGCCCATCGAGCGCGTGTGATCGTCAATGCCGGAAACGGACGGCAGGTGGTGGGGCAGGGCAGGGAACGGCTCATCCGGCTCTGGCCGCGCGGGCTGGTCGGGCGCGTCATGCTGGTGCTGCTTGCCTCCATCGGCATGGTGTTCGTCGCCAGTTGGACGCTCTACCAGCACGCTGAAGCCGTCATTGAGGACACGGATCGCTTCGACCTGATTGGAGAACGACTGGCGACGGATGTCCGCGTCATCGACGGGGCCGCGCCCACGACGCGGCCTGTGCTGGCCACCATGCTGTCCACGGGCGATCTTCAGATCATCTGGAAACCGGCCGACGCGGAACTCGACACCCATCCGGAGCCGAAGGGGCTGGCGCAGTTGCACCAGCAGCTTGTCAACGCCAACCCGACACTCGCCCAGACGCACCTTCAGCTTCATCCCGGCGGCCCGGGTCGCTGGACCGATATCAGCGGCACGCTGCATCTCTCCGATGGCAGCCTGATCGGTTTCACAGCACCTGACATCCTGCGCAGCCACCTCGTCACACGCGGAGTGGCGACAGCGGCCATTGTGGCACTGGCCGTCCTTTTCGTGGCTCTGATGCTGGTTCGCGCGCTCAGCCTTCCCCTGCGCGCCCTCGTGACCGTGGCGGACACGGTCGGCGCGGGGGAATGGGAGCCTCTGGCGGAAAAGGGACCGGGCGAAGTCCGACGACTGGCGCACGCCATCAACGCCATGCAGGGCCGTATCGCGCATCTGATCGATGACCGGACGGAAGCGCTGGCCGCTGTCTCGCACGATCTGCGCACGCCGCTGGCGCGGTTGCGACTGCGGGCCGGTTTCCTGACCGACGAGGAAGCACGGGATTCCATCGAAGCCGATATCGACGAGATGGAAGCGATGGTCGATGGTGTTCTGGCCTATCTCTCGGGTGAAAAAGCGCGCGAAGCCTGCCGTACCCTCGATCTGGCAACACTCCTCTCCACCATCGCCGACGACGCCACAGACCGGGGCGGGGACGTCACGTATGAAGGGCCGGACCGTCTCTCGGTTGTCCTGCCGCCACTGGCCACAAAACGGGTGTTCACCAATCTGGTGGAAAACGCGCTGCATTACGCGGGCTCCGCCGTCATCCGCCTGACCCCAAAGGCGGAAAGCGTGATGATCGATGTGGAGGACAACGGCCCCGGCATTCCCGAGAATGAGATGCCACGTATTACAAACGCCTTTCACCGACTTGAACTTTCGCGTTCACGGCGCACGGGTGGGCTGGGGCTGGGTCTTGCCATCGTCAAGCGTGAGGTCGAACGCGCCAATGGCGTACTGGAACTCTCCAACCGCCCCGAAGGCGGTCTGCGCGCGCGGGTGGTACTGCCACGCGGCTGACATTCTTGCATGGTATTGAAGACATCATCTGCCGCACAGTGTGCCTTGGGGCTGCATTGCCAGCCAACGCGGACTGTGCAAGATCACGAAACCTGTGACGCCAATGGCTTCACCCCCGTCTTCCAGCCCCCTTCCACAGTTCCGGAAAGGAAGGAACCGCGATGAACGACATCCGTCCGCCCTTTCCCGATCCGGACAACGCTCTTGCCGATGGGCTGGTCTGGGCCATTCGCCTTCTGCCCGGCGAACCGCCGGAGAAACTGGAAAGCGATGAAATCGTCCGCGCTCTGGCAGGAGATCCTCCCGCCAAGGGTGGCTGGGTCTGGCTGCATTTCGACATCGTGCACACACGCTCACGCGCGCAGGTGGAGGCCATCCCCTGCCTGACGGAAGATGCACAACAGACGCTGACCAACACCGACAAGGGTGCCCGGCTGGAAGCCGAAGGGGATCTTGTCTATGGCGCGCTGCCCGCCTTCGACGATGCAGCCTCGGAAGATGACCGGGATGTGTGCATCTGGCGCTTTGCGATGCTGCCCACGCTGCTGGTGACGACACGCCGCCACCCCATTCCAGCGCTTGGCGTGGTGTATCGCGAAATCCAGCGCAGACAGGTACCGGACAATCCGGCTGGCCTCGTGGACCGCGCTCTTCTGGAATTTGCCGATACGGCCCGGCGAACCATGTCGCGGCTGGACGATCAGCTCGATCGCGCCGAAGACGTGCTGCTGCTGCTGGATCGTGACACGGATCTGGGCCGGATGGGCGGCATGTTGGGTCAGGTGCGTCGTCGCTCAACGGAACTGCGGCGCGTGATCTCGCCTGTAAACCGTATCTTTCAGGACGAAGAACTGGAACTGCCCGAATGGGCGGAAGATGATCTGCGCGACCGCTCGGAACGTCAGATCCATGGCGCACTGGACGATCTTCTCGCTCTTCAGGATCGGGCACGCTCGCTGCAGGACGAGCTGACATCCAATCAGGCGGAAGAGACCAACCGACGCCTCTACATCGTCTCGGTTGGAACGACGATGATGCTGCCAGCAACCTTTGTGACCGGCTTTTTCGGCATGAATACAGGCGGCATGTTTCTGGCGGCCGGCCAATGGGGCACGATCGAGGCTGGCGGATTGTGCTTCCTCATCATGGTAGGGACATGGTTTCTGCTGAAAATGACGAAACTCCTCTGACCTCATCTCTTCCCGGCGGAAATTGCCGACGAGGACAGCTAGACGTGCTTTCCGGGTGCGGTGGCCATGTGGGCTGCGCACACAATTTCGGGGAGCATTCTTTCGTCAATGGACGTGACCAGCGCCATCACTTTCATTCTTCAACTGATTCCATCGTCCGAGCTTGCCACGGCAACGGCCATCGTATCGTTCATCATCGCCAGTTGTGCGTTGGCCGTGCGGTTCTGGAAGCCCCCGACTTCCACCTCACGCTGGGCCGGGTTTTACCGAATCGTCAGCGCTCTGGCACAGGCACGGGGATGGAACGCCAACACTTTTCCGGTCGATCGCAAACCTTCGGAAGGTCAGGACTCATCACCTGCCCCGCCAGCATCGGACGCAAAAGGCAGCGACATAAAGGAGACACACGGATCGTAGACTGAACATATCATGAACAAGAAATTGCGAACATTTACGACAATATCAGTCTGAAAAGAAAGAAGGCTCTTTCCAAACCTTGCGGGATGGAAAGAGCCTTTTTCTGTCACGCCCTCATGAATGGAGGAACAACCAATCAGTCGTCCTGATCGTCGTGCTCGGGATGATCGATCTGGTGAATCTGATCCATCAGAGCCTTGATCTTGTCCTGCCGATCCTTGGCTTCCGTCAGCTGCTTGGTCGTCAGGAGATCGTGGATCTTTACAGCCGTGTCGATACGCGCGGCTTCTTCCTTCGCGTGCAGGGCAGACTGCTGCTGCACCAGACTGTCGAGCTGACTGCGATCGATCTTTCCCGGTGTCATGAGTTGGTTTGCGATCTGATCGTGCAGGGTACGTTCCTGAGTGTGAAGGGCCTTGCCGCTTTCATGCCCTTCCTTGAAGATTTTCTTCAGCGATGTTTTCTGCTCAGCCGTCAGATCAACTCCATGCAACATGGGGAAACCATGCGAACCGCCGCACATCGGCGGCGGAGGCGGGTTCCCCGGTGCCGCGATGGCATTGCCTGATGCCACAGCACCAAACGCAAGCATGGTCATGGGAATCATAGCAAGAAAGCTGCGCTTCATATTATCCTGTCCTTGTATTGAGCGACGAGGATGAGACCTCATCACTGTCTGCTCTCAACATCACCATCCATTCATGGCAGGAAAACTGCAACATTGCTACGAAATGTAAGACTTATGCACTCTATGATGTAAGTTTTATTACAAATTAGAAAGGCTTAACGATCACCATGATGACAATGACAATCATCAAAAGCGTCGGAACTTCGTTCATCATTCGGTAAAATCGCTCGGAATGAACATTTGCATCACGCGCGAAAGCTGAGCGCCATTTTGCGCAGCCGCCATGAAAGGCAAACATTCCGACAAGGCAAAGAAGTTTCACATGCCACCAGCCAGAGTGCCAGTTGATGACGCCCGGCAGAGCAGCCAGAAGCTCGCCGAAAAACAGCGAAGACAGCATGGCCGGCGTCATGATCGCGCGCAGAAGTCGGCGCTCCATGATCTTGAATCGCTCACTCTCCGGTGAGCCTGCCGCCACCTGACAATGATAGACGAACAGCCGTGGCAGATAGAACATCGCCGCCATCCAGGCGATGACCGAAATAACGTGAAACGCCTTGATCCAAGGATACCACGGCAAAAGCGCCATCATCATGAGGGCAGACGCCCCTGCGCTTGAAGAGCTTTCTTCAACAGGGGCGCAAACTCGGAAAGGTGGCTGATGCGCACCAGTCCGGGCCATTCGGGAGCCGGTTCATGCGCCGGGCGAAAAAGCACACACGTCATACCCGCAAGCAGGGCCGCCCGGGCACCGGTATCGCTGTCTTCCAGCACGACGCACTGTTCAGGCAGCACTCCTTCTTCGGCCGCAGCATGGAGATAGACATCGGGCGCGGGTTTGGGCGTCTGCATGTCTGCGGCCGAATGGATGCGTCCCACCAGCCGATCGGCCAGACCGGTAGGGGTAAACTTTGCCTCCATTTCCAGCATGGAGGAATTCGATCCGACACGCATGGGCAGACCCAGCCGATCTATGGCCTCAAGCATGTCATGCACACCGTCGATCACTTCGACCGAGGATCGAAAGGCCTCCACAAACCGATCACGCAGATTGATGGCCCAGTTATCGGGCAATCGATGGCTTGTGTGAGCTTCGATTTCTTTCTTGATCTCGACAAGAGCCTTACCACCGAATGTGGCGACAGCGTCCCTCTCCGGCACGTCATAACCAGCTTCACGCGCTGCCTGTGCCACGAGGCGGCAACTCGTGCCTTCGCTGTCGATGAGCACACCATCGCAGTCGAAAATGACGAGCCGCAAGGAACCCTGCGCGGAAAGTGCTGATACCATCAACCAATAGTCCGGATTGTGTTCACGAGATCGCCCACATGCTCAGTCGGTGTCTCAGGCAGAACGCCATGGCCAAGATTGAAAACATGCGCACGGCCTCTCATGGAATCACGAATGGCAAGCGCTTCCCTGCGCATGGGCTCTCCTCCCGCAAGGACGGAGATCGGATCGAGATTTCCCTGAAGCACCAGATCCGGACGCACCTGTTCCGCCACAATGGCCAGAGACGATCCCGTGTCGAGCGCCATGGCGTCCACACCCGTCTCACGGGCATATTCAGGTGCCATCACGCCCGCCAGTCGGGGAAACCCGATTACAGGCACATTCGGGTGACGGTTTTTCAGATAAGTGACGATCTGGCGCGTGGGGGCGATGACATGCCGTCGAAACTCGTTGGGCGGCAGAAGGCCGGACCATGAGTCAAACAGCATGATCGCCTGCGCCCCGGCATCCACCTGGGCCGAGAGCATCTGAGCCGTGCTTTCCGTGAGCGTGGCCATAAGCCGATCGAACAGCGCGGGATCACGATACGCCATCAGGCGCGTCTGGGCGAACTCCTTTGAGCCCCCACCCTCGACCATGTAGCACCCGACGGTGAAGGGAGCGCCGGCAAAACCGATCAGCGTCACGGTTTCCGCCGCAGCTGCCCCGACCGGCTCCTTCAATGCCTTTCGCAGACGACGCAGGGTCTCCATCACGGGTTCGGTGCGTTCGGCCACTCTTTGCGGATCGAGCCGCGTAAGATCGGCTTCACTGCGGATCGGTGTGAGAACAGGGCCGCGTTTTTCGATGAATTCGAGGGATTGGCCCATGGCCCATGGGAGGACGAGAATGTCCGAAAACAGGATGGCGCCGTCCATTGCAAAGCGCCGGACGGGCTGGAGCGTGATTTCGGTGGCCATATCCGGCGTCATGCAGCGCGTCATGAAGTCGGCCTTGGCGCGGAGGGCGCGGAATTCGGGCAGAAAGCGGCCCGCCTGACGCATAAGCCACACTGGAGGCGGCCAGGTGGTCTCGCCCCTGAGCGTGCGAAGGAGCCGTCTGCATTCGTCCGTCCCGTGCGTTGTGGTCACCGTGTGTCCTGCCATTCCTGCCTTGAGTGATCGTCATCATCTCTAACGAATAAAGAAAGATAAGGAAATGATGAGAAGGTACTTGGGCCTGTGGATGACGGGGTACCCATCTTTCCGAAAAAGTACCCCGCTTTTCCCCCGATGTGTACAGATTTCAGGTATCTGGAAAGGCAGGGTTTTTTCGGGTTATCCAGAAATCCTCCGCAGGGGGGCTGTGTACAATTCACAGTTTCTGAAGATGTACCTTCTGTCCACGGTACTCGGTACTTCAGGCGGAGGATGTCCGTACCATCCCCATGTACCCCAGGGCGGTACAAGGTACTGGATATGGTACTCACAGAAGTACCAACGGGTGCTGATTCTGAGAGCGCCCATACGTACAGGCGCGTGTGAAGAGGACGAAAGAATGGCCGACTCGAATTCTTTGCTTTCAGAAGTACCGGAGTCGTCTTTGCTTGCATCTGGAGTGCGGCTGATTCTGGCCAGCGGTTCGGTCGCCCGGCAGGCGCTGCTGAAAGCAAGCGGCCTGCCTTTTGCGGTCTGTCCGGCGCAGGTGGAGGAAGGTCCGGTTCGCGATCACGGAAAAGCTAGTAGGCAGAGCGCGCAGACCGTGGCGCTGGAACTCGCGCAGGCCAAGGCTCTTGCCGTGAGCGGAGATCATCCCGGTGCTCTGGTGATCGGTGCCGACCAGATGCTGTCCTGTGACGGCGTATGGTTCGAAAAGCCTCTTACCTATGCGGCGGCGCGTGGACAGCTTGTGGCTCTGAGAGGACGGACGCATCATCTGCACAGCGCGGTGGTCCTGTGCCGGGATGGGCATATCCTGTGGCGACATGTCTCGACCCCCACCCTGACCATGCGGCATTTTTCCGATGCTGTGATGGAGACATGCCTCGCGGCCGATGGTGGAGCATGTCTGCACTGTGTGGGCAGCTATCGGCTGGAAGGACCGGGGATCCAGTTCTTCGAGCGGATCGAAGGCACGCACGACGCCCTTCTTGGGCTGCCCATGCTGCCGCTTCTGGCGGCTTTGCGGGACATGGAGATGCTGCGGAAATAATTCCAGCCGATTGGCAGGAAAGGCTTGTCAGGTGTCATCGAGCGGGTTATATGCCCTTCCACTTCAACGAGAGTCGTATGGCTTGCGTTGTGGGGGGCCATAGCTCAGTTGGGAGAGCGCCTGAATGGCATTCAGGAGGTCGTCGGTTCGATCCCGATTGGCTCCACCAGTTCCTACCTACAATTTTTCAAAATCTGTGCGTTGAACTGGTGACGGAAATAAAGCTTCCGGACTCAATCCGGACTCTTTCAAAAATCCTGCTCGCTGCTGTGGTGAACCATGGGGCCGCATTGATTGACGTTGCCGCTTAGGCAGGCGTCCAGTTCCGCTTGTCAACCTACTGGCGAACGCGTGCCGGTTGGCGGCATCAATCCAATCACTCATCGTTGCATCTCATCGGCCAGCAGATCCGCACACTGAGCGAACGACAACAACAACAACACCAAGCCATTTTTTCTTTGCTCAAAAAGTTTCTCTAACCGGGCGCGAATTGACCCCCGACAGGCGGCCTTCCCAGGAAGGACCCATGACTTTTCCCTCTGGTGCACCCTCCTGAGATATGCGTTTTACGCATGTGTTTCCGCACTGCGCCTTCCCCTCTTTCTCTGCATTGTTCGAAAAAAGGTGTAACAGGTGTAACGGTGTAACCATGCACCATAACAATATGAAAACAGGTAGTGTTTTCGGTTACACCTTTAGGGATTGGTGGTTACACCTTTTGAAAAGGTGTAACCGTTCAATAGGTGGAAATGGCAGAAAACTGCTATTCGTAAAATTATCGTCCGTCGAGAGCAGAAGTTATCCACAAGCGGAACGTCATTTTTCGGCGTGTTTTGTTATGCGTATAACGCATAACTTAGAGCATTTCACGTCCGAAGTGTCGAAAAAACGGGAAGGAAACCATCGCGCTGCCCGCGCGCACCGGACACATTTTTGAGAGCTTTGCCATGGTAAAATGGGAGCAGCACCGCGACGGCCCAGACAGCGATGTCGGACGAATGGCTTACATGGTTTCCGCGTGCATACGGCCGCCCAAAGAGAGAGGGCCGCCACACTGTGACGACCCTCCCGAGGCTGACTGGAAAGAGGCACGAGGCTCAGTCCCCATCGCCCGCGTCCGATCCGAGGATCGTCGGCCTTATCTGATAGGCCCGCACCTTTTTTAGACCAGGCGGACTGATGACCCCTGCCATTTTTTTATCAGGACCGGGGACGAGAAAGCCCCGATCGACCAGCACCCGCTTGGCGTCACGGGCATTCAGTCCGTTCAGGGCTTCATTCATGCCGTCAGCGGTCAGAAAGAACGTCCAGCCCATCTTTCCATCATCGAGCTTTTCCCATCGCTTCCAGCCGGCACGCATCTGGGTCCGGAACCGTTCGCCCGGCGGTTCGGCATCGCTCTCACTCTGAGGAATTTCCGCCCCCTTGCGATCCACCCATCGCTCAAAGCGGCCTTCGCCATTCTTCGCGATGAAATCACGCAATTGTTCGATAGCCTGCTCATCCTCACGGCGACCGGTCGTGCCACGCATCTGGAGCCAATCATTGAAACACAGCCGCACCAGTTCCCGCGCCGTGTCATCATCCCACGCGGTCAGACCGAAGCCGGTCGCCAGTTCTCCGCCCAAGGCAACAATGGCGAAACGCCGCGCGACCGAACGCACCTGCCCAGACGCCTGTGGCCAGTTCTGCAGATATAGCGTGGTCAGTTCCACAACACGGGACCGCAATGCCTCGCGGACAGACACACTGCCCTCTTTTGCGATCCGATCCGTCAGAAGACGCAGAAAGAGACGGAACGGCGTACCGTAGAGGTGGCCGGTCTGTTCCCGCAGATATTCCGCCAGCTCTCCCGGCTCATCGGCATGGTGCAACTGTTCGAACAGACCATGCCCGGCGCCGCCATCGGCAGGCACATCGACAAACCGCACTTCCTGTCCGGCCTTGGTCGCCCGTCCGCCTTCACGGTTCAGATCCGCAAGCGTCCGCTCACCCGTGCTTAGAAAAAGCACTTTCCAACGTGAGACAGCCCGCGCTCCGCCTGTCCGGTTGGCTCGCGCCTTACCGCTACCGTTGGCCAGCATGTAGGCCGTATCACCGGCTTCGCGTGGATCGAGCTGCCCCAGCTCATCGAGACACAGCAAACTGTCACAGGACGCCAGCGCCACGGATTCCAGCGCGTTGCCAGTCGCACGCCATGACCGCACATAGCCTTCAGCGCCCGCCTGCGGTGTCCCGCCAACGACAGAGGCCGCAACACGGAGTGCGGTGCTCTTGCCCAGCCTGGACGCGCCCACCAGCGAAAAGCCACCGCCATCTTCACCGAGGATTGTCAGCAGACACGAGGCAAAAGCGGCAGAAGCCGCCAGCACAAGACGGGAATTGCCACGACAGACGACACCGATTTTATGCCGCCATTCTTCAGCCGTGCCGGACACGCCGAACAGATCTGGCTCCGGTGATTCCTGTTGCAGGACAACACGCTCATCAGAACGCCCAAAAGCCTCGGTCGGCAGCACGTAGACAGAACCATTGCGGAATTCATGCCAGCCGATCCGCGCCACGCTACGCGCCCGCTCCGAACTGGAAATCATGGCCATCCATTCGCTGAAAGCATTTTTCGCCGCCGGACCCGACGCCAGCGTCAGACCGCCATTCGCCAGACGGCTTCGCAATTCTCCGCAGTCTCCGGAAAACATGGCTCGTGCAAAGGCTTCTTCATGACGGACACCGTCACGATCGGTCCAGCCGAACAACAGTCCCCATCCATTGCCTTCCGCGTCGCGTGTTTCGGCCAGGCACTCAATTGGCCCGCAGACGAAAGTATCCGGCTTGTCATCACCATTTTTTCGCCACAGGCCGGATGCATCCATCCTGAAACGACGCGACACACCAGGAGGCGGACGGCTACCTTCTGCTTCGGGTGACTGATTCTCGGCAGCACCCGGAAACGTCACGACTTCAGCGCTTTCGATTCCGGCGCGAACGCCTTTACGACCCTTCGTCGATTTCTTGTCTGTCATGTTCTTCCCGGATGACATCGTTCCAGTCCCGGCCTTCTGTTTCCGGCATGGCGACGCGCACGACGCGGCCCTGCCTGATGAATTCCTGAATGGCGGCGTTCAGAGCTTTGCGGGCGCTTTCGTTGCCCGTGTCATTGTCCGCTGCGATTGTGATTTCTTTGATTGCATCAGGAAGTTTTAGAGACTTCATGTTGCTTAAGGAGACAGCGCAAAGAACACGCCGTTTCGGGCAGGCCAGCGCCACGGAAAGACCGGTCTCGATCCCTTCCGCAACAATGACGCTTTCGTCTTCTTCCGCCATGCCCAGGCTTTTTCCGGAGGCACCCCGCCAGAGACGGATACAGCCACCGGCAAAAGAGCCCAGGACTTTCTTGGGTGCCTGTAGGTCAGCCTTGGTCCACTCACCGGAGGCCGTCTGTGCCAGCCATGTCCGATGGACTGCCACCAGTTTGCCCGAGGGTCCGCAGATGGCCGCCAGCATCGCAGGCAACGGACGCCGGACCTCGCCACACCAGACCGTCGGATGAAACCGCAGACTGCCCGGCTGACGTCCCATCTCCCGGAGGTCGATCCCGCGTCCGGCAAGGTATGTTTCGACCGGCGTGCCAGCGATACCCGCAGGCGCTTCGTGCCAGAGCTGGCGAGCCTTGGCCCGGCGCTTCTGCTCGTCCTGGTCCAGTTCCACACTATTCACTTTTGCGGATACGCTCCGTCGCACGGTTTCCGGCACCGGGCCATCACCCAGACCAAGCCAGCGTCTCGCCCAGTCCATTGCGTCACGTCGGTTGCCAGCGAACAGGCACGAGGCCACCAGATCGAGGGCGTCACCCCGTTCACCGGACGAGAAATCAGCCCAAACGCCCCGACGCGTCCCGGTCAGACGCACGGCGAGACTCTGCCCTTTCTCGCCCGCCAAGGATCCGCAACGCCACTCGACGCCCTCACGATGGCCGTGCGGGAGCAGTTCCAGCGTCAGCGGGATGATCCGCTCTGCTAGTAGCTGCGAGAGGGTTCTGGCGTCAGATCCGCGCACAGTCCATGTCCCTGGCGATAACCGCACCGTCTTCATCAAGAAGGGCGCGACCGGCACAGAGTTCCTGCACCGCATGATCCATAATCCGGGCGTCTGAAAGAATGTTCGACCAGGGCAGCGCGTCCAGCCATTCCAGTGTCGCATCAGATCCCGCATCGCTCTGGAGGACCCGACGAAACTGGATCAGGCCAGCTTCTACAGACCATTGCGGATCCTCGAGGCTTTCATTGCTCCGCGCGTCAACAATGGTGTCATAGCCACTCAGAAACGCACCCAGCGCAGCTTCACGGCGTGCAAAACCTGCCAGCGCGATAATATCTGGCGCCGGATCAAGAAGCCCGGCAGCAGCCATCATCGCCTGGAAAGCATCATCGCTTTGCTCGGATCCCTGATAGTCACGAGACCGCAGCATGAGATCGAGGAGATGATTGAGCGCCGTCGCATTGCCGAACTGCGAGAAACCACCCCAGAGCAGACAGGATGATGCAGGAACTGCACTCATGCTTCCTCTCCGGGCAGATGAACGGTGGCGTCGGAGGTGGAGCGCACCGAGCGGGCAGCAACCCACTGCTGGAGTGCCTGAACCGAATATCCGACCTTCCGTCCTGTGAGTTGCACGTAAGGCGGTCCATCGCCGCGTAGTCGCATCTTTTGCAGTGTGCGTGGCGCCAGTGCGATCACGTCAGCCGCCGCTGACTCTGACAGAACAAGTGGGGGCAACTGTTGTTTGCTCATTGGAACTTTCCTGCGCTTCCCAACAACCGGAGCGTCGTGGGGCGCATGAAGAAGTGAACCCACTTCGTGCGACTGAACGCGAAAAATTGCGGACGAAGATTTTTTTTTCTGATCGGGCGCAACGGCAATCATGTCGCGCCTCCGGAGCTGTCGAATTTGGGTGACTGGCAATGAAACCTCCCTTGCCATGAGGCACGCTGGCGGCGGGGATTGCCGTAGGTGCATGGCTGGGGATGACTGGGGCAGAAACGAAAATGGGGGGTCGAGATGGGAGGAAATAGGAGGGCCATAAATCGCCTCCCATTTATTTATTTTTCTTTGGTGGAGCGCCTCGGCCACGGAGAGTTATGCCGCGTTTTTCGGCGTTTTTCCGAAGAGGGCCCTTCATCTCTTCATCATAATGGTTACGGCTTAAATTCGGCCTCAGCTCCTGCATGAAAGCAAATCTGGCGTCATGGGTCAGGCCCTCTTCACCCGCATCATGACGTCGCCGGTCTTCATCCAAAGCCAGTTCAATCAACTGATCGTCTGAAATCTGAAATTTAGGTGGCGCGGTTTCTTGTGGTGTTTCGGAGGTCTCGGCGTCAGGTGCCGGGCTATTCTGTATAGTGCTTACGGTCGGTGGCACGTTGCTCGGAGCAGAAACCTGTCTGACTTGAAACATCGTCAAAAGACGCTTGCGTTCCACCCCCCGCCCACTGTCATCAGGAAGACAGACCCATGCTCCGGGAAATTGTTCTGTAAATTCCCGCTCACCATGCCATCGGAATCGCATGTTGCGCCATGCCAATGGGACGATACTCTGGACCGAGCCATCAGGTATGATCCGCTCGACTTGCCATTCGTTGTCCGCCAGCCGTTTCTTCACGGCAGCATCAATCGCGCTCCACGCTTTTTGGAAACGATCAACAATGGCGTTCCTTTTGGCCGCGTCCACCGTGAAGATCATGCGGACAGGAGACGGAGGCACATTCGAACCATGTTGGCGGGCCTGTTCAGCAATCCGGGCGTCCCGCACCTGTCGGGCAATCGCGCTTACGCCACCGTAAGAAGCAGCATCCGCAATCGCGGCTTTAATTTCTTCCTTCCGATCGGAGGGAACGAGTTCCAGAAATGCCTCATCCAGTGTCACCCAGTCGCCACGCTTCAAGTGCGCCTTGATGCTTTCATCAGTCATTACAGCCGCCCCACGCCAGCCATCCCCACGCGCAAGAGCTGATGGCGCGGCGGGCCAGACGTGGGGTTCCGGCGTTCGGCGGCCAAACCTAGCCGCGCCGTCTGGCAGCATCATGCACAAAGCAGGAACAGGCAAGGTCTGCCCCATCACGGGGCGAATGGCGGAAATCATGCGTGACCTCCCATCAGAGCCCGCACACCATCACGCGTTGCCAGCGCTTCATTGAAGAAAACAGGATCAATCACACGCTTCAGGTCGCGCTCCGCCTCCCGAAGAAGGGTCGGAAGTGTCCCAATAAGCGCCACGTAAGCCGAACGAAGTCTGCCTTGATCGACATCATCCGAACAGATGACAGATTGCAGGAAGTCGAGTGCAACTCCTACCTGAGCACCTACGTCAGAGATGGTTTCACATTGTGCGAAAGGAACCAACTCGGCGAGCGCGTTACCCAACTGATTGGCAACTTCTTCCTTTTGATTGGCCGCGATTTTCTCTTTTCCTTTTGTTTCGATCGAACGCTCCTGAGCAGCACTAGCATCATCGAACGCCGTGGTACGTCGACAGGCCAGTTCATAAGCATGAAAAGCGCTGGAAACTTCCGGAGATCGCGCAGAGCAATCTTCTCCGCCGATCAGATCGCGGCACAGGGCAAAAGCCGCATAGCCTTCCCGGTCAGGAGGCATCGATCCGTCTTCTGCGGTGTTGAGCGTCGTCATGACCAGCCGCGCCTTCATCCGAAGTCCTGCCAACGTGTAGACAGGCAAGCTAATCGCCTTTGACCTCAGATTGTCTGCTGTTCTGCTAAGCCGCTCCTGTTCAGCACAAATTTCATCTGGAATTTCGATAACATCGGCCCATTCGTCAGCAAGTGCGTAAAATGCCTCCCAAGCTTTAAGGGTGCGATTCATCAGTTCGAGCGATTCCGTATCGTCAGCCTCCGGACGGGACGCAGCAGCGAGATCGGGAGCAGCGTAAGAACGCGGAGGATTGCCCAGCATAAAGATGGCATCACGGCCTGCGGCGTATTCGGACCAAGCTGTAGGGCAGTCCGATGATGGTAGGCTCATGCCTGTCCACACTGCGAAAGCCACTTGCCGGGAGAACCATCCATCCCATGTGACTGGCGTGATTTGGGCCATAGCGCGAACACCAGAACAAGTCTCATCAAACAGGTCGGTAGCTTCAGGAGGATCGTTATCAGTGCCCTCCACCAGCGCCCACGCCCTCAGTTCCTTGGCGGTCACCTCGCGGGCCTGCTGGATCAGCGCGTGATCCGCCGCGTTGAGTGCATGGGTGCGGATAGGGAATGCCTGGGCAAGATTAATCTTGCTTTCATGCGTCGTGGATGTGTTGGTTTGATCGTTCATGCCACCAACGCCTCCATGATCGTGGCTGAACGAGCATCAAGTTCCTTCCCGAGAAAACGCAATGCCATTCTCTCAGCCAAGTCATCCCGCAGTTCCTGCGGCACGTCACTCAGGAGGCTCACAAGGAAGCTCAGGGATGCGACATCGTCAGCCGCCTGAGCAATCGTAACGTCACGCTTTGAACGACTCATCGGACAGTCTCCACAGCATACGCGTGGCCAGACGTGACCGGATCAGGTGAACCGAGCCCGAACACGGACAGAGCGATCAGGAAAGGGACGATCAGCGCCGTCAGAATGCTGGCGCGTGTGTCTGCCCGCATGGGCGCGGGTGTGCTATGGGCGTTCTCAGCCATTGCCGAAAGTATCCTTCGGTTGTGGTTAGGCTGGAAAGGGAAGGTCGAAGCTCCCATTCCGGCCGCAATATGGATTGCTCTATAATCGCAACACAGTTAACATTGCTTTGCAAGAGAAAATCGCAACAGGGTTAATGTTTTGCTCCCAGTTCAATGTAAGATGGCGCGGGTAGCGGTAGATTGGGGCGTCAGAGACTTGGCTGCGAAGTCTCGCGTCTCGACGAACACAATTGCCCGCTTTGAGCGTGGCGATCCCTTAAAGGAATCGACGGTATCCGCGATCCGCGCCGCCCTTGAAGCCGCAGGTGTGGAGTTCATCGCGGAGAATGGTGGCGGAGCCGGTGTGCGGTTGAGGCAAGAGCCTCAATAAGTGACCGTTCCTACAACAAAATCCCAGTGCGCCGCCTTGCGATTAGGCCCGCTCGACGTATCCCTGGTGAACCGAACACTGGGAACCGAATTAGAGCCGGGAGACCTATACCTGAGCAGACAGGCCCATTGGCATATAGCTAAGGATCACGCGGAGGACTACGCAGCGTGCATGGCGGCCCTTCGTCGCATTGGTCAGTCACCTGGACTGATTGGACAGGCTCCCAAGCATGCGGACAATTTTGAGCTTGTCATCCGCTTCCGATCAAATCGCTCGGAATGTGACTACGTCCTGATTGCCGTGGGCCTCGAACAAGATCAAGATGGACTATATCGAGTGAAATCGGCCTACCGCTTACATAGAGACAACCGTTACAAAACGGCGAGCCACCGGTCATCTTTGTCTTCCAAAACCCACATAAAAAAAGACCGGTCGAGCCGGTCTTTTTTTGTCCGGGCGGGATGCAATCCCCGATCTCTTGGGTCAAACCCGAGCCCCCTGCTATAGGCTTCAGTCTGACTTAGTTACCCTTCCACAAAGTGGATTGGTGCGTGAGGTAGCCGTTCTCACCTCACCGGACACGCTACATATGGGTGACCGGGCGCAGCGCGTCAAGTGACAACTAAATGAACGGAATCTTAATTTCGGAACAGCGTAACATAGCTACTGCCCGGGCTTTCAATTAGCCGCACCGTCACGAAACAAACTATGTAGTAAGATGTACAAAGTCGAAATGATTTTTATTGATACCTGATTACACTGAAATTTTTATCAAAACCAAGCTTTCTCTCTATGTGTCCTTGGAATGGGAGCTAAGCGATTACCATTTGTTCTCTTGAATAACTAGTTTATTTAGCATACGAGCCGCAAACTGTTTTAGAAACCAAAAGGGGCCGCAATGCCTGATGATTCGTTGCTGGCGAGGGTTCTGCCCGGGGCGCTGCCCTTTAATGAGCAAAACATAAATGACACGTACCGTGGACAAATTGCTTATGCAGACGTGGAGGGATCGAAGAACCCTTGATTGATGTGCTTGGCCGGTAATTTCTGGGTTTTGGCGATTTGATTGACGGTTTTTGCGATGGCGTCCAGTCTGCGTTTTGAGCAGATT
>NZ_WOTH01000039.1 GCF_011516945.1 Acetobacter estunensis
GACTTGAACTCTGCCGCATACCGTTTCCGCGTAACCTTGCCCATAAAACCCGTCCTCGTTCAGGCCAGATGATAGCTTATCGCCCTGTCCGAAAAATGGGGACCACCTCTTTTACATCCCATACGGGGTTATCCGTCGAGTAATTGGAATCCTTGGTCCAATCCAACTGAAGCGTGTGCTGCTGTCCAGTGGAATCATAAATCGTCTGCGTCGTCGTATAACCCGCATCCGGCAAACCACCTGACATCGTCAGCGTAGTGGTCTCCGTTGGCCGGAACGCGATATTGGACACATTGATCTGCGTAAGATCATTACTAAGCACACCCGTCGTCGGGTCAGCCATGTACCCATTCAGATAATAGCCCGACGTATTGACGAGATATCCACTCTTGTCGGTCTCGAAATCACCATTCCGCGTGAAGTACTGCTCTGTCCCGAAAGACGTTTTGCCTGACGTCGCCTGCCCGGATACCTTCGAGACATCGAAGAAACCATTTCCGGAAATGGCGACCGCCAACGAATTGGTACTGGTGGAAATCGTACCCTGTTTCTGAACCTGAGAACGGGAAACTGCCCCCACCCCATCGGAAACCGCCTGCCCCGTGTAGGAAGATAATGAATTCGCCACGAAATCCTGAAAGGTCGTATCGGTCGCCTTGTACCCCGTCGTCTGGCTGTTGGCGATATTGTTACTGAGATTGGTAAAGGCCGTGGACTGTGCATTCATGCCTGAATCGGCTGTGTACAGTGAATTGAAAATCGACATGGATCACTCCTGCAGGGTGGCCGCGAAAGCGAGGCCAACAACTCCGACAGACAGGAACCATGCATATTCCGTGCCAGATCTCCCCTTGCCATCGAAAATCCACAAAAATCCTGCCGACCAAGACCTGCATTCACCACATCGTCTCGCGCAAAGTCTTTTTTAGACTGTAAACACCCTCATCGCCTCGGCACATTCTGCCCACCCGGCACTTTCGATCCGGCAAGATAAGCGTCGCGCGCCTTATTCCTCTCTTCAAAAAGCAGGAAAAACGCGACCAGACCCCATGTGGCCCGAAACTTGCATTGTAATGCTGTGCCTCAAACTGTCTGGAATCCATCATGGTGCCCCTGTCGACATCGAGCCTAGTGACGACCAGCCTTTCATCCTCTACGTCACCATCGACCAAAGCGCCCGGACAACCGAGTTCCGGGGCTACAGGGCCGCAGTCCACATCAGACACTCCCTCGTCTGGGCACGGACGCTTCCATGATCTCGTCGCACACAAAACATCTTTGGCATCAAGTGCCACAGATATGAGCTTCAATGTCAGCAGCAGTACCGTTCCCTCGCCAACCACATCCGTTATCAGTGGAGGAGGCGTTCTCTCCACCACATCAACAGTACAACCTGATGAGTTCCTCGATTCAGGAAGCGCTGCAACCGCTGTGCTGTCCGGAGCAAGTGTCGTTCCTTTGGTTTCAGCTTCCTCCTTTCCTCAGCCTGTCCTTCCGCATGGGCAGACCACCTCATCTCATTCGCAGACCGCTTCCAGTTCAACAAACAATGACGACACATTTTCTTCTGTCGTCTCAGGTTCGGGCGACGCGGGACTGCCACAGGATCTGACTCTTCTCGCTCAATTCGTACCGTTCGCGGGAGCCAGTCTGACTGCGACATCCATTTCCAGCGGTGAACCACCATCCCCCTTCACCGTACAAGGGGGCAGCACGACCGTCACGACTTCTTCTCTGGATACCGGCCTTGCGCAATCCGCCTCCGTTTCTGGAGGCGCGACCACTACCTTCGGCAGCCTTATCAATTCAGGTGCAACGCTGACGTCTTCCGTAACGGACGCCTCAATTAGCGCAAATACCACTCCTGAAGAAATGTCTGGCTTTCTGCCTCTCTCTGGCGGTTTTGTAACAGCGCTCAATGTGCAGGGAGACACTCTGCCACAGACTGCCAGCCTTTCCGATGGTGCCGCAATCACGTCCGCCTCGTCCGGCGGGCTCACCAATTCTGATGCAGCGCCGGTAGTTCCCGTGACGACCGCAGCGATTGAGGCAAATGCCACATCTAAAGCGACATCAGATGCCACTCTGCTCGTCGGTGGCTACGTAATGGCACCCAACGCCGGTTCCGCTATGCCTCCTGAGAAAACAGCCTCCATGAAGGATGTTCTTCCTACTGGCATGACGATGACGGTCAACGCAGCCACTTCGTCAACGCCGAACACTCCAACGAGCCTGAGCACGTTGCAGGCTCTACAGGATCAGACCGCCGCCTCTTCTTTGCCCGTAAGTTCTGATACGCAGAGTGCTGAAGAAGCGTCCTCCGCGACTACCATCAATTCCTCAAACATCACGGTTTCGAGCGCAATCTCTTCCTTATCGCAGCCACTTGCAGGCGGCAATATTTTCCCACTCACCTCGGCAAATATTTCCACATCTACGGCGATGAACATCTCATCAAGCGGTATGGCGGCAATCTCGGCATCCTCCTTATCGAGAAGCGCCGCTTCTCCGGAAACCGCTACTGGCAATCCGGACACGTCCACCAAATTTTCACAAGCTTCACGGACTGTTTCGAGCGACGAACTGACAACCCGGACAGAATCTGCTCACACGGCAAAAACGACCGGCAATCAGAGCGACGAACATAACGACAGCTCCCATTCGTCCAGTCATGAGAATGAAATATCCACTCCCACGACACCTTCTGCGTCCCAGATAACCTCGCCCTCGTCCTTCACTTCCCTGCTGGAAGTTTCCACTCCAACCTCAGCGATCGACACCGCTGCTGAGGTTACATCCCTGTCTCCTGCCGCCAATCTCTCTTCATCTGCGTCAGATTCCTCAACGGCCCTGAGCTTGACGTTGCAAATGGGTGATGATCCAGCCTCGGTGCAGGTGACGATTGATCGCAGTACCGACGACTCTCCGCTTTCCATTCACATCGGCACAAATGCTCTTTCAACTCTCAACGAATTGCAGACGCACCAACACGAATTGGTTCAAACGCTGGAAAACGCTGGCATTTCCACAGACGGCTCCCAGATTTCATTCGCTCTGACCGACGCATCAACTGGTGAGTTCTCAAACCATACTCCACAGGCTTCTGTGGAACAGATTATCAACAGCGCTTCAACAAGTGAGGCATCTTCAGATTTCGCAAACGCTTTCGGTGGATCCTTGTCCAATGACAGCAACAGCAATGGAAACTGGAGTGGCACAGCGCCTCAGCTGACGCCTACTTCCACATTTTCCAGCGCTTCATCCGATCAGGAAGCCGATATGCCGGTTTCTCTTCCCGTATCCCACACGACTGCCCGCTCAGGCAGCGTCAACATCACAGCCTGAAGGATAACTCTTCATGGTCAGCGCCACCACGTCCAACTCCTCCACCACGAGCCTCCTGTCCACCACTGTCACAGCCGCGCGTTCCGCCACGGCCACGAACGTCGCCACCAACACGTCCTCAACAACAAGCGACGCTACCGACACGACCGACAGTAACGCCCTCTCTTCTCTGGCCAGCAATTACACCACCTTTCTGACGCTGCTGACGACACAGCTGAAAAATCAGGATCCAAGCAGCCCTATGAGCAGCGATAGCTTCACCACGGAACTGGCACAGTTCGCTGGAGTGGAGCAGCAGGTTGCGACAAATACGAATCTCAAAACCCTCATTTCTCTGACGGAAGATGGTCAGCAGTCTTCCAACATGTCTCTTGTGGGTAAGACGGCCACCGCCACCACTTCCGAGTTGCCCTTGCAAAATGGCAGCAGTCAGATTTCCTTCACCACAACATCTGCCGAACCCATCGCCATTGCCGTCACCGACAGTAGCGGCAATGTGGTGCAGACAGCCGAATATACCTCTACGGTTGGCACAAATACGTGGACATGGAACGGAACGGACACCAACGGCAATCAGCTCGCGGATGGCTCCTATAATATTGCCGTGGAAACGGCCGATTCTTCCGGCAATACGTCTGCGGTTCCCTTCCAGGTCACCGGTTCCGTCACCGGTGTCACGCGCGATGGCACGACGCTGTATGTCGAAATGGGCGCGTCAAAGATCGATATGTCCAATGTGACATCATTCTCAGATGCCTCATCTTCAAGTTCTTCGTCCAGCTCCAGTACAACCTCATCAAGCTCCACAAGCAGCTAACGCACTTTTCGCAGTCCGGGCCATCTTTCACAGAAGCCCGGACGTTCCAGTTTATACGAATATATTTGAAACTCCTTTTTTTCAGTGACCTCGTCCCTCACGAAAGCTCCCGGATCCGTGATCTTTCCTTCCTGCTCGGCAAAAAGTGCCGAGCGATTAACCGGGAAGTAATCCGCCGCCTCCACTGTCAACAAAGCTGACTGACACGGTAGCGAGACAAGGAACCTGTTGCCTTCATGACCACTCCCCACTCTTTTTCGCACCCATCTTATTGCTTGGGCGGTAATCCTTGAAAGCTACACTTTCCGGCCTCAAATCTCTGGGGCTCCCGCGACTTATCGCCCTTGGCGCCGTAGGTCTCGGCATTCTGGGCATCCTAGCCACGGTCGCATTTCATGGCGGTCCACGTCCTACTACTCTGCTGTATCGCGATCTCGATTTGCGTGAAGCCGCACAAATGGCAGAAGATTTCGAAAAAGCCCATATCACGCACAAGGTCTCTCCACAGGGAGACAGCATTTTCGTGCCGCAGGATCAGGTTGCTTCCGCACGACTTCTTCTTGCACGTGATGGCCTGCCTTCAGGAGGTTCTATAGGATACGAAATCTTCGATCATGCAAGTACGCTGACGACCACGCAGTTTGAGCAGCACATTGAGGAGACGCGGGCGCTCGAAGGAGAACTGGAACGCTCGATCCGGTTGATCCACGGTGTTCGCAACGCCCGGGTGCATCTGGTTCTTCCGCACCGGGAAATGTTCTCCACGGAACGTCAGGCCGCACAGGCAAGCGTCCTGCTGACTCTCAATGGTGGCCGACCCGACAAAGAGAACATTCAGGCCGTTCTCAACCTTGTCTCTGCAGCCGTGCCCGGTCTGCCGGCTGATAACGTCTCCATCATCGATAGCCGAGGAAATGTGCTTGCACGACCGGGAGAAAAATCCGGCCCTCTCGGCATCACTCAAACCATCGAAGAGCAACGTCAGGCGATGGAAACGCGGCTCGCCCAAGCCGTGGAAACCATGCTCATCCCCACCCTCGGCGCAGATCACGTGCGGGCAGAAGCATCCGTCTCCATGAACCTCGATCAGGTTCACGAAACACAGGAAAGCTACGATCCCGACCAGCAGGTACTTCGGTCTCAGCAATCGACAAATGATAAAAGCGTCAATACCGAGGGGCAGGGCAGTACGTCCGTCGCCAACAATCTTCCCAATGCCAATGCCGGACAGCCTCGTTCAGGAAGTCAGGATGACCGACGGGAAGAAACGAACAATTATGAAATCGGTAAAAAAGTCCGCACGGTCGTTCAGGAGCAGCCACGGGTAGGGAAAATCAGTCTCGCTGTAATGGTTGACGGCACCACCCATGATGGCCCCGATGGAAAACCTGTATGGGCTCCTCTCGATCAAGCTGAACTCGACCGGATCACCACGCTTGCCAAAACAGCTATCGGGTACGATGAAAAACGTGGTGATACCGTCAACGTGGTCTCAATGCGTTTTGCTTCTGAACCCATGGATAATCCCATGCAGCAACATGGCTGGATGGGCCTCCCGGTAGATCGCGCAGACATCCTCCAGACTATTCGCAGTCTGGCACCGGGCCTTCTCATTTTCCTCGCCCTCATCTTCTTTGTTCGTCCTCTTCTGAAAAAAGATGGGGTTGCCGAAGATACAACAGAAGAAACAAATGGAGGTCTTATCAATTCTGAGTCCGAACGTCCTATTACGTCGCTATCCGAAACAACATCTTCGGTCCTTGGCTCGGCTCCTTCAGGCCAGTTGGCTCTTGAAGGTCCATCCGAAAACACAAGTGATTTCATGAATCTTTCTGGCATTGAAGGACGCTTGAAAGCATCAGCTATCCGGCATGTTCGTGATCAGGCCACAAGCAATCCGGAAGAAAGTCTCAACATCATACGTAGTTGGCTCACGCCTCAGCACGAGGGATAAAATATGCTCACCAAGACAGATATCTCGGGTGCGCAGAAAGCTGCCATCCTGCTCCTCGCGCTGGGAGAAGAAAGCGGCACCCAGCTTTTCTCCATGATGCAGGAGGCAGAAATCCGTGAAGTGTCGGCAGCCATGGCGACAATCGGCATGATTCCGGCCGAAACGGTCGAGAGTGTCTGTAATGAATTTTCAAAATCATTTGCATCAAGCGACACGCTGATTGGCTCTTACGAGAGTACGGAACGGCTTCTGCGTAAGGCACTTCCTCCGGATCGGGCCAATCTCATCATGGAAGAGATCCGTGGCCCCGCCGGACGTACGATGTGGGACAAGCTGGGTAATGTTCCCGAGACCGTCCTCGCCAATTACCTACGCAACGAATATCCCCAGACTGTGGCCGTCATTCTCAGCCGTTTACAGCCTGCTCAGGCAGCCCGAGTTCTGGCATTGCTTCCCGAAGATTTCGCCGTGGATGTGATGATGCGCATGCTTCATATGGAAAATGTGCAGCGTGATGTCATCGACAGTCTGGAAACGACTCTTCGTTCTGAATTCATTGCAAGCCTGGCCCGTACGTCGCAACGCGACAGTCACGAACTTCTGGCCGAAATTTTTAACAATTTCGACCGTCGTATCGAAGGGCAGTTCATGAATGCGCTTGAGAAGCGCAATTTTGAAGATGCCGAGCGAGTGAAAGCTCTCATGTTCACGTTCGAGGACATCCAACGTCTTTCCCCTGAAGTCATTATGCGTGTGATGCGTGACATCAATCGGGAAAAACTGCCGCTGGCTCTCAAAGGGGCATCCGAAGAACTGCGCAATCTGTTCCTTTCATCCATGACAGCGCGTGCGGGAAAAATCCTTCAGGACGAGATCACATCATTGGGCCCCGTAAGAATCAAAGACGTGGACGCAGCGCAGGCAGAAATCGTATCAACTATCAAGGAATTAGCCAATCAGGGCGAAATCGATATCAATCCCGGAACAGATAGCAACGAGCTTCTTCCGTGACGGAAATGGCTATTGTCCCCGGAATGAATATGGCGGGAATTCTCTTCGCAGAGGATTTCGATGCACTACCCGATGAACCGCCCCCGTTGGAAGAAACAACGGCAGAAATCGATCTTACCCCTCCCCCCCCAACTTTCACTGAGGAAGAGGTTTCCGAAGCTGTAAAAAAGGCTGTCAGTAAAGCCGTGGCAGACGCTACCGAGCGTACGCGAACGCAGGTTGAACAGGAAAAGAAAGAGCAAGCAGAGCAAGAAAAAGCCGATCTACAGCGGATAATAAATGAAGCTCTCAGCGATATCCGCACACAAATGGGAGAGCGACTGAAAAATTATGCCGAAACCCTCGCTTCAACTCTAATTTCGACAGCAGTATCGGCATTTCCACAATGGCCAGAACACGATGATACGTTTTGCTCTGCCACACTTCTTCAGGAAATACTTCCTTTATTTACAGGTGATTTCCGTGTCGTGCTCCGTCTACATCCGCACAACGTCGAAATTCTGGAAAAAGAACTTTCCTCGCAGAGTTCCGTCGACAGATCCTGGCTTATTATCGAACCAGATACCGCAGTACAGAAGAGCGATTTCGAAATGAAATGGCCAGATGGAGAACTTAAACGCAATCTTGGCGATCTTTCTGAAACCATTCTTATGGCACTCTCCACAAATACCACCACCAGCCTCTCAACAGGATCCGCGTCATGAGCACTCAAGCAACCGTTGACGATCTCAACCAGTTCGAAGACGCCGCCGAACCATCAAACGAGGCTCCTCTCCATGGGATTGAAGCTGTTTACGATATACCGGTCACGGTGAGTGCGGTTCTGGGACGTAGCACCATGCAGGTCAGTCAACTGCTGAAACTAGGACGTGGTGCTGTTGTCGAACTTGATCGGAAGGTCGGGGAGCCAATTGATATTTATGTCAATAATCGTCTGATCGCACGTGGTGAAGTCGTGATGGTCGATGAAAGCCGCCTTGGCGTGACGATGACAGAAATCATCAAATCAGAAAAAGCAGTTTAAGGCACATATACAATGCGGGTTCTGATTGTCGGCACCCTGTCCGGTGAGTTGGGAAAAGCTGCCTCTATCGTGCTGGAACGTGGCGCGCGCGTCGATCACGTCGAAACAGACGCGCAGGCCATCGTACGCGTATGTGAGCAGGGGGACCACAAGCTCATAATTTGCAGCCCCGAAACGAATATCGCATCGTTGGTAGCGTCCTTGCGACGCGAACGCATTGCGATTTCCGTTCTTGCCTGCGGTCCGGAAGACCCTGTTCTGGCAGCTAAAGCTATTGAGAGCGGTGCGGAGGACTACATCCCACTACCGCCAGACCCTGATATCATTGCCGCTTTCATCCAAAACGCCAGCGACGACACGTCACCTCTTTGTGCTGTTGATCCGGCGATGAGGAATATTGTCGCAAAAGCCGAGCGTATTGCCTCATCCGATGCCTCCGTCCTGATCACTGGGGAATCAGGAACAGGTAAGGAAGTAATGGCTCGGCATATTCATGAAACATCTCAACGTGCCAATGGTCCTTTCGTGGCGCTAAATTGTGCTGCCTTACCGGAAACACTTGTAGAATCCGAACTGTTCGGTCACGAGCGTGGCGCTTTCAGCGGTGCGACAGCCCGACGGATCGGACGTTTCGAAGCCGCGAATGGGGGCACGCTCCTGCTCGATGAAATCAGCGAGATGGATATCCGGCTGCAGGCCAAACTTCTCAGAGCCATTCAGGAGCGAGAAATCGATCGTCTCGGCGGCAATACCCCTGTTCCGGTAAATGTCCGACTCATTGCCACCTCCAATCGCGATTTGCCGATGGAAGTAGCAGCTGGTCGTTTCCGAGAAGATCTTTATTTCCGGTTAAACGTCGTGTCTCTACTTCTGCCGCCGCTACGCAACAGACCGCAAGACATCCCATTCCTCGCCACCCATTTTGCCCGTCACTACAGCCTCATCAACGGCCTTCCTCAACGTTCCATCTCCAATGAGGCCATGCAAAATCTTGAACATTGCAGATGGCGCGGAAATGTTCGCGAACTGGAAAATGCGGTTCATCGCGCCGTCGTAATGGCTACAGGGTCGGAGATCGGTATCGAAGCATTCGATCTTCCACTTGCAACCATTCCAGATTCTTCTGCCCCCACAGAAACAGCCGAACGCTCTCCATGGGTAGGACATAAGATGGAAGAGGTTGAACGGGCCCTGATTCTTGACACCCTTAGCCACACTGAGGGCAATCGGACCCATGCCGCCTCTCTTCTTGGTATTTCCATACGCACCCTGCGCAACAAGCTGAGAGATTATACCGATCGGGGCGTAACCGTACCGCCGCCCGCGCATGGACTGGCCACGCCGCAATGAGTGAAACAGCAAAGTCGCCGGTGAACGCCACGCGCAACTCTTTCGTGCGGCGCATCGCGTCTCTGAAATCTTTCGATATCCGCTCTCTGCGACATGGCGGTTGGCGTCAGTTTCTACCGGGCTCCGATGTAGGGCTGGCTATGGGCGTTGCCGTCCTGCTGTCCATTCTGGTTCTCCCTCTTCCGACCATGGTGTTGGATGTAGGATTAGCTCTTTCCATCACGGCGTCCGTTCTGATCCTGATGGTGGCGCTGTTCCTTCAGCGACCTCTTGATTTCACCTCTTTTCCCACACTGCTCCTTCTCACGACCCTTCTGCGCCTCTCTCTCGAAGTCGCCACGACGCGGCTCATTCTTGGCCACGGCAATGAAGGTATTTACGCAGCAGGACATGTGGTCGCAGCGTTCGGTGGTTTTCTGATGGGAGGAGATGTCGTCATCGGCGGCATTCTTTTTTCCATTCTACTCGTCGTGAACTTCATGGTCATCACAAAGGGTTCGGGACGTATTGCAGAAGTTGCTGCCCGCTTCTCTCTGGACGCCATGCCGGGAAAACAAATGGCCATTGATGCCGAACTGGCTTCCGGCGCCATTTCGGACAAGATTGCCCGACGCAGACGGCGGGAACTGGAAGAGGAAAGCGGCTTCTATGGCTCCATGGACGGCGCTGCGAAATTCGTGCGTGGAGATGCCATCGCGAGTATCATTATCACAGCCATCAACATTATCGGCGGCCTGACGATCGGTGTTGTCCGACATGGCATGCCTCTGGCCGATGCAGCCTCAGCCTTTACGACACTCACCATCGGTGACGGTCTTGTTTCTCAGATTCCGGCGCTCCTTGTCTCCACGGCTGCTGGCATTGTCGTGACAAAAGGCGGAACGGAAGGAGCCGCAGATGCCACATTGATCCGTCAATTGGGGGGAAGTCCGAAACCTCTTTCACTAGCAGCCGGGATCGCGGCTGTTATGGCTCTTATGCCGGGACTACCCGCACTTCCTTTTCTTGGACTGGCGGGACTGGCGGGAGCCGCAGCATGGGCACGACACGAACGTCCCCTTTCCAATGATGAAGAGGAAGAGGCGACGACCACCGTTGCAGCGCCAACCAATGCCGGACCGCCGATAACGGATTCATTGCGCATCGACATGATCCGTCTGGAACTTGGCTTCAGTCTTCTGGGGCTTGCCAGCGGAGAGTCTCCGCAACTTACCGAACAAATCCGCATCCTGCGTCGCACAATCGCAAGTGAAATGGGCTTTATCCTTCCCCCCGTACGAATACAGGACAATCTGCAGCTCAAACCGGATCAGTATTCAGTGCGTATCAAGGAAATCGAAGTCGGCTCAGGAGAAGTGCGACCCAATCGTCTGCTGGTCATGAATCCCCAAGGCGGTCTTCCCATTCTGGAAGGCGAAGTTACCAAAGAGCCAGCCTTCGGGCTTCAAGCCATGTGGGTGGATACCAGCCTGCGGGAAAAAGCCACGTTTGCAAACTATACAGTGGTCGATCCGGCCAGTGTAATGGTCACTCATCTAAGCGAACTGGTCCGCGAAAATCTTTCTGAATTACTGACTTATGCTGAAACACAGAAACTCCTCGATGAAATGCCTCGTGACCAGCAAAAACTGGCGTCCGATCTCATTCCATCCCAAATATCGCTCGGAGCGGTGCAGCGCGTTCTGCAGGCCCTCCTTGCCGAACGGGTATCGATACGTGACCTGCCAACAATTCTCGAAGGCATACAGGAAGGCTGCGGTCAGGGTCTGCGCGCGGTCCCACAGATTGTCGCCCATGTACGCACGCGCCTTTGCCGTCAGATCAGTGCCTCACTGACCGGCCCCGAAGGCTACATTCCCATTGTGGCGCTCGGACCAAACTGGGAAGCCGTATTCATGGACAGTATGGTCGGGCCGCCGGAAGATCGCCAGTTGGCCATGGCTCCCAGCAAACTCAACGATTTCATTACGCGCCTGCGGGCCGTTCTGGATCAGGTCTCCTCACAGGGCGAGTCTCCTGTCCTTGTTGTGAACGGCAGCATCCGGGGTGCCATGCACGCCATTATGGAACGGCTTCGTCCAGCCACCCCTGTTTTGGCCCAGAGCGAAATCGCTCCGCGCGCCCGAATTCGTACCGTTGCAACCATTCAGTAAGTTTCAGGAAGGATAATCACACGACGTATTTTCGGAAAAAGTCATGAAACTGAGAACTTTCACTGGTCCTTCCATTCAAGATGCTGTCCGTCAGGTCCGCGCCGCACTGGGGGAAGCAGCTCTCATTCTTTCAGAACGTGTTACGCCAACGGGCGTGGAATTGATTGCGGCAGCGGACCCTTCCAGCGCCCAGCAAACAGTTCCACCCCCAAAAAGCTCTTCATCGATTGTCGAACGCCCCGTTACCGAAGGCATGTTCGACCGAGAAACATTGGTGTGGCACCGCATTCCAGATGTCCTCATTGATGAACTGCTGGCAGATCCATGCAGTGTTGCCCTTTCCCGACTGGTAAGCTTCGGTTCCTTTTCATTCGCTCCCGGCAAATCTCCTCTCGCGCTGGTAGGACCTGCGGGATCTGGCAAAACCCTCTCCGTCGCCCGGCTTGCCAGCCGCCTTGTGCTCTCAGGCATAACGCCACTTGTCATTACCACTGATCGTGAAAAAGGAGGCGGCATCGAACAACTGGCTGTTCATACGCGCCGTCTCGGCATTCCCCTCATAGCGGCTCACGATACCCGCACCCTCAAACGGGCGCTCAGCCAGCGGCAAAACGGTCAACCGGTCCTGATCGACACGGCTGCGGTCGATCCTTACGATCCGGAAACTCATGCTGTTCTTCTGGAACTTGTGGCCGCAACCCGTGCCCAGTTATGTCTCACATTGCCCGCAGCGCACGACACGGAGGAAACGGCGGATATTGCAGAAGTATTCTGCAAGGCAAACACACATATGATGATTGCCACCCGACTGGATCAGGCCCGACGTATCGGAAACATTCTCACGGCCGCAGCCTGCGGACTTGTTTTAACAGAAGCCGGTATCAGCGATGCAGTCGCCGGTGGTCTGGTGCGCCTTACTCCGCAACGACTGGCACAGCGTCTGTCTTGCCGCTTAACCTTCCCCGAAAACAGTGCAGAATCCACCTCGAGTAACGGCACTCCTGTCTCAATAGAGACTTCTCTCGCTTCGTCTTCCTCATCACGACCGCCTTCTCCGGTTCAGAAACTCACCTCTGTTGCGCATCCTCCCCGAACAGACACCTTTCCATCCTTTGCCACAACGATTGCCCGAGCGAACGTGGCCGAATCAAAAGCAATGCCTGTGACATGAAAGAAGATTCCATGAACAAGGCGACTTTTCCCTCGGTTCCCCGGCCCTATACACGCGCTCTTATGCAGCGGCATCAAGTTCCGATACCACTGACTACAGCTTCCGTTCCCAAACAGGCCTCGACTCCACATGTTGTAGCGATTGCCTCAGGAAAAGGCGGCGTGGGCAAAACGTGGTTTTCCATCACCCTTGCTCACGCGCTCGCTTCCAACGACACACAACAGCGCATCCTGATTGTCGATTGCGATTTCGGACTGGGAAATGTGGATGTCCAACTCGGACTTCACCACAAATACGATCTTACACATGTGCTGCGACGCGAAATCCCGATCGAAGAGGCCATCGTTCCTGTCAAACTTCACAATGATGGTGCCCATTCAACAAACCGCATAGATGTATTGCCCGGCCATTCAGGGTCTTCCACTCTGAGGCTTCTGCAACCCGACTCCCTACGCTCCCTGCTGGAGCAAATTCGTGATCTTGGCGATTATGATGTGATTCTTCTGGATTTGTGCGCAGGCATAGACTGGAGTTCACGAATGATTGCCGCAGCCGCCGACACACTTCTGGTTGTGACGACGGAGGAACCGACCGCTCTCACCGATGCCTACGCTGTGCTCAAACTGGCGGTTCGCGACAGGCGACAGGATGGATACACGACCCCGAATGCCTGGGTCGTTATCAATCAGGCCTCGGGAAGTCGTTCGGGGCAAGCGACTTTCGATATATTGAACCAGTCCTGCAAACGCTTTCTGAGCTTTTCGCCCCATCTGGCTGGCGTCGTACGAAAAGATCGACGTGTGTCGGAAATGATTCGCCGTCAAAGCTCCTTTCTCGGAACTTTGCCCACCTCCAATACGGCAACCGATGTCCTTCGTGTCGCTCGTCAACTTGTCGCCGATACCTTCCCCGCACTCGTGAACTGATACGTCTTCACCAGCACAAACTGTACAGGATTATCGCTCTCTGGCCATTCATGAACTCTGGCGTAACAACGGCGTCAACGATACAGGCGATAGGATGAGCAGCGACATCTCCGACTCCCCATGGATCGATTCCGGACCGCCGAGCAAACTGGCATTTGTAGCGGCTCCCACGCCCACGGCCCGAACAGGGCTGGAACGTCTGGTCAGTCGTTACGGCGATTGCGCTCCAGCCGACGCCGAAGTGGTAGTCTGCCTAGGCGGAGATGGCTTCATGCTTGAGACGCTCAGAAGCATGATGGATCATGACGTGCCGGTTTATGGCCTCAATTGCGGGTCTGTCGGATTTCTCATGAATCCTTTCGACGAGGACGGTCTTCAAGAACGCCTGAAACAAAGTCAAAGCGCCATCCTCCATCCGCTCCACATGCGGGCGACCTGCGAAGATGGTTCGATTCATGAGGAAGATGCGCTCAACGACGTTTTCCTTTTTCGACAGACCCGTCAGGCAGCCAAGATTCGCATCGATATCGACAGACGTGAACGCATGCCGGAACTGATCTGCGATGGCATTCTTATTGCCACTCCCGCCGGCTCCACGGCCTACAACCTTTCAGCTCACGGTCCCATCGTGCCACTATCGGGCAATCTGCTTCCCCTCACGCCCATCAGCGCCTTTCGTCCGCGCCGCTGGCGTGGCGCACTTCTTCCTTCCACGGCCATCGTGACCTTCACGATCCTTGAGAAAGAAAAGCGTCCTGTTGCTGCCGTGGCGGATTCCACCGAAATTCGCGATGTAGTGGAAGTGACTGTGCAGGAAAATCGCGAGCGCTCTGTCATGGTGCTGTTCGACCAAGGACAAACTTTGTCAGAACGCATCATCACCGAACAGTTCTCAGCCTGATCGCAGGATACGCATTCATGTATCGCCGGACCCTTCTAAACCGCCTTCAAGGGACGCTTCTCTGTAGCTTCTCAGGGCTGGCAGCCTGCGCAACATCCTCCATACGCATCTCTTCGTTCATGGCCGTGGACCGTTTGGTTGACGAGGCTATCGCCCGGAAGGACGTGCCCGGTGCCGTGGTCGCAATCGGACATGAGGGAAAAATCGTTCATCGCTTTGTGGCAGGCCACCGCGCGATAGAACCCGATGTGGAACCCATGACATGGGACACGCATTTCGACATGGCCTCATTGACAAAGGCCACCATCACGGCGCCCGCTCTCATGCAGTTCTGGGAAAAAGGACTGTTCCAACTGGACGACCCGGTGGCGCACTATCTTCCTGCCTTTGGCTGTCGCGGCAAGGAAGCCATCACCATTCGGCAATTGCTCACACATTTTTCCGGTCTTCCGCCGGATCTGGATCTTTCCACGCCTTGGAATGACAAGGAAAGCGCCATCCAACGCGCCATGGCAAGCACGCCTACGCAAGCTCCGGGGACGCGCTTCATATACAGCGACATCAATTACATTGTGCTTGGGCTTTTGGTGGAAGCATTCAGCAAACAATCGCTGGACAGTTATGCGCAAGAGCATATCCTGAACCCACTCGGCATGTCGCAATCCGGCTTCATGCCCTCACCTACCCTGCGCCCCCTGATCGCCCCTACTCAGTATGACGAACACCATGTGCCGTTGCGTGGCGTCGTACACGATCCGACAGCCCGTAGAATGGGTGGCGTTGCCGGACATGCCGGATTGTTTTCAACAGCTGACGACATGGCTGGTTATGCTGCCAATCTACTGGCGCGCCGGGCCAATAGACCAAGTCTCTACCCGCTCAGACCGGATACAGTACGCCTCATGACCTCCCCCCAATCACCGATGGACTCACACGATGTTCGCGGGATGGGATGGGACATTTCCACACATTATTCGACACCCCGAGGCGATGTCTTCCCTGTCGGCTCCTTTGGGCACACAGGCTATACTGGCACATCCCTCTGGATGGACCCGACAAGCGACAGCTTCGTGCTGATCCTCACCAACCGGGTGCATCCATTGGATATTCATGGCAAAGCCATCGTCCAGTTACGCCGGGACATCGCGACTGCGGCGGCACAGGCTCTTTTATCGACCTGATTCCTGCAGCTCGTTACCCATCAACAAAAAACATCCCGGCAGACGCAAAGTCCTGCCGGGAACCATCACATCGAATCAGGCGACTGAGGGAATGGCCTCAATCTCGGACGCCAGACGCGGCTTGCGTCCTACAAGACGCAGCGCCCACAGAATGAAGCGCGCGATATTGGGGGCAAGTTTTGGACGAACAAGGCGGGCATCATACCCAGCAAAGCGCTTGGCGTTTTCCATCTCACATATCTGCATGAAATCAGCCAAAGTGATGTCCTGATTGGTCATCTCCTTGGTGCCATTGACTGTGAAATTATTGTCCTGCGTATGTTCCTGACCATCCGCATCCACCGACACGGCAAGTCCCAAACGTTCGTAAACGAGGAATGCCCAGACAGCGAGCACCTTCAGTTCAAACCACGGACGTTTCCACGCTGGCATCACCGCACGATACCAGGCCAGCCAGTTGGCGAAGAGCAGGATGTGCCGACATTCTTCCTGCATCACGGGCTCGAATGTCTCGATCAACTCGGCAGGAAAGAAGTTCGACGTCTGTGCAACCTTGAACATGCCAAACGCAAAGAAGCTGTCCACACATTCCGAGAAACCGGTGACCAGATAGGCCCACTCGACATCCTTGGGCTCAACGTAAGGAGGTTCCGGTGCCATCGGAATCCCGTACGCCTCGACGAGCTTGCTCAGAACCTCCTTATGACGGTTCTCCTCCCACGCATTGCGTGAGATGGCGTCCTTCATGTCGGGATCCTGCACCAGCCGGGCATAGGCCGCCATGCGCAGACGCGCCTTCCCTTCCGTCTGTACGGCAATGCCCCAGATCGGCAGAGACGTCACACGTTTGAGAACATCGGGCGGCAGTTTGGGCCAGTTGATGACGGATGGACGATAAGGATTGAACGTCTCCCGGAACATCGCCGCCACGGCCTGCTTGTGCTCGGAAGACCCCGGACGCAGTGGCCCCGGAATGGACGAACTCCAGTGGCGGGAACGGTAATCGGCTTCCTTAACGGCTTCTTCGCTTGGCGGCGGCGGAAGATCGTCAATGCTGTCGGGAAGCTTTGTGTAGATATCGGCAAGCGCGGTCATATTCCACGTAACCCATGTTGGAGACGCGGGCCTACGTAAAAGCAGCCCGCATCCAGAGGATGGATCGGCTCCATACCTGTCACAGGCATGGACAACCTCCGCGTTAGTGGATGTCGGAGGGGCGCGAAATGATCCGTGTCACAAGGCCGTAAGAAATCCCTTCCTCAGCCGACATCCAGTAGTTGCGGTCCGTGTCCTTGCAAATCTTTTCGTAGGACTGTCCTGTCTCACGGGCGAAAAGACGGTTGAGACGTTCCCGCATCTTGACGATTTCACGTGCCTCGATGTCGATATCCGTTGCCGGCCCACGCACGCCGCCCATCGGTTGATGGAGCAGAAACCGCGTATTGGGCAGACAGAAACGGCGATCCTTATGTCCGGCCGCAAAAATAAGCGCACCGGCGGAGGCAACCCATCCCGTGCCGATCATGTTGATCGGAGCAATGGAATCCACGAAGCGGATCATGTCGTGGATCGTGTCTCCACTCTCCACATGACCACCGGGTGAGTTGACATAAACATCGATCGGCTTGTCGGACGTACCCGCCAGCGCCAGCAGACGTCCCGTCACATCACGCGCGATCTTGTCATTGATACCGCCGAAAATCAGCACCTTGCGCTGATCGAACAGGCGCTTCTCAAGCTCGCCGATTGGCGAAGAGAGGGTTTTATTCTCATCCGGCTCTTCCTGTTCCGGGCCTTCGGGGGCCGGAATATCAGGAGTATCCGGCTCGTCATCGAATCGGATCTGCCCGGCGGTGACATCGTCCATGATGCGGGTGGCGCCCATGAGGCGAGCCTCCTTACTTTAGGTTGTACAATTTCACACCCCATCCTGCGCTGCCGGGCTTCCGATGCCAAGAGGGGGTTTCATGATGAAGGATATATAGGAACTCTCGCCAGAAAACCTACGCCCCGGTAAGAACCAAGGAATGACCGTCTCCGCCTCACATACTGATATCCGATCCGTCCTCATTCTTTGGGGGGCAAGGCTACGTTTGGGTGCGCTCACCTTACCTGTACTGCTCCTGACCGGCTGCCAGAATCACCATGACATCATCGATTCAAGCGTGGACTGGTACCACCGGCAGGAAGGCGGCCTCATCGCCACGCAGCGACCGCCACCACCCGGAGTGAACGGGCCTTATCCACGTGTAGGTCTGACACCCACGACAGCACCCGAACTGCCCTCGCCGGAGTTGCGACAGGACATCACCAACAATCTGCTGCAATCGCGTAATTTTGCGCAGCGGATGGCCGTCCGGAATGGCACACTCACGCCCGACATTCCTCCTCCGCCAGAGCAGGCAAAGGCCGCCGCCTCTACAACGGCGGGTAAACCTGGAGAAAACGGTCAGTCCGCATCGGCTTTGCCTGATGGAGCGATGGGAGCTGTTCTGGATGCGGCGGATTCGTCACCCCCCGCACCAGCATCGCCTCCTGCAAGTTCCTCATCGGCTGCTCCTTCCCAACTGCCTTCTGTAAGCGGAAAGGCAAGCACCAAGTCCTCGAAGACACCTGACGAACCCGAAATCGCACTGCCGGAATTTCGTGGCAATGCACCCAAAGTCGCAACGGAAGTCGAAGGGCCCCTACCGGAAGTCCCGAATGGACCACCAGCGGCACCTTCCATTCCGGGTTTTGCTGTTCCAGCGGATGCCAATCTGAAAGATCCAGTAAAGCCGGACTACGACCTTTCCACCCCCGAAGGCACGCTTATCACGTTCCTGCCTCAATCCGATCAACTCGCGCCCGGGCAGGATTCCGCCCTCGACAAACTCGTGCACTCTCGCGGCAATGCTCCGTTCTATCTGCACTGCAGTGGTGAAACGGCCTCGATGGACCCGGCTGATCAGGCACAGGCCGTGCAACTCGGCCTGCTGCGCGCCCGCACACTCTCTGCTGCGCTGACACAACGCGGTGTGCCCGCTTCAATGCTGCACATCAGCAGTTCAGCTTTTGGACCGGGAGCACGCGTGAGCACCAAGGGTTGAGAAAAACCTGTTGAAGAAAAGTTTTTTATTTCTGGCTCTTGACGCTCCTATCCCCTCGGGGTAATCACCGCCTCGCCTCTGTCCCGTTCGTCTAGAGGCCTAGGACACCGCCCTTTCACGGCGGCAACACGGGTTCGAATCCCGTACGGGACGCCAGTCGCTCTAAGTGACTGATATTATTGCCATAAAATCCTGGGTTCCCACTGTGTGTCACATCTCTGTGTTACATACGGGACGCCAGATTTGCCCACTCCCTACATGCTCCGAAGACACCACACCTGGTATCTCAGGCTTCGCGTTCCCGCAGACCTGAGGCATATTGCCGGGCAGTATGTCGTTCGCTCTCTGAAGACGGGGGACAGGTCTCTGGCTCAGGCGAGAGCCATCGGGCTTGCGTCGTCATTCAATGGACTCTGGATGGATTTCAGGAAGAAACTCGCGGAGCAGTTGAAAGCCTATTTCGACGGAGAGAGTCCGAAGGGTGAGATGGTCAGCTTTGTCCGCGAGCATAAGGCAGAGATTGAAGCTCTTCCTGAAGACGCGAAAGCCGCGTTTTCCACATGGATGGATATGGTCATTACGCGAACCATCTCCGAACGTGATGACCTGAAGGAAGAGCGGGACCAGACCTATGCCCTGACCGATATGTGGAAAACCGCCAGGCATCAGGGTGTCGTGGAGGGCATGGAACGCGCCATGTCCCTGCTGGGCAATACCCTGCCCCGTGACGTTCCTCCCCCACCTGGAAAAGCCGCCGGAACTTCAGAGTGTGAAGAGCCTTGGCCGACCCTTGTTACGCGGTTCCATGAGGATAATCCCGGCCAGAGCGAAAAAACCATGGAGAGTTATGGAATCACCTTCAGGCAGTTCGCGGACCTGATTGGTGACAAACCTCTCAACACCATCACGAAGCAGGACATGAAATCATATGCGGACTGGCTGAAGGACAAGCCTTCCAAGCGTGGTGGAACCCTTGGACGGAATACGATTATCCGCCATCTCGGAGAGGTAAATTTTTTTCTCAAATGGTGCGTCCAGTCGGGTCTGATTGAAGACTGGGGATTTGCCGATGTTCAGGCCCGCGCCCGCACTCAGGAAGAGAAGAAAACTCGTCAGGAGGACAGAAGACGGGCTTTCACAGAGACGGAACTGACGCAGATTTTCAACAGCCCGCTGTTCACTGGATATAAGAGTGACGCGAGGCGAAGCGTTCCCGGCTCATGCCTGACACGAATCACGGATTTCTGGTTCATTTCCGTGCTCGCCATGTCGGGAGCCAGAATCGGAGAACTGACCGAAGCTCCTGCCGAACTGTATGACCTTGAGGGAATCCCCTGTTTCGACTTGCGACAGGCTGGAACGAAAACGCAGAACAGCCCACGGCTTGTCCCTGTCCTGCCCCAGCTAAAGAGCCTTGGCTTTCTCAATTATGTGGACAGACAGAAACGCGCAGGACGGATGCTGATGGAACCACTTCAGGGAGCCATCACAGCGGAAGGCTGGTCAAAACGTATCAACCGCTATCTTCAGGATATCGGACTGACGGATAAGAACCTAGTCGCGTATTCTTTCCGCCACAGCTTTCGTCAGATGCTTCGCGTCTCTGATTTGAACATGGAAATCATCAACAAGATTTTTGGTCATGAGACTGGCTCTGTTGGTGCTGGCTATGGTGCAAACCTGTCCAGAGCCGAGGCTCAGCAGTTTATCGACAGGGTGAAGTTTCCCGTGTTTCTGGGAGAGCTGGTTGATACCCACGGTAGTTTTTTGTAGAGATAAAAATGCAAAGCTTTGAATACAAGTTAATTTAATATTTTGGAGAAAAACGTTGGCAAAACCAAGAGTATTTATTAGCTCGACATTTTATGACTTACGTCTGGCTCGTGCTGAATTAGAACATTTCATACGCGATATGGGATATGAGCCAGTATTGAATGAACGGGGACAGATTCCTTATGGAAAAGATATGCCTCTTGAAGAGTATTGCTATAAAGAAATATCGAAAGTACATATATTAATTTCAATCATAGGTGGCCGCTTTGGGTCTCAGTCTAGAGATTCAGATAAATATTCTATATCAAATATGGAGATCAAGGAAGCCTTGAAACAAGGAAAACAAGTATATATATTTATAGAATCCGGCGTTCTTTCGGAATACTCAACATATAAAAACAATAAAAATATAGAAAATATAAAATATTCTCATGTTGATGATGTAAAAGTTTATAAGTTTATTGAAGAGTTATATGCTCTACCAAACAATAATCAGATATCTTCCTTTGATAATATGCATATTTTGACTGCTTATTTGCGTGAGCAATGGGCGGGACTTTTTGAGCGGTATTTAGATGGAGATGCTCAAGGAATACTTGTCGATATGATGCGCAAAATGGAACAAGTTACGTCTACGTTAGAGGGTTTGACAGAAGTTTATAGAAAATCTCCACCAGGAAATGATTCTGAAGAAAAAGAGAAAATAATGGATGAAATTATAATTCAAAATCATCCAATATTCTCTGCGATGAGAAAAATGCTCAGAGTCAGATACAGAATTTTTTTTACCAATCAATTGGAAATGGAAGATTGGCTAAAAAGTGCGCGCAGTGGAAAATCTATTGATATCGAATGGGATGATTTAAACGATATTGGCTTACGATATAAAATCATGATGGGAAAAGATTCTGAATATACGCTGGATGTTTCATCAGATTTATTTGATTCAAATAAATCCTTAAAACCCATGCTTCCAAGCGAATGGCAAGAATCTATGTTGCGATTAACCCTCATTCCTAAATCCATCGATTTAGATGAAGAAATACCATTTTAATAAATATTCTTGCAATTATTCCTCTGTATCTGGTTTAATAATAAAAAAGGCCAGATGCTTTAACATCTGACCCGAAAACAGGATGGAGACAAGCCATCGGAGTATTTTACTTATCGTTAATTTTGATTATGAATTATATGAAAGAATTAGTCAAGAATAAAATGTAAAAATATTTCGATTTTTTCTCCGTCATAGATATGGAGAAAATTATTATGGGCTTAGGGCCTGTTAGATCTTGAATTTCTTCCCATATTGTAGGGATGGAAGAAGGAGACAGAACAGGCACCTTTACGGACGAGACATGGGCGATCTGGGAACCTCTGATT
>NZ_WOTH01000040.1 GCF_011516945.1 Acetobacter estunensis
ACACTCTGTCTGCATCGGGTTTTCTTGATGATTATGGAAATTTCTTTTCTACAAAACAGACTTTTTCATAATCTAACCCGATGTACAACCCTTCTGTGAGATTTCCGCGTCAACAGGAACACCCATGTGATACAGCCATTCCTGCGTGATCTCTTCACCGGTACAATCCTGCATCGGCTTTTTGATGAAATCTCCGGGCCTGTCCACGAAAAGCGAATAAATCCACGCGACAACCTGATCTTTGGGCTGTTTTTTGAAGTGAGGCTGCCGTTCAACAAGCCAGCTCATCAGCCAGCTTGAATCCTTCACTGTGACGATGCCGCCCGATACGACCTTTCCACTGAATGGATCGCGCTTGGTAATTTTCTGAATGTATTCAGGAATGCGTTTGTCGAGTGTGGTAACTGTCGCGGATTCCCACTTGGTCTGGGCAATATTGGATCCGAAGACATCAGGATGACCAAAGGACGGATCCTTTGCGGCAATGCGACGCCACAGATCCCAGGCGGGAGCAGGACCCTCATTGAGCTTCGCCGCCGTATGATGATCCCCTTCGTCAGAATTATCGACCAGAGAACCGATGGTCATGAAAACCAGATCATCCGGCCCCAGGTCCACACCGCCAGCGGTACCGTGTTCTTTCCAGTTGATCCGCGTCGCCTGCTTGCGTGTCGGCTGGATATCAAAATCAACGTCCGTGACCTCCACACCGTAGCGGAAGACGACCCCATGGTCTTTAAGCCAGCTGACCATGGGCAGAATCATGGATTCATACTGGTTGTAGCGCGTAAACTTCAGGGCACTCATGTCGGGGAAGCCATCGATATGATGGACAAAGCGATGAAGATACAGCTTCATCTCAAGCGCTGAATGCCATTCTTCAAAGGCGAACATCGTGCGCCAGTACATCCAGAAATTGGTCTTGAAGAATTCCTGCGTAAAAACCTCATTGATACGCTTGTTTTCCATCTCCTTGCGGGTTGCAAGGAACATCGTCATCAGTTCTTTCTGTGCCTTGTCGCACAGACCGAATTTTCCATCGGTGTGCGCGTCCTGGCCGCAGTTTATGGTTGCACGCTGAAGAAAGAAATTAGGATCATCCTTGTTCACCCAGAACATTTCATCAAGAACACTGGCGTCAGGGATCTCAAGGGACGGTATGGAGCGGAACATATCCCAAAGACACTCGAAATGATCATCCATCTCGCGGTTTCCGCGAATGACCCACCCTTTTTCGGGCACATCCGCACCGTCCATTGCGCCGCCGGAAACAGACGACCGCTCAAGAAGGGTGATCCTGCTCCCTTTCATATGACCGTCACGGATCAGGAAGACGGCGGCTGAAAGTCCGGCGAGACCACCGCCGACAATCCATGCCGTCTTGTTATCTACTCCTTCTGGCTTGCGAGGGCGGGCAAACGCTTCGTAATTTCCGCTGCTGTAATACACCATGTCACATCCTTTACGGCCTCTTTGCCGTCTGTGCTCAGTGATTGGACAGACGCTGCCCAAAACGATGTCGGGCAAGGTCTGACAACGTCCGGGCATCTGGAGTAACCATCGGAAAGTCCTGTCATCCGCCCATCGGGCATTGCTGACTCAAAGCAGCCTTTTCTGTGAGAAAAAGGATCTGTTCTGCGTCGCCTGCTGCCACCAAAAGGATGCTCTTCTGACGTATCACTCCATGCCTGATGTCGATCTTATAACTAAACGACACCGCATCGTAACGCAACGTGAATCATGATAGATGACGTATTCCACGCATTATAATGCGTTGACCTGTGGATAAAAACCTGAAAGATACCATGTAGTATCGTTTTCTGTATTGACGTGCCAGACATTGGAGAAAGCACCATGGCCGCTGAACTGAATCTGGAGCAGAAACTGCATGACACCTCGCAAAAGGTGCGGGATCATGCAGAACATGTATTCTCACGTCATTCGGATCGTGTGGAACGACGCTTGGAGGAGCAGATCAGCGCACTTCAGTCGCAGCTGGATTCTCATGAACACGCACGACGTACCTCGCATCTGCGTTTTTACCTGACGATCGCCGGCGTTATTGCCGCGTCGGCCCTGATCCACTTCCGGCGCCACAAAGCCAGGTAATCGTCCCGCACATCCGATAGCAGGCGCGTCGGCGCTTTCTCTCTTCGCATTGCTGCGGAGATCTCTGGCTTCGCCTGTCAACAAATGACATCATGACGGACGAATAGTAAAAGATGAAAGCTTCAGATGAAGGAGCATGGAAGGAAAGCTGATTGTCTGTGAAAAGTGTTGCTCGTGGACCGGGCGGACGTCCCTCTGCGGATGCAGGCGAAGAACTCGACCGCAACATCATGGAAGCAGCGACAAAAGCTTTCCTGACCGACGGTTACGCCGCCACGTCAGTAGATATGATTGCCAGGACGGTTGGTTGCAGTAAGCCGACCATCTATCGCAGATATCCTTCAAAAGAAGATCTGTTCAAGGCTGTGGTACATAACCGGTGCAGCCGATTGTTCGAAGTGGCGCGGGACGCGGAATTTTCTCCCCAGGAGCCCCTGACGGCCCTGAAGGAACTCTTCGCTCAGTTTCTCGACTTCTGTCTGGAGCCGGAGACTCTTGAGGCCTATCGCATTCTTATCACGGACGCGCGGCGTATGCCGTCTGTCGCGGACAGCCTTTCCACGGAGATCATGCAGCCGTTTTATGAGCGGATAGAGGTGTTGCTTAGGCGGACACTGGGATGGCCTGACACCGAGCAGAACCATGCGCGTCTTGAGGTGATATCCCGTTGTCTTCCGGGATTTGTTCTGCACTGGCCCATGCATCAGGCTCTTGTCGGACTGGATCCCTTGAGAGATGCCGGGGAACGGCGTCGTCATTTCCTGATCTGCTGGGAAATGATCGAAAAAATGATACAACAAACGGATGCTCCAATGCGGATTTCCGGAGATCCGTAACAGCCATAATGGATCGCGGCTGCCTGCTTCCGTCCACAATCAGCTGGCAGCCGACCTTCCTCTATCGCCCCCCTTTGCGGACACCCAACCCTACCTCCACTCCCTCAAATACCGCCCCCCCAAATCCACCAACAACTCATACCCAATCGTCCCCGCCGCTTCCGCCGCCATCTCCAACGGGTTATGCGGCCCGATCAGATCAAACGCCTCCCCCGCCGCCAGCGGCATCTCGCCAAGATCCGTCACATCCACAGCCAGCGAGTCCATCGACACGCGCCCGATCAGCGGCAGCTTCACCTCGGGACGTAACGGCAGAATCGCCGTGCCGCGTCCCGAGGCGCTGCGGAGGAAGCCGTCGCCATAGCCCACACCCAGCAACGCCACGCGGGTCGGGCGCTTTGCCACAAACATCCCGCCATAGCCCACCGCCTGCCCCACCGGCACATCGCGCGTCTGGATGACATTGGCCTGCAAGCGGATCACATCTTGCATGGGGTTCGGGCCGCCCGGCGTCGGGTTGACGCCATAGAGCGCTGCCCCCGGTCGTCCAAGGTCGAAACGCCAGTCGGGGCCGAGAAAAAGACCGGAGGACGCTGCCAGACTGCGCGGCGCAGCGGGAAGTTTCGCGGCCAGCGCGCGGAAGGTTTCAAGCTGGTGGCGGTTGGCCGGATTCTCCGGCGTATCGGCGCAGGCCAGATGGCTCATCACCAGCACGGTGCGGATGCCCTCCAGCAGCGTGGCGTCACGGGCCAGACGGTCCACCTCCTGCGCGGTGAAGCCGAAGCGGGCCATACCGGAATCCACTTGCAGCACGGCGGGCAGAGTCCGCTCCTGACGGCGGGCCAGTGCCTGCCACTGCGCCACCTGCTCCATGCTGTTGAGGACCGGGATCAGGTCATGCGCCAGAAACTCGGCCGCCGTTCCCGGTGGCGGCCCGTGCAGCACGAAGATGTTCATCTCCGGGCTAAGATACGGACGAAGCGCCACGCCTTCCGACAGATGCGCCACAAAGAAATGACGGCACCCGGCTTTTTCCAGCACCGGCCCGACATGCTCGACCCCAAGACCATAGGCATCGGCTTTGACCGCAGCGGCGCAAAGCGGCGCGGGATGCTCGACTGTGGCACTCTCGGCCATCATCCCCGCAAGCGTGCGGTAATTCTCGGCAACCGCCCCGAGGTCGATGGTCAGGATGCCTCCGGCTGCCTGTGCATTCACGCCCATTATCCGCTCGTCCTTCGGTGCCGTTTACCTTTCTTTCCTCATAACAGCGGAAGTTTCGTCTGTCAGGCCCATTTCATTTCGAACTCGGAACACCCTGACTCGTGGAATATTCAAAGTGCAGCGCCTGCTCCGGATTCACGATGGGATAGATCGCGTGCGCGGCCATCGCGGCTTCGCTGAAGCCTTGCAGAATCAGCTTGAGCTTGCCCGGATAGGTCGCGACATCACCAATGGCGAACACGCCGGGCAGCGAAGTTTCGCAGGTCGAGGGCGTGACCGGCACGGTGGAACGGATCTGGTCCATGCCCCACTGCGCCAGCGGGCCAAGATCGGTCGCCAGTCCGAAGAAGGCAAGCAGGTGATCCGCTTCCAGCACACGGCTCTCGCCCGCCAGCGTGGCCACTTCGACGCCGGAAAGCTGCCCGCCCTCCCCATGCAGCGCTTTGAGCTGATAGGGCACGATTTTCTCGATCTCGCCGCGCGCCACGGCTTCCTCCAACTGGCTGAGGCTTTCGGGGGCAGCGCGGAACTTGTCGCGGCGGTGCACGAGATAGATCTTTTTCGCGACATCTCGCAGGGAAAGCGCCCAGTCCAGCGCGGAATCGCCACCGCCTGCAATCACAAGCGCCTTGTCCGTAAAATCCGCGCGACGACGGACGTAATACTGCACGCCACCCGTAGCCTCATACGCCGCCAGATCGTCCAATGGCGGGCGATTGGGGCCGAACGCCCCCGCGCCCACGGCAAGGATCACGGCCCGCGCCTTGAGCGTGTCGCCCTTGTCGGTGCCGAGCGTGAAATCCCCGCGATGACCGCTCAGGGTGGTCACACGACGGCCCAGCAGGCGCGGCACATCGAACGGACGGATCTGCGCGTCAAGCTGCTCGATCAGTTGGCCGCCCTCGATCGCGGGGCAGGCGGGAATGTCATAGATGGGTTTTTCGGGATAAAGCGCCGCACACTGACCGCCAATCTCGTCGAGTGCATCGACAAGCACGCAGCGCAGCTTGAGCATTCCGCACTGGAAGGCGGCAAACAGGCCGGTCGGGCCTGCGCCGATGATAACGACGTCGGTCTGGATCGTGTCGGCTGACATGATGGTGCGCGCTCCTGCCTCACACATGGCGTTCCTGTTGGACGCTTTTGTGCGACAGGGCGACGCGGGAGGCAATGCGCGGGACGGAAAAGTCCCGCGCATTGCCCGGAAAAACCGCCCTTACTTGCGCAGCGGCAGTTCACCTGTGAGGAACTGCGCGCGCCCAAGCCCGAAGGACCAGTGCGCGTCCTTGTTCTCAACAACCGAGATCATGACATCCGAAGACTTGATGCCGCACTCGGCCTCCAGTCGCTCGGTCAGCAGGCGGTAGAACAGCGCGAAACCACCATCGCCACGCGGACGGCTGAACACCTGAAGCAGCACCATGTCCTTGGTGCGCGGAATACCAAGCCCGGTGTCCTCAAGGATCATGTGCGAAGGCTTGTGCTCCGTCACGATCTGGTAGCGGTCGCCACGTGGCACCTGAAAAGCCTCCAGCATGGCCTCATGCGCGGTGTCGAGCAGTTTCTTGATCTGCTCTTCGTTGCGACCTTCGTAGATATGGAAATGCAGAAGTGGCATGAAATTCTCCTCTCAGAATAAGGAACGAACCGAACTCAGTCGAGTTCGATGATGAGTTTGCGCACGGTGGCCACCATGTCGCGCAACTGCTCCGGCGTGGAGATGAACGGAGGACCGAAGGAAATGGTGTCGCCCGTGCAGCGCAGCAACAGCCCTTCCTTCAGGCCGCGTTCGAACATCGCCAGCCCGCGCGCGCCCGGCTTGCCTGCGGCGGGTTTCAGATCGATGCCCGCCGTGAGACCGATGTTGCGGATGTCATAGACAATCGGCACATCACGAAGGCTGTGAACCGCCTCTTCCAGAACCGGCTCCAACGCCCGGGCACGGGAGACAAGATTCTCTTCTTCCATGATGTCGAGCACGGTATGCGCAACCGCCGCCGCCAGCGGATGGCCGGAATAGGTGTAGCCATGCGCAAACTCGATGGCGTTTTCCGGGCCGGTCATGAAGGTGTTGTAGATGTCCGACGACACGATCACACCGCCCATTGGTACGATGCCGTTGGTGACAGCCTTGGCGAAGGTGATCATGTCCGGCTTCACGTTGAACCTCTGGGACGCGAAGTTCTCACCCATGCGCCCAAAACCCGTGATGACCTCATCGAAGATCAGCAGGATGCCGTGTTTCGTGCAGATCTCGCGCAGGCGTTCGAGATAGCCCACGGGTGGCACCAGAACGCCGGTCGAGCCCTGCACCGGCTCCACCATGATGGCGGCAATGGTGGAGGCGTCATGCAGCGCGACCAGCCGCTCCAGATCCTCCGCCATTTCAGCGCCCCACTCGGGCTGGCCTTTGGAGAACGCCACCTTGGAATGGTCATATGGGTGACGGATGTGATCGACGCCCGGCACCATGATGGTGGCGAACATCTTGCGGTTGGGCACAATGCCGCCCACAGACATGCCGCCCAACCCGACACCGTGATAGCCGCGCTCGCGTCCGATCAGGCGGAACCGCGCCCCCTCGCCCCGCAGGCGGTGATAACCGATCGCAATTTTCAGTGCCGTGTCATCGGCTTCCGAGCCGGAGTTGGCGAAGAACACATGGTCCATGCCTGCTGGCGCCATGTTGGCGATACGCTCGCTCAGGCGCACCGTCTCGGGATTCGCAATCTGGAAACCCGGTGCAAAATCCAGCGTGTCGGCCTGCTTGCGCAGCGCTTCCGTGATGCGCGGATCGGCATGGCCGAGCGGTGAACACCACAGGCCGGAGAGCGTGTCGAACAGCTTCGTGCCGTCCGCCGCCGTGTAATACGCGCCCTTGGCTGATGTGAGCACGCGGGCCATGCCCTGCTCACGCACACGGCGGTTGGCCGTGAACGGCATCCACCATGTGCCTTCCTTGAGGGTGGCGGCGCAATCAAACTCGTTCTTCAGTTCCGGCATCGGCTGCTCCAGCACTCGTACGCGACGACGACGCCCTTACGCTACCGAAAGGAAGTCGTTCGCTTTCCGAAACGCATGATGGCGCAAATGACGCCCGCTGCCAAATGAATGGAGCGTGCTTTTGCAGGAAAATGAAAACGAGTGTCCTATTTTCAGCTCTGAGCCGCCTGTGCGCGCTCAAAAACATCCTGAAGAATGGCGTTCAGACGGACGGAATAGGCTTTTTCGCTGTTTTCATCGGCCAGAACCGCCAGCGCACCGGCGCGCACCGCGTCCCACAGATCGCGGTCTTCATACAGAGCCACCACACGATCCGCGAACACCTGCGGGTCATTGTCCCCGCCCGAGATGATCTCCATCCCGTCCCGCCATCCAAGCTGGCGGCACAACAACTGGGACGCCACGACGGGCAAACCGTGCGACGCGGCCTCGTGAATCTTGAAAGGGATGCCTCCGGCAAAGCGTGTGGGCGCAACAAAGATACGGTGAGACGCATAGAGCGCCGCCGGGTCTTTCACCGGCCCCACCAGTTCCACCCGCGGATCGTGCCCCAGTGCGCTGAGATCGACCCCCGCTCCCAGATACCCCGCAACCGTGAACCGCACGCCTTCGGGCAGGCGGTCCCGCAGCAGTGGCAGCACCTTGTTCACGAACCACACCAGACTGTCATGATTGGGTGAGTTCGCCTCATGAATCGCGCCGAGGAACAGCATGTCCCGGCGCTCTCCCCACCCTGCCGGTGTGGGGCGCAAGGGACACATATGGCCGAGTTCCGCCACATGCTCGTGTCCCGCTTCACGCAGGATGCGCGCGTCGAGCGGATTGACCGCCACAATGGTCTGACACAACCACGCGCTGGAAAGTTCATCTTCCAGAGCGTCCGCCACACTGCGCGTCAACGGCAGATCGAACAGTTTTGCCCGCAGGGCGTCACGCGGGGCCGTAACCGCTTCGGTGTCGAGCACAAGCGCGTCGATCGGCAGAGCCTGCGCCTGCGCGAGCAGTACCGGCAGCATACGTCCGACATTGTGCGTGCGACCGATCCACACGCCGTCATACATCCCGCTGCGCGCCTGAAGGAACGCTTCCAGATGTTCGAAACCGCGATCGTGCAGCACCTCGACCCCAACAGGGAAATCGCGATGGATAACCGGCAGCGGATCGGTCGAGGAATAGATCGGAAACACCGTCACTTCATGACCGAGCGCCGCCATCGTGCGCACGATGTCGTTGGAGCGTACAAAGCCGGAACCAAGACGGCGCGTGGGAATCCGGTCTTCAATGAACAGGATGCGTCGCGAAGAGGACGATGGCCTGACACTGCGTGCCCGCGACACCATGACAGGAGACGGCGGCAAGGCCGTATCCAGATGCCGGGCATGTCGGCGGCGCAAAAGACGACACTCGACCTGCGCCTGCTCGTCATCCACCGGCTCATGCGCATCGTTGGACACGATGAGGGACGGTTCATAAAGCGTGCGCCGCCCCAGCGCCGCAGCGCGCAGGCACAGATCCGCAAGCTGGAAGGCCTGAGTGCCGAAGGCTTCATCGAATCCGGCAAGCTGCTCCAGCAACGCCCGATCGATCAGCATGGCAGGCGCCGTGCCGCAGGGAACCTGCCGGCGGAAACTGACCTCCGGCGCTTCCAGCCGCGCCCCTTCCATATAGCGCGCAAGAGAACCGTCACGCCAGGCAATGGCCCCCGCTTCCCACAGGCGGCCATCCGCACGCATCACCCGCCCCGTGACAAGGCCGACCCGCTCTGCGCCGCCTGTCGCACGGCCTTCCGCCAGTTGGGCCAATGCTGCATCCAGCGCGCCATAACGCAGCGTCATGCCCTGTCCGAGCCACAGCACATCCGGCGCGTGCAAATGCGGCAGGGCCGCCTGCAACGCTTCCGCCCGAGTGGCCGTCTGCCCCAACCGAACCACCTTCACACCCGTGACGAAATGGTGCAGGCGCCGCGTGTCATCTTGCGATCCGCAATCCACCACAACAACCTGCATCGTCTCGCCACAGGCGGCATGGAGGGCAGACAGGGCGGCCAACGTCAGGGGCAGCCGGTTGTGCGCCATCAGCACGACACCCAGTCGCGCCGCGCCCTGTCGCGTGAAATCGAGCGGATGACGGGTCAGGAGCGGCAGAAGCGCTTCCGCCTTACGGCGTGCCAGCGTCTCGAACTGCTCCAGCGGCGGCCGCTCGACACCTTCGTCCAGTGGGCGCACATGACGGCGCGACAGCCAATGAACGAACACATCTCGCACCAGCCCGCGTTCGATATCGGCACGAACGGTTCCCGAAAAGAAATAAGCGTTCAGATCGATATCGGGATGCGGCTTGCGGCGCTCGAACACACCATAGCGCACAAAATGATCGTATCCTGAACGGAGGAACCCGCTGGTGATCGCGTCCTCGATGTCGGGATAAAGTTCGAGATAGTAATCTTCCTCGAACCATTCCAGCGGACCATACTGGCGCGGTGTCGGGTTTGTCAGAAAATGATGGAGCGCGCTGGAAAAAGCGTCGCCTTCGAGGGTCTGCGCCACATCGGGATAAGTGCGCAGATACCACTCTGGATCGAAATACCAACTGACACGCAAATCCGTGCCCTGCTTCAGATCGGTAAGAAAATCCGCGAACGGCCCGATCTCGGGAATACGTGTGGCCGCAGGCTCACCCTCACCCGCAGGTGCGACCACGGCTTTTGCGTAATAAAGGTGCGGATCGAAAAACAGGTGTCCGGAACGGAACTCCCTGTCTCCCACACTCAGATAATGGTCGTAACCGTTGACCAGCCCCAGACGGTCGAGCGCGGAGCGGGTCAGATCGGGATAACGGGCGAGATACTGACTTTCGGAGAAAAGCCAGTGTGGCGAGCGGGAGCGAAAGCCATCCGCTCGGTAATGCTCGAACCCGCTGGCGAAAGTGCCCGCACGCACGGCGGCGGCGACATCCGGATGCGCAGCGAGATACCATTCCTCATCAAAGAAACGGTTGGGCGACCATCCTTCACGCTGGCCTGTCTCGCGGTAATGCGCCTCCAGTTCCTCGGAGGACGTGCTGGCCAGTTCACCCAGCCGCCCGCCATAGGTGAGACGATACCAGCCGGCATCAAACTGCGCCCATGAAGGGATTTTCATTGATTCCGGAGACACCAGACCTCTCAACCATCACAGGAGCGGGCTGTTGCCAGCACCACCACGACGCACTCATCCGGACGATGAGGCGTTGCCCTGCAACGACCACCGGCGTCCGTTCCCGATTTTGTGTAAAGACTACCCCGCCATGCAGACCGGCACAACGCAGGCTCTCCGGCCCGATTTAGCGGGCCACCTGCCCTGCGGCCCGGCGGGACTGCCACAGCGCCAGAAAATCGATCTGCGGCAGGATGACCGGCATGAACCCGGCCTCCCGCGTGATGTCGGCCAGATAGTTGCGGGCGGCGGGGAAAATCTGACGCGGTGCTTCCACCAGCAGCAGCGGTTCGAAGCTTTCCGTCGTCACATTGCGCAGGGTGAAAAGGCCGGAATAGGTGATGATCGTCTCGAACAAGCGCGGTGCGTCACCCCCCTCGACCGGCTCTTCCCCAATGCCTTCGCAGCGCATGACGAGATCCACCTCGAAATCGGGCTGATTCTCCAGAATCTGGCGCGCAGTGACATCGATCGCCATGCGCGTGTTGGGACGCACCGGCGGCCGGGTGTGCAGCCGCGCGGAATCGATGGCCTGAAACGACACCGAACGGACGTACTGAGCGCCCAGAATCAGCGTGGGTTGGGCCGGATTCGTCCCTCCGCTCACGCTGTCCGCGCCACTGGCGCCCTGACCACTGGCGCCCTGAGCAGCACCCGCCACCGTTTCCATCGTTGCCTGATCGACCATACGTAAAGGGACTTCCATTTAATGTGTTGTACAATTTTCCTTCAGGACCGGGCTTTAGCAAACTCCGTCCCAGGCCGCGAGTATGCAATGAAACTCTTTACCATCGAATGAAACGGCATCTCGCCACACGGAACAGTTTGCAGCGCATGAACCGTTGCGTTTTCGCATTGACAGCGCAGACAGGCCAAAGGACATTCATCCCGCTGGAGGAAGCATCGATCCATGGCCTTTCATCATACGCTTGGCGGAGAGCGCCACACCTTCGCCGATCTCAAGGCGCTGCTTGCGGCCGCGTCCTCTCGCCGCTCGGGCGACGAACTGGCCGGGCTTGCCGCCACTTCGGACGCACGGCGCGTGGCCGCGCGCTACGCGCTGGCGGACCTGCCGCTGTCCACGTTCCTTGCCACTGCACTCGTTCCGTATGAGGAAGACGAAGTCACCCGCCTGATCGTGGACACCCACGACAAAGCGGCCTTCGCTCCCATTGCTCATATGACAGTCGGCGGCTTTCGTGACTGGTTGCTCTCGCATGAGGCCGACACGCAGGCACTGCGCGCCATTGCACCGGGCGTCACACCCGAAATGGCCGCAGCGGCGAGCAAGCTCATGCGCAATCAGGATCTGATGAGCGTTGCGCACAAGATCACGGTGGTCACCAAGTTCCGCAACACTATCGGCCTGAAAGGCTGCCTCGCCTCCCGCCTCCAGCCCAATCACCCCACGGATGACCTCAAGGGCATTGCCGCCTCCACACTGGATGGACTGCTTTACGGCATGGGCGATGCCGTGGTCGGCATCAATCCCGCGACCGACAGTGTGGCCAACGGACTGGCCCTGCTGGACATGTTGGACCACGCCCGCCAGCGTTACGACATCCCGACACAGACCTGCGTGCTCACGCATGTCACCAACACCATTGAGATCATCAATCGCGGCGGCGCGGTCGATCTCGTGTTCCAGTCCATCGCCGGCACGCAGAAAGCCAATGAAGGGTTTGGCGTCTCACTCGCCATTCTCAAGGAAGCGCGCGAGGCCGCCCTGTCGCTGGGACGCGGCACACTGGGCACGGACCTGATGTATTTCGAGACCGGACAGGGCGCAGCCCTCTCCGCCGATGCGCATCACGGGATCGATCAGCAAACCGTGGAAGCCCGCGCCTACGCCGTGGCGCGGGAGTTCCATCCGCTTCTGGTGAATACGGTCGTGGGCTTCATCGGCCCGGAATATCTCTATGACGGCAAGCAGATCATCCGTGCCGGACTGGAGGACCATTTCTGCGCCAAGCTGATGGGCGTCCCGATGGGCTGCGACGTCTGCTATACTAACCACGCCGAGGCCGATCAGGACGACATGGACAACCTGATGGTGCTGCTCGGCACTGCGGGCATCACCTTCCTGATCGGTGTGCCGGGCGCGGACGACATCATGCTCAATTACCAGAGCCTGTCCTTCCACGACATCCTGACCGTCCGTAACCTGCTTGGCCTCAAGCCCGCGCCGGAATTCGCGGCCTGGCTGGAGCGGATGGGTCTTTATGACACGCACCGCGAGCGGATGCTGCCCGTCTCCCCCGGACAGACCCTCCTCGGCCAGATGATCGCCTGACCATGACCGACAGCACGCCCCCCAGCACCTCGTCGCGCACCACAGGCGACATCGTTCACCTCGACCCATGGCAGGATCTGCGTGCCCTCACCCGTGCGCGGATCGGGCTTGGCCGCAGCGGCAATGCCCAGCGCACCACCGATGTGCTGGCCTTTCAGGCGGCCCACGCACAGGCCCGCGACGCCGTACATACGGCGCTGGATGTGGACGCGATGAAGGCGGCCCTCGGAGAGCCGTGCCTCGTGGTGCACAGCCGCGCCCCCGACCGCCCGACCTATCTGCGCCGCCCCGATCTCGGACGCCGTCTCGCCCCCGAAAGCCTCGCGGAGCTCAAAAAAGGCGATTGGGACGTAGTGTTCGTCGCTGCCGATGGCCTGTCCTCCGTCGCGACCGCCGAGGGTGCCGTCACGCTTTATCAGGAAATGAAAAAGCGGCTCCCGCACTGGAAAATCGCCCCGCTGGTCATGGCGCTTCAGGGGCGCGTGGCTTTGGGCGACGAGATTGCGCAAGCCATGGGCGCACGCATGGTCGTCATGATGATCGGTGAGCGGCCCGGTCTGTCCGTGGCCGACAGTCTGGGCGTCTATCTGACATACGCTCCACGTGTCGGCACTCCGGATTCGGCGCGCAACTGTCTGTCCAACATTCATCTGCATGGGCTGAAAACAGCCCCCGCCGCCGACAAGCTCGCGTGGCTGATGAAGGAAGCGCTGAGCCGACAGGTTACAGGTGTGGCGCTGAAGGATGATTCGCCGGACGAACATTCACTCCTATCGCAAGGACGTTGATCTCGCCTCTTACACGGACAGAACACCGGACCAATGGTGCGCAGTGTTTCGCGCCATTTTTATCTGGATACGGAATATTCAGAGCCACTCTCACGTTATGGCCATGAGGGGAGTGTGACATTTCATAATGTGTCAAGCGTGACACTTTTGCCGCAGATGGCCACTTTCCTGACGCACAATAAATTTTCCCGCTTGCCTCATTTCGATTCCGTTTCGATTATGAACCAGTTCAGCCCCGACTAGGGACACGGGACCAGCCCATCCCCGACTGCCCAAGGAGACAGCCCTCGATGCTCGCATTGTCCCGCGGAAAGGTTCTCGGCCTGTCATCAGCCCTGATGACGGCAAGCCTCACGCTGCCTCATGCCGTTCGCGCCCAGACCACCACGGCGGCACCCGCCGCTGCCTCAAACGTCACCGTCAATACGGCCCCTCCGGCCACCACGGCTCCTGACGAAGTCTCGGACCACAACAAGCTCGTCGATGACGACGTCGCGGAAACCGAGGAAAGCCTCAAGCTCGTACCGGGCAATATCTTTCACACAAAACCCGGCCAGCACCTGTCCTACTGGGACGGTCTGGTGGGGCATCTGACCGTCGAAGCGGGCATCGCCGGCAACCCCTGGACCAAATCCGCACGCAACTTCGCACAGTTCTATGTGGATCGCGCGAACACGGTCACCATGAACCAGATCATGGGCTCGCTTTCCCATCCTGTGACGAATATCGGCAAAGGTTACGGTTTCGGCTTCACCTTCGAGACCCTGTATGGCTCGGACGGCCGGTTCGATCCGACCATCGGTATGGGCGATGGCGCCATTTCGGGACTTTATCAGTGGATTCCAACACAGGCGCATCTCGACTTCCACATGCCCTGGCTGCTCAAGCGTGGCATCGACGTGCAGATCGGTCAGATGTACGGTCTTCTGGGGTCTGAGGGCACACCAGCGCTGGCACGTCCCTTCTATACCTTCAACTATGCGTCCGATTACATCGTGCCCTTCCAGGTCATCGGTATCTACACGACGCTGCATCTCAATAAGCATGTGGACTGGGTGCTGGGCATCGACGCCGGTAACTCCACCAGCTTCGGACAAGCCGGCAACAACAGCCGCCCCAAAGGCACATTCGGCTTCAACTTCATGAAGCTGCTTGATGGCAAGCTCGACTTCCACATCCTCGGCCACTTCGGACCGCAGGGAAACAACAGCCGCGCGTCCTATGCCAATGGCTGGTGGAGCGCCGGTGTTGGCAAGATCGCCAACCAGAAAATGCAGTATAACGTCGATGTGCTGGCGACCTATCACATCAACGACAAGATGACCTTCACCATCGACGGCACCTATCTGCACGACGATCTGACGCGCGACGATGTCTATGGCGTGACGTCCTACTTCGCCTACGACATCAACCCCAACCTGACTTTCAACGCCCGTGGTGAAATCCTGCGCGACAACACCGGCGGAACCATCGTCGAATATTCAAGCTTCACCTCCTTCACCAAGGCCGCCAGCAACAAGCCGTACCCCTATTATGGTGCGCCTCCCACGACCTATGGCGCCCTGACCGTTGGCGTGACCTATCGGCCGGATTTCATCAACAAGCGTGTGAGCTTCGGTCAGTTCACGTTCCGACCGGAAATCCGCCTCGACAAGTCGCTCAACGGCACACGTCCGTTCAACGCAGCCGGCACCGTGGAAAACCCGACCGTTACCCACGGCACCAGCAACATGCTGTGGTTCAACGCCGACGCCATCTGGGCCTTCTGATCCACTACGGCGGAGCCTCGGCTCCGCCACCTCTCGCCACAACTGCTGGAACATGGTCAAATGCGCCGTCAACAGACCGGACGGGCCGCATGAAACCAGCTCCCTACGCCGTCAATGCCCGCCCTACGCGCGGGCGTTTTCACGCCGAACCCGAAGCCACGACCCGCTCGCCATGGCAGCGGGATCGGGATCGCGTCATCCACTCCTCCGGCTTTCGCCGCCTGCAATACAAGACGCAGGTCTTCGTCAATCACGAAGGCGATTTCTTCCGCACACGCCTGACCCACTCGCTGGAAGTGGCGCAGATCGCCCGGTCCATGGCCCGCCACCTCAATGTGGACGAGGACATCACCGAAGCCATCGCCCTCGCCCATGACCTCGGCCACACACCGTTCGGTCATGCAGGGGAAGAAGCGCTCGCCGCCGCCATGAAACCGTGGGGAGAGTTCGACCACAACACGCAGGCTCTGCGGCAGGTCACCATGCTGGAGCATCGTTATCTCCAGTTCGACGGCCTGAACCTGACATGGGAGACGCTGGAAGGACTGGTCAAGCACAACGGCCCTGTCACACATCCTTCCGCCTGGTTGCGGGAACACGACACACACTTCTGCCTCGAACTCGGATCTTTCGCGTCCGTCGAAGCGCAGCTTGCCGCCCTTGCCGATGACATCGCCTATCACGGGCATGACCTTGATGACGGCATCAAATCCGGCCTGCTGTCGCTGGACGATCTGGTGGATGTCCCAGTCGCGGGAGAGGCTCTCAGGGAAGCCCGCGCACTGGCCGCCACGCTGACAGACACCGCCACGCCTGTCGCCCTTGAGCAGCGCATCCGGCATGAAACCGTGAGGCGGCTGATCCATCGCCTCGTCAGTGACGTGCTGCGCCAGACGGCGCTCAACCTGACCACCCTTGCACCCCAATCCGCCGATGACGTGCGTCATGCGGATCGTCCCGTGGTGACGTTCAGCCCCGCCATGCACGAAGCGAATCAGGGCATCCGCACCTTCCTGTTTGCCCGGCTCTATCGTCACTGGAAGGTGAACCGCATGTCGCACAAGGCAAAGCGGGTGGTGACGGAACTGTTCGACACGCTTGGCGCATCACCAGGACTGCTGCCGGACGGCTGGAACGAACAATCCCGTGCCGCACCCGATGAAACCGCACGGCGGCGGGTGGTGGCGGACTATCTCGCCTCCATGACGGATCGCTTCGCCATGGAAGAACACCGGCGGCTCACCGATCTGTCAGTGCCCGGTTAGAAAAACAAAAGGGAGCCTTCAGGCTCCCTTTTTTCGATCAGGCGATCTCGATATCGACTTCACGGATGCCTTCGCGATGCTTGGCCTCCGGATGACCGACATGAAACGGCTCATCGGGGATCAGATACACATTGCTCAGATCGGCAACGGCAAGGCAGCTCCACTCGCTGGTGGGCGGGATGCCTTTCTCATGGGAATCTTCCCCCCGATACATCAGCACCTTTTCGATACCATCACCCTTGCCGAGCGCATGCGGCGAACCGCTCTGCGGCTTGCCGGACAGCGTAAAGCCAACAACGCTCTTCTTCTCGATCGCCTCACGCAGGGTCTTGTAAGCGGACATCGGTTATTTCCTTACCTTCATTGCAAACACGGCGACCTTGGGAAATCAGTCCTCGCCCGCCGTTTTCTTGCCCAGAAGAGCGATCTCTTCAGCCGTCACACCTTCGGGGTTGTGCGTCGCCTTCTTTGCGGCCTCACGTTCCACTTCGCTCGCATGTTCCCCACCCTTGAGAACATGCTCGGCCAGACGAAGAACCTCTTCCTTGGTCAGCAGCTTGGGCGTGTGAACCGCCTTGCGGGCCAGATCGTGAAGCGAACTTGAAGCATGCGGTGCGCGATCATGTGCCATCGGATTTCTTCCTTTTCAGAACTCGTATCTCTGAAAGAAGGGAATACAGACGCCAAAACGCAACATGCAACTGGCGTATGTGAGCCATGAAAACAGGCGCAACCGCCGCCTTTCATCATGTGTTGCCATTACGCAGAGCGGCCATGCACGGAAAAATCCTGACTATGGCCGCCTTGCGTGACCTGCCATAGGATGCCCATCGCGGGATCAGGGAGCCTTTCATGAAAATCGCACTCGGTCAGTTTGCTGTCGCCCCCGACTGGAACACCAATCTTGAACAATGCGTGGCGCTTATCGGCCGCAGCGTGGCGGAAGAGGCCAAGCTGCTCGTACTGCCCGAGAGCATCATCGCCGCCGACATGAACGATCCCCACATCACCGTACGCACGGCCCAGCCACTCGACGGACCGTTTGTGACGGGGCTGGTGGCCGCACTGGCTGGGACAGAACTGACCGTCATCTGCTGCATCGCCACCCCGGCGGAACAGCAGATGACCCATAACTGCCAGATTGCCATCAACGCCTCCGGCGTCATCGCCTGTTACTGCAAGCTGCACCTCTACGACGCCTTCAACATGAAAGAGTCCGATACCTATCTTTGCGGAGCCGAACTCCCACCCATTCTCGAAATCGGCGATCTGCGCGTCGGACTCATGACCTGCTACGACGTGCGTTTTCCCGAACTTGCCCGTGCGCTCGCCGTGCGCGGCGCAGATTTGCTCACCTGCCCCGCAGCCTGGGTGCGCGGCCCCGGCAAGGAATGGCACTGGCAGGTGATGGTCACCGCCCGCGCTCTGGAAAACACCTGTTATGTGGCGGCCGTAGGTGAATGCGGGCCGCGCAATATCGGGTGCAGCATGCTGGTCGATCCACTTGGCGTGGCCGTTGCCCGGACGGGCAGCGAGCCGGACCTCCTGTTTGCTGAAGTCGACCCTGAGCGCATCCGCGCCACGCGCAAGGTTCTTCCCGTGCTGGCCAACCGCCGCTTTCGCGATCCCGAACTCTTCTGATTTTCCCCTACGGAGTCCCTGATGGACCATTTGCCGACATCTGACGCCGCCACCCGTGACGATGGCTTCGTTCATGTGCGCGGAGCACGGGAGCACAATCTCAAAGATGTGGCGGTGGACGTCCCTCGGGACCAGTTGGTGGTCTTTACCGGCGTGTCCGGCTCCGGCAAATCCTCGCTCGCCTTCGGCACGCTCTATGCCGAGGCCCAGCGGCGCTATCTCGAATCCGTCTCGCCCTATGCGCGCCGCCTGTTCCAGCAGATGCCCGTGCCGGAAGTGGACATTGTGGACGGTCTTCCACCCGCCATCGCCCTCCAGCAACAACGCGGCGGCAGTTCGGGTCGCTCCTCGGTGGGCAGCATCACCACATTGTCGAACCTTTTGCGGATGCTCTACTCCCGCGCCGGCACCTATCCCGCTGGTCTGGCACGGCTGGAAGCCGAATCCTTCTCCCCCAATACGCCGATGGGCGCCTGCTCGCGCTGTCATGGCCTTGGCCGGATCCATGAGGTGACGGAAGCCAGCATGGTGCCGGACCCCACCCTGTCCATCCGCGAACGCGCCGTCGCCTCATGGCCCACGGCGTGGCAGGGACAGAACCTGCGCGATATCCTCATCACCATGGGGGTGGATGTGGATTGTCCGTGGCACGATCTTCCAAAAAAGACTCGCGACTGGATTCTCTTCACGGATGAAACACCAACCTACCCTGTCTATCCCGGCCTCACCCACGCGCAGGTAAAACGCGCCATCGCACAGGGGCTGGAGCCGTCCTATCAAGGCACCTTCACCGGCGCGCGACGCTACATCCTCCACACCTTCGCGAACTCGAAAAGTGCGATGATGCGGCGACGGGTCGAGGCGTTCATGACCGTAACGGACTGCCCGGAATGTCACGGCCAACGCCTTAACGCGGACGCATTACGGGTCACGTTCGGGGGCCGCAACATCGCGGCCATGACAGCGCTGCCACTGGAAGACATAGCCCGGGCCCTGACCGACACCGTCAGCACGACTGCTCCCCGGACAGCCACGGCCATTGCGGCACGCCGCATCGTGGACGACATGATCGCGCGTATCGGCGTCTTGCAGGAACTGGGTCTGGGCTATCTCCAGATGGACCGCGCCGTGCAGACCCTTTCTCCCGGCGAATATCAACGCTTGCGGTTGGGCACACAGATTTATTCCAATCTCTTCGGCGTGGTCTATGTGCTGGATGAGCCGTCTTCCGGGCTGCATCCCGCCGACACACAGGCGCTTCTGCGGGCGCTCCACAGCCTGCGCGATGCCGGCAATTCGCTTTTTCTGGTCGAGCATAATCTCGATATCATCCGCAACGCTCAATGGGTGGTGGATGTCGGCCCGCAGGCCGGTGTCCGGGGCGGTGAGGTGCTCTATTCCGGGCCGTTGGACGGACTGAAGGACATTTCGGCCTCCCGCACACGGGACTATGTGTTTGGAAGCGACAACACACCTTCAGCCCCCTCCCCCCGCGCCCCATCGGGCTGGCTGCGTCTGAGCGATCTGCGCTGGAACAATATCGACGGTCTGTCGGCGTCCTTTCCACTGGGCATCTTCACCTCCGTCACAGGTGTCTCCGGTTCTGGAAAATCCTCGCTTGTCAGCCAGATTCTCACAACAGTGGTGGCGCGCGCTCTCGGGCAGGCCCTTCCGGAACAGGAGGAAGAGGAAACAGCCCTGATGGCGGCCGATCCGGCCGCCGAACCGCAAGGACACGTGACCGAAGGACTGGAATCCATCCGCCGTCTGGTGGTCATTGACCAGAAACCCATCGGCCGCACACCACGCTCAAATCTTGCGACCTATACAGGACTTTTCGACACCATCCGCAAACTGTACGCCTCGACCGATCTGGCGAAAAAACGTCACCTCGATGCAGGATATTTTTCCTTCAACCTGCCCAAGGGACGTTGCCCCGTCTGCGAGGGCGCCGGATCGACAATGGTGGAGCTTCTGTTCCTGCCCAGCGTGTACGCGCCCTGCACTGCCTGTCATGGCACACGCTACAAGCCCGAGATTCTCGAAGTCACATGGCGGGGAAAGTCCATTTCTGACATCCTCAACATGAACGTCGATGAAGCCTGCGATTTTTTCGCCGACGATACCGGACCGGCCCAGTGCCTCACCACCCTGAAACGGAGCGGTCTCGGCCACCTCACACTCGGCCAATCCGCCACCGAGCTTTCAGGGGGCGAAGCCCAACGCATCAAACTGGCAACCGAACTTCAAAAACAACGACGCGGACACACGCTCTACATACTCGACGAACCCACAACCGGGCTGCATCCCTCGGACGCGGATCGCCTGATGGGCCATCTTCAGGAACTGGTGGACAACGGCAACACCGTGATCGTTGCCGAACATGACATGCGGTTGGTGGCGCGGGGAGACTGGGTCATCGATCTCGGCCCCGGCGCGGGAAGCCATGGCGGACAGATCGTGGCGCAGGGTACCCCAGAGGAGGTGGCACAGGCACCCAACAGCGTCACCGCCCCGTTCCTTGCGCAGTATTTCAGAACGAAATGACATTCAGTGCCGCTTTAGTATTGTGTGAAAACGCATCGCACATAGGATGCGCTCCGAAAGGATATCGCCATGACCACGAAAGCAACCGAATTTCTCACCCGGAAAGGTATTCCGTTTTCGGTGCATGCTTATGAATACGCACCGGACGGAGGAAAGATCGGCCTGCAGGCTGCTCAGGCCATCGGAGAGAACCCAGAAGCCGTGCTCAAGACCCTGATGGTCAAGGTCGATCGCAAACAGCCTGTGTGCGTCATTATCCCTTCCAACCACAAACTCGACCTCAAGGCGCTGGCGGCGCTTTTTGGCGGTCGGAACGCCCGTATGATCGCCCCAGAAGAAGCACAGGCCATGACGGGCTTTCAGGTGGGCGGCATCAGTCCTTTCGGTCAGACGGAACAGGCTCCGGTTGTCATTGCCGAGCAGGCCATGAAGCTGGACCATATCTATGTGAACGCAGGCGACCGAGGTCTGGTGGTGAAGATCGCACCTGCAGATGCCCAGCGCGCCGTGGACGCCAAGGTCGACCTCATCTCCACGGGCTAAATACTCTTTATTTTTCGTTACGTACACTCTATCCGAGCCGCCTCTTTTCTGAAGAGTGCGGCTCTTGTCATTTATCGATCCACCCAATCGCATGACACAAATGCAAATTTTTCATAGCACAAAGAGATTGTTTCCATCACGTTGCGCAACTGACACTCACTCGCAACAACTCGATACAAGGCTCTTGCTTCATGGCGTCTCCCTTCCCGGCTCCTGCCTCTAAGCGTCGCCATCTTACGACGAACTGGAGAAGTGGCCTCCTCACAGGCCTATGCACATCGGCCCTGTTTCTGGGCTGGAGCAGTGCGGCGCGCGCGGACGGTCTCCCACAATCGCAGATCGCACAGGACCGGGCACGCCTTGGAAA
>NZ_WOTH01000041.1 GCF_011516945.1 Acetobacter estunensis
CTGTCTGCATCGGGTTTTCTTGATGATTATGGAAATTTCTTTTCTACAAAACAGACTTTTTCATAATCTAACCCGATGTACAACCCTTCTGTGAGATTTCCGCGTCGATGACAAAGCCATGCTGCCCCGAGCAAGGCGCACCAGAATAGGGTTTCGGATGCGATCTGCGCGGCTGCAGGCATGAACGATGGCTGCAGCCGCGCCAAAAGGGTGTCATGCAATGGCATAAGCAGTTTATGGCACAAATAGACTGCAAACGAGACTTCCCCGAGAAACAGGAGTGGAGAAGAACTGAGCATGCGCGCAGCGAAACGGTCCTGCGAGAGAAGGGTAAGGAGAAATGGCGGAATAAACAGAACAAATGCGATATCTGTACCTGCCATGAAGGAAAGGAGCACAAGGGCCGCCAGAACAGCAAAAGCAGGCAGTGGTTGGCTGAAAAATGGACGCAGTCGAAGGGCAGATCGGCATGTGATCAGGCCGAGCGTAAACTCCGCAAGGCACCGAATGGCGGGCCAGAGGGAGCCGACCCAATATACATCCAGTGGACCGCTTTTAGGGAAAGAGGTAGGACAGTAGGCAGCGACAATAAGCGCGCAGGCTGCAAGAATAACTGACAGGATAACTCGTCGTTTTTCCAGTGTTAGCCATAGCAGGAGAGGAAAGACGAGATAGGCGGCAAACTCGGCGCCAATAGACCATGATGTGCCGACAATGCGCTCTCCGATTCCCAGTCCGTGTAATGGAAAGAGGTTCATGGGCAATTTTGTCTGCAGCCATCCAATGTCTTGATGGTGCTGAAGGTTATGACGGACCTCCTGAATGGTCGCCAATATCAGCACAAAAAAATAGAGAGGATAAATGCGGGCCATTCGTCGCAGAAGAAAGACAGCGTATGCTTCCTGTAGCGGCCGTTTTGTGAACAGATGGGTGGAGGATAACCCCATCACAAAGCCGCTCAACACAAAGAATACATCGACGGATAGATAACCGCGGGCAACGACAGGGCCAATCAATGGCAGAGTGGGCAATGATCCCGCTTCGACCTGATGGTAGAGAACCACCAGACAGGCGGCCAGTCCTCGAAGACCGGTCAGGGCGCGTATTTCTTGGCCAGATTGCATGACATCTCGACGTAGTTCACTTTGTGTTAAAGTCTCATATCGTTAAATTTACGTCAAAGGGGAACTTTTTAAGTTTCTAGCGTTCGTTAGTTATTTCAAAATATGTCAGAGGCCAAAAAAGAGAAGTATCTATTCAATGCATTGCGGAAGCGGGGCCGTTATTCGCTTTATATAAAATGACGAAGATACTGCTGGAATGTCCAAAAAATGAGCCGGCGTGATAACTTAGTTAAGAGAAATGGCCGATTTCTGCTGCATTCATCAACAGGAGCTTGGATTTTCGGCCATGGCTGTTTGACTGCAGATAATGTTCAAACAGGTTGGGGAGGTCCTTGCATGGATCGGGAAACTCGCCTGCGAGAAACAAGAATGGCGCTTATGTGGCGGAGGCTGTAACGTCCCGCCATCTGTACCACGATGAGTTTGACGGAAACCATGAAGATCAGAAGTTCGTTCCGGCGGATGGCGCCTGCGTCTAGTTCCCTGTTTGTCTTCCTGGCGCTTGCCGGAATGACCCCGCTCCCCATTATGGAGGAAGCGCGGGCGCAAGGTGTGATTACGAACACCGAAACCACGACAGCAACCGTTGAGACCATTGATGCCAGCAATGGGGAGGTGTTGTTGCGCGATGTCGATGGCGACCTGTTTACAATCGACGTCCCCCGCAAGGCGCATGCGTTACCTCATCTTCAGCCGGGTGATCGTGTGCGTATGCATGTTGTGAAAACATTGGATGCGGCGCTGGCTGCTCCGGGGTCCGAAGTGCCTGAATCGACGGTTTCAACCGCGCGTAGCTATGTCAATCGTCATCCTCGCGGGATGCTCGTTTCGTTCCGACGTAAGCGTGACCGTGTCGTGGCTGTGGACCTTCCCCACAATAGGGTAACGGTTCAGGATCCATCTGGAACGACACGGGATGTTGTTGTGCATCGGCAGGTTTTTCTGCCCCTGCTGGCTCAGCTCAAGCCGAACGACAACGTGGATGTCACCACGATGGAGGCCGTATCGTTCATTGTCCTGAACAGGGAAGCTACACCATCAGTGGTGGTTCATGATGGTGCTACGGGCAGTGTTGCTCCCTCATCGCCAGCAACTCCTGCTCCCTGATGACAGGAGGGAAGGGAGGCAGCGCTTCCCTTCCTCTGGCGCATGAGAATTCAAGTCCCTAGAAGACTGTTTTTCTGATGTTTCCAAAGCGGTTTAGAGAATAAAGACGAAAATCCCTGTCTGCATGAGCGGGATTTCAGGCAGGCCTTGAATGTAGCCGGTGAGTCCGGATGGTTTTGTCGCCATTTCTGCGGATCGAAAATCTCTTCGTGGATGTATGCATTGGAACCAATATCAAGCAGGTGAGTTGCGTCTCCTGAATGGGAAGTGGTTTTGTCGCTCCCAAAATAGGCAGACCGAATTCCAAGCGCCTGCATGTGTGTAATGAACGACGGAATGCGGAAAAGATGCCCTTTCCTGAGATTCTCCTTCCATGCTTGTTCATCTGTCAGAAGATAGGGGGCGAGATGGTGGCCTGGTCCACAATATGCGCTCAGGGCCTTATGATCTGTTATGTCAACATAATAGGCCAGTTTACGTCGCGCATGTTCGCAGAGCAGCGCAAAAGGCTTGTTGTGCATGTGCATGTAGACAAAATCGGTTTCCCGCCAGCCGGTCTCTGCGTTTGAAGTGGCGGCATGAAAACCATGATCGAGTGTCTGCAGGGTTCGTGCTGCGACAAAAGTCTTGGTCAAATGACATGCGCGAAACCCGGCGGGAATATCGGGTATATTGAAAAGGCAGGGAGATATTTTCAACGCGCGACGCTCTCCCAGCAAGGCGTTGAAATGCGCGTGGATAGCTGACCGAGAAAAGCTTACGCCGGTCTTGGTGCAAACGCCCAAGAATTCATCGCAGTCCAACGGAAGAACAAAGTCGTAATCTCCTTGAGTGTCCCAGTTGGAAATCACATTGCGGAAATGATCGTTTTTTCCGTGAAAGTCTTCAATCCGATTATGTTCCCGCAGAATGGAGACTCCGGCGGTTTCATACTGTGTGAGAATATCCAGAACAGCCGGATCGGTGGAACCGTTGTCGAATATCAGGATATTCTCAAATCCGAACAGATAGGCATAGTGACGAACCCATGCGTCGAGCAGCAGTTGCTCGTCACGTTGCATCATGATGCATCTGACACGCGCCATAGATACTGGCTCTATTTTTCCTATTGCTGAGTTGATTCGGTCTTAATTTTTGGCGCGTACTTTCAAAGTATTGCGTAGTTTGCGCGCTGGCTTGGGTCGGTTGCTTGGCTGAAGTTCTGCGGAAACAAGCGGGGTAAAGGTTTCTTCGTCTTCCGCTGTCCGTATTCGGCGTCCTTCAGCGTGTCCGTGACTGAGATAATGACGTAGGGGAGGCGTGCCGACAGCCGCAACATCAGGATTATGCTCTGTGTAGATGTTTCCATCGAAGGGCGTGAACCGGTCTTTTCGGCGTGGGGCCACCTGCCACAAACCGAATGTGGACTCTGTAGGGAGTGCCGCATCGCCCACCAGAAAAGGCGTGGCAATTCCGAGCGCTCGGAGCTGGGCGACAAAAGCAGGGAACTGGATGAATACGCCCTTTGAAAAAGCGGCAAGCTGACGAGCGGCCGTCATTGTGAGATGCCGGTTTTCACGCGCGTAGGGATCGAGCTGGGCAAGCGTGCGACGGGAATCGGCAGGCGCTTTTTCGGCCACTTCAAGGCGTTGGCGTGCTTGTTCGGCTCTTGCTTCGATGGGCCGGTTGCTCATGTGCAGGCAGGTGAAGGGTGTATCGCACCATTCTTCGGACTTGCCCGACATTGTGCCTGCCAGTCCCTGATCGATGTGCCCCAGCGCTCCTGCGGCAATAAAATTCCTGCGGCGATCCTCCAGCATGAAACAGCCGGGACGTTCCGGAACGTTCATCAGGCTTGCCAGCATGACAAGAGTGCGCTTTTCGCCAAGAAATGCGTCGAACGCCTTATCAACGACAGTGCGCGCACAGGAAAGGCCCTCATCTGTGAATGTTGCGAGAAAATCATCGCAATTGAGCATCAGGGCGAAATCGTAATCTCCCTCGGCATCCCAATGACGGATCACATTTTCGAAGTGCTGGGCTCGGCCAATGAAATCATCAGGGCGATCATGACCACGGTGGATTGTCGCGCCTGCGCGTTCATAGGTATCGAGAATGTCCGGAATCGCGGGATCGATGGACCCGTTGTCGAAAACAGTCAGATTCTCGAAACCGAACAGATAGCCGTGATGACGGAACCATGCTTCCAGCAGCAGGGGTTCGTCGCGCTGCATCATCAGACATCGGACACGTGCCATTGATCTGTCGGTCTCCTGTTTTCGCGGGCATGAACAACGCGCGTTTCGAGAGGCTTTAGCACGATTGGGTTAAAGTGATCTTTCGGAGGTCGGGGTGTGGAAAGTACGTGCGCGGGCCACGCCTCTGGCGCTTCCAACATCCAGCGGGTAAGAACGAAACATGATCGAACGCACCCGCCTGATTGGTATCGACCCCGGCCTTCGCTTTACTGGCTGGGGGGTCATCGACGTAGAGGGAAATCGTCTGATGCATGTGGCGGACGGCGTGATTGCGACCGATGGAGACGAGCCGGTTCCTGCCCGTCTGTGCGCTTTGTACGACGCTTTGACGGCTCTCATCCAGACTCACAAGCCCACGGAGGCTGCTGTTGAGGAGACCTATGTCAACCGCAACGGTTCTTCCACGCTGAAACTGGGATACGCCCGTGGTGTGGCTTTGCTTGCGCCCGCGTTGGAAAACCTCACCGTTGCGGAATATGGCGCGATGGCCGTCAAGCGCGCGGTTGTGGGAACGGGGGCGGCCACGAAGGATCAGGTCGAGATGATGGTCCGTCGCCTGCTGCCCACCGCGACAATCTCTCGGGCGGACGCTTCCGATGCGCTGGCGGTTGTCATCTGTCATGCCCATCACCGCGCCAGTACGCTGCGCGTGGCGCAGGGGCAGCGCAGTGCCTCCGCCCGCGCATGGGGAGGGCGCTCATGATTGCGTCTCTTGCCGGGTTGCTGGCGCAGGTCGAGACGGATCGCTGCGTTATCGACGTGAATGGCGTGGGATATCTGGTTCAGGCTTCCACACGCACGCTTTCCGCATTGCCGCAGCCACCGGAGCTTGCGCGTGTTCTCGTGGAAACCGTGGTGCGCGAGGATGCGATCCTCCTTTACGGCTTTGCGGATGGAGCCGAGCGGGAATGGTTTCGGGTGCTCACCTCCATTCAGGGCGTGGGGGCGAAAGTGGCTCTTGGCTTGCTGTCCACCTTGTCGCCTGGAGAGTTGATCGCGGCAGTCGCAAGCGGAGACAAGGCGAGTCTTACGCGTGCACCCGGTGTGGGCGCGCGGCTGGCCGACCGGTTGTTGACCGAACTGCGCGACAGGGCCGCAAAAATGCCGGGCGGAGGGAGTGGCACAGCGGCGGCCGCTATCATTGCCTCCGCTGATTCGGCGGGATCCATCGAGGGGGATGCCCTTCTGGCGCTTGCCGGGTTGGGGTTCCGGCGCGCGGAGGCTTGGCCTGTGGTCTCGCGTCTGATCGCTGACGCGGGAAAGGCGGCTTCTCTTGATGTCATCATCCGCGATGCGCTGAAGGAATTGGCCCGATGACGGAGCAGCGTGGGGCGCTCGATCCTGCCCGCATGGAGGAGGATCTTGGCGAAGGCGCGTTGCGGCCGCAGACTCTTGCCGATTTCACAGGTCAGAAGACCAGTCGCGAGAATCTTTCCATTTTCATTGAGGCCGCCCGTAATCGCGACGAGGCACTGGATCACGTCCTGCTGCATGGGCCACCGGGTTTGGGCAAGACCACGCTGGCGCAGATTGTGGCACGCGAGCTGGGTGTGGGGTTTCGGGCGACGTCTGGCCCGGTCATTCAGCGTGCCGGTGATCTCGCGGCCATCCTGACCAATCTTCAGCCGCGCGATGTGTTGTTCATCGATGAGATTCATCGCCTTCAGCCGGCCATTGAGGAAATTCTCTACCCGGCAATGGAGGATTTCCAGCTCGATCTCATCATAGGGGAGGGGCCGGCGGCCCGCTCTGTGCGCATCGATCTCGCACCGTTCACTCTTGTCGCCGCCACCACGCGGGCTGGCTTGCTTGCCACGCCTTTACGGGACCGATTCGGTATTCCGTTGAGACTCGTTTTCTACACGCCGGAGGAACTTCAGCTCATTGTCGCACGCGGCGCGCGCAAGCTGGGTTTTGCTCTTACGGATGCCGGAGCCGGGGAAATCGCGCGGCGTTCGCGCGGCACTCCTCGTATCGCTGGGCGCCTTTTGCGACGGGTGCGGGATTTTGCCTCAGTGGGCAATCCGGACAGCGCACCTGTGGGGGCTGATCTGGCGGACGCGGCTCTGACACGTCTGGAAGTGGACAGTCTGGGGCTGGATGCAATGGATCGCCGTTACCTGCGGCGGATTGCGGAGTTTCACAATGGTGGGCCGGTCGGTGTTGAGACGCTGGCGGCTGCCTTGGCCGAGGCACGCGATACGCTTGAAGACGTGATTGAGCCGTATCTCATTCAGGAAGGGCTGGTTCTGCGCACCAGTCGGGGGCGTGTTCTTGGGGAGCGAGGTTGGCGTCACCTCGGGCTTGTGCCACCACCGTCAGCACAGGGTGGGCAGTACGATCTGCTTGCCGAGGACTGAGGCAGGAGGGCAGGGCGATGATTACGCACAGCATCGATTTCCGGGTGTATTACGAGGATACCGATGCTGGAGGAGTGGTTTATCACGCTCGTTACCTCGCGTTTGCCGAGCGCGCCCGGACGGAGGCCATCCGCAGTCAGGGCATGGCTCCCATCGAATTGCTCAACGATCATGGGTTGGCCTTTGTCGTGCGGCAGGCATCGATGGATTTTCATGTACCGGCCCGGCTTGACGATATTCTGACCGTGCGCACGCACCTTGCTGAACAGGGCGGGGCAAGCTGTCGGCTGGTGCAGGATATTTTCCGGGGCGAGACGCTGTGCGTGCATGTCGATGTGCGACTGGCCTGCATCCGTGTGACGGATGGACGTCCTGCCCGATTTCCGCCTTTGTGGCGTGCTCTTCTCGACCGGCTCGCGGTTAACCGGTTGTCGTGATCTCAAGGCATCTTCTGCTTTGGTCGGGAAGTCATTAAGGATCGCGGCGTGATTCGATGATGGATCGAGTCGGGATCGTTGCTGTCCTCCATTGCGGTGGATGAGGGTCCCGCTGGGACGAGACATAAGTACGTCCGCAAGGACAGGAGGCATTTTTGGATCATGCGGTAGACGCGGCAAATCTCGGCGCGGCGGCGGCCGGGAATTTGTCCCTGTGGGGTCTGTTCATGCAGGCGTCCCTGGTCGTCAAGCTGGTGATGCTTGGCCTGATCGGGTGCAGCATTTGGGTGTGGGCCATCATCTTCGACAAGATCGTGACTCTTCGCCGCGTGGAGCGTCAGGCAACGGCTTTTGAAGACCGTTTCTGGTCCGGTGGGAGTCTTGACGATCTGTATGAAAGCGATGGGGCGAAGCCCACCCATCCGATGGCAGCCATTTTTGGCGCGGCTATGGGTGAATGGCGCCGGTCTTCACGGATTCCGGGCGTGGATCTCGTGCATGGCGGCGTGCAGGAGCGCGTTGACAGGGCCATGTCGATCACCATCACCCGCGAAATGGATCGTCTGGAACGCTGGATGATCTTTCTGGCCACCATTGGTCCGGTCGCGCCGTTCATCGGTCTGTTCGGCACGGTGTGGGGTATCATGCATTCGTTCAGTTCGATTGCCGCGATGCACAACACCAATCTCAGTGTTGTGGCGCCGGGCATTTCGGAAGCGCTGTTCGCGACCGCCATCGGTCTCGTGACCGCCATTCCCGCCGTGATCGGCTATAACGTCATCAGCAATTCGCTGGCGCATTTTCAGGACCGTCTGGAAGGTTTCGGCACCGAGTTTGCCGCGATCCTGTCACGTCAGTCCGAGGAAAGGGCGTAAGCCATGGGCGTGTCGCTCGGAGGAGGGAGAGGTCCGCGCAGGCGTCGTCGGCCGATGTCGGACATCAACGTCACACCGTTGGTGGACGTGATGCTCGTCCTGCTCATCATCTTCATGGTCACATCGCCCATGATGACGAGCGGCGTGAATGTCGATTTGCCCAAGACCGATGCCAAGCCGGTGAACACCGACACCAAGCCGATTACCGTCTCCATCAAGGCGGACGGTTCGATCTATCTTGGGGACAATCCGGTTTCGTCCGATCAACTGGTGGAGCAGCTCAAGGCTGCAGCCCAGAACGATTCTGAGCACCGCATCTTCGTGCGAGGCGATGCTCATATCGACTATGGCAAGGTGATGCAGGTGATGGGGCAGATCACTGCCGGCGGCTTTACGCACGTTGCGCTTCTGGCGCAGCAACCCGCTGCTTCGGGGCAGTGAGTCCGCCTCGATGATCCGCTTTTTCGCTTCTTTCCTGTTCCAGCGCTCCGGCGGTCGCATGGCGGCTGACCGGGATGCTGGCTGACGTCGGGAATCTCTCGCATGGTACGGCCTCGCCGTTCCGAAACAATTCTCATGCGGCGCTCGACCATAGCGTCTGCCATGCTGCATTTTCTTGGGCTGGCGGCGTTCTTGATCGTCATTCCTCAGCCGAAACCACCTGAGGAGCCGCAAGAACCGCCTCCGGTCGAGATGGAGTTCGAAGGGGCGTCAGGGGAGACTGGCGCACCCGCCAAAGCCGACAAGGCTGCGAGCGAACCTGCGCCCGCAGCGCCGGAAAAGTCCGAGGCTCCGCCAACGCCGGAATCGCCCAAGCCGTTGCCGCCTGAGGAGACGCCACCACCACCTCCACCGCCACCACCCGTGCCGCCTCCGCCCGCGCAGGAAGCGCCTCCGCTGCCTGACACACCGATTCCGCCCAAAGTGGAAGAGCCGTCACCAGATGCGGAAAAGACCCCGCCCACGCCACCGGTGAAGGCGCAGCCGAGCCACGCCGAGGTGCCTCCGTCGCTCTCCAAGCCGTTGGAAACGTCGCATGTTGCAGCACCTCCGACGCCGTCACCGCAGCCGACGGACACATTGCCGGACCTGCCTGTGCCCTCGCACATCACGCAGCCCAATCCGGCAAAGAAGACGCAGTCGGATTCGCATTCGCTTCTTGAAACCCTGGATTCGTTCCGGGCGGACACGAAGCAGACGCACACCCCCAAGTCTGAAGCGAGTGCCCGTTCCGGAGGATCTCCCAAAGGTGGCGGCACTCCGAATGGTGACATTACGGGCAAGATGAGTTCGGGAGAGCAGAAGGCTATCGGGGCTTCCGTGCGTCGCTGCTACACCGAGGACACGGCGGCCAAGGATTACGCCAGTTTCGTCGCTCATCTGGTTGTCACGGTGGACGCGACCGGCGAGGCCCGCATGGTCAGCTTCGCGCCGGAGACGCAGGCACGTGTCAATTCCGATGCGTCCTATCGCGCTCTTGCCGAACGCGCACGCGCAGCGGTGCTCAGTCCCACCTGCGCCAAGCTGCCGATTCCGAAAAACCTGCTGGGTCAGACCCATCAGTTAAAATTCATCTTCCGGCCATAGGCCACACAACCGAGAGGACAGGAACCATGGTTTCGACTCATGAGCATTACATTGGAGACCGTGAGGCGGAAGCGCTCGCAGAGGCCTACGTTCCGCGTCGTCTCAACCGTCGTGCCCTGCTGGAAGGCGGCGTGGTGGCTGGTGCCGGACTGGCGGGCAGTCTGTCGGTGGCGCCTCTTGCTGCTCGGGCGGCCGATGCTCCCGCGGCCGAAATTACGGTCGATCAGGCGCGCACGGCCCCGATCCCTATCGCCATCCCGTCCTTTGGCGGCAGTGTGGGACAGAACATCACCCAAGTCCTGACCAACGATCTGTCGGGCACCGGTCTGTTCAAGGTGCTACCGGGTTCTTCCATGTCGGGTACGCCCGATTTTGCGCCTTACAAAGCGATGGGCGCACATGCGGCTGTGACGGGCACGGCTTCGGGGAGCGGCACCATCCGGCTGGAATTCCGTTTGTGGGATGTTCTGGCGGGTAAGCAGATTCAGGGTACGGCTTACACCACCAGTGAAGCCAACTGGCGCCGCATCGCGCATATCATCGGCGACGTGATCTACCAGCGGATGTTGGGCGAGAAGGGCTATTTCGATACGCGCATCGGGTTCATTTCCCGTTCCGGCTCGGTCCACCAGCCGCGCATGCGTCTGGCGGTCATGGATCAGGATGGGGCGAACTGCCGCATCCTGAGCAGCAGCCAGACGAAGCTGCCTGCGTTCAGTCCAGTGCGCGATCAGATCGCATTCCTGTCTTACAACTCAACCGTGCCACGCATTTATGTGTTCGATCTTGCCACAGGTCGTCAGCATATTATCAGCGATTTCAATGGTGTGCCGCTTGGTCCGCATTATTCGCCGGATGGCAACACACTGCTGGTGCCGGTCGCGCGTGGAAGCGGATCTGAACTCTACAGCGTCAATATCGCTTCCGGCGCCAAGCGCCAGCTTACCTCCAGCGGTGGGGCTATTAACGTCAGCCCGAGCTTCAGTCCGGATGGATCGCAGATCGTTTTCAACTCTGACCGCGGTGGCGCTCCCGAACTTTATATCATGAGCGCAGGCGGCGGGAACGCACGCCGCTTGTCCTACGGCAGTGGGCATTACGGAGATTCGGTCTGGTCGCCGCGCGGTGACCTGATCGGGTTTACCCGTATTTCGGGCGGTGCGTTTTCGCTGGGTGTCATGAATCCGGATGGCACCGGCGAGCGGATCATGACGCAGGGCTACACTGTCGAGTCGCCCAGTTTCTGTCCGAACGGTCGTGTGCTGGCCTTCTGTCGTAGTGCCAGCGGTGGGGCTGCCTATGGAATCCGGACCATCGATATCACTGGGTTCCATGAACGCGGAATCCCCACGCCGGAAGGCGGTTCCAGCCCGACATGGTCACCGCTGAACGTCTAATTATAGTCTGTCGCGATCCTGCGACAGTGCAGGTTTGCAATGTTGTGATTGGAAAAACCCTTCTGCCGAAGGGAGGGCGCTTGACCTTCTTTCGGCGTTATGGCTTACGAGATGGTAACCTCTGGTTGCCGGACGCTACCTCGTCCAGTCGCCGGAAGTGGTGAAAAACCGGCCTGTTTTCCGCGTATCATTCACTTTTCAGTGTTCCGCACAGCGGGACTGATCTCAGGATCAAGACAATGCGACTGAAGCTTCTCGGTGCACTCGGCGTAGCAGCCCTCCTGGCTGGCTGTGCCAACGATCATCCCAACACCGGCATCGCGACAGGCGAGGGTGCAGCGGTGCAGCCGAGCGGTCCGGTTCCGGGCAGTGAGGCTGATCTGGTTGCCAATGTTGGTGATCGCGTCTTTTTCGCTCTGAACCAGAGCGGCCTGACGAGCGATGCGAAAGCGACTCTGGACAAGCAGTCTGACTGGCTTGCCAAGTATCCGCAGGTCTCCGTTCAGATCGCCGGCAATTGCGATGATCGTGGCACGGAAGAATACAACCTTGCACTCGGCCAGCGTCGTGCGAATGCGGCCCGCGATTATCTCGCGGCCAAAGGTACGACCAGTTCGCGCATGACCACGATCTCTTATGGTAAGGATCGTCCGACGGCGACGGGTGAAGGCGAAGATGTCTGGGCCCAGAACCGTAATGCAATCACGTCGGTTCAGTAATTTTTCGGGACGGCTTGTTTCATCAGGTTGATGGCCGGACGGATGCGAAAGCGTCCGTCCGGCCTTTCCTTTTTGTGGAATGGCGTTCATCCCTCACATGTTTGACGCCTCTGCTGGATGGGCTAAACCCGAGGGATCGCAGATGGATGCAGCTAAATGCTGACATCCTGTTGGCCGGAACAATGCCAGAGGAGACGGCTTAAAGGCCGCACAATGCTCGTGATGACAGCACTCGTTCAGTCTTTTTGTCGTTCCCGCCGCATGTCCGGTCTGTTGGCCGCTACAGCCCTTCTCGGGTTACTTCCTCTGACGGCATACGCCCAGATGACGAGCCGCGAAGGGATCGAACTGCAGAATCAGATCATGGATCTGAAGCAGCAGCTTTCGCAGGTCCAGAGCGGGGGAGGTTCTTCCTCGGTTCTGGCACCTCCCGTGGCTCAGGGTACGCCCCAGACAAGCGGTGCGAGTGGTGATCTGGTCGCTCAGCTTGTGGATCGCGTGAACACGCTGGAGGAGCAGCAGCGTGAAATGCGGGGACAGATTGAAGATCTGACCAATCAACTCAAGGAAAAGAGCGCGTCTCTCTCCAAGCAGATGAGCGACATGCAGTTCGCGGCACAGAATGGCGGCGGTGCGGCCGCTGGAGGTGCCGCGGCGGCAGCGGCTTCTTCACACGCTACGTCTTCGTCGTCTCATGATGAAGCGGCCGCCAGTACGCCTGCGAATTATCTCAAGGCCGGCCATGATGCGCTGCTCAAGCGTGATTATGCTGGTGCGCAGGAGAATGCGGAATCCGCGATTGCGCATGGCAAGGGAGCTACCAAAGTCGATGGCCAGTATCTGCTGGGGCAGTCCCTTGCGGGCCAGAAACAGTATCGACAGTCCGCCGTTGCTTATTACGATGCTTATCGCTCCTCTCCCAAAGGCACCAAGGCGCCGTTCGCACTGCTTGGCGTGAGTGCTTCTCTGATATCGCTTGGAGACAAGAAGGCGGCCTGTCAGGCGCTGGACAAGTTGAAGACGGAGTTTCCGTCGGCTGGCGAGCAGGTGTCTCATTCAGCCAGCGTCTTTCGCAAGAAGGCGTCGTGTTCCTGATATGTATGGGAGATGTGTGACGGGGTGACGGAGCGGCCTGTTACTCCCGAACAGTTTTATGATGTCATGCACGGCCTTGGGCTGTGGCTTCCCGACACGCCGGATGCGCCCCCCGTTGCTCTCGCTGTGTCCGGAGGAAGCGATTCCCTCGCAATGGCATGGTTGGCCAGCCATTGGCGCACGCGTTTGCTTGCGCTGGTGGTGGATCATGGCCTGCGTGAAGAATCGGCTCGTGAAGCTGAAATTGCACGTCAGATGCTCGAAGGCTTCGGGATTACGACATGCGTCTTGCAACTGACAGACCTGCAGGCTGGCGCCGGAATAGCGAAGCGGGCGCGGGACGCGCGATATGAGGCTCTGATCGCGGCGTGCCGGGAAGCAGGGTGCGTCGATCTTCTCGTTGCGCATCAGGAAGACGATCAGGCTGAAACGGTCGTCATGCGGCAAAGACGCGGTGAGGGACTGGGACTGGCGGGTATGGCCCGCATTGCGGAACTGGCGGACATTCGGCTGGTGCGCCCGTTGCTGGGAGTCTCTCGCATGGCTCTGCGTGCAACATTGAGGCGGGCCGGAGTCAGTTGGTGCGAGGATCCTTCGAACGCCAACCGCAAGGCCGAGCGAGTAAGGGTGCGGCAGGATCTGACGGCGCAGGCACGGACTGCGGCCATCGGGCTTTCCAGAAAAATCGCGATCAGACGGATGCAGCAGGCCGGGGAGAGTGCGGCATGGCTTGCTGCAGTCGGGTGTTTACCATTCCCCGGATGGGTGGCGCTTGGGGAGACTTTGCCGTCTTGTTCTACGCTGGCGGCCCTTATTCGCACGATCGGGGCGCGTCCCTATGCGCCTTCCCGTGCGTCGGTGGAGGCTGCGATTGCTGCAAACCGACCGGTAACCCTATCGGGGGTAAGACTGCTGCGCGCACGTCCTCTGCCGGGATTGGAAGAGCAATGGCTTATGGTGCGCGAAGAGGCAGCCATGGAGACTGCTCTACCTGCTCGGGATGGTGTTTGTTGGGATCGGCGGTTTACGTTGCGTGCGGGGGGCATACCGTCAGATCTATTTGTGGCGGCAGCGGGGTGGGGATTGCCTCGGTCCTTGCGTAAGGGATGGCCCGCAGTGGCCTGTGCGACGCTTCCCGCGTTATGGCGGAAGGGGCGGCGTGTGTGTGTTCCGCATCTGGGGTTGTGCGAGGAGGAGAGTCTAAAAAACGTGACATTCGACCTCATCCCGCCCGTGCCGGTGACCGAGACGACGCGCTGGGATTGATGGCGGGGAAGGGTGCATGAACACATATTTAATACCCGCGCCACTTCCATGCAGGACATGCGCCCCCAATCTCTAAGGCACGGGATTGCAATCGCCGCCCGAAACCGGTCTGATAAAGGCTTTCAGGGGCGTTCTCCTCACGCAGGAACAATATGGAACGGACAAAGTGATCAACAATTTCGGACGCAATCTCGCCCTGTGGGTGTGCATCATCGTTCTCCTGCTGTTCCTGTTCAACATGTTCCAGCCGGGCAACGTTCAGCATGCGGCTCAGCAACTCGCCTATTCCGACTTCGTGGCGGATGTGGATCATGGACGTGTGCGTTCCGTGACCATTCAGGAGCACAACATTTCCGGAACGTTGTCTGACGGCACGTCGTTCGACACCTATGCCCCGCAGGATCCGGGTCTCGTGTCCCGTCTGACGGGCAAAGGCGTGGAAGTTGTAGCCAAGCCGCTGGAGGCCGAGGGCAATCCTTTCCTGCGCTATGCGCTGAACTGGTTCCCGTTCATCCTCATCGGTGCGGTGTGGATTTTCATGATGCGCCAGATGCAGTCAGGCGGTGGCCGGGCGATGGGCTTTGGCAAGTCCCGGGCGCGCATGCTGACCGAGAAGCAAGGGCGCGTGACCTTTGCTGACGTCGCGGGTATCGATGAAGCCAAGGGCGAACTCGAAGAAATCGTTGAGTTCCTCAAGGATCCACAGAAATTCACCCGTCTGGGCGGCAAGATTCCCAAGGGCGTGCTGCTTGTCGGTCCTCCCGGCACCGGTAAGACGCTGCTTGCGCGCGCCATTGCAGGTGAAGCGAACGTCCCGTTCTTCACCATTTCCGGTTCGGACTTTGTGGAGATGTTCGTCGGCGTGGGTGCGTCCCGCGTGCGCGATATGTTCGAGCAGGGCAAGAAGGCAGCGCCGTGCATTATTTTCATTGACGAGATCGACGCGGTTGGTCGCCATCGTGGCGCCGGTCTGGGCGGTGGCAACGATGAGCGTGAGCAGACGCTCAACCAGATGCTGGTGGAGATGGACGGCTTCGAGAGCAATGAAGGCGTGATCCTCATTGCCGCGACCAACCGTCCTGATGTGCTCGATCCCGCTCTGCTGCGTCCCGGTCGTTTCGATCGTCAGGTTGTGGTGCCGAACCCGGATGTGAACGGGCGCGAGCAGATCCTGCGTGTTCACATGCGCAAGGTGCCGTTGGCGTCCGATGTTGATCCGAAGGTGATTGCGCGTGGGACACCGGGTTTCTCGGGTGCGGATCTGGCCAACCTCGTCAACGAGGCCGCTTTGCTGGCGGCGCGCGCAGGCAAGCGTACGGTGGCGATGAGCGAGTTCGAGAACGCCAAGGACAAGGTGCTGATGGGCACCGAGCGTCGCTCGCTGGTGATGAGCGATTCCGAGAAGAAGATGACCGCTTATCACGAAGGTGGTCATGCGCTGGTCTCGATCCTGACACACGGCACGGACCCGGTCCATAAGGCCACGATCATTCCGCGCGGTCGTGCGCTGGGTATGGTGATGAGCCTGCCGGAAGGGGACCGTTACTCCAAGAGCCGTGCCAAATGCGTGGCCGAGCTTGATCTCGCCATGGGCGGTCGCGCCGCCGAAGAAATCATCTTTGGCCCGGACAACGTGACCAGTGGTGCTTCCGGCGACATCAAGATGGCGACCGATCAGGCCCGTCGCATGGTGACGGAATGGGGCATGAGCGAGAAGATGGGCATGATCGCTTATGGCGATAATGGTCAGGAAGTGTTCCTTGGACATTCGGTCACGCAGAACAAGAACATCTCGGAAGAGACGGCGCGGGAGATCGATGCCGAGGTCAAGAAACTGATCGACGCCGCCTATGATCGGGCACGTAATCTGTTGATTGAGCACATTGAGGAACTGCACCGTCTGGCGGAAGCGCTCCTTGAGTACGAGACGCTGAGCGGCGAGGAAATCCGTCAGGTTCTGCGTGGTGAGGCGATTGAGCGTGTCGAGGTGGATGACACCATGCCGGAAAATCGGCGTGCTTCGGTCCCGCCGGTTATCAACCAGCCGGGAGCGGGCGGTGCCCCTCCGGCCTCGGTCGGGGATGCATCTCCCCAGCCGGGTTAAAGGGGCAGTTTCTGAAAAGGCCGGAGCGGGATGTGTCCCGTTCCGGCCTTTTTTCGTTTCCGTGTCGGTTGGTTGGGATGAACAGGAATGAACGATCTGCGTCTGGTGGAGCCAGCGGGGCTGCTAAGGGGGGCAGGGGCGGCCGAGGCAATCACCGCTGGTGTGGCCTTACCGCTCGCGGGTGGAAAGACAGCCTTCTCGGTCGTGTCCCTGATCGAGCGTGATGGAACAAAAAGCGCACCGAGGCCGGTGGACCGGATTCCCGCCTCGTGGTTGCCGGAACTGGAAGTCGTAACAGCACCTTCTTCGCTGGCGGGGTTGCCTTCAGGGGCGATGGTGATGGGGATCCTCAATGTCACGCCGGACAGTTTCAGCGATGGGGATCAGCATCGCACTCCGGAACGGATCGTGGCACGGGCGCAGCAAATGCAGCAGGCCGGTGTGGCGATTCTCGATGTGGGGGCGGAAAGCACACGACCGGGCGCTGCGGTCGTGTCTCCCTCCGAAGAATGGTCGCGGCTGGAACCTGTCCTGGCCGAACTGATGGGCAGAGGGATTCCTGTTTCAGTGGACACCCGTAATGCTCGCACCATGGAAGCGGCGCTGAATATGGGGGCGATGCTTATCAACGATGTGAGTGCGTTGGCTCATGACCCCGAGGCGCTGCCCCTGTTGGCGCGACGCTCTTGCCCGGTCGTGCTGATGCATATGCGGGGCACGCCGAAGACGATGAACGCGCTGACGGATTACAGGGACGTAGCGGTGGATGTGGTGCAGGAACTGCACGACCGGATAGCACAGGCGGAGCAGGCAGGGATTGAGCGCTCCCGTATCCTGATCGACCCGGGGATTGGGTTTGCCAAGACAGCCGAGCAGAATGCAGAGCTTCTGCGGCGGTTGCCCATTCTTGCCAATCTTGGCTGTCGCGTGGTTCTGGGCACCTCACGCAAGCGCATGATCGGCACCTGGGCCGGTGTGGCTGAGCCGACGGCGCGTGATCCGGGCACCATCGTTACATCTTTGCCCGGGCTCGATCTGCCCGGAACTTTGCTTCGGGTCCATGATGGAGCGGGAATGGTGCAGGCCATGCGTGTGTGGGAAGCGATGGCCGGTAATGCTGTTCAGATGATGTAGTCGATCGGTGGGAGCGTCTGATCCATTGTCAGCGACGGCATGCCTTTCAGGCGGGTGCCGACCTTGCGGGCAGGATTGCCGACCACGGTAGTGTAAGGAGGCACCGCTTCCAGAACGATGGAACCCGCGCCGATCTTCGCACCTTCACCAACCTCGATTGCGCCCAGTACCTTGGCGCCGGCTCCGATCAGTACACCGCGGCGGATCTTTGGATGACGGTCTCCGGCATGTTTGCCGGTTCCCCCAAGGGTCACCCCCTGAAGAAGGGAGACGTCGTTCTCAATGATGCTTGTTTCGCCCACGACGATTCCGGTTCCATGATCGAACAGCAGACGTCGGCCGAGGCAGGCGGCGGGATGGATGTCCACGGCAAACAGTTCCGAAGCTCGGCTCTGGAGATGGAGAGCCAGATGGCGACGGTCGCAGTTCCAAAGCCAATGTGCCACCCGATAGCACTGGATGGAAAGAAAGCCTTTGAAAAACAGGAACGGCGTCACGTAGTCGGGGCAGGCAGGATCGCGCTCACGAATGGCGACGAGATCGGCGGCGCTGGCTGCGAGGGCATCGGGTGTATCCGCATAACAGGCCAGCACGAGATCGGTAAGATTTTGTGACGATACGTAATGATCGCCCAGCTTGCGGCCGATCAGTGCGGAGAGTGCGTCAGCGAAACTGGCGTGGTTGGAAATTCCTGTGGCCAGCAGCCCCATGACCAGCGGATCGCAGCAAACGCGGGCCTCAATGATCATCCGTTCCCAAAGGGTGGTCAGATTCACGGCTGACATGGTGAGGTCAGGCTGTGTCATGCGGGCGTGTTCCATGGCGATAAGGACAAAAACCCCACACGCGGCGGGGGTGGGGTGCTCGACAAATGTATGTCTAAATCGTTTCCCTGAAAGAGCGCAATTATCGGTCCGGATTGCGTGCCTTCCGGATGTTGCGTGGGTTTCCCCCATTTCCGTGTGTCAGACGGGATGCACTGAGGGCCGCCGCGAAGGCAGCACAAAGAGCGGCGATGTTGAGGCAATCCTGTGTTCCGTTGGCGGTGAGACGCAACGTAAGGGCCGTTCCAATACCCCCGAGCGTCTGGCCGCCCTGCCGCGAGACCTGCACCATTCCACTCGCTCCCCCTTCGCGGCCGGCTGCGGCGGAAAGCAGCATGGCCCGATTGTTGGGAACCTGAAAAATGCCGAACCCCAGTCCGGCCAATCCCACTCTCCAGAGAACGTCGAACGCGCTTGGTGTGTCGGGCAGCAGGTGCAGCAGGATGAAGCCGGCCATCGTGCACAACAGACCAAGGGAAGAGAGGATACCGGCTGGAATGCGATCGGCGAGAGGGCGTGTGACCGAGGCCGAAGCGATCAGGCCGAACGCCCATGGCAGCATCATCAGACCAATGCTCGTGGCATTCCAATTGTAGTGATCGTGCAGCGCGAAAGGAAAGGAAATGATGAAAAAATTGGAACTGACATAGCCGCACAGGCCGACCAGAAAAGCCGTGCGGAAACTGCGCCCGCGAAGCAGATCGACAGGGAGGATTGGGAGTGCGCGGCCATGTTCACGGCGGACAAGCATCAGCAGCGTGAAGAGCCCTCCAACAAGAAAGGCTATTGTAAGGGTGATGCCATCGGCATGCGCCATACCATTGCCGGCCAGTCCCAGTCCGAAGAATGACAGCATGCACAACAGAACGCCCCACGGATCGGGCATGTCGCCTTGTCGCGGAGTACGCGGCAGCGACGTGGCGGCAAGGAGCAGGGTAAGCAGTCCAAGCGGCAGGTTGATCCAGAAGAGCCATGGCCAGTCTGCTACGGCCAGAACGAGTCCGGCCACCGTGGGGCCGAGCGCCATCCCCAATCCAACGATCAGTGTGTTGAGGGCGACGCCTTTTCCGAGTTCCTTGCGGGGATAAATGAAGCGGATCAAGGCTGAGGTGACCCCCAGCATGCAGGCGGCACCGAAGCCCTGGAACGCGCGAGCGCAGGTCAGGACCGGTAGAGAAGGGGCAAGAGCACAGCCGCACGACGCGAGCATGAAGAGCACGATGCCGCCCATGCAGACGCGTTCATACCCGAGCCATGCTCCGGCTGCGGCGAGCGGCAGGATGGAGGACAAACTGGCAAGTTGGTAGGCGTTGACGATCCAGACAGTATCGGACGCGGAAGCGTGAAGATCGGTTCCCATTGCCGGGAGGGCGACATTTGCAATGGCGTAGTCGATCTGAGCGAGGAGAACGGCCAGGCATACGGCGATAATGGCCCTCTGACGGCCGGGATTCGGCATACCGTCAGTAGGTTCGAAAGAAATGGCGCTCATGCTTGTCATATCTCCGGCCATGTCTCGGGATGACGTGGATTCACCCGCACAGGCACGGGAGAGGAAAGATGAGGAACGATCAGGGCTGCGTTCGAACGCTTTTCAGGCCGTCCTTGTAGCCCAGCGTTTCCCACTGTTCCTTTTGAGTGAGGTGCCGGTTGGCGGTGGTGGTGTCATCGCCGAACCATGAGCATCCGGCGAGAGAAAATCCGCAGAGAACGACCCAGGCAACGCGCTTCATGTTCGATTCAGGCCTCCGAGTGATAATTGGAGAGACCATGCCCCAGAAAGCGGTTGCAGGCGAGTGGGGGTATGAAGATCAGTGAATGACACCGCAGGCAATGCGGTCGCCTGCTCCGCCGATCGGCTGGGTGGTGTAATCGTCTGGTTTGGCATGAATAACCAGAGACGATCCGTCCGTATCAAGGAGGGCAGGGCGGTTATCTGTCCCATGCAGAGAGACAAGAGTTGTGTGGAGTTCGACGGTGGCTGTTCCATCGGATGCCACGAACAGATTGGGGAGATCGCCATCGTCGTTTGCTTTGGGGTTCAGCAACCCATGCACCACTGGCGAGGCTGCGTGGACGTGTGAACCGGCGCTTGTAAATTTCGGTGGTGTGCAGACACCTTTCTCGTGAAAGTGCAGGCCATGCCAACCCGCCGGAAGATGTGTGGCTTCGATGCGCAGGAGGACGCCGGTCGGCGTTTCCGTTAGATGTGCGGTTCCATGATTGGCACCGTCTGTTCCGATGAGAGAAGCGGAAGCTTCGTCTGCGGCGTGAGCAAACGGCCCAAGGACCGTCAGGCCGAGGGTGAAAGCAGCAAGCAAAAAAGGGGGGCGGAGCAGGGCCATTCGAAGCGTCCTTACTGACGATGATTTCAACGGACGGGAAGAGTGGCGCAATCCAGAACGAGTCGCAATACGACGATGTGGCGCCATCTCAGCTTCGTGATGAAAGGAGAAATAGATGGTGTTGTCAGAAAGTATTGAATCGATAGCGTTTTGTGAGGGAATCTCTTTGTATATTAGGGCCTGTTAGGGCTTGATCCAGTCTGCTGCGGCAGCGATGTGGATGACCGCGAGGAACGACGTTGCTGTTTTTTCATATCTGGTTGCGACAGCGCGCCACTCCTTGAG
>NZ_WOTH01000042.1 GCF_011516945.1 Acetobacter estunensis
CCCGCCACGCCTGCGGCAACGCTTCCACGCTCCGCCGGAGTACCGTCATTTCGGCGCACAGGTCCTCAAACGCGCGCGCTGCTGGATCTGTCTCGGACATCAGATATCCCCAAACCCGCACACCAGCCGCCTCGAAAGGCGACACGTCGTGGCTGGCCAGAACACGCTGCTCCGGGACGGGCCTCCTCGTCTCCATGATCACGTTGGTATCAAGCAGCAGGATCATTCGAAGGACATTGCCTCGGCCGGGGTCTGATCGCGGGTCTGCAAGACCGCGGTATCCTGATCACGCACACCGGCCTCACGACCGATGGCCCCCAGAAGCGATCCCAGCCGAACGGCCTCTTCTTTTTTCTGCATGTCCTCTCCAGTCACCGCGCCGAAATCAGACAACCCGTTCCAGCCCCAGATGTGTCACAAACGGATCAAAGTACCGGTCACTGTAAAGGAGCCGATACCCGCTTACGATACATCGTGTGGCAATCAGGGTATCAATGGTTTTCCGGATGGTGATGCCTCTGGCACGCAGGTCACGGAAATATCGTGCTGCCTCGATCATGACATCACGCCCCCCGATCTCCACCAGATCCAGAGCGCCAAGCAGTCTCCGCGCCTTGTTGAAATCCCGTTCGCTCGCAAATCCCTGAAGAACTTCCGTCATCATCAGATCCCCAATGGCGACAGGTTCTTCTCCCAGAAGCCGGTCCAGAACCTCAACCTGTGGCGTCACCGTACCTCGGAAAAAATCGATCCAGACCGAGGAATCCACCAGGATCATGCGTCGGAACGCATGGCATCGAGATCACCCTGCCAGTCGAGCTTTCCCCGCAAGGTACGGAGTTCCCGCTGCTGCTTCAGCTTGATCAGCGTCCGCAACCCGAGTTCGACCGCTTCCTTCTTGGTTTTGACGCCAGACGCCTTCAGCGCATCTGTCATGAGGGTATCATCAATAATGATGTTGGTTCGCATGATGTGTATCTCCTTAGAAAAACATACACATTAACATCACCCGTCTCAAGCAGATTACATCCCCATATCCATATCCCGCCCCCTGGAACGCGACAGCGAGCGCGTGCGCTGCGGCTGCAACCCGTGATCGAGCGTCGATCCCTTCCGGATGCCCAGTTCGCGGCTTTTCTCCCGAAGGACGGACTCAAGCTGCGCATCCCGCTTCAGCTCTTTCAGCGCCATACTCTGCTGCTCGCGGCTCAGCCCGTCCCACGTCTTCACAAACCGCGCCGCCCGCAAATCCGGACTCTTCCGCACCCTGTCTTCATGCTCCAGCCCCTCGACCAGCCTGCGCGCCCGTGCCGGACCTTCCAGACCATACAGCGCCTGCCGGATCTCCGGCTGATGCTTCAGCGCCGCCCGCAGATCCGCCTCACCGCCACGCCGGGCCCGCTCCAGATCCCGCCCGGCTTCAAACAGCGCCTTCTTCTGATGCTCCAGCACGGGCAACTCCTGGCGCACCATGCGCTCGGCATCCACCCAGGCCCGCGCATACCGCTCCACCGCCTGCTGAAGCGGGTCACTCCCCGGTATAAACCCGTCCAGCCCGGCCGGCACCTGCTCACGCTGCACACGGGGCAGCCGCAACCCGGCAAAGGGAGATGCGGGAGCTTCACGCTCAACCCCACTCTCCCCCTTTCCGGCCTCAGCCTCCATCCCGGCCGACACGTCTTTTTCCGCCGCACGACGCTCTGGCCGTACGGACAGGTCCAGCCCGTCGAACATTCCGCGTTTCTGCTGTGCCGGTGCCGGCTCTGGCTTACGGACAGCTTCGGCCTGCCTGTCCTGCCGGGGGCCTGAGGCGGCCTTGCCGCGCTCCACCACGATCTCGCTCTCGGGAACAGACAGCCCGCGCCGCCGCGCGAACCCGGTATCCCGATCCCGGACATGCGGGTAATCCAGCGTGGTATCCTTCTGCCGCTCGCGCGACAGCCGCCGCACCAGCCCGTCCCGATCGCCCACATCATCCCGGCCCCAATGGACGGACACGCTCTCCCGATGCCGCGACAGCGCCACATAGGCCCCGTGCCGGTCCATGCTCCCCGTCGCCAGCACATGCGCCCGGTCCACCGTCACACCCTGCGATTTGTGGATGGTGGCGGCATAGCCATGATCCAGCGCGTCATAATCCGCCACCGACACGGACACGACCCGGCCAGTCCCGGCACGACCCGGCCCGTCGAGCTGCACCGACAGCACGAGATCCCCAGCCTCAAGAGACCCCATGATACCCCGCACCGTACCCAGCGTACCGTTCTTCACCCCCAGTTCCCGGTCATTGCGCAGGAAATAAACACGCTCCCCGTCCGCGAACATCCGCTCGCCCTGGGCGGTCGGCACCAGCACGTCGTCACCCAGCTCACCCGCCTCCCGCCGGATCTCCCGCGCCGCCTCGTTCAGCGCCCGCACATCGACACGCCGATGCGCCAGCATGATCTGGCTTTCTTCTGGCGCAGCCTGACGGGCTTCCTCCCACCCGGCCACGACCCCGGCCCGCGCCTCTTCCAGCGTGCCATGCCCGCGCACCAGGCCAGCCGCCTCATAGCGTCCCAGCGCTTGCTCTGTCCGCCCGGTCGCAAGCTCCTTCGTAGCCGCCTGCTGCCAGCCTTCACGCTGCCGGCGTACGGTGGTGATTTCCACCGACCCGACCCGCTCGGCCACCGCCCGGAACGCACCACCCGCCTCAATCGCCTGCAACTGTTCGGGATCACCCACCAGCACCACCTTGGCCCCGGCTTCGCGGGCGACAGACAGAACCCGCTCCATCTGCCGTGACCCCACCATGCCGGCCTCGTCCACCACCAACACGTCCCCGCGCTCCAGCAGGTCGAACCCACGCTCCCACGCCCGCTCCAGGGACGCCAGCGTCCGGCTCTCAATCCCGGACCCCGCTTCCAGCCCTTCCGCCGCGATCCCCGACAGCGCCGCCCCGCGCACCCGGTACCCGGCCTCTTCCCATGCCGCACGGGCCACACCCAGCATGGTGCTCTTCCCCGTCCCGGCATACCCGACCACCACGGACAGGTCGCGGGACTTCGTGACCTCGCCCACCGCCAGCGCCTGCTCGTCCCCAAGACCGGAATGCTGCATCGCTGCCCGACGCACCGCCAGCGGCACCGCATGCCCCTGGGACAGCCCCATCGCGAGCGACGCTTCTTCCAGACGCTGCTCGACCCCGATCATCGCGCGCGTGGAGAACCGCTCCTGCCCGTGCCCGTCTTTCCCGAGCGCGACCAGCTCCGGACATGCCTCCACCCGAACCATGACGGCCGTAAACTGTTCAGCGTCCACCGTCTGCCGGTCCACGAACCGCGCCAGATCCTGCCGGGTAAACGTGCTCTGCTGCCGGGTCAGCGCCTCCAGCGCCACATGCGGCTCGGCCAGCAACCTGTCACCATTGCGTCGCGCGATCTCCAGATGATCAGCGACCCGTTCCGCATCCTCGCCCCGCTCTTCCCGGCGCATCCCAGCCGGACCAATCTTGTTCTGCGGCTCAAGGTCGATCCCCTGTGCCGCGAACGACCGATGATCGATCCGCACGTCCAGGTCCAGTTCGGCCAGCCGTTCATTGGCAAGTGACGCCCATCGCTCCCGCCATGTCAGCAGCAAGTCCTTGTCATTCCACGAGCGTTCTTTCGCACCAAACCCGTTCTCATCCACAGACCGCGTGGACAGCATCACATGGGCATGCGGCTTCGCCTGTCCGTCCTCACCAATATCCCAATGTACATTGAGATCGGCGACCATGCCGTGTTCCACGAACTGCTCACGCACGAAATCCCGTGCCAGCGCGATCCCCTGCGCCTGGGTCATTTCGCGTGGGAGTGCAAACTCCACTTCGCGGGCAAGCTGGGCATCCTTGCGCTTCTCGATCGCCTCGACCTCGTTCCATAGAACAGACCGATCAAGAAACCGCTCCGGCGCGCCATCGCGTAGCAGGATCTCGGAATGCACCACCCCGCTCTTGTTGGAAAAGTCATGGTCGCGATCCAGCCGCACATCATGCAGGCGGGACGCTGCACGATAGGCTGCCGCCGCCACGGCGCTCCGGCCGGTGGCACGGCTGATGACCTTTGCATGCAGGTGATAGATCGCCATGAGCACGATCCTATCACACCCCTTAAGCGCATGTCACGAAGTGACGTATAAGCGCGCACTTACATTTTACTGCGCCATAAAGGTTGATTTGTCTGGATGAGTGACGCGGTTCTCGCCTGTGTGATAAAGTATGCCACAGACCAGAAGAATAAGGGATCGACAATGCGCAAACCACGGGACATAGATGCGGAACTAGAAGAACTTCAGAAACGGGCACGTGCGTTAAAGGCCAAGAGAATTGTCCAGTTCGGTGAACTGGTCGAAGCAACGGGGGCCGATACCTTATCGATCGAGGCTCTTGCTGGTGTTCTGCTTGCGGCTGTCGAACAGGCGGATAGTAAATCCGAAGCCGTCGCGAGGTGGACCGAACGGGGAGCGGCGTTCTTTCAGGCAGGCGGAAAAAAGGGCAGCCGGAAAGGAAATGGACACGATCAGAACGGAGCTTCTGGCGCTTGAAAGACGGATCAGGAAGCAGGAAGCCCTGATCCATCGCCATCAGGCACGAAAGGCACGCACTGACATGCGCGACTGGGCGAAGGCGCGACGGGAACGCACCCATCATCTGATCGAACTGGGCGGCCTGGTCCAGAAGGCAGGACTGGTCGATCTGACAGATGACGACCGCGCCACCCTGTTCGGGGCCTTCCTGGACATTGCAGGACAGCTCCAGGGCAGCAATGATACTGCTCCGGTTGACCTGAAAGCACGCTGGAGGCGTGCGGGGCTTCATGCCTTCGACAGGGACCGGGAACATGACAGGACAACAGGCAGACGTGACCATGACTGACCACGAGACACGATCATCCGAAGCTGACACGCTGCGGGAGCTTACGACCCGGATTGTCACAGCCTATGTCAGCAGCAATACGGTTCCGGCGGATACCCTTCCCGGCCTCATCACAACGGTGTTTCAGGCGCTTGGCGGTCCGGGACAGGCGACGGCCGGAACACCGGATCTGGTGCCGGCCGTGCCTGTGAAGAAATCCGTGTTTCCAGACTACATTGTCTGCCTGGAGGACGGGAAAAAAATGAAGATGCTCAAGCGTCATCTCCAGTCCGCCTATGGCATGACGCCAAAACAGTATCGGGAAAAATGGGGCCTCCCGGAAAGCTACCCGATGACCGCCCCATCTTACGCAGCCCGACGCTCTGCTCTGGCACAGGAGAACGGACTGGGGCGGACCGTCAAGGCGACACCAGAACCTTCGAACGTATCGGAAGCTGAAGCGCCGGTCACACGCCTGCCAGAGAAGAAACGCGGACGCAGGCCAAAACTGGCCTGAAGGTTCAGACCGGGAGAAACGGGACATGAAGGCGGATCATACCGATCACGACGACTGGGAAGCCTGGAAGGACGAAGCCACACGTCATGCCCTCGCCCAGGTAGAGGCCGGATTGGTGATCAGTGCGGAAGCCATGAAGGCATGGGCCGCCAGCCTTGGCACGGATAACCTGCTCCCCCTGCTACAACCCGGGCAATAAAGGGGACGCTCTCGCACACCGCAGGAAGGTGACGCAGAATGCAATGGTCACGACTATCCCTGACGCATTGATGGAACGACCGTTTCACGACCCTACGGTTACCCTTACGACGACCCATCGACATACCCGAGGCCGACATTGCGCCTACCCATAAATAGCGGGTCCTCATACACCATTGCACCGTTGGCGCGGGCATGCCCAAAGGGCTTGGAAAACCCGAGCCCTTCAGCCAAAGGGTGGACCGTATCGGTCCACCCTTTGGGCAAGAATGGTCGTTGCAGCGAGCAGACGTGGCACGACAGTTCCCTACCGCCTGAAAGGCGGTGACTATCTTACGCGACGTTCCTTGGCCGACCGCCTTTAGCACCATTCCGGCGTGCTGCCGCTGCCTTTTCCTGGCTGGCGGACGATCCGCCTACGCGTCCCATCTGTGCTGCCATCCAGCTTCGGGAACCGTAGATACCGTGGATCAGACCTTCGACCAGAACATCGGCGTCGAGACGGGGCCAGTGAAGGCCATTACCCAGCGGAGTGATCTCGATATCGGCCAGATCATTCAGGGAAGCGTCCTGCAAATCTTGTATCAGACTCACAGGCACGCTCATCTCAACACCGTTGGAGAGCGTGACGTGAAGAGCGCGGCGAGCACGGATAAACCGTGCGGAGACCGCATGAGGAATTGTCGCTCTATGAAGCGCGTCTGCTTCACGAGCGGCCTGATAGTTCATGTCATTCGCCATGTATCTTCTCCCATGCTTCAGCCAACATCTCAGCGTGGTCCTGCACGATGACAAGGGCTTCCTGTATGACCTTATCTTTCATGCCACCTGCTCGTATCAGTCGGGCTTTCCTGCCAATTTCAATCACCGCTTCTCCATCCGCGCTTATGGCGTGAACGTGCATTGGCACATGATCTGCCGTGTAAATCACGACACGAAATCCATTAATGCGTAGAAGCGTCGGCATAATGCACCATATCCCTAACGCTTGGGTTTTTCAATCAGAACCATCCCGCTGAAAGTCAGGAGGAGGATATCTGAACGGACGAACAGGAAATGGCCAGCCTATCAATCCCCGGCAAGGCCCGCAGAGCGCCCTGGGAGGCCGCACAAAGCGCAATTCTCGTTACTGCCCACCCCCCCCAAACTAGCCACCACACACGGGAACGCCTGTACGGCCATCCTGTGGCGTCTGACGGGTATGCTGCAACACGTGAGCTGCTGAATGATCGCCTGAACACCGGTGCGTCTTGAGCAGATTACGGTCTTGCCCGGTTCTTCGGGTGTTGCAGGCGTCGGGCGAGCGCGGAGCGGGAGCCCCGTAGGGCGCCGAAGGCGCCGACGCGGGAGAGGAAGGTGCTGGTGGAGAGACGATGCGGGAATGCATCGTCAGATTATGATTTCGCGCCGTAGGCGTGTCCGTTTAGCGCAGCCCTGAAAGGGCGAGCAGGGGGATGCCGGGTGGGAGATCGCGCGAAGCGCGATCGGGGCGGCCGTAGGCCGCGAGCCGGCGGGGGCGAAGCCCCCAAGAGGCGGTGCTTGGGTTCAATTTGGCTAAAGATTGCAGAGAATGAAAAGTTATCCACAGCCTTAGAGTGTTAATTTATGTGTTAATAGTAGTGTTAAGGGTTTTCCACAAACACGTAACTGACTGAAAATAAAATACAAAAACAGCGTTTTGGGGCCGCTTGCGTCAACGAAACCCCGAATCTAGTGACTCCAGAACCCCGAATCTGCGTCAACGAAACCCCGAATCTAGCTCTTGCGTCAATGAAACCCCGAACCTAAACTGATCGTCAATGAAACCCCGAATCAAAGCAACCCGTCAACGAAACCCCGAACAGGCACTTACCGTCAATGAAACCCCGAACATTGATGGACGTTCAGTTCTACTTCCGGAACGATATCCGACACCAGATCTTTTTATTTGTGATGTCCTTGATGCCATCCCCAAAGACGATATGGCCTCGATGGAACATCCAATTTTCTCGCTTGCCACTAAACCTGATCGACGCATTTTCCGATACGAGCACAATGGCAATACAGTTGAGATCGTTCCGAGCGTCAAAGGGCTCGCGACGATCCATGACAAGGATATCCTTATCTATTGCATTTCGCAGCTTATCGCGAAAATGAATCAAGGTGAGCAGCCAAATCGAACTCTCCACCTTACCGCACGCGATTTATTGGTGTGGACCAACCGTCAAACCGATGGTGATGGCTATAAGCGGCTTCGGAGCGCGTTTGAGCGCTTAGCAGGCACACGGATCACCACCAACATCAAAGCTAATGGAGAAGAAATCACCGAAGGCTTTGGTCTTATCAATGAATGGCGAATTGTCCGTAAGACCAATTCCGGACAAATGTCCGAAATTAAGGTAACGCTGTCCGAATGGCTATTCAGAATGATCGAAGGCCGAAGTGTACTGACATTACATCGCGATTATTTCCGTTTACGCAAACCACTTGAACGGAGAATATACGAACTTGCACGCAAGCATTGTGGTGCTCAGGAAAAATGGGTTGTTTCTATAGAAATTTTACAGAAAAAAACGGGGGCCAGTAGCCATATTCGCGTATTTCGCTCAATGCTCCGTGACTTGGCAATCAATAACCACTTGCCTGATTATGCTGTCGAAATAAACAGCAACACAGTTACTTTCCGCAATCGGGAAACGATGGACACCGTCAAGGTAATAGAGCCAAAGCTCCAGAAACCATTTATCGATCCCGAGGGTTTCCATGACGCTAGAGGAGTTGCTCCAGGATATGATGTCTACGCACTCTATGATGAATGGGTGTCATGGTGGAATGATAGCGGACAACCACAGTTGCAAAACCCCAGCGCCGCGTTTGTCGGATTCTGCCGCAACCGACACAAACGCAACCCTATACGCTAGACACAGCTTACGTGTATAATTGTATACGTGTATAAATGTATACTTATCCGCTAACGATCCTGCTTCGTCCTTTCTTCACAAACAGATCGTCCAATGCTTCTCCAAGCAAACTCTGAACCGTCGTTCCCTCTTCGGCCGCTATAATACGAAGCTGGGTGCTGACTTCAGGAGAAAAGTGCCCACCGATCAACTTGGTCCCCTTACGACCATTCAGCGTAGGTTTACGGGATGATATATCTGGCTTCGGGGAAAGGGCTGGCATTGCCTCACCACTACCTTTGGCGCGATCAAGCATCGCTTGTAGCGTATTGCTTTTTGCCATCACACTACCTCCCGATTTTTGTATAATTGTATATCTGTATACTCGTATAAACGCTTAATTTCGTTTGCTGCTGGTCCATGTGCTTCGAATTCCTGCACAGCCTGTCCCGCCGCCTGTGCACGGAAAAATGCCTTGCGGTTTCCTACTGTCACCGGACAGACCGTTGCCTCCAATTCGGTTACGGCCTTAATGGCATCCCCTGTCTCCTGCCCCTGGGGGGGCACAAAAGTTAAAACGACAGCGAACGCTTTATCGAGCTGACGAACCACATCCAATGTGTGTGTCATACTCATTGTATCGAACACGGCCGTCTTCGTTGGAATGAGAACGAAGTCAGCATGCCGCGCCGCTTCATAAGCTACATCACGCGCAACAGCAGCTCCGTCGATAATCACAAGATCAGTACCCGCATCCGCGCAGGCTTTGAGCATTGCAGGCAAACGTATCGGCTGAATTGAAGCCACAGCCGGTGTATCGAGCTGGCGTACGTCTTTCCAGAAAGAGGCTGTCGCCTGTGGGTCCAAATCAATAATAGCAACAACCTTACCCGCTTGCTCAGCCGCGACAGCGAGACAGGTTGCAAGCGTCGTTTTTCCGACACCGCCCTTCTGCGAAAGAACAGCAAGAACCTTCATGCTACACCTCTACACGTATAATCTTATACCTGTATACACTTTCTACGAGGGAAGAGAAGGTCTCACCTTATCTCTCTGCACAATGGCAGCAACAGTGTTCTTGCTGATTCCTAGATCCCGGGCGATCCACCGATAACTCCGCTTTTCGGCTACCAACGCCATAACCTTCGGGGCCAGACGATCAGACTTTGGCCGCTCTCCTTTCTGTCGGCCGAGAACCTTCCCGCGTGCCTTGGCAGCGGCCAGACCAGACTTCACCCGCTCGCTAATCAGATCCCGTTCGAACTCAGCGATTCCGGCCAGAACCGTCGCCAGCATTCGTCCATGTGGTGTCGCCAGGTCGAACGTCATCCCCGTTATGGCGATCAGGGAAACACGATAGCTCTCCAACTCCTGAAGCGTGGAGATGAGATCAATGGTCGAGCGCCCCCAGCGGGACAGCTCCGTCACCAGAATGGCGTCAATTTCACGGGCCTGGGCCAGTGCCATGACCTTTCGACGCTCGGCCCGATCCACCCGGACGCCAGAGCCGGTCTCCATGAAAACGCCCAGCACTTCATAGCCCGCGCGTTCGGCAAACCGCTTAAGCTCGTCCTTCTGGCGCGCGCAGGACTGATCGGCCGTGGAAACCCGGCAATAGATGACCGCGCGCTGTCCCATTTGAACCCTCCCGGAAAAACCACCATGCAGGCCTTGATACACCGTGGCTCCGGGTTGTCCCAATCTGACTATAGTCTATTTAATCCAAAAGCTCGTTGGATAAACTGAGCCACCTCTCTTCACTGCCTATCAAGTCGTCGATAATATTTCCGATGCTGATTGGCAGGATCCGTCCAACAGAAACAATCGGCAAGGGCATCCACACTTTGCAGAATGCCTAGCAACGCATAGGCGTTAAACGGATTGCCTGCACCTGTCTCATAGTGGCTGACATAGTTTGTCATAATGGAAGGCACGTGATGGTTCTGGAGATCGGTGATCTGTTGAATAGAGAGAACGCAGCGTCCTGCTGCCTGATAGAGCTCAACAGCCGCCGTAATCGCGTCCACATAGGTAGACAAGGTACGCTTATCGCCCCGTGTCGCGTAATCGGGCGGCACCGGAATTTCCAAACGGGTAATGATCTGGCTGAGCTTGTACTCAAGATACTGGCGTACAAATGGCTCGCCGATATCTATCTGTCCCGCGTTTAGATATTGCTCCGCCTGTAATTTCAAGCGATCCGCCTGTTGCGTGGCGATCATTAACCTCCCACGCGGCGGCATGCCTTGCAACTTTTGGTGTTTCCACTCCGTCGTACCGTTGAGCCGATCAAAATACTTTTCAAGGCTCGTATCATGACTAAGAATAATGAATTGAAGCCCGTCAGGTAGACCATTCGCTGCGCCAAAGCGCAATTTTGTCCGGATCGTATCCATTAGGCTGAACTGATGTCCGGCATCGAAACTTGATGTCACATCGTCCAGCACCATGAAGCGCGGCACGCCTTTATGCCGAATGGCCGCCGCCATAAAGATAGAGGCAGCGACAGCATTGCGATAACTCTCCGACAGGAGCGCCCGCGCACTTTGATTTGGAAGGCCGAAAAAATCGGCGAGCTTTAAGTCAACCTGTTCAGTATTCTGAGCCCGATTCAACGTCGGCCGCACATCCGGACCGCCGCGCACAAGATATCCAAAAAGCTCCTGACAACTATCCTGAATATCTGTTATGCGCGCATTGGCGAGCGTGCTTTCTGCCGTTGCAAACTGACCGGCCACGTTCGTGATGAAGATTTTCCAGCGCTTGAGCTTCGCGAGCTTGGCCTGTTTCGCCGCGAGCGTGGGCAGGGCCCGCTCGTATTCATTCATTGCGTCGCGGAATTGCTTGGCTTGCCCGAGGGTACGCGTGACGGCAACCAACGACGGTGGCAAGCTGGCTTGCAACTCCGTGATCTCGGCATTGACTGCCGCAATCACATCAACTCGCTTCGCTTCGAGCACGCCAAGCGCCTCTTTTGCGCGTTCCAAGTCGGCCGTCGAAACCGACGACTGGAATGCGGCCAAAGTTAGGACTGGCGCGATGCGATCAACATCCGCAACGCCAAGACGCGCCTGCTCTTCAAGCTGCCGAAGCTTACCAACGCATCCAGCACTCTGCACCTGCCGTTTTAGCTCCACATCGAGCTGTTCGGCCTCATCGTAAAGCGCAATCTTCGCTTCCAGCTGATCTTGAAGCGGCCCTTCGCCAGCCTTTTCGCAGACGGGGCAGACCTTCGGATCGTGCCAGTCCTCACTATTCACAACTGCAAGCGCATCTTTTAGCAAAGCATGAAGGCTGGCCGCACCAACTTTGCGCATGGCATTGTCGCGCGCCCGCGCCGCCGTTATCAGTGCGTCAATTTCGGAAAATTCCGCCGCAGAGACCTGCAACCCGCTGAGCGTCGTAACAGCAGTGTTGAGACCGTCGAGAGTTTTCCGCGCCGCACCGCCTTCTTCCTGATCGACAATCTTTTCGGCGGCGTCAAAATCGACGTCCATCACCGATGAGTTGGCAAGCAACGGCATGAAAAGCGCAATACCCGCCAGTCCGGCTGTTACCTGCGTTTTCAGCACGGCAGCATCCGTTATCCGGCCGTCCGCCATGCCCGTTACTTCCTGATGCGCGGAGAGAACGCGCTGTTCAATTCCCCTTAAGGAGCGGTTTTCTGCCGTAACTTCAGTATCGAGCGCGGAGAGCCCAAGATCCCCATTGATATTGCGAGTGTTCTTGGCCCCGTCGAGGGCCTGCCGTAGCTGAGAATACCGGCTCATACCGATCAACGAAGAGAAAGAGCGCCCGCGCTCCAGTGCTGAGCAATCCACAAGGGAGGCAAAGCGCGGATAATCGACCAGAACGAAATCTTCACAAAGATCCGTGAGGAATCTATCAGGATCGGCATAGCCGGAAGGAGAGGTGACAACCCGTTCACCTGCCGCAGTCCTGGTGACGGTGATCGACACATCGGGCGTGCCGTCATCGCTTTTGAAAACAAGAGCTACTATTGCCTGTTGCCCAGGATGGAACTTGTTGACGATGTAGCTGGCACCCTGTTCGGCATCCTGCATTCCTTCCAAACGAGGCACCGTGCCATGCAAGGCGAAGTGCAGCGCTTCGAAGATCGAACTTTTGCCTACCCCATTAGGCGCATGGATAGAATTAACGGCATCGTGTCTGAATTTCAGAACGAGAGGATCGCCGTCATTATTGATGCCGCGAAACCCCTCAATAGCGGCGGAGATGAGAAAATACCGGCTCATACCGCAGGCTCTTCCGACAGACTGTCGAGCGCGGCAAGGACTGCCTGATTAAATTCCTGTACGGCCTGACGGGTACGTGTAGCATCACCGTCTCGTGCCAGCAGCGCCAGATTGTCGAAAAGAATTCTGGCGCAATCGGCATCAATACGCTCTGCTTCCTCTTGGAAACGGGCAAGATTATCTGAGAAAGATAATGTAGGATCGAATTCCATAATTCCTCATCTAATAATTATCTCCAACCAATCTATAAAATGGTTTGATTGATTACCTTAAGTGAATCTCATTTTTTGAAATAAAAACCTACATTTTTGCGTCATCTTTCCTAAAAAGAAACACACCTTAAGATAAAAGAGAACTTATTCGCCAAATAGATCGATATTTCAATGAAATCTTCCCAAATAAAGCGTTAAAATATCTATAAATAAGTTTAAAAATTACCAATACAATCCACTACAGCAAATTGAGTGATACTGTTTCCGGTTTGTAATTATATTTACCTATAGTTCCATCAGATATTCTACTTACAATTTGTGAAATAATTTCTAATGGAACCAGAAACCATTCTTTCGGCTGCACCGGATGCCCAAACCGATCCTGAATCGTCAGATCAATCTGTGCTGGAGCCAGAACCCGGTGAAAAATCTTCTCCAGCTTCGTCCGATTGATGTTGAAGAGCTTATAAGTCGCCACGACCTCTACATCAGCCAGAAGATAGGTTGCATCATGCTTGGCGTTGGCGATCCGCTTTTTCACATCGCCTCCCGTCACCCCGATCTTGTGAATCAAATTACGATGCTGCGCGATATACGGGTTATCTGACAGACTTCTCAAAACATAGATCGTGCCACTTTCCAGATCATCCGGCTCAACGGTTGTCCCGAACAAAGGTCCGACTGTCGGATCTGTAATCCGACGACCAGCCTCATCCTTATACAGAGCCCGCTGGAGCGATCTCAGCAAGACATCGCTCTCGGTCCCATTGTCATAGATAACCCGCAGGCGACTGTCTCTGCGACCGTATTCTGTCTCGAACTCTTCCCCGACATGCGCGACATAAACCATCTGCCCTTTCAGGATAAAGAATTCTCCCTGCCGAATACCGGCTTCCTGCCCAAAGGGACGTGTTTCCCGCACGCCTGATTTCAGATCTTCCTTCACCTGTACAAACAAAGGCCGGAAGGTTTCAAAATCCTTGCAGGGTTCCCGGCTGGCAATTTCTTCCGCTGCCCGTACTTCTGCGCGTGATTTCACATGCTTCAGGACAGTGATGGATTCAGCTGCTGGCTCGGCCTCAATGCCCAGTTCCGCCAGAAGCGCATCATCGTCCAGCGTATCGGGATCAGGACTCTCAGCGTCCATCCCGGAAACACTCAGAAGCCCATGCGGATCGCGCTGTGCCAGCAATGACCGGCATTTTTCCAAACCCCGGATCCGATCCAGACGCACGGCATAAAGCCGCTCAAAGATATCCCTGTCTTCTCCATGCGCAGGCGCATGCCCGTGTTCCTCATAGAAACGGCAGATATCCTCAAACCCGGCAATAATCCGCTCTTCCTCGGCTGTCAGCGCAGTCTTCTTTTTAGCCTCAAGCGAGACACCAAGTTCGGCCAGAAGCTCTTCATCGCTCAGTTCAGCCATTCGTCCGTTCCTCTGCCGTCTTACGCGCCAGAACCGCCACCCCTTCAGCCATCTTACGTTCCCACGCATCGGGAGATGTCAGCTCAGGAAGGCGTCCTCGCTCCTTCTTGAACAGCAGGGCGCGCTTTGCCAGGTCCCTTGCCTCTTCAATCGTCAGAGCAATATGACGACCGGCAATGACCTCCTGAACCTGTTTGAGGGTCTCTGCATTCATGCTCCTGGCCAGGATCTTGTAGGCTTCCTCAAACGGATTGATCGCATCAATCAGGTCGATATCCAGATCCCGGACATTCATGGCAATCTTCCGCATCCCCTCAATCAGGGCTGTATTGCCACCAATCTTCTCTTCTCCCCCGGCTGCCTGCGTGATCTCTTCCGCTGCTTTCTGTCCCTTCTGGGTCAGATTGAATGCCGCCACAGCATGCTGGCGCACAGCCTCCTGATCATCATCCGAAAGCTCGGGATACCGATCGCGAATGATTTTCCCCAGCCTGACCTGTGTCAGCTCCTGAGGAGCCGTCTCCTCGTCAAACAGACCATGCTCCAGGGAAGGCTTATCCTGCACAAAAGACGCTACAACTTCGTTCAGATCTTCCCGGCAGATCCGCTGCGCTTCAGGGCTTTTGGGAGAAACAAGCCCTTTGATCTCCATATGGAACTGACCGGTCTGCTCATTGAACCCGACATTCGTGCCGTTCGGCTTGTAGCCTTCTTCTCCGTAGTCATAACCATCCAAAGGTGCACTTTCTGCGGTCTTCGGCGTAAACTCGAAACGTGGGGTCAGCACCTGTTCCATAAGCAGGCTGGCGGCAATGGCCTTGAGCATGTCATTGACCGCATCCGTCACTTTTTCCTGGGACGCATCCGGTTCAGCAATCAGGTTGATGAATTCGGCCCGTGTCTTTCCTGGTGCATCGCGGGTGGCGCGGCCAATGATCTGAATGATCTCCGTCAGGCTGGAGCGGTATCCGACCGTCAGCGCCTGCTCACACCAGATCCAGTCAAACCCTTCCTTGGCCATACCCAGCGCAATGATGATGTCCACATGATCGCGGTTATTCTTCTGCGCCGGATCCTTCAGGGCGGACACAACCTTGTTGCGCCGGACAGGCTCATCTTCCACCAGATCGGCAATACGCAGCACCCGGCCATCGGCACGACGCACCAGATGAAAGCCTGTCTCTATATCCTCTCCTTCCCAGTCTCCCAGGACGGACAGGATATGCTCGACTTCCTTGTGCTTCTGGGTCGTACTTTCGCGTGAATTGACATTGGGAATATGCACGATCGTTTTGCGCGTGCCGTCCAGAACCCGGTCAATCGCATCCAAGTAAGGACCGGTATAGAAATAATATCCCAGATCCAGCTCTTTCAGATACTGGTACCCGTTCAGCTGCTGATAGTAAGTATAGGTGACTGTCTCGAATTTCCCTTCATCTTCAGGGGACAGCACGGCGACGGCATCCCCACGGAAATAGGATCCCGTCATGGCGATGATATGCGTTTTATCTCGGGCAATCAGCTGATTGAGATAATATCCCAGCCTGTTTTTCGGGTCTGCGCTGACATGGTGGAATTCATCCACCGCCACCAGACACCCATCGAATGCCGCGATACCCAGTTCTTCCGCCGCGAACCGGAACGTCGCGTGGGTGCAAACCAAAGTCTGATCTTCACTCTTCAGAAACTCACCAACAGCTTTGACCTTGGACCGTGCAACCTGTCCTTCATCGGACCCTGGCGCGTTGCAGAGATTCCATTTCGGCTTGACGATCCAGTCGGCCCAGAAGCCGAACTTGCTCAGCGGTTCGCTCATGAAGCTGCCCCCGATCGAGCGTTCCGGCACAACGATCAGGGCTTTTTTCACGCCCTGATGTGCCAGCTTGTCGAGGGCAACAAACATCAGGGCACGGGATTTGCCAGAAGCGGGCGGTGACTTGATGAGGAGATACTGCTCGCCCCGTTTCCCATAGACTGCTTCCTGCATGGGGCGCATGCCCAGTTCATTGGTCCTGGCAGACTGACCTGTCTGGCCGGTACGCAGGGAAACAGCGGGAATAACCGGATTGATCGTCATGGCTCAGGCAGCGTCCTTCTTCTTTTTCGTCTTGCCGCCCTTTTTGGCGATCATCTTGCTATAAAGGTCGAACAGCTTTTCCAGACGCTCCGTATCATTGCGGAAACGCCGACCGATATAGATCCGCTCCAGAACCTCGTCATTGCGGTCATGAGCGGCCCGCAGATTGTCTGGCATTTTGTCAGGATCATACAGATCGGCAATCGTGGCCGGGAAATGCGCCTCACGCGCCAGAAGAATATCCTCGGCACAACGGGTCAGATCGGCACGGTTCTTTTCCGTCAAAGTCGGAACAGGAAAGGTATTCCAGCCTAAAGTATTGGAATATGAAAAACGCATTTCCAATCGAACACAAACTGTTCCAATCCACACCCAATGAAGGCGAGAGGCAATCAGCGCCATATTCCAAATGGATACGTCATAAAGACCAAATACTTTCTCTTGAACAATACAATTTGCGCCAAGCATACCAACGGGAAGGAATGGCCTATTCTCCGAACTCACTTTTGGTATGACAATTATATGATCAGTGGCCGCGATTTGTTCTCTAAATTTATATGGTGTGTTGGCAAGCTTTTGCGCTGACTTGTCCTGTTTAGCTGCTCGCCGCGCAACTGCCACATCATGAACTCTCGAAGCAATTTGCGGTATCGTCAGAGCTTCGGATACCTCGTGGTCTTGAATCCAGAGGCATGAACGTGACGAGGCTGAGATGAATTCCTTGGAACCATAGAGTGGCCGGATATATCTTGACGCCGTAGGGTTTCCCTCAATAATTGATCTAGCCTCGTCATTCGAGAATATCAGTGCCGTGCCATAGTATGGATGATTGCCTACTTGCATCTCGGCAACATCAGCTAACGGTTTTGTTCTGGCCTCAATTTCCACGTTTAGACCAGACACTAGATAGGCATTGATATGCATTGTCTCCTGCCGGATCGTTTTCCCGTCTGCTCCATTAGAAAAGAGAATTTTGGAATGCTCTGAAATAGGAGCAATCCCAATGATAGCGACCGTCACACCCGCATTATGAGCCGCCAGGTTGGCCCATTTGAACGATGTATGGGCAAAACTGATCTCATAACCCTGAGAAAATATTAGAGGCCAGAGAATGGGAACCTGCCGTCCCTGACAGATAGAATTCGTGCTCACAAATGCGCTGGAAGAACCCGTTTTCTGGCCATAATGCGCAGCCTTCATGAACCAGCCCGCAACATAATCCAGAGACTTCCAAGATTTCGTACGCTGCCCGAAAATCTGCTCCAGATCTGCTTTCTGTTCAGCCGATTGCCATTGACTACCCTTATACGGGGGATTGCCACAGATATAGGTTTCCGAACCCGCCTGAGGCGAGCACACGTCAAACCAGTCCTGCTCCAAGGCATTCCCGCAGATGATATGCCCTGTATCCTTCAGGGGCAGCACATTCAGGCGGGCCTGTTTCTGGTCGATATGGATTTCGTCACTCTGAAACTCAGCAATCAGAAGCGACAGGCGTGCGATTTCCACCGCAAAATCACGGATCTCAATCCCATAGAAATTGGCCAGAGGGATGACGGATTTCCGTTCCGCCCGCTCTATCTTTAGCCGGTCATCAATCTCGCTCTGAATGTCCCGCATATCCTTATAGGCAATCACGAGAAAATTGCCGGATCCACAGGCTGGATCAAATACCCGAATGCCGGATAGACGCTCTTTCAGAGCATGCAGCTTTTGAGTATTCTGGCCTGCCTTTTCCAGCTCCTCACGCAGGCTATCCAGAAACAGAGGATTCAGCACTTTGCGGATGTTGGGCACGCTGGTGTAGTGCATCCCCAGCGCACCGCGCTCCCCTTCATCGGCCACAGCCTGGATCATGGATCCGAAGATATCGGGGTTAATCTGCGCCCAGTTCAGCTCACCAGCACGAAGAAGATAGGTGCGGGCCAGTTTATTGAATTTCGGGCAGTCCGTTGTCCCGGAAAACAGGTTTCCGTTCACATACGGGAAATCCTTGGCCCAGGATTTGACCCCGCCCTTTTCGCGATCGTCATTGCGTGTATCCAGATCCATTGTCCGGAACAGCTCGGCCATGACCTCATGCGTCTGATCCGTGGCCCCTTCCGTCATGGTCTGGATGGTTCTGGTAAACAGATTGTTCAGGAATATCCCAGTATCCTCGGCAAAAAAGCAGAAAATGAGACGCGCCATGAAATGGTTCATATCGTGACGGCGTTCTTCTGTTGCCCAGTCGGGGTTTTCCTTCAGAAGTTCGACATAAAGACGGTTCAGGCGTGACGTGGCCTTAACGTCGATCGGGTTGTTCTTGATCTTCTGGACGGTCGTGATACCCGCCAAAGGCAGGAAAAACCCGAACCGATCAGCCAGATGCGTAAACACATCGGTAATGTGCTCATCTTCCGTGCGATCTTCCGCCTCAAACGTAACCCCATCCGTGGCCAACAGAAACCGCGCCTTGGCTGACTGGGTCTTGGGACTTTCCCGGAGCAGGTTCAGGGTCTGGGCAACATGCCCCTCAGGACAAACGGCCAGATGGATGTTGTTGCGCTGGAGTACCGCTCCAGAAACGTCCGAGCGGTTATCCTTGCGAAGCCGCTTGATCGTAACATCGCGGTTTCCGAATGCTTGCAGGAACTCGAAAGGAAATTCCCCGGGATTAAAAGATGCCTCGGCAATCCGGGAGACAGCTTCTTCAATCTCAACGGGATTCATACGTAAAATTCCATATTTTCGAAAAACAGATCATACACTTCATGCGCCACCGGATACCTCCAGGAAGAGGCGGACCAGAGGTGCGTTGATATAATAATTGCTCCGCCCTGAGCGGTGCTTGGACAGCAAGCCTTTCTCTGAGAGCTGGTCGAGGTATTTCCCTGCCGTCTGACGCGCGATGTTCAGATCTGCCTGGACATACTCGATTTTCGTGTAGGGATGCCGGAACAGGTTGTTCAGCAGCTCCTGGCTGTAAATTTTGGGCAGTTCCGTCCGCATCCGCTGCTTCATGGTGGCCATCTGCGCCCGCATGCCCTCAATCAGCTCCAGGGTGATCCTGGATGTCTCGGCTACGGCCCGCAGCATGTAGAGGATCCACGCTTCCCATGCGCCTTCATCCCGCACCTTCTGTAACAGATGATAATACTCATCTTTGTGGCGAGTGATGTAGCGCGACAGGTAGAGGATCGGGATATCCAGAAGGCCGGTCCGGGTCAGATATAACACGTTCAGGATCCGCCCGACGCGGCCATTCCCATCGGGGAAGGGATGGATGCTCTCAAACTGATGGTGGATCAGGGCCATCTTGATGAGCGGATCCAGGTCACAGAGCCCGTCATCATTCACGAACCGCTCCAGATCCGACATATGCCCGATAATCTCCCGCCCGTTCTGCGGCGGCACAAAGACCACTTCTCCCGTGCGCTCATTCTTCAGAGCCGTTCCCGGGGTATTTCGAAACCCATCATCCCGCTTCTTGAGCCTCTGGAAAATCGCGATCAGCCCCTTGTTCAGGATCAGCCCGTCGGTTTCCTTCAGCTGCCGAAACCCAAGATGCAGCGCATCTCGATACAGGGCGACTTCCTTGGCCGCCACTGAGTCCGGTCCTTCAGGAAACAGATCGGCCTGAAAGAGCTCATCCTGGGTGGTAACGATATTTTCGATTTCCGAAGACGCCTTGGCTTCCTGCAAAGCCAGCGTATCAATCAGGATCCCCTGATTGGGAATGGTTGCCGCCCGCCCCTTCAGTTCCGCCAGAGCCTTATTGGCCTCGACCAGCGCCCTGAGAACTGGAACCGTTTCTATCTCCGCCTGAGGCGGCAAAGGCCGAATAAGATAGGTTGACGTTAACATGATATCCCGACGTGGTAGCAATATGCGTTTTTTCTAACACGTCAGGATGATCCGTCAAAGAAATCCGGTTCCTTTAACATGTCATATTCTGCTGTCGGCTTTTATCCCCTGAGAGCCTGTTTGGAAATTCGGTGAGGGTGTGATTCAAGCCCTGGATGTGGACGCCAGAGCAGAGAGGCCGGATGGCCAGTATCACCCGCAAGACGAAGCGCTATCCGTCTG
>NZ_WOTH01000043.1 GCF_011516945.1 Acetobacter estunensis
TCGGCATCTCGTTGAGAACCTCTGGGCTCGCCTCAAGGAGTGGCGCGCTGTCGCAACCAGATATGAAAAAACAGCAACGTCGTTCCTCGCGGTCATCCACATCGCTGCCGCCGCAGACTGGATCAAGTGCTAACAGGACCTAAGCCGTATCTGTAAAATATAAGAGACAAGCGTCTCCCGGTCAATGCTTTCGTCGGGAGGATCGCAGGGCACAAACCCTCCATCAAATTTTGACACAACCTATAGACATTTCGGCGCACTGCGTTACACGCGCGCATCATGAACGATAGAAACGCCCCTCCGCTCCTTGCGGTGGTCATGCCTTGTTACAATGAGGAAGCTATTCTTCCTCACACGCTTGGCGTGACAACGTCCTTTCTTCGAAAGGGCATCGAAGATGGCGTCATAGATGAAACCAGCTATGTGCTGTGCATAGACGATGGCAGTCACGACCGCACATGGGAGATTATACGCCAATCATCTACCGCAACCCCGCACATTCGCGGTATTAAGCTCTCTAGAAACTGCGGTCATCAGAACGCTCTTCTGGCCGGACTTAAAGAGGCATTCGACGCACAAGCGGTCGTCAGCATTGATGCTGACCTTCAGGACGACATCAAAGTAATCCGGACGATGTTATCCGCATGGCGAGAAGGCAATGATGTGGTTTGCGGCGCGAGGAATAATCGTGCGAGCGATACAGCATTCAAACGAGGGACAGCAGGTCTGTTCTATCGTCTGATGCATACAATGGGAGTCGATATCATTCCCAACCATGCGGATTTCCGGCTACTAGATCGACGCGCGCTTGATGCGCTTTTAAGATACAGCGAGCGCAACTTGTTTCTGCGCGGGATGGTGCCGCTAATCGGGTTTCCATCAACGACTGTTCATTACGCACGACAATCTCGAATGGCAGGTGAATCCAAATACCCACTCCGGCGAATGATTGCATTGGCCATTGAAGGCATTACTTCTTTTAGCGTCACTCCCTTACGATTTATCGCTTTCACTGGTGTAATTATTTCTGTTTTTTCTGCTATTGCAATACTTTATACAATTTGTGACAGATTGAACGGTCATGTTGTGCGTGGGTGGGCATCTATTACCATTGCTATTTTTTTTATGGGCGGCGTTCAGATGCTTTCTCTTGGAGTCATCGGGGAATACATCGGCAAGATCTATCTTGAGACAAAACGCCGTCCACGTTTCCATATTGAAGAGACGACCAACGCCCAATGAGTATTACCGTAGGATCCGATAAAGCGCGTTCACGCTTAATATTCGCACTATCTATCGTTGCGCTTTGTTCCTTGAATTTGGTGTTAACCGCCATTCTTTCTCATGGATGGAGCAACGTAGCGGACAAAGTCTGCCAATGGGATTGCCTTTGGTACCTAGACATTGCCAAGAATGGTTACTCTCTCGAGCCGCGGTTAGAAGATACTCTACGGGCTGGACAAGCAAACTGGGCGTTTTTCCCGCTCTACCCCGCGCTGGTCGCGTTAGTCGGATACATCTTCCATGCGAGCTTGGTATGGTCTGGGCTAGCGGTCAATCTATGCCTTTGGCCCATTCTGATTTGGTTGTGCGGTTGTGACTTAACCGAACGCGGCCTGAAAATTAAACCTTTTCTCCTCCCGCTTGCTTTTGTCTTGTACCCCTTAAATGTGTGGTACACAGCCCAATACTCTGAGGCTCTTTACGGCGTCATCCTAATGGCGTCGATCGCAGCATTGCGTGCCCGGTGGATCGTAGCCTCGTCAGTGAGTTGCCTGTTACTCGCGCTCACTCGTCCGACAGGGTTTATTATGACCGTCTGCCTCGGCGCGTGGTGGATGTTCTCTCAGGAGCGTGACGGCTTAGTGCGCGATCGCGTGCGCGAAAGCGCCCTCGTTATCGCATCAGGCGGCTTTGGCCTCTCACTTTATGTACTGTATCTCTTTCATCACATAGGTGATGGCTTCGCTTTTGCGCATGTCGAAATCGCATGGCACAAGCATTTCCGTCTATTTTTCATATCAATAATTCATGGATTTACGCACAAGCGACATATCTTGGATAGTATATTTGCTGTAGCTGCATTTCCTTTGATCACAATCATGGCGTTCTTACCTAAGTGGCGTCTGAATGCACTACTTCTTGCCGCTACTGCATTTTTGGCCTCATCTACGGGCATAAATTCCATAGGGAGGTATTCCTTTGCCAATCCTCTATTTATGGAATTCATTTGTTATCAGATAATCAAATTAAACCCCATTTTGCGAACCATTGCGCTCATCACTATCGCGGTTTTGCATCTAGTAACAATGCATTTCTGGATGGATGGAGCCAAAGAACTTACATGATCCAATGAGATGTTTTCTACAGATCTATACATGGGAGAGACGAAACCACTTTCTATATGGCTGTAAGAAGCTATCCGGAAGCGTATAGTCTGTACAAGACTTTATATAACTATCCCATCTTATTCACGGGGGCGGTCGAGACTGGGCGGCGGGTATCGCCTAAATTTTTGATTGGGTTTACGAATTGGGTGTCAAAGCCATCCGTTTCTCCGATGACGCCGAGCCACACCCGCCATGTCCGACGATACGAGCCAGCCGTTCCTGTTTCCAGCCATCCGACACAAGAAAATCACGGCTGATTTTGATGGTGGCCGGATCACCTCGGATGGTGGTGTCCTGTTGCTGGCTGCCGCCGAGCGACGGATCAGCATGGCCGATCGCCTCGCCCGGCTCATAGCCGATCCACGCAATCCGCGACGGGTGACACACGGCGTGGCCGATATTCTGCGCGCCCGTATGCTGGCCATTGCCTGCGGCTACGAGGACGCCGACGACCTCGATCATCTGCGGTGCGATCCGGGTTTCAAGTTCGCCTGCGGACGACTGCCCGATACGGGTCGGGATCTGTGCTTGCAACCCACGATCTCGCGTTGGGAGAACGCCCCGACTTTGTGCAAGGTCATTCGCCTGACCTATGCCCTGGTCGATACATGGTGCGACAGCTACGCCCGGCCACCCGCCGCGGTGACGCTGGACATCGACGATACGGTCGATGTGGTGCACGGTCATCAGCAACTCGCCCTGTTCAACGTGCATCATGACGAGCGGTGCTTTATGCCGATCCATGTTTACGATGCCGCCACGTCGAGGCCGGTTGCCATTATCATCCGCCCGGGCAAGACCCCGTCCGGACAGGAAATTCGCGGTCACCTGCGTCGTCTGATCCGCCGTATCCGCAGCCACTGGCCCAACACCCGGCTGACCATTCGTGGGGATGGTCATTACGGACGTCCCGAAGTCATGGCCTGGTGCGAGGCGCATGACGTCGATTACATCTTCGGCCTGCCGGGCAACAGCGTGCTGCACCGGCTTCTCGAACCCTCGGCCGATGACATCCGCGTCCGGCGTGCCGAGACGCGGGCTCAATCCCTGCGCGGCTATGCCGAAATCCGTTATGGCGCGAAATCCTGGAAGCAACAGCGGCACGTGGCCGCCCGGATCGAAGCCACGACGCTGGGGCTCGACATACGCTGCGTGGTCACCAGCCTGCGAGGCGGCAACGCCGAATGGCTCTGCGGTGCCCTCTACTGTGCCCGTGGACAGGCCGAAAACCTGATCAAGCGTCACAAGGGCCAACTGGCATCCGACCGCACAAGCTGTCGATCGCCACTGGCCAACCAGGTCCGCCTGGTGCTGCACACTGCCGCATACTGGCTGATGCTCACCCTGCGGGACGCCATCCCAGCCCCACAGCCGCTCGCCTCGGCCGAGTTCACCACGTTACGAAATCGTCTTCTGAAAATCGCCGGGCGTATCCTGGAAACCGCTTGCGGATTCATTAGTAACAATCGTCATAACTGGATCTTCCTTAAGCTGAACCGGTGCCACTCCGACGCCTAAGCTTAATCTCAGCCGATCACTTGCGGTCGAAGAGAGCGTTCTTTCTGCAGCTCAAGCAGGATCATATCGAGACCATTACGAAATACTTCCGCCACGACGTCCTCTTCTGCGACCGTGGCACACCAGTGCACGATGCTCTCGCCGCCAAGCAGGAGCGTCGCGAGTTCAAGTTCCCACGCCAACGCGCCTGCACGGCCTCGGACGGGTGAAACAAACAGTGCGGTCCCTTCGACCGGATTCACATCGGCGTTCCATGTACTCCACAGGATATCCGCGCTCAGAGGATCGGCTAGATCGTGTCGATCCACGCGCACGATCTTCTCGCTGAAGGCCTCGACAAGCACCTCACTCGGGGCATGCAGTTTGTCCGGCACGGAAAAGATCATGCTCACGTCACATCTCCGGTTCACACGGCCAGGACCATCCGCAGCGCTCAAGGCCACGCGGTCCGGAGAGTTCAAACGTGTCATGCGCCGCTGTCCAACTGACCAGTCTTGATCTGGAAGAGCTCCCATGTCGCCGCCTGCATCTTGCGATCGCCACTCTCCCACTTCTGCCACGCATTGAGGGTGGCATGGACCAGCTGCGCCGCCTCGGCCTGCGTAAGTCCGGCCTCCTCACGGGCGGCCCGCACTGTTTCAGGCTCAGGCGGACCGCCATATCCCTTTTCACCAACGCCGTTGTTTGCATCGGGTCGCCCGGCACCAAGCGCGATCTCAAGATACCAGAACCTGTCAGCTGGGCTCAGATCGTCGCCCGCCTGCATAACGTGTATGAGATCGGCGGCCTTGAGGTGGCGAACTCCTGCACTACGCATCCGCGCCAATGTCGCTGTCAGCTCAGGCTCGGGATCCTCGGGGTGATAATTACGAACAGCCCTGAAAGCGACCATCGCTCGCCTCGGCCCGGCTTCGCCTGGGGCGGCCTCAGCGATCCGCGCCAGCATGGTCCGCAAACCCACCTGCCCTAGATCGCCGGCGGCACACGAAAAGCGCAGCGCATGAAGACATATTGCCCGGTCCTCATCCGAGAGTGCGGCCCAGCGCGGCATCTTCATCAGAATCTCGGTCTCACTCGCCGCATTCCGCGCAACCTTGCGTCGAAGCGGCGCTCCCAGGGAAAAGAACGCCGCCTCGAAGCCGGCCTCCTCCATCAGGGCTTCCGCGCGCCAGAAATCGGAAACCGGCGTGATCTCTTGTGCTTCATCGACCATTATACACCTCGGCCCATCCATACACGTCCATTGCGCCATCCGAGGTGTTCCGTCCGATGCTCACGCGCAAAATCGGCCTCTCGTCGTCGGCTTCCACCACCCGGGTTGGCGTCGGTGCAATTCGCCAGGTCGTTGCCCCGTTGACCGTCGCCAACCGTCGCGCGAAAGCGTGAATATCTTCCCACCTCGGCTTACGGGTTTCCTTGAGACCGGGCGACGTAGCGTAAAATCGTGGCTGAAACATCGTTATCCTCCCGTCTGATTTCTCCTGTATATATACATCGTCTGTAATCTGTTGGGTACCGGAAATGGCCTATGTCGCGAAAAAAAAGCGCGACGAATGGGCAATGACACGTTTTCCCAATGCCACACGCGGTTTCGCTGGTGTTCCCGACAGGGAAAACCCACATCATCTTCGGCTGGAAAAAGAAAATCGCTCTGGCTGGGCAGGTGGAGATGTGGAGCGAAGGGTGCGGCGGTGGTCAGGTTTACCTGTCCACGGACACAACCTGTTCCGCAGGGCGATCCCCATATCCACGTGCATTTCTCGACACGCGGACCACTCATCGCTCCGAAAATAGTGACGTCTTCATAACTTTTATGCCATGAGCACGCCCCGCGCGCCCTAACGTGTAGCGGACAGAACAGGAAGACAATATGAGCAAGGCGTTCATTGCGGCAGTGCTGCAGGATTCCATGGACAGCACTGGGGTTGCCGCCAACAAGGCAGCCGAGGATCTGATCGAAGCGATCATCACCCAGATCGAAGAGACCGGCAGCTTTACCCTGCCAAGTTTCGGCACATTCACCCTGCGCGAGACCTCTGCGCGCAAGGCGCTGAACCCGCGCACCCAGGAAGAGGTCTGGGTCGAGGCCGGACGCACGGTGCGCTTCAAGGCGTCCCCTGTACTCAAGGAACGCATGACACCCGCCAAGCCGAAAGCAAAAGCCACCAGGGGGCCTGCGAAGAAGAAGGCTGAACCTGTAAAGGTCGCCGCCAGCGCAGCGAAAAAGACCAGCGCTCCGGCGAAGACGCGGGCCACGCGCCCCACGAAGGCGGCTGAGGCTCCGCAGGACGCGCCCGTCAAAGCGCGTCGCGGACGCCCGAAGAAACAGGGCTGACCGTCTCCTTTTCGAACGCTTTTTTTTGCTGTGTCTGAAACAGGCACAGTCGCACGCGGGCATGACAGACTCTCCCTTGCCACCCCGGAAAGGAGACCTCATGCCCGCCCCCTGCCCTCTGCTTTCAATCGTGTCTCTCTGATGGTGCGGATCCAGCGCCGTCCAAAGGGCGCGCCAAGCCGCCGCGTGCGAACCGATAGCGCCCATGCCGCGTGGCAGGCGCTGCGCGCCCACATCAAGGGCGCGAAAGGCGAGAGCATCGTCGGCGAGACCCTTGCGTCGTGCGGTCTCCCGACCCTGCATGACGTGCATCTTCCCAGTGTGACCGGGGCAGGCTTTACCCAGATCGACCATCTGGTCCTGCTCCCCGATGCCGTCATGGTGATCGAGACCAAGCATTACGCCGGACGGCTTTCCGGTCATCCGGCAGATCGCCGGTGGCGCCAGCGCGTGGGGACCGAGAAAGACGGACGCCTTGTTCTCAGCCCGCTTCACCAGAACATGGGCCACTGTGCCGCCGTGCGCGCCGTGGTGGCGCCGGTTGCTCTGGATTTTCAGGTGGTGTCGCGTGTCGTGCTGACCGGATCGGCCGAGACCGATCCGATGCTCGCAGAGTATGTGCTCAATCCGGAGACACTGGCCAGCGAGATCAGGGGTGCAAGCTGCCGCGCGCCCCATGCGTCGCGAGTCCGCATCTGGGATCAGATCATCGCGGCGCAGCGAACGCGCCCCATGGCATCAGTCTGAGATGTCTTCTCCGCGCAGGAAAGCGATATGCTCATCGAGCGTCTCCTGCTCCAGTTCCGCGGGCGCGTCATCGCCCTCACCGAACTCGTCGTCGAGCGTCTCGTCACCGCCCGGCTCGCCTGTGATGATGTCGAACACGCGGTCGTCGTCTTCGGAGATATAGCCGATTTTCACGGCAAAACCGTTTTTGAGGTAGATCCAGTCGGCAGCTTCTTCGGACTCAAACTCGTCATCGTCATCCTGCGCGGCCGTCCGGCTGGACTGCACGCCCGCGAACTGCCCCGGAAGGCCCTTCCTGATGGCGTCGATGAACTGCTGGGTCGGTTTGCGGAATGGTCCTTTGGTGTCCAGGCTCATGAGTTCAACGCCCTGCAGTCAGAAGCCGCGTGATGACTCAGGCCCAGGCGCACATTTCCGTTGCTGTCGCCGATCAGCTCGCAGCGGTACCAGTGCGAATGCTCGCCGTCATGTCCTTCCTTGACCAGATAGAGGATCTGACCGTCATCACCGGTCGCCGACGTGATGGCGTAGCCCTCGTCGAGAAGCGCCGTCAGGCTTTTGTCCGACGTCGCCTCGAAGTTCGTCGCGATGCGGGTCTTTGAGACCACCTCGGCCCGTCCGGAGCCGACACCGCCCCCCATGGGACGCTCGACCGGTGCCGCCAGGGCCACACTACTCGATGCGGCCGCTACTACGGCAAGCAGGGCTGGGAAACTCTTCTTCATTCTCTGTCCTCTCGGAGCGGCCCGCGTCCCCATGACCAGGCGCACGAACAGTCGTAACGGTCAGGCGTGCGACTGAGATGCGCCTGTCGTCAGTCGCACCGATCGTCACGATCATGCCATGGCGCCATGCTTGTGTGGTGGTGGCGCGTTAATCCGTTTCCGCCATAGTGGCGGCTTCGGCAAGCCGTCCTGTCGATGGGATCGGCATCTTTTTGAACTGGAGAGACCCTCATGAACACATCCGAACTGATCGCGGCAATCGCCGAACGTGCCGATCTGAGCAAGGCCGACGCCAGAAAGGCGCTGGACGCGACCTTCGAGGTCATCACCGGTGCAGTGAAGAAGGGCGATGCGGTTGCGGTGAAGGATTTCGGCAAGTTCGATCTGCGTGAGCGCGCCGCGCGCAAGGGACGCAACCCGCAGACAGGTGAGACGATCGACATCGCCGCCTCACGCAGCCTCGGCTTCACAGCCGCCAAGGCCCTCAAGGACGCGCTCGCGTCCTGAAGGGCGGACGAAAGAGAGACCCAAGGGTCTCTCCCCACGTGTCAGATTTCGTCAATTGATGCGGTAACACTCGGACTCAGCGATCTTGCGCTCGGCAAGACCACCCGGCGTTTCGATGCCGCAGAGGATGTAGTGGCCATCCTTGACGATGGTCGCCGTCGGGCCGCCCATACCAAACCCTGCAGAAACAAGCTTTGCACCGCTATTTATGAGATCAGTCAGAGACTGATTGACCGGCTCCCACGTCGTTTCCACGCGCAGAGGCTTACCCGAGGGAGCGCCACGATCTTCGTCCGCACGAGCAGCATATCCACAGGACAGCGCGAGCAGACCGGCGACCAGGACCGCAGATGTTCTTTTCATCGAAATATCCCTTCTGTTTTTCAGAACAGAAAGAACAATCCCTGATTCACCTGTCCTGACAAGAGGCTGCGACGTCTGAGCTGTTGCAGTCCTCGCAGGCAATTCCTCTTTTTGTCGCGGTCATGTTGGGTCTCTCGATCCACCGGGACTCCCATCCGCATCGAGCGCAGACAAAGAGCGCGACCATGGTCATCCCGGGTGAATAGACGCACCCGTGGTCGCCGACATCAACTGCATGAGCCAGAAGCCGAGGCGCGGCACGCGGACGCCGCCACCCGAACAGATCTCCCTGCCGCGGTCCTCGCGACCGCTTCATGGAAAGACATCCATCGCCGATTGTGTCGGTGCCACGACCACGTATATCAGACCAAGCACCATGAAGCCTGCGAGAGCGGCGGTCAGCCATGTGCGTCGTTTCGACGTGACGAAGCCACAGATAAAAAACCAGATCGCACCGGCGATCAGAACGCCATGCTGAAACGCCATCAGATCAGAGCCCGCTTCGATCATTGTGCCCCCTCGGATCCGACATGGAGGGAACAGGAGCGGCATGAAGATGTGGCTACGGCTCCAGCAAAACGGCTGGCAGTGAAATCGAACATGAGCGACGCACATGACATGGAATGCCTCCTCTGAAATGAAATACGTTGAGATGTCCGAAGTCATCCCAACGCCGAGGAATACGCCGTTCGTCTGCGACTGAACCGGGTTTGCGACGGTTCTATTATTTTTCGAAAAGCCCCAGTTGTCCCTCGTGGGCCACATCGTTTTCAACGAGGGCCGACAGGGTCAGACCGACAAGACGCACGGGTCTCGCCAGCGGAAACAGCGTCTGCAATGCCAGACGACCGAGCGTCGCCAGCTCGCGCTCATCCGTTACCGGATCACTTATCGAGCGGGCGCGGGTCACCTGCTGGAAATTGGCGTATTTCACCTTCACGGTCACGGTGCAGCCGGACAATTGCCGTTTTGTGCAGGACGCCCAGAGCTTGGCGGCAATCGTTTCCAGTGCAGCCTGCAGGTCTTCCTGCGACGCGACGTCACGCTCGAAGGTGGTTTCGGTGCCTATCGACTTGCGCTGTCTGTCCGGGTTGACCGGTCGGTTGTCGATGCCACGCGAGATCCCGTAATAAAACTCGGCAGCACTTCCGAAATGTCCCCGCAGGGCGTCCACTGGCCACTTTCGCAGATCCGCGCCTGTGTGAATGCCCAGGGCGTGCATCTTCCTCGCCGTTGCCGGGCCAATGCCATGAAACGTCTCAACCGCAAGTGTCGCCACGAACACTGGTCCCTGCTTGGGGGTGATGACGAACAGCCCGTCAGGCTTATTCTGATCGGACGCCAGTTTCGCCAGAAACCGGTTGTACGACACGCCGGCAGAAGCCGTCAGGCCCGTCTCTTTTCGGATGTCCGCGCGGATCGCCTCGGCGATCGCGGTGGCCGAACCGAAGCTTTCGAGATGATCGGTCACATCGAGCGACGCCTCATCCAGCGCCAGCGGCTGGATCAGGGGCGTGTAACGGGTAAATACCGCGTGGATCTGCGCCGAGACCGCACGATAGACCTCAAAGCGGGGACGCACGAAGATCAGATCCGGACACTGACGCCGGGCCACGATGGAGGGCATGGCCGAACGAACACCAAAAGGCCGCGCCTCGTAACTGGCAGCCGCCACGACACCACGCGCTTCTTCCCGTCCCACGGCCAGCGGGCGACCGCGCAAAGCCGGGTCGTCACGCTGCTCGATGGAGGCGTAGAAAGCGTCCATGTCGATGTGCAGAATGCGGCGTAGGCCGTCATGCGGGCGAGGTGGCGACATACTGCGATCCTGCCCGCACAACCGGAACGAAACAAGATCATCGACTGAACCTGTTTTGCTATGCTGTTCCAATCGCACGCATCGTATCCCGCACTATCGGCAGATTTGCGGTCAGTGTGACTTGAACAAGTTCTCGACCCTTGAACTCCCGAACCGGTCCAAGATGGTGGTGACGACTTTTTCCCGCTGCATAATGCTTGCATTCACCTAGCCGACGCAGTGTTGCGTCATCATGGGCCGCTAAAAACCACATCCGTGGAATTACATTATTTGTTTGAAGAACGACGGGCTGCCCGTTCGGCAACCGAAAACGGTGAACTTTCGAGGTTCCCGACTTACCGCTAGACACGGGATAGTCGGATGCACCCACGCTTCTCAGGGTCTCGAGAACCGCCCCCGTCAGATGATTTTCCATGAACACGTCGCTTTTCTGTTATTGAAAGACGACACCCAATAGGAACGAATTTTTCCTCTGTGCAACAGTTATTTATTGGCAACTTCGACTTTTTTTATTGGCAAGCCATGATCGTCAGTGCGCCAGCGCCGATTGCATCGCTCTCTCTTGAACTCATCCATCCCGCATCGCCTTCATCAGCGAGCGCAGCGCCTTCTGGACCTTGGGCGCGGCCCATTCCCGCAACAGCCCGCGCGCGCTGGCATCGTGCTCAATCGCATAGGGACTGTCCCCGATCGGCGGCATCGCCATCACGCGGCTCTTTTCCGTCGCCGGCACACCCGGAAACGGGTCGATCCGCACCAGTTCGGTAAGCAGGGCAACCGAGATGACACGGCACTGCGGCGTGGTGGTGTTGAGACACACATAGACCCCGGTGCCATTGCTCACCGGATCGTAGATCGCCTTCCATGTCAGCGCCGGAACCGGGATGTGGTCCGGCCCGATGGTCTGATCATCGTCAGGATCGTAGCCCGGCCCCGTGACGACATAGAGTTCACCGTCGCGATCCGCGAGACCGCGCACCGCACTCTCCACCCCGGCCCAGGCACCCCGGTTAAGTTCAGCCGTCTGCGGCACAATGTTGGAGAGCGCAAAGGTCTCGGCCTGCCATGACAGGCCCGCTTCGTCACCGGATGGCACCATGTGACCACGATCGTACCCAGATGATTTATAGTCATAAAGTTCGGCCCGCATGGTCAGCGGTAGACGTCCATCGGGATAGAAACTGCTCCGCCTCGGGGTGCTCCCCGCGACCTCAAGATTTTCCTCGGACAGATACTCCGCCGCCCATAGCGGTCCCCGGGTGCGCTCGGATTCCAGCACCGCGTAACCATGGCTGCACAGCATCACCGTGCCGCTGCGCAGCGTCTCGTCCACAACCGCGGGCGGCTGACCACCCGGGAACTGCGGAGCGCAGGAGATCACCTCGGCATGGGCGACCGAAGACAGCGAAAAGCTGAGCACAAGCCCTGCGAGAACTGACGCGCGCCTCATGCCGACGGCCTCTTCGACGTGGACCCATCCTTGCGTTCGCCCCTCTCCCGATGTTCGGAACAGAACCACTGCATCCCGCCCCGGGGATGGTCGAACCCGAAAGGCGCGCCCTTGCCACAGATCTCGCAGTCATGCGCCCAACCCGAGCGTGACCGATGGACAGGCTTGCGTGGGGGCGCCGTATCGAAAGGAAGGGAAGAACCATTCTCGCTCATCTCAGAACCCCAGTGCATCCATCTGTGCCCGCGCACGCTGCCAGGACGGGCTGAGAGTCTGCCCGACCGCCTCCCCCTGCTGCGCTTTACGCAACCAGCCCGCGTGACGGTGCTCGAGCGGGATTTCGTCAACAAAACCACAGCGCTCCGAGCGCATACCATGCCGGAACCCTGCCCAGGTGATGGTGGCGCGATACATCGCCCGCGTCAGCGCCACATAGGCCAGACGGCGCTCTTCCTCGTAATTGCGCTCTCCTGTGCCCGGGAAACACCGCCTCCTCCCAGCCGGGCAGAAACACATGCCCGAACTCAAGCCCCTTGGCGCGGTGCATGGTCATCAGCTGCACCCTGTCCCCACCTGTTTCTTTCGGTCCCGAGGTCGCAAGCGCCGCGTGCTCCAGAAGATCCTGTGTACGGACAAACCCTTCACTGAGTGTGACCAGCTCATTGAGATTGCCCAGTGCGTCCTCGGCCTCGTCGGTGCCCAGATCGCGCAGCATGCTTTTGTAGCCTGTCTTGTCCACGAGAAGCTCGATGCGCTCACACAGGCGTAGCTCGGGGTCCATGCCGATCAGGCGCACGACCCGGCAGAACTCCGTCAGCGCTGCCTTCACCTTTGCCGGAAGCGCAGTATGTTCCACGGCATCGAACAGACTCAGACCTCGGGCGAGGGCTTCCTTCTCGATTTCCCCCATTCCTCTGGCGCCGAGGCCGCGTTTGGGCAGGTTGGCCACACGACGGAACGCCTCGTCGGACTGGCGGAACTCAGGGCAGCCGGAGAGAACCAGAAGGGCCAGCGCGTCCTTGACCACGGCCCGATGATAGAAGCCCACGTCACCGATGATCTCATAGGGTATGCGGGCATGTAGCAAGGCCTCTTCCAGTGCCCGAGAGAGTCTGTTCTGGCGGTAAATGATCGCCATATCGCGCCAGGCCACACCATCGGCCGCCCGGCATCCCATCTCGGCGGCGATCCCGTGCGCTTCCGCCTCACCGGATCCGTAGTCCACCACCTCGATCAGCTCGCCGGCATCGCGCTTCGTATAGAGCGTCTTGGGGATGCGCCCCTCGTCAAAGGCGATCACCGCATTGGCGGCGGCAAGAATACGGCCGGTGGAGCGGAAGTTCTCTTCCAGTTTGACCAGTGTCGCGCCGGGAAACGTCTTCTGGAAATTGCGAATGAAAGAAATCTTCGCGCCACGCCAGGAATAAATGCTCTGCGAGTCATCACCTACACAGAAGAGTTCGCCGGAATACTCCGACATCAGTGTCAGCCAGAGCATCTGACCGTGATTGACGTCCTGAAATTCATCGGCGAGCACGGCCGTAAACCGCTCGGACCAGCGCCGACGGTAGATCCTGTCGTTGAGAAGCGCCAGCGTCGGCCACATCAGGAGATCGCCGAAGTCAGCCGCATTCTGCTCGCGCAGGGTCGCCTGATACAGACCGTAGAGCCTGACGGCGAAGTTCCAGCCTTCTTCGTCCGCCCATTTATGCGCCGCCCGGCGCCGCGCCAGCAGGGCTGCGACCCATGACCACGCCTCCTCGGGACGCACGAGTTCGTCCTTCATGTGCCCGATCCGCTCGGCCATCTTTTTGACCTGTCGGGCGTCACAGCGTTTACCGTCCTCGGGCACCGGCACTTCATGTTCCGGCAGCCCTTTCATGATCCGGCGGATGATGGCCAGACTGTCGTCTGCGTCACGGATATCGAAGCCCGACCGCAGATGGGCCACCTCGGGCTCGGCGCGCAGCTGACGGGCACCCAGACCGTGGAACGTGCCCAGCCAGGTCGGCGCCTGCCCCTCGCCCAGCACGCCAGCGATCCGCTGACGCATCTCGGCGGCCGCCTTGTTGGTGAAGGTCACGCACAGGATCCGCGCCGGCAGCATGCCGCGCGCACGGATACGGGTGGCGACACCTGCGGTCAGGGTCTTGGTCTTGCCCGTTCCAGCACCAGCAAGGACCAGAACCCGTCCCTCGGCGAGTGCGGCTTCGCGCTGGGAGAGTGTGAGAGGCTCAAGGATCGCGGTCAGTCCCGCCTGCGCGCTCACCGGATCCGCTCCGCGTTGAGGATACGCTCACAGGCCGGGTCCACCCGCACGACATGCTCGTTCTCCACCAGCACGATCATCGGGCGAAACGTCGAGAACCCGACCAGTTCGTCGATCCATGTGCCATCGAGCACGAGAGCCGCCGCCTGGTAATCGTCCTCACCAATCCACACAAGCTGGGTCGGCACGTGCCGCTCTTCTTCGACCGCCCCGCCCTGCGCGTGAACCCGCTGGACATGGGTGGCCCAGACACGGCGCGCCTCGGGGTTATCACGAAACATCGTGGCCAACCGTGCGGCGACGAACAGGTTCTGGACCGTGTTCTCGCGGCACGGCACCGCGCCTGCCGACGGAAAGACCTGACGCATCACCTCGGGTCGATGCTCGATACGCAGTTCCCGCGCCCGACTGCCATCGACGGTCGCAATCACGCGGTCCTCGGTGAAGATCCGAAACAGCCCGTCCCGGTCCCAGTGAGCGCCGTCGCGGGTGCCCCCGATGATGAGACCCTGCACGTCGGTCAGGCCGTCCGTGCAGATGAGGTAGTGACGCGGATGTCCGGCGAAACCCGCCTCGCTCCACAGGGAGCGGGCCAGTTTATGCTGGAACCACGCTTCGAGGGTCGCGGCCTCCCAGGGGAGCACGCGGGCCAGGGGATCGGGTGTGAGGGTCATGCTGCGTTTTCCTTATGGTTGGCACGTTTGTCCTGAAGGACACGATTCCAGTCGTTGAGGTTGGCATCGGGGGAGAGGCGCATGGCCAGCAGTCCCAGTTCCTCGCCCATCGTGATGTAGTTTTCGGCGTAACGATCACCCTGCGCGTCCGCGTCCACAGCGGCGATCACGCGTCCCTGCGCCTGCGGGAGTGCGGCCATCAGCGCCCTGAGTTCCTCCCAGGCGTCCGGTCCGAGGCCGCCTGCGGTGGACACGTAGAGCGTGCCCTGCCGGAAGACGGCATGATCGAGCGCGGCAAACGACAAGGCGTCGATCGCGCTCTCGCAGATGACCAGACGACGCAGAGGGCGCGTCCCTTCGTCTGCCCGGAAACGGAACAGCCGCTTGCCGCCGCCACCCGAGGAGAAACCCCGGTATTCCGGGCCGCGCATCTCCATCCCGGTCAGCGCTCCGTTGTTGTCGTGATGGGCAAACCACGCGGTGCCTTTCATGCCCTCGCGCAGGACGCCCTGCCGGGCCACGTGCGCCAGGAGAGCTTCGGGCAGGGCACGGGTAAGCGTGAGGTAAGTCCAAACGGCCGATCCGCGCACAAGCACCGGGTGACGGTTCCACATCACCGAGGGATCCCGGCGCGGGCGCTCCTCGCCGGGCGCGTGCTCGTAGGTCGCCCCGGTTGGAGCGACGCCGAGCAGTCCGCGCAGTTCCTGCCGCGCGTGACCGAGCGACATCCCCGGGTTGAGGAAGCGCACCAGGTCGATGACCGAACCCTTCGCACCCTTGTCGGTCGCGTTATGGTGCGGCGACCACCAGCCGCGACCGCCATGGTTGACGACAATACTTTCGCCTTTACCACGACGATACTTCTGGTTGTTCTTACTGCTTTCCGTCTTATCGAGCCTGTAACCGGCCTTCTCAAGAACGACCTCGCAGCGGATTTCTTCACGAAACCGCACGAGTTCCTCGTGGGCCTGCTCATCGGTCTGACGCTGGATCATCGGAGATCTCCGCTGCTGATATATCCTGAATACAAGAAAAGGTTAGTACAGAACGCGCACCACTCCAAGTAACTAAAGGCCAAAATAAACGACTTTATTTTCAGGAAAAGACACCGCACTGTATTGACGGAACGACCACAGAATATTGTTTTTCTTGTTCGTCCTGCGGGGGTTCGGGGGCAGCGCAGCCCCCGATGTTGCCGCTGAAAGGGGTCGGGGTCTGACGTTTTTCTCGTCCCGTCCTGCCAACGCCACGACGTCCGCGAGCCCGAGGTGTCAAGACCGGTGGAATGCAGGCAAGCGAGGTGGGGATGCGGGCAGCGCGGGGCGTAGCCCTGCGATGAACGCAGCCACGCCTTGTCGCCGCGTGCGTTCCTGAGCCCAAAGGGTTGTCTTGAGACCTCGGGCTCGTGGATGTCATCCTGGACGCATGACGGCGAGGTCAGACTCCGGCCCCGTGCCACCCCCGCCTGCGGAAGTGGTTGAAGCGGCAACCGGACAGAACACACCATGACAGACCTCTCCCACAGGAAACGAGGTCACATCATGCGGGCGTGCCGTGCGACTGAACGTGCAATCGCACCTATGAGCGCGATTTTTTCCGGTCGTCCTAAAGATTGTCGTGGATCGCACGCATATCGTGACCGATGATCTCTGCCGCACTGGTGAGCCGGGTGTGTTCGCTATCGGTGATGTGGCTGGCGCTCCGTGGCTGGCGCACAAGGCAAGCCACGAGGCTGTCATGTGTGTTGAAGCGATTGCCGGCAAGCATGTGCATCCGATCGACGTGACCAAGATTCCGGGCTGCACCTACTGCCGTCCGCAAGTGGCGTCAGTCGGCTACACGGAAGCCAAGGCGAAGGCGGCAGGCTATCAGGTCCGCGTTGGTCGTTTCCCGTTCATCGGCAATGGCAAGGCGATTGCCATGGGCGAGCCGGAAGGTCTGGTGAAGGTCGTGTTCGACGCCAAGACCGGCGAGTTGCTGGGCGCGCACATGATCGGTGCGGAAGTGACGGAGATGATTCAGGGTTATGTCATCGCCCGCAGTGGTGAACTGACGGAAGCGGAGTTGAAGGAAACCATCTTCCCGCATCCGACAATCTCTGAGTCGATGCATGAAGCTGTGCTGGCGGCTTATGATGGGGCGCTGCATTTTTAATTAAGGCGGCCTTCTGAGTTCTGACGCCTCTTCCGGGTAGCACGCCTGGAAGAGGCGTTTTTTTTATGATTTCCAATGACGTGATGTGGGTGAATATCTTTTAATTTTCTGGATTTTTCATTTGCGGTCTTACTGCTGTACATTCGCTGCAAGAAAAATATACAGGAAGAAAAATGACAGAGCAGATTATTCCAGCCCAGCTTCGCAATGTATCATCCGCCCCTGTTCGTGGGGTGGTGTTCGATATGGACGGGTTGCTGCTCGACAGTGAGACGCTGGCGATGGATGCGCTGGTCGATGCTGGTAAAGACCTTGGCTACGACATTCCGATGAGTTTCTGCCGCTCCATGATTGGCGTGCCTGCGGATGGATGCCGCAGGCTGGTGCATGAAGCCTACGGTGTGGCCTTTCCCATGGAGGAGTTTTTTGCCCGTCAGGAAGTGGTGCTCCGCGAGTATGTCGATAATGGCCGACTGGTTCTGAAAACCGGCGTGCTTCCCTTGCTGGATCTTCTGGACGAGTTCCGTATCCCACGGGCGATTGCCACGTCTTCAAGCCGTTATCGCACGGATCACCATCTGGAACTTGTTGGTCTCGACAAGCGTTTTGATGCGACGGTCACGCGGGACGATGTCAGCGCAGGCAAACCCAATCCAGAGCCTTATCTGAAAGCTGCTGAAAAAATCGGTATCGAGCCGAAATACTGCCTCGCGCTTGAGGACTCTCATTCCGGTGCGCGGGCAGCTCATGCGGCGGGCATACGGGTTATTGTGGTGCCGGATCTTCTTCAACCCGCCGATGACATCCACGAAAAGGCGCTGGCGATCGTGGATGATCTGACTGTCGTAAGGGCCTATTTGCAGACTGTGCTGAAAACAGCCTGAGATTTACTTTCAGGATGCCAGTTCACGGAGGACGGAGGGCACATCCTCCTCCGTCAGTCGGCGCAGCAGGCCAGCAATTTCCGCCACGATACGATCATGATCTGGCAGCGGCGGGCCGAAGACTTCCTCCATGGCGAGGAAGGCCTCCGCCTGCGCCCTGTGATCATCACGAGCTTCGGCGCAGATGCGTTGTAAAACCTTCGCTTTCGGGTCAGTCAGGCACAGTTCCAGCGCCTCCTGATCGTTCAGCGCGAACCAGCGTATCCAGCTGGCGATAAGCAGCGATGCGCCGGAAACGGAGCGACCTGCAACAAGATTGTCCCGCATGGCGCGCATCACCCGGTCTGCCATCTTGGCCGAACCGTTGCGTCCCACGCGCTCTGCATCATGAACGATACCGGGATTCTGAAAGCGGGCCATCAGAGCCTGCGTGTAATCGTCCAGTTCCTCGGCGGAGAGGGTAATGCCTGCTGTCTGTTCGTCCCGTATGAAACGGGCGGTGATGCGTCCGAGGGAGGGATCGCTGGCGGCTTCCGCGATCGTGTTCAACCCGGCAAGTGCGCCCGTATAGGCGAGCAGCATATGGCTACCGTTCAGCATCTGGAGCTTGGCGGCTTCAAAGACAGCGACGTCTCGGACGAATTTTGTGCCGGGGTGCGCCTCCCAGTAGGGGCGGAGACCATCGAACGGCCCGATGATCCACTGAAACCACGGTTCAGCAGAAACGGGTGCGGCATCGACAATTCCGCCGAGAGCCTTCTTTGCATCGGCGACGTCATCAATGTGGCTTGATGGTGCAATCCGGTCGACCATCGTGTCGGGGAACTGAACCGTTTCTCCGATCCATGCCGCCAGCCGATCATCGCCACGCAGAGAGGCGTAATCCATGACAGCCTGCCTGAGCGTTGCACCGTTGTGGCTGACATTGTCACAGCACAGGATCACGGGGGGAACAGTGCCACGTTGTCTCACCAGAGCGAGACCGTTCGCCAGAATACCTATGGCTGTGCGGGGATGTCGTGCTGAAAGATCCTGCCGGATGGCCTGCGCCTCCGGGTCGAGCCGTCCATCGGCGGTCAGGTAATAGCCGCTGGCCGTCACGGTCAGGGAGATGATGCGTATGCGAGGATCGGCGACACGTTCCGCCAGATCGATGGCCTCATCACCCGAAAATACCATCTCATGAATGGAGCCGATGACGGACGCGACGGTCCTGTCTTCGATGCGGGTCAGCAGGGTGTAGAGATTGTCCTGTGGCCGAAGCTGGTTCACGAGGTCGGGGCGTCGCATGGTGGCGCTGACGATGCCCCATTTGAGGCCGTCCGGGCCTTCCCGGTTGATGGCCGCCTGCGTGGCGACGGCCTGATGGGCGCGATGAAAATTGCCGCAACCGAGATGAAGGATGCCGGGAGTAAGTTGGGATAGGTCGAATTCAGGGCGATAGACATTATCGGGGAGATGGGGGAGAGCTTTCCGGTTGAGATGCAATGAATCGCTCCTCTTATTGTTTTTAAAATATAGTTTTGAATTTATAATATTTATAATTCCAATGATAGTGAATTATTATTAACATATAATTGTGTTATATGTTTATTTTTATAGTTAGATTGTTTTATCTTCCTGTAATTTATTTATTTTCAATGAATAATATGAGAATTTTTATTGGGCAGTGAAAGGTGGTGGGCTTTAAAAATTAAATGATATTCATTTTGAATTTGAGGCACTGAAAAGCGGTGTGACATTGCCTGGCCGTTGCGCGGTTTTGGCACGGGGGACGGAATGTCTGGTTTCGGGATGCTCTAAAGGGTATCGGCCATCCTCGGGCCCATTTGGCGATTCATTCCTGTTTATCATAACGAAAAGTGGTTTTGCAGGCTCGAAGCAGGTCGTCAGTCTCTATGAAAATCTTGCGAGACGAGAACGTCTCGTATATTTCCTGTGCCGACGTGCATCAGGAAAAGTTCATGCCGGACAGAGACGAAAGAAAGAAGATTTCAGGTCGGCCTGATGGTCGGATATCCGAGGAGCTGGATATTCTTATCTTGAAGACAGCCAGCAGATTGTTTGGAGAACAGGGGTACGCAGCCACATCTGTTGAGCAGATTGCGGCGGTGGCCCAGGTGGGCAAGCAGACCATCTATCGGCGGCACCCTTCCAAGGAAAGTCTGTTCAAGACGGTCATTTCGGAATTGGGGAAAAGTTTTCTCGTGGCGGCGACGCCATCGGACACCATGGTTTCCAGCGATCCGCTGCTGACATTGCGCAAGACGATGCGGATGCTTCTTGATCTGGTCCTAGAGGGTGTTATGTACTTTCTGGCGTGAGTGTTGCAGAACAGATGGATGAATACTGCACGCAAACCATATCCGTCTGATATCAGCGACGAAGAATGGTCTCTGATTGT
>NZ_WOTH01000044.1 GCF_011516945.1 Acetobacter estunensis
TCAATCAGAGGTTCCCAGATCGCCCATGTCTCGTCCGTAAAGGTGCCTGTTCTGTCTCCTTCTTCCATCCCTACAATATGGGAAGAAATTCAAGATCTAACAGGCCCTAATCGGACGCACTAAAGGGGGCATGAACACCAAGCTGCATGCAGTCACCGATCAGAACGGACGACCGCTGAGCTTCTTTATGACAGCCGGACAGATCAGTGATTACACCGGAGCCTCTGCTCTGCTGGACAGCCTTCCCATGGCACAGCGGTTGCTGGCGGATCGGGGTTATGATGCTGACTGGTTCCGGGATGCCCTGGAGGAAAAAGGGATCAGGCCCTGCATTCCGGGAAGAAGATCTCGCGGAAAACCAGTCAAATACGACAAGCGAAAATACAAAAGACGCAACCGCATCGAAATCATGTTCGGCCGCCTCAAGGACTGGCGGCGGGTCGCAACACGCTATGACAGATGCCCGACCGTCTTCTTCTCAGCCATCTGCCTCGCTGCAACCGTCATCTTCTGGCTATGAGTCCTGAGCCTAGCGATGGCGTTACGGAGTTGCATGATCTCCGCATCCTCCACCGTGGCCAGTAATCCGGCATTGCCTTCGGCCACACGGTCGGCGACACGCCCGAAATCCTCCCGGTCGGAAGGGCGGAACACCGTCCGGCGACCGACCGCTTCTCCCATGCCCCGATCCAGCGGGCGTGCCGGGACAGGTCGCGTTCCGAAAGCCCCTTCAAACGGATTACGAACGGCCTTGCGGCCACCCTGGCCGCCCGTAAACAGCGAAAAATCTCCGTCCATGCACCGGCTCCATTCTGCGGGCGAGCAAGGTCCGTATTCGAGACCATGGTCGCTCATATTGTGCTCATGAAACTATGGTGACACCAGATATTGTGTCCTGCACGAACAAGCGGCGATGCCATTGTCTTAGTGAAGGCCATGCGAAAATTATCACGCACACGTGAAATCAGGCAAAACTACGCTGCGCTTTCAGTCCCATCTGCATCCTATGTGCATCCTACGCCGCGTTTCAGACAACAAAAACCCGCCTGAGTGAGGCGGGTTTTTATTGTCTGATCAAGGACTTGCGCTTGGTTGCGGGGACCCACAACCGAAGAAAACTGCGCTCCGCCAATAAAGAGCAGGCTACATTGGTTGCGGGGGCCTGCAACCAAAGAAAACTGCTGCTTGTCAGCGGGTTCGTGGAGAGGCTCGCCGCATGACATAGTCGATTGATAAACAATCGTTTTTATCAATATTCGGTCTCACTGCGACCTCTTTCGGTCAGACCGTGTCAGTCAGCCAGTCCTCGGTTCGAAGACCCTCTACCCGCTGAAATTCTCGCAGATTGCCGGTCACCACAATCAGCCCTCTGCTCCGGGCATGCCCGGCAATCATGAGATCATACGGACCTATGATACGGCCATTCCGTTCAAGTTCGGCCCGAATGTCCGCCGTATGGGCGGCCGCTTCACTATCGAATGGCAGGACCGCCAGCCTTACCGCAAAGCGCTCGACCTCACGCCTTGTGCGCACGGGATCGGACGAGCGTTCCGCGCCATAAAGCAGTTCATACAGAACCACGTCCGAGATGCAGAGTTCCTCCGCACAGCTGTTGAACCTCGGACGCAGCCCCTGTGGTCGATCCCGCAACACCCGGATACAGAGGTTCGTATCCAGCAGGTAACGCAGCATTCAGAGCGCCTCACGTTCCTGCATGGCCGGCTGGTTCCGCTCCACCAAATCCACCCCGGGAGCCGCAAAAAAATCATCCCACGCTGCGTCAGCGGGGGCGATGATCCGTCGTGAACCTTCGGACACGATGACGACGTCACGCACCTGCTCCCCGAAGGCGACCATCTTCGGCAGACGCACTGCCTGCGAGCGGTTGGATAGAAAGAGTGTCGTACGGGTCAGCATCGGCATATTCCTCCCCACGGATATGCATCATGTATATCCCATTTGGACGACGATGTCCCGTACTTTCGAGCCCCTCCGCACCACATGCATATAATCCTGGCAGGTGATACAGTGGCCCTTCCGCCTGCCCCATGATGGTATTGTTCTCATCTCTCCCTGCAAGACAAAAAGACAGCATTCATGACAGACAGGCCACGAACACGGAGTGAGACTTTCGCCCGCGCAGAAGAACGGGGGCGCCACCTGACAGCCACCATTCTGTCAGGGCCGGACATGCTGACGGGAGAGATTTTTGCCCATCGTCTTGGCCTGACTGTCTCAGACCTGCATGATCTGGAACAGGCCCATGCTGTCCTCGTTCTGCCAGAATCCTCACCACGAGAAGCGCGCTATCCGGCCTGGCAGATCGACGCGACGGGACAGCCCTTCCCTGTCCCGCCCGCACTTTTCGATACGCTGGGCGACAGCGGATGGACCATTTACCGCTTCCTGATGCAATCTCATCCTGAACTTGCGGGTCAGACAGCCCTGGAAGCGCTTCGCGATGGCAGGGTGCACTGGTCGTCAGGCTTGCCCACAGCATTGCGGAAGGAACCTTAGCCTGCCCCCCCTTGCCGGTCGGACCTCTTCACTTTCACCACTCCCACACCCTGGGGGCCCGCAACGTGAAGCATACTGGCGCTACTGCCCTCGTCACTCTTAATGCCTTGAGGCTGCTACGGATTCGCAACCATGACCTTGACGAGTAAGATAGCTCTGACGCCAGCTTCCTGACTCGTATATGACGGAGTGGTAAAGCCGAAATTCAGATGTACCCTCTTTCTCTTACGGATTTTCTGCTGAAATATTATTTAGAATCCATGTGTGAATATCTGCACTGTTCGGCTTCCATCCCCATGCCCGCGAGTAGAGGCTGCGCACCCGACTGTTAGACGCCAGGGAATACAGAGCCCTCTGACGCCCCCAGCGTTTTATGGCGGCCTCAACCGTCATGGAGGTTGCCTCACCAAGCCTCAATGCATTGGCAATAGACTGCGCCATATCCCGAAAGGATGCCTCTCCACTCTCAACAAATACAAATGTTGCCGGCGGAGCCTGTTCAAGCGCTAGGAAATACAGGTCCACGACATCTGCTATATGGACTGTCGACCAGCGGTTAAGACCTTTGCCAATATAGCGGGCGCAGCCATTCTCCCGCGCGTAGTCTACCAGAAGGGGAAGCTGGACACTATGAGCCGTCGGCCCCAGAGCCTTTCCATAGATCAGTGAATTACACAGAATGATTGACCGTATTCCAGGTGTTGTCAGGATCGCGTGATCGAGAGCAACTCGCGGAGCTTTTTCTGCCACAGGCAGCGGCATATGGCGCTCGTCGAAAATAGCCTCGCTCGCTTCACCTTCAGCATGATCAGCGACCAGACTGCTGCCACTCGTATGCAAGAAGGCTTTACCGGAACCTGAAAGCGCCGCGAGAAAGGTATCAACTGCATCCCGCTCATCACTGCTTGCCGCATTAACGACCACATCTGCTCTTTGGGCTTCTTCTATGAGAAGATCACGATCCGCCAACGTTCCTTGAACAGGCACCATGCCCAACGCTGCACAGGCCGCCGCTTTCTCGGCGGAGCGAACCAGCCCTCGTACGTCGTGTCCCCTGCGAACAGCTTCAGCAGCAAAGGAGCCGCCAATATAACCACTGGCCCCCGTAACAAACAGCCTCATCTTACCTCTTCCCATAAAAAATAGCAGTCAGCAACGTCACTCTTATTGATCACGGATCCGTCCCTGATTGTTCTTTGTGGGTGACCGACTTCAGAGAGCGGCCTGATACTGGATCAATCTGTCGGAACGTGAGGCTTATTCTGGCCCCTGTCACCGCACTTGTTCTGGGGACAGCATGTTGCCAGTACCTCTGCGTCATGCCACTCATGATAAGCAAGCTGCCATGCTCAAGAATAATGTCACACCTGCTGCGATGATCGTCCCACCGTCTCAACGAAAACTTTCTCTCTGCACCGAGGCTGATCAAAGCAATCGTTGGTTCAGTTCCCAGTCCCTCTTCGTTATCGCTATGCCAGCCTATGCTGTCTGCGCCGTTCCGATAGAGATTGGCCAGCATAGAGTTAAAGGGAGCTTTCGCCAGCTCTGAAACACGTTGCCGGAGCTGCTTGAGCACAGGGCTCCAAGGCTCTGGGTGAAGATTATGCGCCAGCGTGGTATATGTATGAACGATATCCCCATGCCAGCCACTCAAACGAGGCTGATCTATTACAGTATCATGAATCCGGACTTTGTGCTGCTCCCAGACCAGCTCTGAACTCAGTCTCTTCATCAACAGATCGGGAGACAGTCCAAGAGATGGACGAGGATCATAGACGACCGTTCCTCCATTCAATTTGAGATGTCTTATTTCGCCGAATAGATCCACATAGCCTCCAGATCAGCCTTTTTGTAAGACTGCAATCGCTCTTCTACCCTCTCATAATCAGCCAACGGCCCACACGCTCCATACGGCAACTGCCTGTTCCTTTGAAAAAGAAACAGGCAGCACGACCCGATCTAAAATGCGTTTGGGCTCAACCTCGCGGGTAGCCAGACGGTATCAGATAACGTCTGGCACCTCAGAACTGGCCAAGACTATAGCGTTCAAGCCAACGGGCATAAGGAGCAGGCAAAACCCAGGCGGGTCGATCCGCGCGCAAGGCCTTTGCGGCTGCGTAGGGCCAGTGCGGATTAGCAAGAAGGGCGCGCCCAACTGAGACAAGATCCAACCTGTGTTCCGCAGCGGCCTGCTCTGCCACAGCAGGCACTTCAAACCCCCATGCTGACGTCACCGGAAGACCCACTTCTTCACGGACACGCCCAGCAATAGGCGCCATGAAGCCGGGGCCCCACGGAATATTCACTTCAGGAATGGTGAACCCAATACTCACGCTGAGCAGATCCAGTCCTTCGGTCTTGAAGCGCTTCACCAGTTCCATGGACTCAGCAAAAGTCTGTTCGTCACGACCATCGAACTCAATAACTCCGAAGCGGACCGTCAAAGGCAAATGTTCCGGCCACACTTTTCTGACTGCCGCGAGAGTTTCGACCAGAAAACGACTGCGGTTTTCCAAGCTTCCACCATAGGCGTCGGTTCGCTGATTGCTATGCTCAGAAAAGAAACTCTGCGCCAGATAACCATGAGCAAAATGGAGTTCAATCCACTCGAAGCCAGCCTCAAGAGCACGTCGCGCCGCATCAACAAAATTCTGCTGCACACGCTTTATATCTTCAAGAGTCATGGCTTTAGGCGTCCGGGGCAGATGCTTACCAAAAGCGATGGCGGAAGGCGCGATCGTCTGCCAGGCACGGGGGTCATTTTCAGGAATATGGTCATCTCCCTCCCATGGACGGTTGGCATTCGCCTTACGTCCGGCATGCGCAATCTGAATACCAGGAACGGCGCCAGCGTCCTTGATGGCCTTGACAACAGGAACAAAAGCCTGTGCCTGCTCATCATTCCACAGACCGGCACACTTTGGGGTAATGCGACCTTCCGGAGCGACGGCTGTCGCTTCGACAACGACCAGCCCAGCCCCACCCCGAGCCAAGGCACCATAGTGAATATGGTGCCAGTCATTCACGACCCCATCCGTGGCCATATACTGGCACATCGGGGGAATGGCGATACGATTACGCAGTGCAATGTCCTTGAGGGTAAACGGTTTGAACAGAGAGGGAGAGGCCATGATTAACTCCACTTTTTATAGCAAAACTGAATGCCCGGTATCCCATCGACAGATTGAAGTCGCTTTGAGGAATATATCTATCCGGCATCATTCATCTTGCTGGTTCAGAATAATACGTGTTTCTTCTACCCCTTGTCATGCTTGCGATAAATGGGACAATTATCCGAACATAACGGAACAAAGCGCAATCATACCATGACACATTTTGGAGCCCTGGAAGCCTTTGTGCAAGCGGCAGAAACAAGCAGTTTCAAGGAAGCCGGTCGACGGATTGGCCTCTCCTCATCAGCGATTGGCCGAACAATAGCCAAGCTCGAGCAGGAACTAGGTGCTCGTCTTTTTCACCGTTCCACACGCGCCATCAGTTTGACGGCTGAAGGAGAAAAATTTCTCTTTCATTGCTATCGCATTTTTGCAGAGTTTGATGCAGCCAGAGAAGAATTAAGCGCAGTCACCGCAGAACCCAAAGGACGATTACGCATCGGTTTCCCTAATCTGGGTACTGAATTGATGCCACATATTGTTGCTTTTCAGAAACGCTACCCAGAAATCGAACTGGATCTCGATTTCAGTGACCGGTTGGTCAATCTGGTAGAGGAAGGGTTTGATGCTGTCATGCGGATTGGTTCTGTTGATGATTCGCGTCTCATGATGCGCAGACTTAGCGGATTTCATCATAGACTTGTCGCAGCACCAGACTACGCTTCCCTCCGGGGCCTGCCAGTCAGCCCTGATGATCTCCAGACACATCTCTGCCTGAGATATCGTTATCCCAGCAGCGGAAAACTGGCCCCATGGCCATTTCTGACTAATGGTGAACTAATCAGTCCGGACCTGCCCACATCTTCGGTTTCCAACAATATAAACTCATTGCTAAGTATGGTAGAAAACGGACTTGGTATCGCCCTGCTTCCAGACTTCATGGTGCATGAAAAGATAAAGGCAAAGCAGCTCATCCCCGTTCTGGACGAATATATTCATGACAGAAGAGACGTCGGCATCCTGTGGCCGTCCAATAGACAGTCATTACCCAAAATCCGAGCTTTTGTTGACTTTATGGCGGGTCGCCTTGGGTCAGCATAATCCTATGCCTGAATGTGATGCTCAAGATACTCGACTAATTCAAGATGCTACGTTTTTCAACTTAATTCACTCTGCGAACCACAACAGACAATTTAAACAGGCCGAAAATACCCAGATCATGTCCCATGGATGCGCCCAATTTGCAGTCCGGAGCCCTCGTGTAGCGGCTACGAGCCATTATAGGCCCAAGGCACACTGAGTATTGCTCCTCCTCAAGAGACTGGTGCACCAGCAGAGAATATGCCGGTGCACATTCTTCTAATACGTCAAACGTGCAAATAGATCACGCCATAAAGACACATTCTGAAATTCCAGGAGCGAGCGTAACTTTACTAAACGACATATCCCCTCTGAAGAAGCGCGGATCGAATAAATTCAAGCTGGTATCTGACGCGTTGTTCATGCTCTTTCGCTGAAAGAGATCGGAATATTTCGGTATAAACAGCGCCGAAAAACATACAGTCGAGAATAGTTCTGGCATCATTTCGGACTTTATCCCCCGAAATATCGGGCTCGGCAGCTTGTTTTATGATATCAGAAACTGTTTTGAGGACAAATCCCTCAAATTTCTTTTCAAAATCCCAACCGTCAATCCCCTCACAAATTTTAATACATAGCCCATCATCTTTTGGAAGAGCGTGATCACGGTTATGCTTATAAATAAACAGAAATATCGTGGCTATTTTTTCAAAAAGATCTTTTTTTGTGTCAATCTCTTTTTTTATTTTTTTGGCGAAGGAAGAAAAAACCTGATCACCAACGGCATCTATAATTTCATTTTTTCCTTTGAAAAAATTATAAATGTGTGCGGGTGACATACCTGCCGCTTCCGCAATATCGGACATGGTTGTCTTTGACTGCCCGTAACGCTCAAACAATAAGCGTGCCTGCTCAACAATCTGCGTCCTAACAGCTTCATCACGCTCATTTTTGTTCTTCAACATCAAGGATGGTCCCATCGTTAGCTCAATCACCAGCCATTTAGATTATTAAAATCCATTTGCAAGCACAGATTACATCAATTTCAATATCCAATGGCAGAGTTGATGATCAGACATTCGTAATTTGATCCCAACGCGCCCTCAAGAAAAACAAGACTTGGACTCACAACATTTTATCCGCTCCAAGCCTCTTCGCATGATGAAGCCAAACATTCTGAACCCCATAGAAATGTCGGCACAGCAAGCCATCCTATAATGCTGTCTGTCAGACAAGCTTATAGAATATGCTCACCGATACGGAATGGGCGCTTTGGCGTCTCATTCTCCCAGCCACCCCCTAATACCTTATAGAGCGTAACAGCGTTTGAACGCTGACCGAGATGGATAGAAATCCCTTCCGTCACGGCGTTGAGATAAGTTCTCTGGGCAACAAGTGTTTGCAGATAACTGTCTGACCCCATTTCAAAACGCGCACGAGAAAGCCGGTATTGCCGCTGTGAAGCCGAAACAAAACAATCCTGCGCCGTCGTTTCCCGAACATAAGTCTCTCTGGCAGCAAGCGCGTCTGCTACTTCTCTAAAACCTGTCTGGATTGATTTTTCGTAGCGGGCAATCTCCATACGCTTGTTTGCTTTCGATTGTTTGAGTTGGGCCGTCAATCGACCTTCGTCAAAAATCGGAAGTGTGATCTGCGGGGCGACATCCCATGCCCCCATTCCGGATCGGAAAAGGCGTTTGATGCCACTACTTGCTGTACCATTTGACGCAGTAATCTGGATCTTCGGAAAGAACTCAGCCCGAGCCTCCCCAATATCGTCATTTGCGGCCAGAAGCGTATGCTCTGCGGCAAGAATATCCGGACGCCTACCGATGAGATCAGACGGGAGACCTTCTGGAACATCCGGAAAGTCTACTATGTCAGCAAGAGCTTTCTTTCCTTCCAGTGCATTTTTCTGAGCGTCCGTCAGAGGCCTTCCTACCAGAAGTTCCAGCTGATTGAGGGCCTGAGCCCGCTGACGGTCATAGATCTCCAGTTGCTTTTCAGCTTCACGCAGCGCCTCCTCTGCCTCCGCCACATCAAGGTCGCTCGACGAACCGCTTTTACGCGCTTCAAGGACGAGATCGTAACTTTTCTGCCAGCTTTTCAGAATATCTGATGTGAGTTGATATCCTTCATTGTTGGCCACCCAGTTAAGAACTGTCGTAGCGACGCTTGCTTTGAGCGTAATATTCACGCTCTCACGCGTATAGACGTCACTCATGTAATGATCAAATGCCGACCGGGAAGCACTCCTGATGCGCCCCCATAGATCAATCTCATAAGAGGAAACGCCGAAACCGACACCATACTGCCTTTGGTAAATAGACCCCTGAGAAGCTGGTGTATGGGGAAACCGCATGGTTCGAGCAGCATATTTCTGGATATTTCCTGATGCATTCCCCGTCAATGACGGAAACAGACTCGCATTTTCAATATCAAACTGCGCACCAGCTGTTTCGATCTGCTGAATGGCAACACGATAGTCACGGTTGTTCTCCAGCGCTTCTGCAATAAGAGATTGAAGAAGTGGATCACGATAAAAGTCGCGCCATGCAGCATCGGATTTCACGGCATCTGACGAGACGCCTTTGGTATTACGATAGGCAGACCCATTCGGCCAAGTCTTGCCAACCGGGCTGGCTGGCCGTTCGTAATGCGGAATCATGGTACATCCTCCAAGAAGCAGGAAGACCAGTGATGAAAAGGAAAGCTGCCTCGACATCAGTGCGCCCCCCCTTCTTCCGCTGTGCTGACGGGAGGCTTATCTGGAGCATTGCGCTGAACCCGGAACAGGGTCAGAACCGAAACAAAGAATTTAGGCACGAACAATACAGCCAGCACTGTCGCACCAGTCATACCACCGACAACCGCTGTGCCGATGGCAATATGCGCAGCCGAACCTGCCCCTGTGGCGAGTGCCAGCGGCAGAGTACCAACAATGAAGGCAAAAGATGTCATCAGGATGGGACGCAGACGTTCTTTTGCCGCGATCAAAGCTGCATCAGCCAATGTTGCACCCGCATCATAGTGCATCTTCGCGAACTCCACGATAAGAATTGCATTTTTGGTGGCCAGACCGACTGTTGTAAGCAGGCCGACTTGGAAATAGATATCGTTTGCCAGACCGCGCAGGAAAGTAGCGAGTGCAGCACCAAGAATTCCGAGTGGAATCACGAGCATGACAGCGACAGGAATTGACCAGCTCTCATAAAGTCCTGCCAGACAGAGGATAACGACAATCAATGAAACAGCATAAAGTTTCCCGGATTGCCCTGCACTCTGCTGCTGTTCATAGGAGATAGAAGACCACTCGTGCGATAGCCCTACCGGCAGCTTTGCCGCATAATCTTCCATGATCTTCATTGCCTCGCTACTGCTTATGCCTGCCGCTGGCGCACCCAGAATTTCGAAAGCGGGAACACCATTGTAGACATCCTGCTTCTGGGCCCCAATTTCCCACTTTGGATCGGTAAAAGCAGTGAGCGGCACCATCTGGCCCTGTGTATTGCGTACAAACCATTTCTCTAGGTCGCGGGGCTGCAACCTCGAATCCATCTCCCCCTGAAGAAAGACTTTTTTGGCACGGCCACTCATATTGAATTGGTTGATATAGGCAGAACCGAAGGCGCTCCCGATCGTATCATTGATATCGCTATTGGAAACCGAATAAGCATTGGCGCGCTCCCTCAGAACGTTCAAATGCCATTGTGGTGCGTCATCCAGTCCATTCAGACGGACAGCAACAAGCCTCGGATCTTTCCGCGCCATGGCAATGAGCTGGTCCTTGGCCTGAGAAAACTGCTCGTAGGGAATTCCCCCTGGATTGGTCAGCTCAAAATCAAAACCACTGGCATTGCCGAGTTCAATGACGGGTGGAGGAAGAAACGCAACAACCTGGGCTACCCCATACGTCGCAAAATGCCCGTTAATATCAGACGCTATGTCCTGCGCTGTACGAACGGCACCCGTACGCTCATCAATATGCTTGAGCTTGACTGCGATAAAACCTGCACTTTGACTGCGTCCGCCAAAATGGAAGCCAAACACCGTCAGGACATTTTCTACAGCACCTTTATCGTGTGCCTGGACATATTCACGAATATCTTTCTGCACACGTTCCGTGACATGCGCCGAACTGTTGAGCGGCGATTGAACCTGCACGAAGACGACTTCCTGATCTTCATCAGGCAAGAAACCTTCAGAAAGCTTAAAAAAGCATAGCACAGCGGCAACGCTCAGAAACAAATACCCCCCCCATGCAAGCGGTGTCGCATTCAGACGCACCACGATACGACCATAATACTCAAGCAACGCGTCGAATGACCGGTTAAACCAGCCGAATGGACCCTTCGTCGCCTGACCGTGGGATGGACGCAAAATAGTGGCACACAACGCCGGCGTGAACGTAATGGCGGTAATGACCGAAAGCGTCATGGCCGCAATGATGGTGATGGAGAACTGGCGGTAAATGATGCCTGCAGAGCCACCGAAGAACGCCATGGGCAGGAAAACCACTGACAGCACCATTGTGATGCCAAACAGCGCACCTGTAATTTCCTTCATTGATCGGCTTGTCGCGTCGGCGGGTGAAAGATTTTCTTCCGCCATCAGACGTTCGACGTTCTCAACCACAACGATTGCGTCGTCCACCAGCAGACCAATTGCCAGTACCAGCGCCAGCATTGTCAGGGTGTTGAGCATGAAGCCCGACGCCTGAATTACGGCGAAAGTTCCAAGCAACACGACGGGCACGGCAATGGTGGGAATCAGAGTGGCACGAAAATTCTGCAGGAACACATACATCACCACGACCACAAGACCGATCGCAATAACCAGTGTCTCTACAACCTCGTGCATGGACTCCATGACGAACGGCGCTGTGTCATAAGCATAAACAACGTGCACGCCTGCGGGAAAGGACGACGCAGCACGATCAAACAGCGCCTTTACGGTGGAGACTGTCTGAATCTGGTTGGCACCAGGCGCGAGATTGAGGGCAAGACCGGCAGCAGGGTGCCCATCTACGAGACCCTTTGGCTGGAAACTTTGTGCCCCTAGTTCCACACGCGCAACATCACGCAGACGAACCTGTGTGCCGTCCGGGTTGACCTTCAAAAGGATATTCTGGAAATCCTCCGGTGTGGTCAGACGCTGCGGCCCCAAAATGACGGCGTCAAGCACCTGTTCATCCGGGCTTGGCAGCGCGCCAATCTCACCGGATGAAACCTGAAAGTTCTGATTTGTAACCGCGTTGCGAACATCCGTTACAGTCATCCCGTAGCTGGTCAGTTTCTCCGGTTTGACCCATATGCGCATTGCATATTCTGAACCGAAGAAGGTGTAGTCACCAATACCCGTGACCCGCGTAACCGGTTCCTGAAGATGGTTAGCGACAAAATCCCCCAGAGCATAGGAATCGAGCCGGTTATCCTCACTTACCAACATGGCGATCAGAGTAAAACTCTTGGTTGCCTTGGTAATTTTCACGCCCTGGGCAACCACATCTGGCGGCAGGAGTGCCTGCGCCACTGTCATGCGGTTTTGCACCTGCACCTGGGCGATATTTGGATCCGTGCCCTGAATAAAGGTCAGCACCACCTGCGCTGTGCCATCCTGCTGCGCAGACGATGAGATATATTCCAGCCCATCAAGACCATACATCTGCTCTTCAATGGGCTGCACAACAGTTTTCAACACTGTTTCAGCGGAGGCACCTGGATAAGTAACACTGACGGTAACTGGTGGAGGTGCGATACTGGGATATTGGCCAATAGGTAGGGTCATGAGCGCAATAACGCCCAGAAGCGAGATTAGAAGAGCAACGACCCAGGCAAAAATTGGCCTTCGGATAAAGAAATCTGACATCACATAAAACTCCGCAACTGTCCGTCAGGCCGGTTCGTTAAGAAGATGTATCGAATCGCCGGGCTGCAAGGTTTGGAGTTTTTCAGTAATGATACGATCACCGTCAGAAACACCATCAGTAATCACCCATGAATTACCGCTATCCTGAATAATTTTTACTTTCCTTAGGACAGCCTTACCGTCAGATCCGGCAATCAGGACATAAGGGTCGGCGTGCAGGTCTCGCAGCACAACGTTCTGTGGGACAAGAAAAGCTTTTCGCCGACCATAATGCAGAGTTGCATGCACAAACATGCCCGGAAGCAACATTGCATCCGGATTCTGGAATGTTGTTCGCAGCGTGGTCATTCCGGTTCCCGGATCGACCATTACTTCGAGAAGATCAATTCGGCCTGGTGACGTATAAGGGCGTCCCGTATCGAGGACGACATCGACCTGGCCAGCCCCAGTCGAAGTATGGTCACGCTTCTCATTCATCAGGGATTCGCGCAGGCGCGACACCGCCTCACCTGTAACGGTCAGATCGACATAAATCGGGTCCAACTGCGTGACCGTCGCCAGAGGTGTGGTCTGATTTGCCGTCACCAATGCGCCTTCCGTAACGAGCGTGCGGCTGATACGCCCGGAAATTGGGGAATAAACACGCGAATAATCAAGATTAACCTGAGCGGACATGATCTCCGCTTTCGCGCTCGCAATATCCGCCGCTGCCTGAGCCGCAGAGGAGACGGCATCGTCATAGTCCTGATGACTGACGGCGTTAATCCCGGACAAATGGGTGAACCGTGCTTTTCGTGCGTCTGCTGCAACGCGTTCCGCCTCTCCATGAGCCAGATCAGCCTTTGCCTGCGCTAGGGCTGCTTCATAGGGAACCGGATAAATTTGATAGAGCTGCTGGCCCGTCTTGACATCAGTCCCCTCAACAAACAGGCGCTTTTCAAGAACACCGCTGACCTGCGGCCGGATTTCGGCCTGTCGATAAGCTGCGGCGCGTCCGGGAACATATCCTGTCAGATCTACGGACTGCTCGTGCGCCCGCATGACATGGACATCCGTCACTGAAGGAGCATTCGCGTCCGCGTTTTTCTTGCCACACGAAGGCAGAAGAAGAAGGAGACCTGCGATGCAGGCATTAGAAAACGTGCGCGATGTCACGAGCCATGGTCCTTTCAGTCAGCGTTTAACTATTTTATTGAACATTGAATATTATGTTTTTCGTTCACTGCCAAGCGTCATCTTTCAGGCCCTCCCACCTGGCAGACCCCGCAGATGCAGTCCAAGACTGGACGCCTCTCACAATAGAGAAAATTTTGAAACCATATGTTTCCAACGTTTGCATTTATTTATTGAAAATACAGCTGTAATAAATTTGATATGTTGAACAGGCGTCGAATTGATAGCCTCCTAGAACAATCTAAGACTACACCGGGTATTAATCGTCTATTTGGAGTTATACTTATGAAATACGGTCTTTCTTTTGTTTCCGCTGCAGCCATGGCAATCGGGCTTCTGGCAGGTAACCCCGCGTCCGCGCAGGTTGTCACCAACGCAGCCCAGTCTCAATCTGGCACCTATAACGTTGAACCGGGCCACACACAGGTTGGCTTCTCCGTGCTGCATTTTGGCTTTACAAATTATCAGGGCGTATTCTCCAATGTGTCCGGCACATTGACACTGGATGCGCAACACCCAGCCGCCTCCAAGCTGTCTGTTACCATCCCTGTAGACTCCGTACAGACCACCAGCGCCAAGCTTAATGATGAACTCAAGAGCGATCAGTGGTTCGACGCTGCCAAATTCCCCAATGCCACGTTTGAGTCCACGTCAGTTCATCTGACTGGCCGCAACGATGCCATCGTAACAGGGAACCTAACCCTCCATGGCGTGACAAAGCCTGAAACACTGAAGGTTCACTTCATCGGTGCTGGCGTGAACGCACTGGACAAAAAATATACCACTGGTTTTGAAGCCACAGGCACCATCAAGCGCAGTGACTTCGGTGTGAAGATGTATGTGCCTTACGTGTCTGACGATGTGACTCTGCGCATTGCTGGCGCATTCGAAAAGCAGGACTAACGCTTGCAGCCACCTCTGCACGCAGTTGGTCCAAACAGTTAGAATACCCCAGTTGTGATCATCCTTCAGTGAATGATTACAACTGGGGATATCAGCCCTGACTGCGCGAGATGTTGCAACTGCGCAGGCATTCTCGCTCGCGTGGCGTGACTGAGCTGCTTGCAAAAAGACATTTACGGATCATTGGTCGTTCTCAAAATCTGTCCTGATATCGACATTACGAACAACAATAGGGTTCTCAGATCCTTACATGCTAAATCCAGAAACAGAATGTTTCCAACTTTAGGATGTTTGATAATCGTACAGGAGTTATCATCATGGGGTTTCTGAACTCCTTAAAGACATTGTTTTCATCACCTGAGAAAGACGTAAAAATGCCAAAAGTTCTCGTTCTCTATTACTCATCTTACGGTCACATCGAAACGATGGCCAACGCAATTGCAGAAGGGGTCCGTGAAGCAGGCCTTGAAGCCGATGTAAAAAGAGTACCTGAATTGGTGCCTGAGGATGTTGCGAAATCGCATCACTTTAAGACGGAGCAAAGCGCTCCCATCGCGACCACGGATGATCTGGTTAATTATGATGCCATTATCATAGGAGCTCCGACGCGGTTTGGCCGCCTCCCTGCTCAGATGGCAAACTTCTGGGACCAGACAGGCGGTCTGTGGCTCAAGGGCACACTGATTGGCAAGGTTGGTGCGGTCTTCACCTCCACGGCTTCCCAGCATGGTGGTCAGGAAGCAACCCTGTACTCTCTGATGTCCAACCTTTTGCACCACGGTATGGTTATCAGCGGCCTTCCTTACAGCTTCCAGGGTCAGCTTAAAGTTGACGAAGTCACTGGCGGCTCACCTTATGGCGCCACGACGATTGCTGCAGGTGACGGATCACGTCAGCCAAGCAGCAATGAACTCGATGGGGCGAAATTTCTCGGTCAGCATGTGGCCGGCATTACTAAAAAACTAGCCTGATTATCAAAGCCTTCCCGATACTCTTCTTCAGGAAGGCTCTTTGTCCGGTTCAGGCTACCTCTCGGTTTTTACCCATGGTGGATGCTCAAAAGCCTTTATCAGATAATCTATCAAGGCTTTGACACGGTTAGGTCGCATCGGGCTTGGAGGGGTAATCAGGTATAGACTTATGACAGGCCCTTCCCATTCTGGAAGAATTCGTTCCAGTCTTGCTTCCTGCAATCCATCTGAAACCATAAATTCGGGAAATAATCCGTAGCCTAGCCCCTCCTCTAAAGAGGGCAGGAACGCTTCAGCATTGTCCGCACGGAACCTAGACGTTTGTGGCAGGACAAATTCTTTACCTGAATTCTTCTTTCGGAGACGAATCATTCCTGGAGCAGCGGTATTCGTATAAACGAAGCTTTTACAGTCCTCCAGATCTCGTGGATGTTCAGGTCGGCCGACAGTATTCAGCCATGCCGATGATGCCACCAGAAAGAGACCAACATCGCATAATCTTCGTGCGCGCAAAGAGGAATCAGCAAGAGCGGAGATACGTAACGCGATATCATATCCGTCAGCCACCACATCTACAATTGCATCGCTGAAACTGATATTCAGATCAATCTCAGGATAGCGCCGCATAAATTCCGGCAAGACGGGGGCAAGATGGCGGATACCAAATGTCACTGGTGCGGTAATGCGAATACGGCCAGAAGGGCGTTGCATATCACCACGAGCTTCTGCTTCAGCAGCTTCAGCTTCGGTAACAATACGATTGGCATAGCCAAGAAGGGCCCTCCCGGTCTCAGTAAGGGAAATGTGACGAGAATTCCGATTGAACAGCGCAATACCTAACGTCTGTTCAAGACGACTGACCGCCTTTGAGACAGTCGGCTTGGAGAGCTGTATTTCTTCTGCCGCACGCGCAAAAGAACCAAGTTCCGCCACTTTTGCGAAAATAGCCCATGCTTCAAAATCCGGCAGTCTCATACAACTTCCCCCTTGGCTGATCGTCCAGTTATATCTCGACATACTCATTGCGCCAAGAAAGAGAAACCGTATCTTTCCACTATTGCCATTTACGACAGTAACGCCGGGCGGCTATTTTTTGACACCATCCACATATCGTCACCTCCATCTGGAAAAACCATCATGATCGAAGTTCGTCCTTACTCACAGCTAGGGCACGCCAATCATGGCTGGCTAGATACACGGCACCATTTCTCGTTTGCCAACTACTATAATCCTAGCCGGATGAATTGGGGTGCTCTCCGCGTCTGGAACGATGACGCTATTGCGCCGGGGGCCGGTTTCGGCATGCATCCCCATGAGAATATGGAAATCATAACCTATGTCCGGGAAGGCGCCATCACCCACCAGGACAACCTGGGCAATAAGGGACGTACCATCGCAGGTGACGTTCAGGTTATGTCTGCTGGTACCGGAATCAAGCATAGCGAGTATAATCTTGAGGATGTCACAACCCGGATATTCCAGATATGGATCATACCGACCCGATCCGGATATGCACCGTCGTGGGGAACCCGGGTGTTTCCGAAAACCGATCGTGCTGGCAAGTTTATCATACTCGCATCCGGTTACGAAAACGACGGTGATGCTCTTCCAATTCGCACAGATGCACGCGTCTTGGGAGCAACATTAATAAGAGAAGAGAATACCGATTACCATCTTGGCATAGAAAGGCTGGCGTATCTGGTCGTTGCCCGCGGCACCGTGGAAATTGAAGGTCAGATGATCAGAGAGGGTGATGGTGCTGCCATCTCAGAGAAAGATACCCTCACAATCCTTGCACATCAAGATTCTGAAATAGTGCTTGTTGATACAAGGCTATAAAAAAAAGAGTACGGGGAGGGTTCGAAAAGCCCTCCTCTCAGCTTTATTAATTTTCCTCAACCCATTAATATCATCATGAGTGAAAAAAGAAGCTTAAGGTCTTTCTTACTCTTCATTTACCTAAAACAACAAAATAGATTCAAAATATTTTATCATAAACATGGAATAAGTCCGCGATTTACTTGGTTATTCTCTTACAGTAGCAGCACTGATGCTGCCACGTGTGATGTTCACTGCAAAGGAAAAGTCCCCTCCCAGCCTCCCCCCAGCGCCCGATAAAGCTGGGCAACAGAGGTCGATACACTCGCTTCCGACTGAATAAGCTGATTTTCGGCAGCCAGAAGCTGGGATTGCAAGGTCAGGACATTAAGAAAATCAGCAGCTCCCGCCGCATACTGTCTCTGGGCTGTATTTACTGCGGCATTATCGTGCGCCACGGCCTGACGTAATTCATCACGTTGCTGCTGGGCTGCACTAAAACTGGCCAGCGCATCGTCAATCTCATGCCAGGCATTCAGGGTTGTCCGCTGATACGTGATGAAAGCTTCCTGTTGCTGGGCTTTTCGCAGCATCAACTGCCCTCGGAGCCTGCCTCCTTCAAAAAGGGGCACCGTCATTGTCGGTCCAAACCCATATTGACGCGAAGCCCAATTCCCCAACTTGCTGAAATACATCGCCTGCATGTCCAATGTTCCCGACAGGGTCACGCGCGGCAGAAAATCTGCGATTGCCACACCAATATTTGCTGTTGCAACATGTAGTTTTGCAGCTGCCATCCGGATATCAGGACGCCGATCAGCCAGTTCCGAAGGGACACCGATATCGATAACCGAAGGCACTGAAGGAATGGGATGCGGCGCCTCAAGTAATGCCGTTAATGCTCCTGGTTCACGTGCGATCAAAAAACTCAGAGCATTGATAAGATGAACCTGCTGATTACGTAATACCGGTAGCCGTGCATTAAAGGTGTGATAAAGTGCCTCGGAGTCATCTACATCAAGCGTGGTCGTAACCCCTTTTGTGAATCGAAGAGTCGTCAACTCCACGCTCCGTCGCGCAACTGCGAGATTCTGACGTATAATTGCCATTTCGGCCTGCACTGCACGCAATTCAATATAGTCTCTGGCAGCTTCAGCCATGAGTGAGACGATGACATCACGACGCATTTCGTCGGTAACATCCATCGCAGCCCGCGCACTCTCCACAGAGCGCCTGACATGCCCCCATAGATCGACCTCCCATGAAGCACTCAGTCCATAAGTCGGGAGATTGAACGCTGGCGTGGGATGAGTCATGCCGATTGGGGTACCAAGCACCGACCTTACGCCATTGGCGCTGATCTGATTGCGTTGATAGTAGGCATTTCCATTAAGGGAGGGAAACTGTGCAGCTCCTGCTATCTTTCGTTCTGCCTGACTTTGAGCGTATCGGAAACTTGCTGCCCGCAAATCGAGGTTTTTTGCCGCAACCTGTCGTTCAAGATCATCTAAAATAGGATCGTGATACACTTCCCACCATTGGGGATTGATCCTTTTCATATCCGCCTTGCTGGAAGATGCAGGCAGACTTTCATGCCATCTATCTCCAGAAGGCATCCGTGGATCATGAAAATCGGGCCCAACGGTGCAGGCACTCACCATTAGTCCCAACAGCGCAAAACCCAGTCGCTTAACGCCATTCATAGCGATCATCCGATGCATGAGGGCCGTCAGCTTTCGTCTCTGTATCGATTCTCACTTCAACCGACATGCCAACACTCACTCGCGCAGCAAGAGGCTGGCCCGGATCAAACACAATGCGGACCGGGAGACGCTGCACCACCTTGGTAAAGTTCCCCGTCGCGTTGTCTGGCTGGATCGGAGAAAATGCGACCCCGGTCGCGCGCGCCACGCTATCAACATGAGCCCGCAGGTGATGCCCCGGAAAAGTATCAACCCAGACTGTAGCCCGTTGCCCGGGCATTACGTGAGTTAATTGTGTTTCCTGAAAATTGGCGACCACAAAAGCATCCTGAACGGGAATAACGCCCAGGAGCGCAGTACCAACATGAACATAGGCCCCCACACGAACACCGCGCGCGCCAACCACGCCATCAATTGGTGCCGTTATCGTGCAGTATGACAGGTTGAGTTCAGCCTGCTTTTCTTCCCCTTGCGCACGCTGTAATGCCGCTCTGGCACGCTCAAGTTGCGCTTGAATGACAGGAACCTGCTGCTCCGCCGCTGAAGCCTCTGCCTCATCACGAGCAAGAAGCGCAAGAGTCTGTTTTGCCTGTGTTGCTGTACGTTGACGTTGCTCAACAGTTCCTGCTCCACCTGCAGACAAATCGCGATAACGCGCCTCATCCAGCCTCGCAAAGGCAAGAGCAGCCTTATCAGACTCAACCGACGCGTGCGCCGCGGCGATAAGAGGTTGCTGCCGTTTGAGGGTCGCGCTCAAATTATCAATATCCGACTGAGCGGATGCCACATTAGCCCGGGCTATCCTGAGGGAAGCCTGAAAGTCCCAGTCCTGAATGTGAGCCAGCGTCTCGCCTGCTTTCACGTGCTGGTTATCCTGTGCCTCAACTTGATCGATCCGACCTGAGACCTTAGAGCCTGAATCAGAAAGCGGTTTGATTGATTTTCCGCAGAACTCTGCGGATATGGGCAATCATCAACCATGCGCAGGATGACGAGATTGTTGCCTCGACATCCTTCGTGA
>NZ_WOTH01000045.1 GCF_011516945.1 Acetobacter estunensis
CAAGGAGTGGCGCGCTGTCGCAACCAGATATGAAAAAACAGCAACGTCGTTCCTCGCGGTCATCCACATCGCTGCCGCAGCAGACTGGATCAAGCCCTAACAGGCCCTAGTGTGTTCACTGCGCGTAGCAGCACCGACCAGCCGAGCCGACGCAGGGTCAACCCATCAGCTCGCCGCAGGCTGTCAGCGTCATCAGCCGAATTTGTTGTGGCCAATGCCTGTGCAGCACGTGATTTTTCGATATCCTCGGGCAGAGGCATCGTTCTCCGTTCGCTCGAGACTTCGCGAATCTGCGCTGCAATCTGATCGAGCATGTCGAAGCCTGATCGGCCGCTCAGAAAGAATGTCTTTTGCTTGCTAGCTTGCAGTGTCAGCCGAGTTTTACCTGCCCATTTTGGTAGTGTTAGCGTGACGTTTCCGCAGGATTTGCGGTCAAAAGCGGAAACCTGCTGTGTGATAAAGTCCCAAAGGTCGATAGACGAGCGAATGTCGCCGCAGTCATGTATTACTAGGAACAGGTCATCGACATACCGCGCATAGTAGATCGGACTTAAACATCGTTCGACCTGTCTATCCAAAAATGCAAGCAGTACGTTCGATATCACCCGCACAACTGACAAGCCAATGGGGATACCGCAGTGTTGCGTCGTATCGATTGAGCATCCGAGTTTCGATAACATCTCGCTGCAACACGCTGACCACTTACCCAACGTCATGCTGATAAGCTCGCTAAACTCCAATTCGAATGGATTCAAATCGACGCCTAGATACTCCAGAAACTGCTGTTCGATGAAGAAGCTGGGATCAATGCTATGATAAAAATTGCTGATATCGAGAGTCATCGCAATGATTGGCTGATCTCGCTTGAGCGCATCGCGCATCGCGTTAAGGCCGTTGTCGCGCCATTTGCGATAGGGTTCGAAATAAGGTTCAAACGAGCCGAGGGCCTCCATATGGTAATCGCCGATGGACTTACGCTCTTTATCTGCACGATAGCGTCGGACACGCGAGGCAAGTGCGCATGAAGACAGACACGCGTCGAATTTGTGGCCGATTAGGTTGATCCACAGCGCGGACAAGATATGAGCTTCAACGCTGAAGTCACCGATCAATCGGAATTCAGGAATTAACACATTCTGGTCAGTTGCACGCTCAAAGGCCCGTTCTGGGTTCGAGAAAAAGGTATGTACCTTTTGCGTGTCGGCCGCCTGCACTTTTTTGGCTTCGAAATGAAGACGCTTGGGAAAGATTACTGGTGGCTTAATGCCAGCGGTCAATATCTCTGCAGCTTTACCTTCCTGTAATCGTGTAAGCAATGCTCCAAGATTTTCAGGTAAAGCCTGCTCGTATTCAACAAACCGCTCGGCTACTCTGATCGATGACTCATAAAAACAATCGACCTTAGCTTTGCGATAGGCAAAAAAAAAGGTCAGTGAGCGACAGCTCTTTCCAATCCAACAATTCTCTAGCTTCCAAGTGGCTTAATTTACAATAACGATCACGTAAATAGTAATGACTTCAATTGTTACCACTGTCTCATATCCCTAAACACAGCATCCGAACAAGTCCCGCCACAATAAATCGTACTGCTATTGCGTCTACCGCTCAGAAACACGCAGAATATGATAATACCCCATAGGCTACAAGCGGTTAACTGATTGCATTTAATCGAGCATGCCATCGCAAATGGCTGCTTTATTGGAACCTCGATATTCACGGAGAAGTCGATGTGCGACAGCTTTAGTCTCAAATTTGATCTATTGTAGATTACCTAGCAATGTCGGCTTTTAGGCAATTATAACAACCGCTTGGAGGTCCGAAATGGGGCGCAAGCCGACACCTCTCACCCTCGCCCCAACTCCATAAACCTCGCCGCATCCGTCACGTCTTCGTTCATCGCCGCGATCCGGTCCAAAATCGCGGCGTCCTCACCCCACCGTTCCATCTGCACACGCTCATCCACCGAGGCCGCCGCCACCGCCTGAGCGGGTGTGATCGCGCCATCGGCCAGCGCCAGCCCAAGCACGAGGCTCCCCAGCGCGGGCACGGCCACACCAAGGGCGGCCAGATCGGCATCGTTGCGGGTGGCCAGCAGTGTGCGGAGGCGTTGCAGGGCGGGTTCGGGCTGTTTGATGGGCATCATCCCGTGCGTGACGCGGAGCGTGATGCCGTGGCGCTCATTCAGCCAGTCCAGCCATGGCTGCCATTCTTCGGCCTGACGGACGGTCAGCGGGCCTTCGGTCTCGGCGCGGTAGCACAGCAGATCATGCGCGCCGTAATCGGCCAGTGTCGCGATGATATGCTCACGCTCGGGGCGCACGCGCTCAATCTTGGTGCCTGCAATGCGTGTCAGCGGTAAATCGGCGGGGGTGAAGCGGCCTTTCGGGTCGTCCAGTCCGGCGGCGGCCCATTCGGCGGCCAGAGCCTCGGCCAGCGGACGGGCGGTCACGCATAGAGGATTGCCGCCCGGCAGACGCACCGGTTTGCCGTCGAGCGTGATGGTGAAGCCGTCCGCGGTCTCCTGCACGCCTGCCTCTTTCCAGAAACGCTGGCGCGGGGCGGGACCATCGGCGGAGAAGCGTTTCTTGTCCGTGCTCATCGCAGCAATCCCTTGAGCAGATCCATCACGCCGCCCTTGCCCTTAGGGGGGGCAGCAGCCGCAGGGCCGGGGCCACCTTCGCGGGCAGCAGAGAGCAGATCGGGGCAGGCGTCGCTGCCGCCCGGTCCGCCGATGGAAATGGCAAAGCGTCCGTCGCTACCCGGTTCCAGTCGGGGCTGGGGCGCGTCGATGGTGCCTTTCACCGCAACGGGTGAGGCCGCGGCGGCGCTACCGATGCCGATGCGCGGTGCCAGATGCAGGTCAAGCTGCCCATTGGTCAGGTCCACGGTACCGTGGCCGGACAGGGACAGCCCATCGGCTTCCAGCCCAAGCTGGCCAAGGTCAGCATGCCCATCGGCCAGTTGCATGTGGGTGCCAAAGCAGCGCAGGCCGATATTGCCATGCACCGGAATTCCGCGTCCGATGAGCGAGGCGAGAGTCTTGCCGCTCACACGACCGCCCACCATCGACAGGCCGACATGCCCCACGGCGCTCTGACGCCAGGCGGCGAGGTCATCGCCATTCGCCGTGACACTGCCCACGATCTGGAGCGAGCCGTTCACAAGCTGCGGCATGCCGATCCAGCCCTGCACGACCTGAGAAGGCAGGACCAGCGGCTGGGCGCTGATGTCCAGACGCGGGACGGAGCCGCTGGCGTCCAGCGTCACACGGCCCGATTGCGCGATGCCCTGCGCCGTGCCGGTTCCGTTGCCGCGCAGCGGGTCGATGGTGAGCTTGCCGTCGTCAGCGGTGACGTGCGCTTCCACGTTCTCCCATGCAACGGACTGCCAGCTTGCGCGTGCTGCCACCACGGCCAGCGTTGCTGTGCTGCTGCGAAGCAGGGCCGGCAGGTCCGGGCCGTTGAAGCTGGAGACCGGTGCGGTCGAGGCCACGTGACCGTCCACCTTGAGGTCTTCAAACGCCGGACGGCCCGCACCGAGTTCGAAGGTTGGCAGCGCACCGTGGACTTCCAGAGAGGTCTTGCGACCGCCCACTTCCCCCGAAGCCTTGATCGAGGTGGCGCCATTTACCAGCGCGAGCGTGATGGGCAGGGGCACGGCGTCTGGTTTACGCACGGCGTGCAGTGTCTGGTCAGGCGTGCCGAGCGTGCCGCGCAGAGCAACGGGAAGGTCGCGCAGGCGGCCATTGAGAGCCACATCCGTCAGGTCATCGGGGTGATCGGCGTCGATCGCCAGCGTGTCGGCGCGCAGGCCTGGCAGCGCACGCGAAAGATCGGCGCTCTGGGCACGCAGATGTACCATGCGCAGGGTCGGATCGGTCAGGCTGCCCGCAAGTCCTGCCTGAAGCGTGAGGTTGGAGGCGTCCGGCAGTCCGGCACGGGGGAAGAGGGTTTCCAGATCGCGCAGATGATCCAGCGCGCCTTCAAGCTGAAGGTCCATGGCCGTCCCGCCCTGATCGGGGTCCGTCACCACGCCACCGACATGCAGATGGCCCGCTGGCTTGCCGCTGGCGGTGAAGGCCAGATCGGCGTTCAATGGCCATGGCTGACCCTTCGCAGGTGGCAGAGGGCCGGTCGTGCCATTCAGCCTCACAGCGCCCGCGCCATGATGAACGCGAGCGTCGAGCGTGACGAGGGAGCTGTCCAGCCCCTTCGCGTTCACCCGATCGAGGGTGGCGGTGCCGCTCAGATTCTGCTTCGCGTCGTTCCAGATCAGCCCGCCATCGCGCAGATGCAGGGACGCGACAGAGACGTTCCAGTGCTGGCCGGAGGTTGTGCCGCTGCCACCCTCACCGGAGCGTTCCAGCGGCGTGAAGTGCCAGTTGGCGTGGCCGGCCGCATCGCGCTCCAGATCGAGTTGGGGGGCGGACATCACCACATTGTCCAGCACCACGCGATGCTGGAACAGCGGGCCGAAGGCCACACGGGCGCGGATCTCGCGGGCGCTGAACATGTCCTTGCCCGTGGGGGTGCCGTCCGTCAGTCCTACGCCCTGCGCGCTGATCCATGGCGTGGGCAGCAGCCAGACATGCAGGCTGTCGATACGTAGTGTGCGGCCGGTCTTCTCCGCCACGGCCTGCACCAGCCGTGTGCGCGCCCAGTTGGCGTCCATCAGACCCGAGGCCAGCGTGGTGCCGCCCAGCAGGACCGCGCAACCGCCGAGGGTAAGGCCGAGCTTGGTGCGAAAACGCATGGTCATCTCCTGCGGGGGGCGGGGGTGGAACCGGCAATGAAGCCGAGGCTGCGAAAAGTCTCGCGCATATGCGGCGGCAGTTCGGCGCTGACTTCCAGCGTCCCACCGGAGGGATGCGGCAGCACGAGGCTGCGGGCGTGCAGATGCAGCCTGTCCTCAAAACCGTCCGGATGCGCCTTTTCGCCACCGTATTTCGGATCACCGAGAATGGGCGTGCCAAGCACCTCGCAATGCACGCGAAGCTGATGCGTGCGACCCGTGAGCGGAGAGAGCGCGAGCCATGAGAACTTCTTGCCGGCGGAATCCAGCACCTCGTAGTCCGAGCGCGCGGACTGGGCATCTTCGTCGCTACGTTCCGCGGCGATGGTGATGGCGCCCGGTCCTCCGCCCAGTCGTGCCAGCGGCTGGTCGATCTCGCCTGAGAGAGGGTCGGGGCGACCGACGACGACGGCCCAGTAGGTTTTCTTTACATCACGCCCACGGAAGGCGGCGGCGAGTTTGGCGGCCACACCGGGCGTGCGGGCGAGCAGCAGCAGGCCGGACGTGTCCTTGTCGATGCGATGCACGAGGCGGGGACGCGGATCGTCGCCTTCGCGCAGGCCGTCGAGCATCATGTCGATATGCTGCGTGATGCCGGGGCCGCCCTGTGTGGCGAGGCCGGAGGGCTTGTTGAGCACAATCACCTTATCGTCCGAGTAGACGACCATCTTGCGGATCTCGCGCGCCAGTCGTTCATCCAGCGGACGAGGACCATCCTTGGCGTGTTTTTCAGACGCGGGAATGGGCGGCACGCGCACGGACTGACCGGGTTCGAGACGTGTCTTTGCCTCCACCCGTTTGCCGTCCACGCGGATCTGTCCGGTGCGGCAGAGTTTCTGGAGCGCGCCCTGTGTCAGATGCGGGTAATGGCGACGGAAATACCGGTCGAGGCGGATGTCCGCTTCGTCCTCGCTTACCGTCCGCATGGTCACGCTCATCCGTTCCGCCCTGTGTCTTGCTTGCTCATGGAGCGGTTCTGCCGGGTCCGCCTGTTGCGCGGCTTGCCCTCATTTTGGCCCATGTGTCCAGCCTGCGGCGGACTTCGTGTTCATATCCCCGGCCTGTCGGGTTGTAGAAGCGCTGCCGCTTCATGCCGTCGGGAAAATAATTCTGCCCGGAGAAGCCTTCCTCCGCATCGTGGTCATACTGATAGCCATCGCCATAGCCGATGTCCTGCATCAGCTTGGTGGGGGCGTTGAGAATATGAGCCGGAGGCATCAGGCTGCCAGTGGCTTTCGCCGCCCGACGCGCCGCGCCGTAAGCCTTGTACACCGCATTGGACTTGGGCGCGGTGCCGAGATGCACCACAAGCTGCGCCAGCGCCAGTTCGCCTTCGGGAGAGCCGAGGCGTTCATACGTTTCCCATGCCGCGATGGCGAGCGGCAGGGCAGACGGATCGGCCATGCCCACGTCCTCGGCGGCGAAGCGTGTCAGGCGGCGGGCGAGGTAGCGCGGGTCTTGCCCGCCTTCGAGCATCCGGGCGAACCAGTAAAGCGCCGCGTCCGGGTCCGAGCCGCGCAGGGATTTATGCAGTGCCGAGATGAGGTTGTAATGCTCTTCGCGGTCCTTGTCGTACAGCACGGCGCGCTTGGCCAGCAGGCGGGCGAGTTCCTGCGGATCGAGCGGCTTGGCGGTTTTCAGGCTCAGGATCTGCTCGACCATGTTGAGCAGATAGCGCCCGTCGCCGTCTGCCATGGCGCGTAGCGTGGCGCGCCCGGCTTCCGTCAGTGGCAGGGTGCGGCCCGTTTCTTCTTCCGCGCGGACCAGCAGGGCTTCAAGTGCCGGATCGTCCAGACGACGCAGCACCATGACCTGACAGCGTGAAAGCAGCGCCGAATTCAGGGCGAAGGAGGGGTTTTCGGTCGTAGCACCCACCAGCACGACGGTCCCGTCCTCCACCACGGGCAGGAATCCGTCCTGTTGGGCGCGGTTGAAGCGATGGATCTCATCGACGAACAGGAGTGTGCCGCGTCCGGTCTGCGCATAGGCCCGCGCTTCCTCGAACACCTTTTTCAGGTCGGCCACGCCTGAGAACACTGCCGAGATCTGCGTGAAACGCAGGTTTGCAGCTTTTGCCAGCAGCCGGGCGATGGTGGTCTTGCCCACGCCGGGACCGCCCCAGAGGATGAGGCTGGCGAGCGAGCCACGCTCCAGCATGAGGGTCAGCGCGCCATTGGGGCCAAGGAGCTGATCCTGTCCCACCACGTCTTCCAGCCGCGCGGGACGCAGGCGGTCCGCCAGTGGCTGGGTGGGCGCGTGTGCGCCTGCGCTGCGGGTGGACTTTGGAATGTCCTGCGCGGGGCTGCCGAACAGGTCATCTCCCTGTCCGGGAGAGGTTTCACGTCGCGCGGCCATGACGGTCTCCCTTCCTGTTCATCCTTCGTTCATAGCGCGACGGTGAGCGGATGGCGACCTTTCGCGTGAAGATCAGTGCGACGTGGGAACTGCGGGATTTTTTGCAAGATCGGCTTTTTCGCGTGCGAGGAACGTCGGAAGATCGATGGTGTGAGCGATGTAATAGTCGCGATAGGTATCCGAGACGTGCGGATGCAGGCCGCGCCACAGGGCGAAGGCGTCGAAAGACAAGAGCGTGACGATGAGAAGGGTACGGAACATGGCGTGGCCTTACATCAGTGACGGATTGTGGCTGTACCATCCGAGGGTAGTCAGGATGTGAAACAGCCCCATGGCCGTGAGAATCAATGCACGGATCGGCGGCGAGCGGGTGAGAGTAATGCAGGCGAGAAATTCGATGGTCAGCGGATTACCAAAAACATAGCGCTCCAGCGAGACGACACTGGTGGAGGCTGCCATCAGCGCTGTCATGCCCACCAGCCACGCGGCGAGACGCCAGCGCCGTCGCCACATCCAGACAAGCAGACCGATGGTGGCGATGGCGCAGAGACCTCCCGGCAGGTTGCTCATCTTCTTGAAGGCCTGAAGGATCGGCAGGACAAAGAACTGAAGATGACGCGCCCAGGCCGTCTGCACATGCAGGAAGGCGAAACCGTCACCTGTCAGGTGAGCGAGATAAAGCACGAAGAGGGAAAGGCCCGCGCCCCCAGCGGCGATCAGAAGCAGACTTTCCGCCATGACCGTGCTCCTGCGTTCGTCACGATGCGCGACGAGCCACCATCCGGCCAGACAGACGCTCATGGCAAACCCGGTGGGGCGGGTGAGGGCGAGCAGAGCGCATCCCATGGCGGCAGGCAGGATGTGATGGCGTCGCAAGGCAAGCAGCGTGGCCATCAGCACAACGCCATAGAGGGCTTCGGAATACTGCGCGGTGTACCAGATGGTGAAGGGAAAGAGCACGAAGAAGAGCGCGAACAAAGCGCGGTTCACAGGCTGACCGCGCCATTCGGCGTCTCGCTGACACAGGAAGATCAGGAGGGGGCAGAGCAGGATGTTGACCAGTAGTCCGGCGCTTTGGGGTGGCAGGCCGAAGAGGCGGTTCGTGAGATGAATGAGCGCCGGGTAGAGAGGGAAGAACGCCCATGCGGCTTGGCCAGGACCGGCTGTGCCTGCGGGATGCGGCAGGGACGGGTAGCCATCACGGCTGATGTCGAGATACCACCAGCAGTCCCAGTGGCAGTTGGCGGTGACCAGCCCGCCCCAGGGTATGGCCAGCAGGGCGCAGACACTCAGCCCGGCTAGGCAGCACGCCGCGATCACAAGAAGATTTGTGGCGCTGTTACCGCATGAGTGGCGCTTCGGTTGGGGCGCTACATCAGTACGAAAGTGGGGGCGTACCATAGATTGATGGCGATTATGCGCAGGATGACAAGGTCAAGGAACAGCTTCCGATAGGTCGAGACGGGTTTCGCCAGTGAGGTGCAGGCGAGAAACTGGATGGTGAGCGGGTTGGCGAAAATATAGCGTTCAATGGATACTACGCCACTGGAGAGAGCAAGAAGCGCCGTCGTGCCTACAAGAATGGCAGGGAGTCGCCAACTCTGTTTCCACATCCTGACAATCACGACAATTGCCAGAACGGCAGAGAGAGTAAAGCCCAATAGAGCGGGCGTCAGTAGGCCATACAAAATGACGAGAGGAAAGAAGCGTAGGTGTCGTTTCCATGCGATTTGGACATGCGCAAAAGCAAAGCCGTCTCCGGTCAGTCCATAGAGATACAGCGTGAACAGGCTCAGGGCTGCCCCACCGGCGGCGATGAGCAGAAGACCATCGGAGAGGCGTTTACGCGAGGACGCCGTAGGATCTTGCGAGGCGGTCATCCGCCAGCCTGCGAGGCAGAGTGTAAGAATGAAGCCGGTGGGGCGCGACAAAGAGAGCAAGAAAACGCAGACAGCGGCGAGCGGGACACGGTTTTCGCGCAGGGCTATGATGGCAGCCATGAGGGCGACGCCGTAGATCGCTTCGGAGTATTGCGCAGTGTACCAGATATTCAGTGGAAACAGTGCGAAAAACAACGCGAAAGTCAGGCGGTTTATCGTGATGCCGCGTAATTCCAGTTCGCGATGACACAGGAAAATGAGTAGCGGCCAGAGGGCAAGATTGAGCAGAAGACCTGTGGTCAGGAAACCGAATGGCAGCAAAAGCGCCAGTTGACGCGCAAACAAAGGGTAGAGCGGAAAAAACGCCCAGTCGGCCTTTCCCGCCTGATCAGGATCGAAATGGGGGAGGGCGGAATATCCGGAGCGCATGATCTGCTCGTACCACGCGCAGTCCCAGCGGCAGTTGGCGGATACGAGACCTCCCCACGGGAGTGCGAAGAGAGCCGAAAGCAGAAATTGCAGGCCGCAGACCATGAGAATGACGAGCACAAAGCCGTGCGTGCCGGAATCGGCCAGACGACGGGCGCGTCCGAACAGTTTTTTCATTGCATCGAAGCGGTTGCGCCGGACGATCTGTTCGGAGGGAGATGTGTTCACCGCCGGTTTTTCATGTCGGTCAGGGCGTCAGAAGCCCAGAGAACGCTGGTCGAGAACATCAAAACGACTCATGAAGAAGATGACACTGTGGCGGATGCACAGATCCGCCGCGTCCTGTATGGGGCTTTTTATTGAGCAGGAAGTAAACGAACGCGGCAGGACGTTTTCGTACAATCGTCTCAATGAAATGTTTGGTAATGAGAAACAAGCAGGGGAGACTCGTCATGTGCCCCGTAGTTCCATTCACTCAGGGAATGGAAATCTCTTTTTTCGTATAGCCATGTCGTGACCACTGGATGCCCATGCCCGCCAGCTTTCAGCTTCTGCTTGCCATCATCGCCGAAGTGACGGCCACGTCCTGTCTGGGCGCGACGCAGGGATTTACCCGTCTTCTGCCATCGGTTGTGACGGTGACGGGTTATACCATCTCGTTTTATCTGCTCTCGCTGGCAGTCAGGACCATTCCCACTGGGATCGCCTACGCCATTTGGTCAGGGCTCGGGACGGTGCTTGTCATCCTGCTGGCATGGCTTCTGCGTGGCCAGCGCCCCGACGGGGCAGCCATTGTTGGGATGGTGCTGGTCGTGGCGGGTGTGTGCGTGATTAACCTGTTGTCGGGTTCATCGCCGCACTGAGGTCTTCAGGTTCGTCCCAGCCTGCGCAGCGGCACACCTGCATTCACCCGTTCTTCGATGTCTTCGAGGGATTCGCCACGCGTTTCGGGCACGAAGAACCACGTCACGGCAAAGAACAGGGCATTGAAGGCGCCGAGACACCAGAAAACACCATGCGCCCCGATTAGGTTCAGGCTGGAGAGCAGAACGTTGCTGACCGCCCAGTTGGCGATCCAGTTGGACAGGGTGGAGCAGGAAATGGCGAAGGTTCGTCCGCGCAGGGGCTGGATTTCGGAACACAGTACCCATGGCAGCGGTCCTTCTCCCACGGCAAAGGCGCAGATGAAGAGCACGAGAAGACCGACGGTCAGGGCGGGGGAATGATCTCCCGTCCACAGCAATGTGCCGAAGGCCAGCATGGCAAAAGCCGCTCCTGCCGTGCTGAGCAGCAGCAGACCACGCCGTCCCCATCGGTCGATGAGCATTACGGAAACGATGGTGGCCAGCGTGTTCGCCACACCGAGCGCCGTGGTGCACCACACAGCGGCAGAGGCGCTGAAATGCAAGCGTTCCAGCACGGTCGGGGCGTAGTACATCAGCACATTGATGCCGCTGAACTGCTGGAGCGCCTGAATGGCGATGCCGAGTGTGAAGGTGCGCCGAAAGCCCGGAGACACCCGGAGCAGGGCAAGACCGGCCTGTTTCTCATGGGAAAGCTGAAGTTCGATACCATCCGCTTCCGTCTTTGCGGCTTCGGGGGAGCCGCGCAGTTCCCGAAGCACCAGAACGGCTTCCTCGCGTCGCCCTTTCATGAGCAGCCAGCGTGGAGAGGGCGGGATCATGAGAGTTGTGCCCAGAAACATCAGTGTCGGCAGAGCGATGACGCCGAACATCCAGCGCCAGTGCCCACCCTGCGCCAGCAGGCCATCGGAGATGAAGGCCATCAGGATACCAATGGTGATCATCAACTGATAAAGCGCGATCATGCGCCCGCGACGGCTCTGGGCCGTGATCTCGGCGATGTAGAGAGGGGCTGCGAACGCAGCGAGACCCACGCCCAGCCCGAGGCATATGCGGCCTGCGATCATCACCTCCACGCCGGGTGCGAGCGCGCACAGGGCGATGCCGATCAGGAACAGAACGCTGGCGATCAGCAGCGTTCCCCGTCGTCCCCAGCGTTCGGCCAGCGTGCCCGCCTGAAAGGAACCGAAGGCGGCCGCCAGCATGAGGGAGGAGACGATCCATTCCGCCGTTCGGTCACTCGTCCCCAGATCGTGACTGAGGAGCGGGAGAGCGCCAGCAATTACGCCGGTGTCCAGACCGAACATGAGGCCGGCCAGTGCGGCGGCAGCGCCTACGAAAATGGAAAGACGACGTGCCCGTGCCGCCATCTGATGCGAGGTAAGTCCGCTGGTGGAAGACGACATCCGAATTTCCGGGCTCCATGAGGGGGTGACCCCAAGGCTGGAGACCTTCGGTTTGCCATTCCTCCAAGTCAACCGGAATTTGTTACCGGAACATGACCAGAGCCTTGATTTGGGTGCTTTCTTCGTGATTTGGAAAGCTGGTGTTCACTCTGCCGTTACTTCTTGCGTGCTGCTGAAAGTTCCAGCGCCCGGGCATAGACCACCTTCCTTGGCAGTCCCACGGTGGTGGCGACCAGCGTGGCGGCGTCCTTGACGGACGAGGTTGCCAGCGCCGCTTCAAGCTGGCGGTCGAGGTCGGCTGGATCGGCGTCCTCTTTTTCACCGGGAGGGCCGACAAGTACCGTGATTTCTCCGCGTGGCGGAGCCTGTTCGTACAGTGTCGCCAGTGCCGCTGCCGTGTCGCGGCGGACTTCCTCGAAGCGTTTGGTAAGCTCACGGGCTACGACGGTGGGGCGGGCGTCCCCGAACACAACCGCCAGATCGGCCAGCATTTCGGCCAAGCGATGTGGAGCTTCGTGCCAGATGAGCGTGGCACGCAGTCCGGCGCGTTCGGCGGCGCGGAGAACGGCGAAACTCTCGCGCCGGGCGGCGCTGCGCGGAGGCGGGAATCCCACGAACAGATAGGGGTGAGGGGGCAGACCGCTGAGCACGAGGGCGGTCAGCGCTGCGTTCGGGCCGGGTACGGCGGTCACGGGCACACCCGCCTTGATGGCGGCGCGAACGAGGCGATACCCCGGATCGGAGAGCAGCGGCATGCCCGCGTCCGAGACGAGGGCGATCTTCTGTCCTTCCTCAAGTCGCGCGATCAATCCGGGCACGCGCTGGCGCTCGTTGTGTTCATGAAGCGGCTCGGCGCGGGCTTGGATGTTGAACTCCGAAAACAGCCGCGCGGTGACCCGTGTGTCCTCGCACAGCACCAGATCGGCCTCACGCATGGCGTTGACCGCGCGGGGGGAAAGATCGCCCAGATTGCCGATGGGTGTGGCCACCAATGTCAGGAGGCCGCCCTCCACCGATCCATTTTTCTGGATGTCTGCCATGCTTCCGACATGACGCGGGGGCATTCCTTCGCTATGGGAAGTCGGGTCGTCCGGGGAAAGCGTAGCCTGTGATCCGGCAGACACTGGTTCTGAGAAAGAGGGTGAAGATGGATCGGACATGCAGGTTCCCGTCGCGTAAAGGCGCTCGTGCCGCGCAGTCGTATCAGGAACGGAACGCTTCCGTCTCCTCTTCGTCCTCCGGCAGGTCGGGCCATACCAGTCGTCGCCTGCTGCGTCATCTCTCCGGCGTGGCGCTTTTCGCACTCACGGCCTGTTCGTCCGGGCCTGTGTCGCTTTCTTCGGGCACTACAGCAGGTACCACGAGCGGCGCGCGCAATGTGGGCGTTCTGCTGCCGCTCAGCGGTCCCAATGGAGCGTTGGGCAATGAAATGCTGGCGGCGGCACGGGTGGCGATGGCGCCAAAACCCGGCACGCCCGCCACGGCGCCGGTTCCACAGATCGATGCGCATGACACGGCGGTCGGTGGCGCGGCCGCAGCCATACAGGCGGCTGTGAGTTCGGGAGACGGCATCATTCTCGGGCCGCTGACCAGCCCCGATACCTCCATGATCGCGCCCGTGGCGATCCAGAGCGGTGTGCCTGTTATTGCCTTCACCAGCGATGTCGCGCAGGGCCGTCCCGGGGTGTGGGCGTTCGGTCTTTCGCCGCGCCAGCAGGTGGAGCGTCTGGTCGCGGCCGCGAAAGCGGAAGGACGGCGACAGTTCGCAGCCTTCCTGCCTGATACTCCGCTGGGTCACGCCATGGGTGACGCGCTGATTGTCGCCTGTCAGGAGAACGCGCTGTCCGCGCCGCAGGTGACCTATCACGCGCCGACACCTGAGGCGATCAACTCCGGTCTGGCCACGTTGTCCGCGCGCGACAGCCGCATGACGGCGGCCTCGGGTGAAGCGGCGGCTCCGGCACAGGATCTGCCCACCGATCTGGCAAATGCCTTGTCTTCCACGGCTCCCAAGACGGATGACGCGACGGCCAAGGTCGGCAGTGCGGCCACCGCTCCTGTCATGTCGGCGCCGCCTTTCGATGCGTTGCTGCTGGCGGATACGGGGCTGGGGTTGAAGAACGTCATCGATGCGATGAAGGCCTCGCAGGTGCGCACGACCGATGTGCGCGTGATGGGGCCGGGCCTGTGGGCCGCATTTGCGGGCAAGCTCGGCAGCATCGCCGGTGCGTGGTACGCAGCGCCCGATCCGGCGGGACGCAAAGCATTCGTGCAGGCGTTCGCGGCCGCCAATCATCGTGTGCCCAAGCCGATGGCCGATCTTGCCTATGATGCGGGAACCGTCGCGGCCACGACCTATCAGGCCAGTGGCGGAAGCGGTTATCCGGTCGATCAACTGACCCGGCCCGAGGGTTTTGTGGGAGCCGATGGTGTTGTGCGCCTGATGCCCGATGGCTCAACGGAGCGTCGTCTGGGCATTTTCGAGGTACAGCCGGGTGGAGGCGCTCGTCTGCTGGGAGCCGATGGAAAGCCTGTCCCGACAAGTTCTGGCGCGTCGTAAAAACACATTATGCCCGGTCGGTCTAACCGGGCAGTCTCGCTTTAATGTCGGAAATAGAAAGGCGGGGCCTCAGGCCGCGACCACCTTGCCCTGCATCGGAAGGGCGGGACGGATGAAGTCGAGCGCCATTTCCAGAGAGGCTTCACGGCTGAGGGTGGTGTCGCGGAGCGCGTCGATCACGAGCCAGCGGGCGCCATCGGGCCGGATAAGGTAAGCGGGCGAAGCGTTCTCACGCACCCAGACAACGATCACCTCGTTGCAGGTCGCGGGTGCGTCTTCGTCGATACAGATTTCCGTGGCGCACAGCCCCATGCGCAGTCCGGCTTCCAGCCAGCGGGCAAGATATTCGCGGTGGCGAGCAAGAAATCCCATACGGAAGGGAATGACGTTGGACCCGAAATCCACTTGGGGGGACAGCATCACATCCGACATTTCGTATCTCCTTCGTGCATCCGACACATGAACGGTATGTGCTTGGCGAAGGGATCGCCAACGATAAACGAAGAGTTTGCGCCCCTGTTTCGGGGCGGTGAAAAAGGGCGTGTCGGAGAGAACACATCGTTTCGGAAGCGATGCGCGATACTGCACAATAAATGGGCATATTGGTGTGCAGGTGATTGATTTGCGTGCAGAGCAATAGGAGCGGTGCGCGCGAATCAATCGTGTTGCGCGGTTGCCATCACCTCGCGCGGCCAGCGTCGATGCAGCCACAGCCAGCTTTCGGGACGGGCGCGGATCCAGTGTTCCAGCCGGTCGTTGATGGTCTGGGTCAATAACGCCACATCGGTCTGACGGTTGCCGCTGGCGGGCAAATCGAGAGGCGCTTCCACCACGATTCTCAGGCGGGCCGGGCCGAGCCGCTGCACATAGCCCGGAATGACGGGGCAGTTCAGGCGCAGCGCCATAAAGGCCAGAGCTGGCGCGGTCATGGCGGGATGGCCGAAAAAACGGGCCTCGATCCCGTCATTCATTTTCTGGTCCATGAGCAGACCCAGTCTTCCCCCGTTGCTGACCCACTTCAGGGCGGCTTTCGCGCCCTCGGCGCCTTTGGGAAAGAGGGGAAGAGGATCGACCATCGCCGTATTGCGCAGATCGCGGATCAGGCGGTCCACCAGCGGGTTGGAAGCGGCGCGGTAGAAGGAGGCGAACCCGACGCCGTGACGGGCTACGGCGGGCGGAAGCATTTCCCAGTTGCCGATGTGGCCCGAGACAAACAGCGCCGGGCCGTCACGCCGCGCCTGTGCGAGCAGATGTTCGGCTCCCACCACTTCGAATCCCGGGCCTTCGGGCGTGTTTTCGCGCAGGCTCGCAATATGTGGAAACTCGCCCACTGTGCGGCCGAGGTTTTCCCACACGCCGCGCACGATACGTCGGCGCGCGGATGTGTTCAGTTCCGGCATGGCCAGTCGCAGATTGGTATCGACCACTTTCGAGACCGGAAGGAGAGGCCCAACCACTCGGCAGAAACCGCCGGCCAGATTGGAAGAGCGCACCGGTCCAAGGCGCCGCAGGAGTGCGAGCACGCCGCACGCCAGCCATGCTTCCGCACGCATGCCCAAAGATACTCTGGGATCGTTCATGACGGCTCCTTGTTCAGCAGCCGTTCCAACAGCCGTTCAACGCTTCGCGGTGCATTCCATTGGAGATTCACGCCAATTACCTCGACTTTTTGCCGGAAAGCAGATGGCAGGCGCACGGCGTCTTTGGGTGTCGTGAGCAGAAGAGCGTTGTGCGTCCGTGCCAGCGCAAGCAGGCAGTTGCGCTCGCGCTCGGTCAGGACGTGATGATCGGGGAAAGGCACGCAAGACACCGGCTGGATGTCCAGCGCGCGCAGGCCCTCGAAGAACTTGTCCGGCCGCGCCAGTCCAGCGAACGCCACGACCGGATGAGTGCGAGCCTGTTCGGGTGGCGCGTCCATTATAAGTCCGGCGGACAGAACCGGCTTATCCGGAGCGTGGCGCGCAAGACGTTCGGCCGTCCTGCTGCGGTCCTCCCCTGTAATAACGACCGCATCGGCGGCGGCGAGCCCTGCATCCAGTCCTTCCCGCAGGGGGCCGGCCGGTAGCGGAAGGCCATTGCCGAATCCCACAGCGCCATCGACCAGCACGAGAGAAAGTGTGCGATGCAGGCTCGGGTTCTGGAAACCATCATCCATCAGCAGGCAGGTGGCGCCAGCGGCACAGGCGGCTTTTGCTGCCGCCGCGCGGTCGGCACAGACCCATGTGGGGGCGACTTCGGCCAGCAGCAGAGCTTCGTCGCCGACATCACGCGCGTCATGACGGGCTGGCTCCACACGCACGGGCTGGCCACCCCGTCCCAGTCGTCCTCCATAACCACGTGTCAGACAATGAACACGCTCGCCCCGGGCGTTCAGGCGACGTGCGAGGTCCAGCACAACGGTCGTTTTGCCAGTGCCGCCCACAGTCAGGTTTCCCACACACAGCACCGGGACCGGCGCGACCCAGCCTCTTTGGCGGCGGCGACGCCGTGCGACCATGGCCACAAGGGTAGCGAATGGGCGAAGGAGGTGGGCAATGATACCGGCTTTGCGCCACCAGAAAGCGGGAGGTGTGAGTGTTGGTTTAACCATGCCGCACCAGAGCGCGGATACGATCGGCCAGTTGCTGGGGCAGAGCGGCATTATGGGCGGCGGCATTTTGTGCGAGGACGCCGCAGGCTTTGACGTGAGCAGGATCGGACAACTGCGCGGCCACCCAGTCCGCCAGCGCCGAAGCATCGGGCACGATGGTCACGGCTTCCGAGAGCGCTGTGAACGCTTCTTCGAAATTGCCGATCTGGGGACCGGAGGCAAGAACACAGCCGAGACGGGCCGGCTCGAACGGATTATGGCCCCCACCTTTCGCCGAAGTGTCGGTTGGGAAAAGGCTGTTGCCCATGAACACGATGGGCGAGAGGCGGAATACGGTGCCGAGTTCGCCCAGCGTATCCACGATCCATATGGCGTCCTGCGGACGGGGCCACTGATCCTGTGATCGACGGGGGGGCAGCTCACAACCCGGAAAGGCGCGTGCACTGAGTGCGGCGACATCGGCACCACGTTCGGGATGGCGGGGCGCTATGATGGTCAGCAGATTCGGCCATGTCTGGCGCAGGCGATGTGCCGCTTCGAGAATAAGGTCTTCTTCGCCTTCATGTGTTGACGCGGCGATCCAGACCGGACGATTGCCGAGCGCGCTGCGGGCTCGCGTCAGCATGTCGGGGTCTGCGGGCAGGGGCGGGGCGGCGGTCTTAAGATCGCCATCGCAGGAGACGTGTTGTGCGCCGAGCATACGGAAGCGGGCTGCATCGTCGGGTGAGCGGGCGGCAACCCATGTCAGCCCCGCCATGACGTGCGCCGCAAAAGCTGGGGCACGCAGCCACCCACACAGGGCGCGCGGAGAGAGGCGTCCATTGAGAACGCTCACCGGCACGCGCTGCGTAGCGCAGGCGGCGATCAGGTTAGGCCACAGTTCGCTTTCCGTGAGAACCAGAGCATCGGGTTTCCAATGCCGCAGAAAACGCCGCACCCAGCGCGGAACGTCGAGGGGCACGAAACGGTGCTGCATGCGTTTTTGCGTGAGGAGATCGGACGCTTCCCGCTCCAGTAGACGGGCGGCTGTGACGGTGCCCGTGGTGACCAGCAGGGTCATGTCCGCGCTCAGGGCGCGCATGACGGGCAGGATGGAAAGAGTTTCCCCCACACTGGCGGCGTGAAACCAGACCAGCGGACCATTCGGTCGTTGCCCTGTGGAGAAACCCATTCTCTCTCGCAGGCGCTCACGCACTTCACGTCCCCGGCGCACCCGCACACGCAGCATCGCGAGCAAGGCAGGCGCCAGCAGTGTGGCGAAGGCGGACCAGATTTTGGCGCCCAAGGCGTTCGATGGGGAATGAGTGGACAGGGGAGCCAGAGGTTCGGGTGAGGCGTCCGTTTTCCGCTGGGCTTCTGCCGATGCGGCGTTCAGCCGTTCCGTCAGCAGCTTTTGCGCTGCCTCGCGTGTCTCGGATGTCACATGAACCGGTGCGCCACAGACGAGCCGACCGCGTCCGAACGGCAGCGGCACGAGCATTCGGTCCCATGACGGTGCGCGCCAGTGGCGACACATCGCCCCCATGGGAAGGATGGGAGCGCCCGTCATTTCCGCCAGCGCGAGCACGCCGAGTTGCACCGTGTGCAGCGGCCCTTTCGGCCCGTCGGGCATGATGGTCACCACATCGCCCGCCAGCAAGGCTGCTCGCATCTGTCGCAGGGCGAGCAATCCCCCTTTGTCCTTACCTTTTTTATTGGAGGAGCCATGGAGGGCGGGAATGCGCCATGGGGCGACGATTTCCGCGATCAGACGTCCGTCGCGGTTGTGGCTGATGAGCACATGCAGCCTCAGGCTCGGATTACGCGGTTCCGCCCACCACCACAGGGCCGGAGAAAGGGCGAGGGCTTCGTGCCAGAAGGCGACAAGCAGACCCGTATGAGACGTCCCTTTGTGACGATCCGCGAGGAGCAAGGCACGGGCTTCGGGATGAAGTTCGATCTGCCAGTTCGTGGTGCGCAAGGCAAAACCGAGCCAGCCGCGGATGGCATGGCAGATCAGGCGGCTGGACCACGTCTTCGTTACGTCGCGCGGAGTCATGCTGCGCGCTGAGAGGTGAATGACAGAAAGAGGGAAGGACGGGCGGCCATGTCGCGCGGTTAGCATGGGTGGAGGTGGACAGGAAGTGTGAGGGCGCTGATGGGCTTGGTTCTGGAGATAAAGAGCGCGACGGGACGGTTCCCCTATTGCGCTCCATTGTGTCTTTCGGGTGTCAGGACATCGTCGCGGAAATCTCACAGAAGGGTTGTACATCGGGTTAGATTATGAAAAAGTCTGTTTTGTAGAAAAGAAATTTCCATAATCATCAAGAAAACCCGATGCAGACAGAGTG
>NZ_WOTH01000046.1 GCF_011516945.1 Acetobacter estunensis
CAAGGAGTGGCGCGCTGTCGCAACCAGATATGAAAAAACAGCAACGTCGTTCCTCGCGGTCATCCACATCGCTGCCGCAGCAGACTGGATCAAGCCCTAACAGGCCCTAGGGTTCCGAGGAATATGCCATCAATCTCGATGATGCGGGAGGCAATCATGGGAATGTTTCCCTATCGGAGTAAAGTGAAACTGCTGCTTTCGGTGTGAGAGATCTCTACCCGCTGAAAGGGAAAGAAGATCGGGTGATGCGTGCGGGAACTTTTGACATCGTGGAAAAGTCGCTGTTCTGGGAGTCATTATCGGTAAGATCCTTTAATTTTAAGAATGGATTCGGAATTTGATTATTTTGTCAGATGGAGATGCGCATGATTCGTGAAATCGTTTCACGATGCTATTTTCTGTTTCTCAACAGCCCACCGATTCCTCCGAAATGTATGGGTTTTCTCTTATTCACGAAAGACGTTTTCAGAAAAGAGTATCATGACATCAACAATGATCTGATGCCCGTTAGCCGGAGGCCTGTCATGCGTCTTTCCTCTTCGTCGCGCTCCGAATTTCCCGTGCCGCACCCGGTTTTGTCACTGGTTGATAAAGAACAGGATGGGCGGAAGAACCTCGTTCAACGTCTCGCCGCTTTCGATGTGGTGATTGTGCCCGGTCTTGACGGCTCAGGCCCGCGACATTGGCAATCCCTGTGGGAGGAGTTTCTGCTGAGGCATGGGGTGTCTGTGCAGCGCGTCGAACAGGGTGACTGGTCGCGTCCTGATCTGGTGGCATGGCAAATGGCTCTACAGGCTCTCGTGAACGTGTGTGTGCGGCCAGTTGTAATCATTGCCCATAGTCTGGGCGCCTTGTTGACGGTTCATTGTGCGGAACTGAGCGTTGCGGGCGCTTTGCTGGTGGCTCCGGCGGATGTGGACGAGGCCCGGGCATCGGATGTGATGCGAACGAGAGGATTCGCGCCTGTGCCTCAAAAGGCCGTTGCGTTTCCATCCGTTCTGGCCGCGAGCGATAATGACGAGTGGCTTTCGCCGTGCCGGGCGCGGTTTCTGGCTCAACGCTGGGGAGCGGAACTATTTCCGGCAGGACGGGTTGGACATATAGGAAACCGGGAAAATCTGGGGATGTGGCAGGCAGGATTTCATGCTCTGGAGCGACTTCTTGATCGGATCGACAGGGAACGAAAAACCGAAGGAAAGCATGAAATCTGAAACGGCGATCCCAGTGGGATCGCCGCCTGATCGGTCAGGATTTGGATGTCGGAGGTATAAAGCGGCCCTCAAAGGCCAGCGTTTCAAGGGGGACGCGTGTCGATGGTGCTTCCCGATCCCGAAGATTTTCCGGTAGCTGATTGGTATCTCCACGATGTCCAAGAACGATGGCTGCATGCACCACATGGTCTTCAGGCAATTCCAAGCCGGCGTGGGCTAACTCCTTGTCGAAACCGCTGATGGGATGAGTAAACCATCCGTTCTGATTGGCCTGCAACTGGATCAGAACACTGGCAGCTCCAGCGTCAAATGCGTGAGACGGTGCATCGACCGGTTCACCTGTGCGGGCACTGTCCGTGACTGTGCGGGAAGCAACGTAGACAATGGCAGACGCATTTTCCGCCCAAGCGCGGTTAAAGGGGATTAGCCATGACAGGAACCGCTCCCAATCCGGTGTGTTGCGTCGTGCGTAAATGAAACGCCACGGTTGCGCATTATAAGCGGAAGGTGCCCAACGGCCAGCATCGATAATGTTTAGGAGCTCGTCTCGCGTGATGTCATCAGGCGTGAAAGCACGTGGAGACCAGCGGTTGAGAATGAATGGGGCGACCGAAGAACCGGTGTCACGGTCGGGAAAAGATGTCATCAGGGGTGAAACTCCAGAAAGATGAGACAAGGTATCTTGTGCATGTCGTCGCTTTGACAGGGAAAATTTAGAGGTGAACAGCCGACGGAGGGCATATGGGATGCGGAATGTGTAACTTCCCTTTGCTGTTCGCGTCGGTTCTGTTGACCAACATGATATTACATTGAGGCAGGCGGACAACAAGGGACAGTGAGGAGTTCTGAATCTTCAGATGGTATGTGACACGCTTGGCTGTATTCGATTTGTTTTCATCAAGGTGCACGTAAGAAATACTGTCTGGTTGGTGCGGGATGTGGAGAATAGAGTGAAAGTTCTGATGAAAGATCGTCTTCTTTCGTCCTTTTTCAGTCTTTTTCCGCGAAAGCTCCACCATGCATGAAATGACCACAGACGTCCTGATCATAGGTGGCGGCATGGCAGCGGGATGGGCTGCCATATCGGCAGCCAAGGCGGGCGCGTCCGTCGTCGTGGTGGATAAGGGATTCATGGGAACGAGCGGTGTCACAGCGCCTGCCGGTCCCAATCATTGGTGGGTGCCCCCAGAGGAAGGCCGGCGGGAGGCTGCGGTTCGAAAAAGGCTTGAAACAGCCTTCGGACTGGCCGATCCAGCGTGGATGCATCGGATTATCGATATAACGTGGCAATCCATCCCTGAACTTGCACCATGGTATCCATTCTCCGGTGATGGACGTGGCGGTGTGTTTCGTTCGGGGTTGCGCGGACCGGAATATCTGCGCGCGTTGAGGCGCTACGCGCTCTCGCTGGGTGTGACGATCCTCAATCATCACCCGGCATTGGAACTTCTGGCGGGAACGGATGGTGCCATTGCGGGGGCTGCGGGTTATGCGCGTCTGTTGGGCAGGCCATGGCGGGTATCAGCTGGAGCTGTAATCCTTGCGACGGGAGGGTGCGCGTTCCGCTCCGGATTGCTCGGCAGTTATTCCAATACCGGGGATGGGTACCTCATGGGTGTGGAAGCGGGTGCGGAACTGTCGGGCATGGAATTCTGTGTGTCCTACTCCATCTCTCCTTCGTGGTTGTGTACTCGGACGCTGCCCTATACCGGTGCGCGGTTTTTTAATTCAGATGGAGATCAGTTGGAGATTCCGGGATGGGATCGACCGCGTGACTATCTCTGCGCTTTGGCGACGGCGTTTCGGGAAGGTGCTGTGTATGCGGATCTGCATGAAGCTCCAGCCGAACTGCCTGCCGTAATTCGCGAGATCCAACCGGCAACTGTTGCCGCATTCGAGCGGCGTGGGTTGAACATGTTCCGTGATCGCTTCGAAGTCAGTTTGTTTGGCGAGGGTACGATCCGGGGTGTCGGCGGTTTGCGTATTGTGGATACCGGATGCGCGACATCGGTGCCGGGGCTTTATGCCGCCGGAGATGCGGCCACACGCGAGCATATCGCGGGAGCCACCAGTGGCGGCGGAGCGCAGAACGCTGCATGGGCCTTGTCCTCTGGCAGGTTGGCAGGGCATGCGGCTGCGCAGTCAGCCATGCGCCACAGCCGAAAAAAAGGCGCATTGAAGGCGCTAGGCGCAGTAGGATTGCGTCCTACGGGAAGTGCTCATTCTGTTGACCGAACGGCCATCATTCGCACGGTTCAAGAGGAAATTCTCGATCCGATCAAGGCTTTGTGGCGTAGCGAACCAAAGTTGCAGGCGTCTTCGGATCAATTGGAAGCTGCATGGGTGGAAGCACGGGATCATCTGCATGGTGAAGGTCTTGATGCAGTTGCTGCGCGGGAAACGGCGGCCATGGCCGCTACCGCACGGTGGTGCAATGCGGCTGCCCGGACGCGCCGTGAAAGCCGAGGCATGCATGTGCGTGTGGATTATCCGGATATGAATGCTGATTACGAACGACATCTTCTGACAACTGGGCTTGAGAGGGTTCATGCGAACTTGGAGAGTTCAAGCGCAGCGAAGAGAGTATCATGACCATAGACATTCTTGATGAGCGTTGCACCGGTTGCAATGCCTGTGTTGTGGCTTGCCCGGATCATGTTCTGGATATGGGACAGGAAGGACAGGCTCCGACTGTTGCTCGTCCGGATCAATGCCAGACCTGCTTTATGTGTGAGATCTATTGCCCTCAAGATGCACTCTATGTGGGTGTAGGTGCTGTGCGGCGCGAGGAACTGTCTCATGATCCTCTTGGACAAATCCGACATGATTACGGATGGGATGGAGCCAGTGCGGATCCATTGCGTAATTTCTGGCGACTGGGGCCATTGTTGCGTGAAGGTGTCGAACTTTCCTCGGAACGTTATGCACGACAAGCGAATCGGCATGAAAACCAGATATTTTCCGATGTGAAGTTTCCCTGACTACTTTGGCAGCACATCAGCCGGTCAGGAGGGCTGTCAATTCATTGGAGAAAACGGACTTCAGGTCCGGTCGTGAGGGAATGAGGCGTTGTTCTATAAAAGTATCGGCAACAATCTGAGCGCTCTGGATATCACCATCATTCCATGGGCGTATGCGGTAGGGACGATTTTGAGCGTCGAGATCGCTCAGTACAATGGGTTCGGGTATCTGGATGATAGGGGAAATGGCTTTCGCCCATCGTGTTTTGTTCTGTGTAAGAAGTGTATAAGCTTTACCGAGGCGGTTGATATAATCCGCTGCGGCTGCTCGAAAGTTCGGGTCGGGAAGCTGGAGTGGGTTGGCGCCGATGAAGTAATGGCCGGACAGGATATTTTCGGCACTTTCGAGAATGCGGCCGAAACCATCAGCCATGAGAAGCGGAATGACGTAACCATAGGTTGCCCAGGCATCCAGGCTGCCTGATTTCAGTGCTGTGAGGCCCTGACTCATTCCGAGTGGAACCGGCGTGATATCGGCAAATGTAAGACCGACTTTCTGAAGCATCCGTATCAGGAAATAATGTGCTGTGGTCGAACGGATATAGCCGACTTTCCGACCTTTCAGATCGGCGAATGAACGGGCGGGAGAGTTTGCGGGTACAACGACTGCTTGATTGGTTGTGGGACCATCGATTGTTGCAACTATCTTCACCCGCGCACCGGACGCCGCGATGAAGACAAGAGGAATCTCGCTCCATCCTCCCATGTCGACAGCATTGGCATTGATGGCCTGAGCAATGAGATTGCCTGAATTAAATTCACTGAATTCCACGTTGTATGGAAAATCCGCGAGACCCGCAGCAGGAATGATTGTGGAATCCATACCGCGAAAGCTGGCAACACGTAGAGTGATGGATGGGAGGTTTGCCGCGTGGGCGCGGTGCGGAGAGAGTGGGAATGAAGTACCGAGAATGGAGAGCGCTCCGAGACCGAAATGACGGCGAGATATATGTGGATCGAAAGACATCATGCATGTTTCCATTTAGAATTATGATGTATTGATCCTTTCATGAATTGAGGCGTTTCAAATATAAAAAATACTCGACTGTTGGATAAATATCGGGGAGAGCAACCGAACAGAAAGCATCATTTCAGTCTTTTGGATTAGTTGATGGACGATCCGAGTGCATTTGAGGACATAGCGGAGGGTGAAGGAGAGTTAGTGTTCTTCTCATTTCTTTTCTCTTGCGCATGAGACCGAGGCGACAATGCATTTGCGTCATGGCACTGTTTTGGCTGAATATGTGGGAAACCAACGTTTCCGTTCTCATCTCCTGTTTCAGACGACATGCTGCGCGACGCTTCTTTTTTTGGGATCGGCACAGGATGCTTTCGCGGCAACAGCGGTCACCCGGCATGTGGTGCCTGATAACAGTAGCTCCACTTCCGGCCATTCGCCCCGTCATGCCAAAACCCTTTCTGCCGTGCGGGCATCCGATCAGGCCGAAACGGTGAGCATCGCGGGCAAAAGTCGCACGGCCCGTAAAGAGGCAGCACTTCAGAAAACACCCTCATCCGCCACGTTGATGTCAGCTGCGCGGCTCGATCGTCTGGGTGTGCAGAGCACAAAACAACTCGCACGTCTGACGCCCAATCTGTACATTCCCAATAATATGCCGGGTTATTCCGTCACGAACTACTTCATTCGTGGCATTGGTGAGATCGATCCGCAGGGCGAGCCGTCCGTTGGCACCTATATCGACGGGGTGTACCTGCCACGTAACATGGGCAATATGCAGGAACTGCTTGATGTGGAGAACATCCAGATCGACCGTGGACCTGTAACGTCGATCGGCCATCAATCTGAGGGTGGAGGGGTGCACATCAATACTCTCGTGCCCACCAACAAGCGGCGCGTTGTGGTCCAAACTGGTTACGGCACCTACAACGAATGGCAGATCGGTGTGGCGGCCAGTGGTGCGATCCTGAAGGACAAAATCTATGGCAGCTTAGCCTTCGATCATCATGGGCGGGGCGGGATCGATCACAACTATGCGGTAGACAAGGACACCAATAACATCGATTACACGCAGGCCCGCGGTAAACTTCGCTTCACGCCCAATCAGGACTGGGACATTACGCTTGCTTTTGACGGCACAGTGGATGGCAGCACCAATCGTGGTGTGGGCAACCTTCTGAATGGTTACAAATACGGTAATTACAATCCAGCGTTTCCTAAAAACAATTATTCGCAGGCCGGGTTTACTGGTAATATCCGTTACACCATTTCCCCACGTCTGACCTTGTTCTCGATCACCGGCATCCGTGGATATGACGACAAAGGCATGTACGACAACTACGGTGATATCTATTCGCGTGGATCGCAGCAACTCTCCTACAAGGATCGGATGTATTCGCAAGAATTCCGCCTGCATGGCGATTACGGCAAGGTGGATTTCAATGTCGGCGCGTATTTCCTTTATGAGGATTGGTTCACCAACCGTAATGCCAACAATTCCTATGGCACGATGACCAATGATCCAGCACAGATCCGCTACATGCCGGTCAATGCTGTGATCGACCAGCTTAATCGCAACTGGGCTGTGTATGGAGAAGCGCATTATCACATCACGCCCACCGTGACGTTAACAGCTGGGCTGCGCTTCAATTGGGAAAATCATTCAAACTCTGAAACGCTTAGCTATCTTGCCGGAGGCAATCACATCACCACGGTTGCCAACCAGCTTGCGACGCTGCTGTCTTCCAGTCCGCAGGGCGGTGTGGCATGGACAGCTTCTGGACGAAAGAGTTGGATACAGCTTCTTCCCAAAGGGGCAATCACTTGGCAGGCTCTGCCTCATCTGATGACGTATGCTTCCATTTCACAGGGTGGCAAGTCAGCAGGGTATGATTTTCGTGCCCAATCACCGGGTGCCACAGGAAGCCTGCAAGCATCCATTCCCTACAAGCCCGAGATTGTAACAACCTACGAAGTGGGGTTGAAATCTGACCCAGTGCCGGGGCGTGTGCGCTTTAACGGTGCGCTGTTTTGGAACCAGTTTGACGATATCCAGTTGACCACACTTGATCCGTCCTCGGGGTTGAGCCGTCGGTTCAATGCGGGAAAGGGGCATTCCGCTGGTGCCGAAATCGAAACATTCGTGAAGGTCACTAAGGATCTCGAACTGCACTATACTGCCTCTTATCTTTACTCCGTGCTTGATAAATTCAAAGGCAATGCCAGTCATATAACACTGGCTGACGGAAGCCTTTACAACACGACGCCTTATGCCGGTGCGCCCTTGCCGTGGTCACCGCGTTTTCAGACGGCGGGTTCTTTGACCTATCGTATCCCAGTTCCCCTACCGGGAACATTTGTGATCGGTGCCGATGTTTCGTTCCAAAGCAGCTTGCACACGACATCGCTCGCCAATCGTCAGGATCGGATTCCGCCCCAGACCTATGTCAACGCGATGATGAGCTGGACCAGTCCAGACAAACGCTGGCAGTTGCAGGCGCAGGGACGAAACCTTCTGGACCATCGCTATCTTCAAGGAACCGCTTTCACTCAGGGAAACGGGGTACCGATCTATTATTCTGGTTATTACGCCGATCCGCGAACGATCTTCGTGACAGCCCGCTTCACATTGTAGATGGATGTCGGAAGTGATGTCCGAACCCAAAATAGAAAAGGGAGAAGCGCATGTTCGCTTCTCCCTTTTCTTCGGCACATTCAGTGAAGTATGGCTTATTCCAACACCGAAAATCCATGCGTGCCGTCGCGCTCAAGCTGGGCAATGAGACCGAACTCCCAGTCGAGATAGGCCTGCATGGCTTCACGGGCATTATCCGTGCCTTCGTAAGGCCGCTTATAGATATCGATGGGTGCCGAAAGAGCATTGTCATCAGTGAGGCCGGAGGCAAGCGGGCGGCCCGCCGCCTCCCATTCCGCGGAGCCCCCCTTCAGAACCCGCGTCCTCACACCGTTTTCTTCCAATCGCAAGGCGGCAATATGTGCGGCCACGCCATCGGGAGATGTCAAAACGACGTTTCTGGCGCTCTGTACACGTGGATGTGTTGTCAGGTCTGTGGGAAGGATGAAGAATGCGCCGGGCACATGACCCGCACGAAATGTCCGGCTTGTGGCAAGATCGAGCACCAGCGGTGGGGTCGCGCCGGTAAGTTCCGTTGCCAGTTCAGCAGCGGTGAGGACCGAGACCGGAGAAAGAGGGCATGCCAGCAGGGTCGGTTCCGGTCCAGTTGCGTGTTTCAATCCCTCCCAGTCATCCAGAACATAGACGTGTTTCCATCCAAGCTGACACAGCCAGTGGCCAGTCATGCGGGCGCGTACGCCGTCTGTGTCGGTAAGCACGATCGTGCCATGACGTGCGCCAATCCATTCATCCGTCGCCTGCACAAGTTGCCCGCCGGGAGCGGAGCGGAAGCCCACGAGGTGGTCGACTTCGTATTCCTCGGGGGAGCGGACATCCAGACGGTAGAGTGTGCGGTCGGTTTCATTTTCCAACGCGCGCAACTGCTCGGCTGTAATGTTCCCCACTCCGGTCTTCTCGGCTAGTTCGCGCGCTCTCCGTCGCGCTCTTTCGTGATTTTCGTCTGTAGGATCAGGGGATTTTCGTGTTGCGCCATGATCGAGTTCAAATCCTGCCAGAGTCCAGCCGATGGTGCCATTGCGCAGCGCGAATACCGGATTGGGGAAGGCCGCATTCACGAGAGATTGCGTGCCGATGATCGAGCGCGTGCGACCGGCACAGTTTACGATCACAGTGGTATCGGGCGAAGGCGCGATATCACGCGCGCGTAGAGCGAGTTCGGCGCCCGGCACAGAGCGGCCACCGGGAATGGACATCGTGTTGTATTCCACAAAGCGCCGGGCATCGAGAATGACGAGATCGTCTCCTCGTGCGATGTGGGCATGCACCTCTTCCGCCGAAAGAGAAGGTGTGTGGCGGACATGCTCGACCAACTCACCGAAAGCCTTGGAAGGCACGTTCACGTCAATGAACAGTTCGCCTCCCGATGCGCTCCATCCATCCAGATCGCCCGCCAGCACCGAGACGTTTGTATAGCCCAGTTGTCGGAGTAACCCGACAGCAGCCCGGGTGCGCCCCTCACCGTTGTCATACACCACGATGGGTGCCGTGCGCCGTGGTATAAGACCCGTCACACGTTCCTCAATGCGCCCCAACGGCAGGTTGACGGCAAAGAGAGGATGACCTGCCGCGAAGGGTGCTTCCTCGCGCACATCGAGCAGGGCGATTTCCTCGCCTGAACGAAGTCGTTCGCGCACGGTTTCGGAAGAGACTTCGGTCAGCGGAGCATCAGAAGGAGAAATCGCGTTCATGCGGCCTGCCTTTCGCGGGATCGGTCCCACAGATTGGGTGTTTCCTGGCTGGAATAGCCTGAGATGAAGCTTTTTTCCGTGCCTGTGTCGGGGTCGTAGGTGGCACGGGCGATACCGCCGATATTGGCGCCATAGACATGGATGGAGATGGAAGTCTGATCCTCCAGCGCATTGGCCACCAGATGGTAATCGTTGATGCCGGGGGTAAGGGGTGCCACTTCGCCGGGTTCGAGGAAAGTGGTGTCCGTGGCACGGAAATGACCGTTTTCGTCACGCACATACTGCGTCTCGCTCTCGCGTCCACGCAGCATTCCGATCAATCCCCAGACACGATGATCGTGAAGTGGCGTCTTCTGTGCGGGGCCCCAGACGAAGCTGACGACAGAGAAACGCTCCAGCGGATCGCAATGCAGGAGATACTGGCTGTAGCGTTCCGGACTGGGTTGAGCGAACTCGTCAGGCAACCAGTCGTCGCGTGAAACAAGCCTGAGCAGGAGTGCGGCTCCTTCGGTCTGGAGTGTCTGTGCGTTCTTTCCGGAGTCATGAAGTTTTGTGAAATCAACGATGAAGTCACGCAGAGGGGAAATCGTGGCCATGGAAAACTCCTGCCTGTGAAAAAGGGTTAGTCGAGGAGATCGGGCTCCTGCGCCACGATCCAGTCCCACAGGGGTTGGAACGAGAAATAGCCACCTTGTTCGGTGCCGACTTGTGCTGCGGTTTTGCGGGCGATATCGGGAGCGATGGGTTTCACCGGGCCTGCAGCCTGCGCGAGAAGCTGGGCGTGGGCGGCGTTGTCCATGGCGATGAAACGCCATGCGGCGGCTTCCACGGAATGACCTACCGTCAGCAGGCCGTGATTCTGCAGAATGAGCGCCTTGTGATTGCCTAGTGTTTCCGCCAGCCGTTCGCCTTCGCTGTCTTCCAGCACGACGCCCGAAAAGGGATCGAAGACGGCATGATCTTCGTAAAAAGCACAGGAATCCTGCGTGAGTGGCAGGAGAGGAACGCCGAGCGCCGAGAAGGCTTTGCCGTAGGTGGAATGGGTGTGGGCAGCAGCAATCACGTCTGGACGGGCTTTGTGCAACGCGGAATGGATGGTGAACCCCGCCGTGTTGATCGGACGATTGCCGATGAGAATGTTGCCCTCATGATCGACAAGCTGAAGATTGGACGTGCGGATCTGGGAGAAATGCACACCCAGTGGGTTGATCCAGTATTGATCAGGAAATTCCGGATCGCGGGCAGTCACGTGTCCGGCCAGTCCCTGATCGAAACCATACCGGCCGAACAGGCGGAATGTCGCGGCCAGCCGCTGCTTGCGGTGCAGGCGTTCCTCTTCATGCGACGTGGCAGGTGGACGCGGCTCAAGACGGTAAGTGCGGGCCTTGGGGGGAGAAAAGGGAGAGATGGCGTTCATGAAGAAGGATCCTTCGTTTTGCGCGCTCAGTAACCGCGTGTCGGGTCGATCGTGTCGAGAAGGGGTTCATTGTTGAGGAAACGTGACAGATTGGTGCGGATGCGCCGCGCAAGATTGGTGCGTACATCCGGTCCGACCCAACTGATATGCGGGGTCAGTCGCACGCGGGGATGGATGTAGAGAGGGTGCCCGGCAGGCAGAGGTTCGGGCGTGGTGACATCCAGAGTGGCGAAGGCCGGACGACCGGCATCAAGGGCTTTCAGGAGTGCGTCCTGATCCACCAGTGCGCCACGCGCGACGTTGACGAGATGCAGTCCCGGCTTTGCTTCACGCAGCACATCGGAGTTGACGATGCCGCGTGTCTCATTGGTGAGCGGCATCGCGAGAACGAGATGATCGGACTGGCAAAAGAGTTCGCTCAGTGACGAGACGGGTTCGATGCCATCTTCCGTCTCTGCCCATGAACCCCGTCGCAGCACGCGGATACGCATTCCGAAAGCGCGGGCACGCAGGGCGATAGCTCGTCCGATTGCACCGTACCCTGCCAGTCCCAGTGTTCGGCCGTGAAGAGTTCCGGTGATGGGCTTGTGCCGAAAAGGAGCTGTTACCTCCGCCCATTCCTGCGGCGTGGTCGGATGTAGCGCATCGATCTGACGCTCGTACTGGAGCAGGGCAGATATCACATATTCTGCAATCGGTATGGCGGCATCTCCACGCCCGCAGGTGACGATGCGCCCTTCCGTCAGCCATTTCGGAAAACTGTCGATTCCGGCTGATGCTACTTGAACCCAGCGTGGACCGTCCTGCCATGAAGTAGGTGGAAACGATGGAGCATTTGCCCAGCTTGGAGAGGGGCCAGTGAACAGGATGTCCGCACCTTCAGTCCGCCAGGGTTCAGCCTTATCGCGATCTCCCGCTACGACGCGCACCTGCTGCGCATAGTCAGCCAGAACGGCAGCAATGGGGGCGCCGATCTGATCAAGAAGAAGGGGGGGCGCGGATGATGAGGGCATGGCGGTGTCAGGCCGCGCGTGTGAGAACGCGGTTATCTTCCTCGGCCACCAGTTCGCGCACCAGAGGGATCAGGTCGCGACCGTATTCATAGGCGTCGAGAAGAGGATCGAAACCACGGATGAGGAAGGTGGAAATGCCCAGCCGGTAATAATCGATGAGGGCTTCAGCCACCTGTTCAGGCGTGCCGACCAGCGAAGTGGAGTTGCCTTTGGCGCCCGTCAGCGCCGCAAGGCCCGTCCAGAGCCGTTTGTCGAGCCGCGTTCCCTGTGCGGCGGCGGCCAGCAGGCGGCGGGAGCCCTCATTGGGGATTTCCGCCGCGCGGACATAGCCGGTCTTTTCCTGAAGAGCGCTGGCTTTTTCGAGAATATGATCGGCACGTGCCCATGCGGCCTCTTCCGTTCCCGCGAGGATAGGACGCAGGGAAAGTGAGAAACGGGGCGAGCGACCGTGTTTCGCTGCGGCAGCGCGAACACGGGCGACGGTTTCGGCCACCTGTTCGTAGGTTTCACCCCACAGAGCATACACATCGGCATGTTTGCCAGCGACCTCGATCGCTTCTTCGGATGAGCCGCCGAAATACACGGGAATGCCCTCTTCCCGATAGGGATGGACGAGCGAATTGGCCCCGTGCACGTCGTAGAATTTGCCCTTGTAGTCGAATGGTGAAGTCTCGCTCCATTCCCGACGCACAATGTCGAGATACTCGCTGGTGCGGGCGTAGCGCTGGGCCTTGGTGGTGTGATCGCCATCGGCCTGCAGTTCCAAATCACTTCCTCCCGTGATGATATGAACGGCAACACGACCGCGCGTGATGTGATCGAGCGTGGCAAACTGACGCGCGGCTATGGTCGGGGCATTGAAACCGGGGCGGTGAGCGATCAACAGACCGAGATCGGGCGCGGTTGAGGCTGCGTGTTGTGCGATCAGTATGCTTTCGGGCGAATTGGAGTGAAACGCAATCAGTGCACGGTCGAATCCTCCGTTCTCGTGAATTTTTGCGGCTGTCTCTATGTGTTTCGGATCCACGACGGGGTCGGATGGAGGAATGATTTCTGAATGATTGCGGCTGCCGATGAAGCCGATGAACTCGACGGGCATAGTCAACGCTCCTTATTCACTAAAAAATATAGTTGATAATAAAATTAACGCTTGAAAATCGAACAAAAGCAAGCGAGGAATGCTCAAGACGCACTTCATCTCTCTTAATGTGGCCACATCGTCCACTGAGCGGAGAGTGAGACTGGAGACTTCGGCATGTCCCAAACCGCCCAATCTTCCTCTGCCACGCCTTTGCCCCAGCGTATGGCCCGCAACGTGCCGAGCGAATTGCTGCGGTCGTTCGTGGCCATCGTAGAGGCGGGTTCGATGGCGCAGGCGACGGAGACGATCTTTCTGACCCAATCCGCGCTCAGCTTGCAGATGAAGCGGCTGGAAGACGTGCTTCAGCAGAAGCTTTTTCGACGCGATGGCCGCCGTCTGATTCTCACGCCCATCGGTGAGGAACTGGTGGGATATGCGCGTCAACTCCTCGCACTCAATGACCGGATCATGCGTACTCTTGGGCAGGATTCCGAGCCGGAGCCGATCAGTGTTGGTATGGTGCAGGACTTTGCTGACACACTTCTGCCGGACGTGCTGGGACAGTTCCGTCTGGCGCATCCCCGTTCGCGGCTGGTGGTGCGTGTGGGAGGATCGGCAGAACTGCTTGAGATGTTCGATCGTTCAAGGCTTGATCTTGTTTTATGCCTTGGGCAGCACGGAGACCGCTCTGGCGCGACATGGAAAGTGGTCGGGCATGACCGCATGACATGGATCGGCGATCCAGCCATTGCCGAACGATCCGAGGTGCCACTGGTTCTTCTTGAGCCGCCCTGCCGTTTTCGCGATGCCGCTCTGCGGGTGCTGACACAGGAGCGACGCGATTACCGACTGGTGCTGGAAACACCCAACCTTCCAGCCATGCGCGCCGGTGTGCGTGGTGGACTGGGTGTGAGTTGCCGCACGCGTCGCTTCGCGACGGCGGAAGGTCTGCCGACCATTACAGGCGATGCTCTTCCTGCGGTTCCCGAGATCGAGACCATTCTTGTGCGACGTAACCATCTTGGTGATGCCGCAACCGATCTTGGGGATTTGCTGGCGGCGGCTGCGAGCGGTTGAAAGATGCTCAAGGAACGGATGACAAGAACTCCTTATGGGCTGGAGAAGTCTTCGCGGCAGGATCGGATCGTTCCGATTTTCGCAACGAGGTTTCTCATGACGTCATCTGCATCTGCCGCTTCCCTTCGCGCACAGTTCCGGTCTCTGGAAGAAGAGCGTGAGCGCACGTGGGAGCCTGCGGCTCTGGCCGTCAATATCAACCAGAGGCAAACGCTGGTGCGCGAGCATGGCAAGGCAGCGCATATCGTGCGCGAAGGGGACGTGTTGCCGGCCTTCACGCTTCCGGCCGTCGATGGAAGCACGGTTTCGCTGGATGATCTGGTTGCGAAAGGGCCTGCGGTACTGGTGTTCTTTCGCTTTGCCGGTTGTCCGGCCTGCAACATAGCCCTTCCTCATTATCGCGACACCCTGTGGCCGGACCTCAAGGCCGCAGGTATTCCGCTGGTGGCGATTTCCCCTCAGCCGGCAGCGACGCTTTCCAACATTGCTGTACGTCACGATCTTCCTTTTCCGGTTGTCACCGATACAGGGCTGAAGCTGTCGCGGGCGCTGGGTCTGACCTACACCTTCGATGAAGCCTCTCGGCAGAGTGCTCTCGCCAAGGGTGGAAAGAGCGTTGTTTTGAATGGTCTCGATGACACATGGGAGCTTCCCAAGCCTGCTGTCATCATCGTGGGGCCGGGGCGCGTCGTCCGCTTTGCCGATGTTTCACCCGACTGGATGGACCGCACGGAAAGCGCGCGTGTCCTGTCAGTTCTGGAACTCAACCGGGGAGAGGTGACTCATGCTGCCTGACGGCATTCTGTCCGAGGTGGTCTCTCCCGTGTCGGCGGAACTGTTCCGGGAAGCCATGAGTCGTCTCGGGGCACCCGTGACAGTGGTGGCCACTGACGGTCCTGCTGGACGCCACGGGCTGACGGTCTCCGCCATTACGAGTGTGAGCGATACGCCTCCGACTGTTCTGGTGTGCCTCAACCGCAGCAATCGTTCCCATGAGGCGTTCCGACGCAATGGTGTGGTGGGGATCAGCATTCTTGGGCATGGGCATGACGGTGTGGCTGGAATTTTCGCAAGTTCGCGCCGCACGTCCGATGAAAAGTTTGCAAGTGGCGTTTGGCGTGTTGGAACGACAGGCTCCCCATTGCTCGACGATGCCGCTGTAACGCTGGATTGCGTGATTGAGGATATTCGCGCGTCTGGCACGCATGACGTTCTGTTCTGTGTGGTGCGCGACATTGTGATTAGCGAGCGGATTGTCACCGGCCTGGCGTGGTGCGGCCGGGCTTTTCACCATCTTCCCTTTGCGCCGCTGATGGCGCCTCTGACAGCTCAGGATACGGCTTGATGACGTTCGGTGCCTCTTTTTCTCGCAGGTGGCTTCTTGGTGCAGCATTTTCTGGCGTGGGGGCAGCAACTCTGGCTTCGCGTTCTCTTCATGCACAGAACATGCCGGATCATGAGGAGGCATGCGCAGCCGCCATCGCCGGGGATGTCACCCCGCTTGCCAAGCCACGCAAGCTGACGATTGCATGGAATGAGAACTCGGTCTGCACGGCGGCGGTTCCTGTGGCGAAAGAGAAGGGGTTTTTCGCGCGTCACAATATTGAAGTGGATTATGTGAATTTCGGCGGTGCAACCGATCAGCTTCTTGAGGCGCTGGCCACGGGAAAGGCAGATGGAGCGCCCGGTATGGCGCTGCGATGGCTCAAGCCGTTGCAACAGGGGTTTGACGTGAAGCTGGTGGCCGGTCTTCACGCGGGCTGCATGTATCTGATGACGGCCCGTGACAGCGCCATCCGTTCTCTGAGTGATTTGAAAGGTAAAACAGTCGGCGTGACCGACATGGGTGGACCGGATCGCAATTTCTTCTCTATCCGTCTCAAAGAAGCAGGAGTGGATCCCGAAACCGATGTTTCGTGGCGTGCCTTTCCTCCCGATCTTCTGCCGCTGGCCCTGCAAAGGGGTGAAGTGCAGGCCATTTCGGATGGTGATCCTGTGAGCTGGATGCAGAAGAAACAGTTCAATCTGCGTGATATCGACAGCAACATGACCGGGGCATGGGCGCACACGACCTGCTGCGTTATCGGTCTGCGGGGCAGTCTGGTGCGGGACGAGCCAGATGTCGCGCGTGCGGTTACACGAGCAATCATGGATGCGGGTGCGTGGCTGGCCTGCAATCCGGCTGAAGCCGGAAAGATATTCCAGCCTTTCGCTCCAAAGGTTCCCGCGAAAGATCTTGCCGAGATGATCCGCATACAGGGGCATCATCACCAGACGCTTGCCGGCTCCTTCCGTGATGAGATTGTGCGTTATGCCGAGGCGCTCAAGGGTATTGGCGTGTTCCGGTCTTCGCTCGACACTATACGATATGCCGCGCGGGTGACACAGGATCTGTTCGCGTCATGAGCGGGGCGGAGGCGACGTTTGTGGCGTCTGTGCCGGACATGGATACACAGACTGCGGCGAGGATATCGCCTGTGGTGTGGCTTGCAGGGCCGGTGTGGCTGCTTGCATCTCTCCTGACGTGGCGTTGGCCGGATGCGGATGATTTTCCCGTAACAGACGTACTTGCTGCTGTCTTTGCCGTGGTGGGGATGGCTCTGCTGACCGGTGCTGCGCTGAAGTTGCTTCGTGAGCGCGCCGCATGGGCGCTGGCACTCGGTCTGGGGCTTGGTGCGTGGGAGGTGGCGCAGGCCAAACTGCTTTTGCTCCCACGCCCATTCTTTGGCACGCCGCAGGATCTTCTGGATGTTTTCCTCACGGACTGGGCGCGTCTGGGCAATTCGCTGCTTCATTCGCTCGGGTTGCTGCTGGTGGGCTATAGCCTCGGTTCTCTGCTCGGCATCGCTGTGGGGATCGGTCTGGGACGCTCTATGCGATTTCGCTACTGGGCGCACCCGGTGCTGCGCATGATCGGCCCACTGCCTCCGGTTGCTCTGCTGCCGCTGGCCTTCGTCATGATCCCGTCGAGCTGGGTGGCTGGCGAAGCGTTGATGATGCTGGCTTCGGCTTTCCCCGTAGCCGTGCTGACATGGTCGGGCATTTCCGCAGTGGACCCGGCTTTTCATGATGTGGCGCGCACCATGGGAGCCGGGGAGCGGTTTCTTGTCTTCCGCGTTGCTCTTCCGGCCGCTCTTCCACAGATTTTTGTGGGGCTGTTCATGGGGCTGGGCGCGTCATTCGCCATGCTGGTGGTGGCTGAAATGCTGGGAGTGAAAGCGGGACTGGGCTTTTACATGCAGTGGGCGCAGGGATGGGCGGCCTATCCCAACATGTATGCTGCGCTCGTGGTGATGTCCGTCATGTGCACCGGCCTGATCACGCTGCTCTTTCGGGTGCGGGATAAACTTCTTGTCTGGCAGAAGGATGGTCTCAAATGGTGACGGTTGAGCCAAGAAAGTCTGGTGAAGACCTTGCGTTGCATGTGCGCGGTGTGCAGCATGGGTATCACATTGATGGAACCTATCGTCCGGTCATTCAGGAAATGGATCTACGCGTGGAACCGGGAGAGTTCGTGGCGCTCCTTGGGCCGTCCGGGTGCGGCAAATCGACCCTGTTGCGTCTGATCGCGGGTCTTGAAAAACCGAGTGCGGGATGGATTGAGGTGGATGGCAGATCTGTCACCGGTCCGGGACCGGATCGTATCGTGATGTTTCAGGATCCGACGCTCTATCCGTGGCGGACCGTGCGGCAGAATGTGGCGCTTTCACAGGATATTTCAGGAAAAAGAGACGACCATGCTGTTGATGAAGCCATCCGGCTTGTCGGATTGGGTGGTTTTGAAAAAGCTTGGCCACACCAGTTGTCCGGCGGCATGGCGCAACGGACCGCACTGGCGCGTGCTCTCGTCAATCATCCACGAATGCTTATTCTCGATGAACCCTTGGGCAAACTTGATGCGCTGACACGGCTTACGATGCAGACAGAGTTGCACAGACTCTGGAAGGAAAGGGGTTTTACCGCGATCATGGTCACGCATGATGTGGATGAAGCACTGTTTCTGGCGACACGGGTGCTGACATTGGGCGGCACGAACCGTTCACGTATCCTGTCCGATATCCGCGTGGAGGCTCCTTTTCATCGCCATAGGGACGATCCTTACCTTCTGGGACTACGGCATGAGATATTGTCGCAGTTGGGGTATAAGGATGTGTGACGATTGTGGATTTGTTCGTGAGGGTCGGTTGGATGTGTGAGAGTACGAATATTTTAGCTTAGATGTTTTTATGGTCTTATAAGAAGACCTGTATTTGCAAAATTCAAAATTAATATAGATTTTGTTTTGTGTATAATTGTGTGATATTAGGGCCTGTTAGATCTTGAATTTCTTCCCATATTGTAGGGATGGAAGAAGGAGACAGAACAGGCACCTTTACGGACGAGACATGGGCGATCTGGGAACCTCTGATTGA
>NZ_WOTH01000047.1 GCF_011516945.1 Acetobacter estunensis
ATGACGCTGCCCGATCGTTTCATCGACCACAACACACAGACCGCCCAATACGACGAGGCCGGGCTCAACGCGCCCAGCATCGTAAACACCGCTCTCAACGCTATCGGTATGAGCGGCGTTGCCGAGCAGATCGCCTGAGTCATGGCGAAACGCCGAGCCGATCAGCTTCTCGTTGACCGGGGGCTGGTCGAAAGCCGGACACGGGCGCAGGCTCTTATCATGGCGGGGCTGGTCTACAGGGGAGATCGGCAGGTGGCCAAGGCTGGCGACATGCTGCCTGAGGATGCGCCACTTGCCCTGAAGGGGCAGGACCACCCTTGGGTGTCGCGCGGTGGGCTGAAGCTTGCCCATGCCTTGCCATTCTTTGGTTTCTCACCTGAAGGCCGTATCTGCGTGGATGTCGGTGCCTCCACGGGCGGTTTTACCGACGTGCTGCTGACCAATGGCGCAAGCAAGGTCTATGCCGTGGATGTGGGGCATGGACAGCTTGCGTGGAAATTGCGTTCCGATCCCCATGTCGTGGTGATGGAAAAGCAGAACGCGCGAGCATTGGATGCGAGCCTGATTGCCGATCCCATCGGGGCTGTCGTGTGTGACGCAAGCTTCATCGGTTTGCGCACGGTTCTGCCCGCCGCTCTTGCCCTGACCGCGCCGGATGCCTGGGCTGTGGCGCTCATCAAGCCGCAATTCGAAGCCGGACGCGAGCATGTGGGGGCAAAGGGCGTGGTGCGCGATCCGGCCGTGCACGAACAGGTCTGCACGATGATTGCGGACTGGTGGCGTGCTCTTCCGGGTTGGGACGTGTTGGGAGTGGAAGCCAGTCCGATCACCGGACCTGAAGGCAACCGGGAGTTCCTGATCGGCGCGCGTCGTATCGGATAAGGTTATTTACTGGCTCGAATGAGTTTTTCGAAACGCACCGTTACGCGATTGCGGCGCAATGGCGAGAGGCGCTGGGTCCAGAAGATTCCATTCAACTGATCGATTTCGTGTTGATGGCAGATTGCCCGTAGACCGTCTGCCTCTTCTGTATGCTCCGTGCCGTCCAGATCCTGATAATGCACATGCACCCGTGCCGGCCGTTCGATGGGCGCGATCACTCCCGGCATGGAGACGCTGCCTTCTTCATGAATGAGCGTGTCGTCGGATGCCCAGATGATGGTCGGGTTGATGTAGGTGTGCGGAACTGTCCCGGGAAGCTCCAGCACGACAATACGCTGAAGAGCGCCGATATGCGGTCCCGTGATGCCGACCCCCGGTGCGGCCCGCATCGTGTCGAGCAGATCGTCGGCAAGACGACGAAGCGCGTCATCGAACAGGGTGACGGGTGCTGCTATCTCCCGCAGGCGTTGATCGGGGAACGTGACAAGGGGGCGCACCGGCATTCTGGGCTCCGGAATAGATAAAAAGCGAGGACGTTGTGGCAGCCTGTCGGCTTCTTCGGCAATGGGCTGCTGTGCAGAACCACCGATTTTTCTCCTCATTCCGCGCGCCCCGTGGTAGGAGCGCGCCTTCACAGCCTCACGTCCAGATGAACAGGAATCCCGATCCATGAGCGATACCGCATTCGCGCTTGACGCGGCTGACCGTGAGCGGATTCTTGCGAAATCGGCGCTGTTCTCGCCGCCGCCTGTGCAACTTGCCGATGGCAGGCGTGACCTCGTGGGACTGTCGCGCGAGGAACTGACGGAGGAACTGGTCGCCATCGGTGAAAAGCCGTTTCGCACCAAACAGCTCTGGCACTGGATCTATCATCAGGGGGTGACCGATTTCACCCGCATGAGCAGCATCGCCAAACCTCTCCAGCAGAAATTGGCGGAACGCTTCATCGTGGGGCGGCCGGAACCGACCGTCGTGCAAACCTCGCTCGATGAGACGCGCAAGTTTCTTTTCCGTTTCCGTGACGGACAGGAAGCGGAGACTGTCTATATACCTGACCGTCGCGAGGATCGGGGCGCTGTGTGCATCTCCTCTCAGGTGGGGTGCACATTGTCGTGCACGTTCTGCCACACCGGCACTCAGAAGCTGGTGCGCAATCTCGGAGCCGCCGAGATTGTGGGGCAGTTCATGGGAGCGCGGGATTCCTATGGCGAGTGGCCCAGCCCCAAGGGAGAGACGCCGCGGTTGCTGTCCACCATCGTGTTGATGGGGATGGGCGAGCCTCTCTATAATTATGAGAACGTGGCGAAGGCCATGCGGATCATCATGGATGGGGAAGGGATCGGCCTTTCACGTCGGCGGATCACGCTTTCGACGTCCGGTGTCGTGCCACTGATGGACCGCTGCGGGGATGAGCTTGGCATCAATCTCGCGGTCTCTTTGCACGCCGTGCGCGACGATTTGCGCGATGAGATCGTGCCTTTGAACCGCAAATATCCGATTGCCGAAGTGCTGGCGGCCTGTCGGCGCTATCCCGCTGCGAGCAATGCAAGGCGCATCACGTTTGAATACATCATGCTCCGTGGCATCAATGACAGTGAGGCGGATGCGCGGGAGTTGGTGCGTCTTATTCGCGGCATTCCGGCCAAGGTGAACCTGATTCCGTTCAATCCGTGGCCCGGCAGCGAATATAAGCCTTCCACGCGCGAACAACTGGCGAAGTTTGCGCAGATTGTCATGGATGCGGGTTTTGCCTCTCCCATCCGTATGCCGCGTGGACGCGACATTCTGGCGGCCTGCGGTCAGCTCAAGACAGCAAGTGAACGCGCCCGTCCCATCCGGGAGGATATTGGCGCGTCTTCCTGAAAACGTGAGGACTGGACGGGAATAATTCTTCAGCCTGCCTCTTGTTCCTACGGAAATACCGTCCAATCTTTTTGCCTGCGCACTAGAGGCGTAGCCCTGCGGAGTATTGCCTGATGTCCTATCTTGCTCATCTGCCTGACCGGGCTGTCATTGCCATTAGGGGTGAGGATCGGGTCAAATTCCTTCAGGGATTGGTCTCCAACGATGTGACTGAGGTTGAGCCGGGCAAGGCCGTATGGGCGGCGTTGCTTACGGCTCAGGGTCGCTGGAAAGCGGATTTCTTTATCTTTGCCGATCCGGACGAACCCTGCCTGCTTCTCGATTGTGCGGCGTCGCAGGTTGAGATGATCGTGACGACCCTGTCGCGCTTCCGTCTGCGCGCGGATGTGACCATCCAGCCCACACGTCTGGTGGTTCATGCGGCCTGGGGGGCGCTGCCGGACACCATGACGACGGAAAATGCCATTCTCGCGCCTGATCCACGGCTGCCCGGAGCAGGTTGGCGGCTTTTGCTGCTGGAGCCGGCCAAGACCGCCAAGGCGGATGTGGCGGAGTATGATCTGCACCGTCTCGTGCTGGGACTGCCCGACGGTGTGCGCGATTGCGAGCCCGAGAAAACGCTGCTGCTGGAAGCCAATTTCGATCTGCTCAACGGGATTTCGTGGACCAAGGGCTGTTACATGGGGCAGGAACTGACCGCACGCACGCGCTATCGCGGACTGGTCAAGCGTCGCCTCGTGCCCGTTGCGTCCGAAGCGCCACTGCCACCCGTTGGCACGCCGATCCGGTCGGGAGACAAGGAAGTGGGGCAGGTGCGTTCCAGCCACGATCATTGCGGACTGGCTTTTCTGCGTCCGGAAGTCTTCGCTGAACATTTGGAGGCGGCGGGACATCGGATCGTGCCGCGCGTGCCGGTGTGGCTGGCCTCTGCTCTGAGTGAGAACGAGCAGAAGAAACACGGAGAGGAGGCAGGCGCGTGAGCCGAGGAGTGGAGACATGCGAGCGACCGGGCAAGGAAGCGGTCGAACGCGAACTTGAGCGGGTTGCGTTCGATAAAGACGGTCTGGTCTGTGGCATCGCCCAGCAGCATGACACGGGTGAGGTGCTCATGGTGGCATGGCTCAATCGTGATGCTCTGCGCGAAACGCTCCTGACCGGGCAGGTGTGTTACTGGTCACGCAGCCGCCAGTCTTTGTGGCGCAAGGGCGAGACATCGGGGCAGGTGCAGCGTCTGGTGGAGGCGCGACTGGATTGCGACGGCGACGCGGTTCTGCTGCTGGTCGATCAGACGGGCGTCGCCTGCCACACGGGACGACGGAGCTGTTTTTATCGCCGTTTCGGTGCTGAAGGGCTGGAGACGATCTCCGATCCCGTGGTGACGCCCGAGATGCTCTACGGACGGTGATGCGGCTGTTGGCGTGGGTTTGTGCCATTGTCAGTGGCGAACGCAACGGGACAGGTGAGTGACATGCTGACGAACAAGGTAACGAAGCCGTCGGGCGAACTGACGATCCGTGTCATAGCCATGCCGAGCAACACGAATGCGGCGGGCGATGTCTTCGGCGGCTGGGTCATGTCACAGATGGATCTGGCCGCCGGGTCCGCCGCCAATGGTCGGGCGGGCACCAAGACCGTGACCGTGGCTATCGATGGCGTGTCTTTCCTCGCACCCATGGCGGTGGGGGATGAACTCTCGGTTTATACCGACATACTGAAGGTGGGGCGCACCTCCATGACCATTCAGGTGCAGGCGTGGCGGCGGCTGCGTCATGCGAAGGAGCGTGATCTGGTCACGCAGGGCAAGTTTGTGTTCGTGGCACTCGATGAGAACAATCGTCCCAAGGCGATCCCACCTGAGGAAGAATGAGCGGGGCCATCATTAGGGTATAAAAAAAGCCGCCCATGAAGGCGGCTTTTTCATATCACGACAGAAAGTCGATCAGGCAGCGAGGGCGGCCTGAGCTTTCTTCACGATCTCGCCGAAGGTGGCAGCGTCATCGAAAGCGATGGCAGCAAGCATCTTGCGGTCGATGTCAATGCCGGCCTTGTCCAGACCGTTGATGAAACGGCTGTAGGTCAGGCCATGCTCACGGACGGCAGCGTTGATACGCTGGATCCACAGAGCGCGGAACTCACGCTTCTTGTTGCGACGATCGCGATAGGCATACTGGAGCGACTTTTCGAGACGCTCGAGCGCAATGCGATAGTTCGTGGAAGAGCGGCCCCGGAAGCCCTTGGAGAGCTTGAGAACCTTCTTGTGACGGGCGTGTGTCGTTACGCCCCGCTTTACACGTGCCATTTAATCGGTGCTCCTCAAGCCAGCCCGTAGGGGGCCCACTGCTTCACGGTCTTCGCGTCCATCTCGGTCATGACCTGAGGACCACGATTCGTGCGCTTCATCTTCTGCGAACGGTTGATAAGGCCGTGGCGCTTGTTGCCCGGGCCGCAGAGCACCTTGCCGGTTGCGGTGATCTTGAACCGCTTTTTGACCGACGACTTCGTCTTCATCTTGGGCATTTCGGTCTCCTTGACTTCTGGCCGCTATTCCTCGCGGAACGCGGCAAGGCACGGCCGGGCATGCCCTACAGGCCCGGGCGCGTGATTGAGCGGCGGTGATAGCGGAGCCGACCCCGGCTTTCAAGTCCGAAAGGCAGGTGGTGTGGATGAAAACCGACCCGCGGAAAACGAAGCCCTGTCCGATGTGTTATGACACCACAGCCCTGCACGTATCTTTTCGCCATGATGCTGGTCCTCACGGATGGGCCATGGCGCGTGTTCGTATTCATTTTCCAAGGAGCCTGACTTCATGATTCCCCTTTCGAACGCCACGCTGGATCATCTTCCGCAGGACGTTCTCAAGCCTTCCTATTCCCGTGCCGATGTTCGTCCGGGTATCGCGCATATCGGTGTGGGCAATTTCCACCGGGCTCATCAGGCACATTATGTGGAGCAGGTCCTTGCCCTGCCGGGGCAGGCGGAATGGGGAATCGTGGGTCTTGGGATCCGTCATGGCCGCCGGGAAGAAGAGCGTCGGGAAGCTTTTCGCAAGCAGGACAGCCTGTTCACCCTGACCGAGTTTGCGTCGGACGGCACAAAAGCCATCCATGCGATTGGCTCGATTGTCGAGTATGTGAGCTGTCTGGATGAGTATGAAGGCGTCATTCACCGTCTGACGGACCCGGCGATCCGCATCGTCAGCCTGACCATTACGGAAGGCGGTTATTATGTGGACGGGCAGGGACGGTTTCAACTCGACCATCCCGATATCGCCGAGGATCTGACGCGTGACGTTCCCCAGACGGCGTTCGGCATCGTCACGGAGGCACTAAAGCGGCGACGTGCGGCCGGTGTGGGGCCGTTTACGGTTCTTTCGTGCGACAATCTTCAGGAAAACGGCAAAGTCGCGCGGACGGCGTTCTGCGGTTTTGCCGACGCGCGTGACGCGGAGCTTGGCGCATGGATGCGTGAGAAGGTCACGTTTCCCTGTGCCATGGTGGATCGCATTGCCCCTTCGATCGGTGCGGCGGACATTGAGCGACTGGACCGTGAAAGCGGCGTTGCGGATATGATGCCGGTCTATTCGGAAGATTTCACCCAGTGGGTGATCGAGAACTCATTCTGTGCCGGACGTCCCGCATTGGAAAAGGTGGGCGTGCAGTTCACCAGTGACGTGGCACCTTATGAACAGGTGAAACTGCGGATGCTGAACGCGGCCCACTCCACGCTGGCCTATGCGGGCCTTCTGATGGGATATCGCCGGGTGGATAAGGCCATTGCGGATGAAGGACTGGCCACGCTGGTCGAGACGTTCCTCAATGAAGATGTGGCGCCACTTCTCACGCCTCCGGCGGATGTGAATGTCACGGACTATGCGCGGCTGGTGCTGAACCGGTTCCGTAACCCGGAAGTGGGGGATCAACTGGAGCGAATCGCGTCCGGCGGATTGGCCAAATTGCCGGTGTTCCTTGGCCCGACCGTGAAACAGTTGCTTGAGAAGGGGCGGGATGCGCGGCGTGAGGCTTTCACCCTTGCTTGCTGGGCCGAATGTTATCGGGATGTGAATGGCACGACCGGCGATATCCGTGTGAGTGACCCGCAGGTCACGGAACAGGATAAGGCAGCGCTGCAAGGAGAAGACCCGCAGGCCATTCTCGGGTTACCTGTGTTCGCAGGATGGGGCGTGGCCGAGAATGCGACGTTCGCCGAGCATTTCGCGTCTTTCCGCAAGGGATTGAAGAAAAGTGGGGCGAAAGAGGTTCTTGCTGGCGTGCTGAAAGGGTGAGTACAGCTTTCCGCCTGCCCCCGCGCATCAGGGGGTGGGTGGAACTATCGGCCCATTAAAAACCAATGTCTATATTTGGTGGTATATAGACATTGGAAAGAAAAACGCCAGCTTTTGCTGGAGAATCCCAGGATCGGGCGATAAAATATCGCCATGACATAAATCATATTCCGCTTTTGCAGTTCCAAAGTGCCTGTCATGCATTTACTGCACGGTTGGACATAACTTATGACATAGAGTGCCACTGAAGGCTTCTTATTAACGGAGATGTGGCACGGCTTCGTTCGTTAAGTGGTCGTGGACGGCCGGCCGGGCCGGTGATGGGGGAAGAGTGATCAAGCGCATACTCGGGGTTGGCGTCGGGGCAGGAATCCTCGGCGGATTGGGGTTCTTGTGGTACGCTTGGTATCCGGCGCTTCCAAAGATCGATCCACCGAAAGCCAGTCAGTTCTCTGCGGAAAAGATTGAGCGCGGGCGCATCGTCGCGGCGGAAAGTTACTGCGTGGAGTGTCACACCCGGCAGGATGGTCATGCCGGTCCGACATTGGCTGGTGACTACAAGATGGTCTCGCCTTTCGGGGCGATCTATTCTTCCAACATCACCCCCGATCCGGAGACCGGCATTGGCAACTGGTCGGAAGACGCCTTCCGCCGCGCCCTGCAACTGGGCGTGTCGCGTGACGGTTCCCATCTGCTGCCAGCGTTCGTCTATGACCACTTTACCAAGATGTCGGACGCGGACATCTCGGATCTTTACGCTTGGATCATGACGCGGCCCGCCGTGCATATGACCCATCGCCAGAACGATTTCCCGCTCAGTGTCACGCCGCGTATCGGTCTGGCCGGCTGGAAGCTGCTCTATTTCACGCCGGGCCGTTACAAGCCCGATCCCAAGCATGACGCGGAGTGGAACCGTGGCGCGTATCTGGCGGAAGGCGCGGCCCATTGCGGCGCCTGCCACACTCCGCGCGGCCTCTTGGGGGCGGAGAAACTGCCGGGTTATGCTTATGACGGTGGGGCTGTCGATGGATGGACCGCGCCGCCTCTCAACGAGAAAAACCCGACGCCGGTCGTCTGGACGGAAAACGAACTCTACCAGTATCTCCGCAATGGCGTAGCGCCGCTGCATGGACCGGCTGGCGGTCCGATGTCACCGGTGGCGCATGACTTCCTTGCCACTGTGCCGGAATCGGATGTGCACGCCATCGCGCATTATTTCGCGTCAGTGGATCATGCCGATGAACGCGTGGCCGGAGACGCAGCAGCCATCAAGCAGGCCATGGAAGACAGCAAGCGTGACCTGATCGGCTTCAACACCGATCCGGATGCGCGCCTCTATCAGGGCGCGTGCGCGGCCTGTCATTACAACGCGGCCCCGGCGCCTGTGCTTGGACGCCCGGAACTCGCGCTCAACAGCGCGCTGTGGCTGGATGAGCCGACGGATCTCTATCTGATCATGATGCGTGGCCTGTCCAACAAGGAAGGGCAGACCGGCGTTGCGATGCCGAGCTTCTACAATGCGCTGAGCGATCACGACATGGCGCGGATCGCGGCCTATCTGCGGCGTACGCGCACGAACATGCCCCCGTGGACCGATCTGGACCGCAAGGCCGCCGAGGCCCGCAAGCTGGTGGAAGAACCGCCAGTGAATTCTTCCCATTGAGTCTGGCCGTGAGTCGGGATCCCGGAGCTTCATCATGATCAAGTTCAAACTCAACGGCCGTGACGTATCGCTCGACGTGCCGGAGGATACACCCCTTCTGTGGGCCATTCGCGACGACCTTGGCCTGACGGGCACCAAGTTCGGTTGCGGTGTCGGCCAGTGCGGCGCCTGCACGGTTCATGTCGGTGGACGTGCGACGCGCTCCTGCATCACGCCGGTTTCGGCCGTGGAGGGGGCGGATGTCGTCACCATCGAAGGGCTGGACCCGAATGGTGAGCACGTCCTTCAGGTGGCGTGGCGCGACATTCAGGTGCCGCAGTGCGGTTACTGCCAGTCGGGGCAGATCATGCAGGCGGCAAGTCTGCTTAAGGATTATCCGGACCCCACGGATGAGGACATTGACGGCGTGATGGGCGGCAGCCTGTGCCGCTGCATGACCTATATCCGCATCCGCAAGGCCATCAAGCAGGCTGCGGCTGCCATGAAGTCGGCCGAGAACGGAGGAGAGCACTCTCATGGGTAAGCTCGAACGTATTGCCGCCCAGCAGGACCGGGCCGCGGGCCGTGGCCTTTCCCGGCGCGGTTTTCTCTCGGCTGCCGTGGGAAGCGCCTTCCTCTTCGGTTTTGCCCGCGAAGGCCGGGCGGCGCAGGTCTATCCGTTGGGATCGCCGTTGCCGCCGCCGGCATTCGAGCCGAACATCTGGTGTTCGGTGGCACCTGACGGGACGATCAACGTCAACATCATCCGTGCCGAGATGGGCCAGCATATCGGCACGGCGCTGGCGCAGATCATCGCCGATGAAATGGAAGCCGACTGGGACAAGGTGAAGATCACCTATGTGGACACGGACCCGAAATGGGGACTGATGATCACCGGTGCTTCGTGGTCGGTCTGGCTGACATGGGATCTGTTCCGGCAGACGGGTGCGGCGGCTCGCACCGTGCTGGTCGAGGAAGGCGCACGCCTGCTGGGTGTGCCGGCTGCCCATTGCCATGCCCGCAAAGGCATCGTGACCGATGGCACCCGCTCCATCAGCTTTGGGGACATCGTGGCGAAGGCGCGTCCCGCCCGTAGCTTCACGCCCGAGCAGTTGAAGGCGCTTCCGCTCAAGCCCGCATCCGAGCGACGGGTGATCGGCAAACAGGTGAAGTCGCTCGATATTCCTCCCAAGACGACGGGTGCGGCCATTTATGGCATCGACGCGAAAATCGATGGCATGGTTTATGGCCGTCCCAAAATGCCGCCCACGCGCTATGGCTCGAAGGTCATTTCCGTGGACGATACGGAAGCGAAGAAAGTTCGCGGTTACATCCGTTACATCGTGCTGGACGATCCGTCCGATACGGTGCCGGGCTGGGTCGTGGTGCTGGCTTCGAGCTATCCGGCGGCCATCAAGGCAACCGATCTGCTGAAAGTGGAATGGACGCCGGGCAAGACCGCGCATGTCACGGAGAAAGACATTCTCGATCGCGGGCGTGAGCAGATCGCGCACCGCGATGGCGGGACGATGATCTTCGATGACAAGGGTGTGGACGATGTCTTCAAAGGCGCGCATCGCGTGGTCGAGAAGGAATACACCTGCGCGTCCGTGATGCATTATCAGTTGGAACCAATGAATGCGGTTGCCCAGCTCAAGGACGGCATCTGGGAAATCCATTGCGGCAACCAGTGGCAGACATTGTTCCTGCCGGTCATCGCCAAGGCGCTCGGGGAACCCGAGTCCAAGGTGAAGATGATGAGCTATCTGCTCGGAGGCGGCTTCGGGCGTCGTCTGAACGGAGATTATGCGGTGCCAGCCGCTCTGGCGTCGAAGGCCATTGGCGGCAAGCCGGTAAAGCTGATCCTGACGCGCTCCGATGACATGATGTTCGATTCTATCCGCTCCCCCTCGGTGCAGGTGGTGCGGGCGGCGCTCAATGAGCAGAACGCCATCGTCGGATTTCAGCATCATGCCTCGGCCGGTTGGCCGACGGAGGTGATGGCTGCGGCCTTCATGGAAAAGGGCGTGGACGGCAAGCCGTACGATCAGTTCGCGATTGCCGGTGCGGACAGTTGGTATGATTTCGGACCGATGCGTGTCCGGGCGCTCAGCAATGATCTGGCCAAGGAAACCTTCCGTCCCGGCTGGCTGCGCTCGGTGAGTGCGGGATGGACCCCGTGGGCGCAGGAATGTTTCATCGACGAGGTGGCGCACGAGATCGGAAAGGATCCTGTGGCTTTCCGTCTGGAAATGCTCAACGGTAACGGCCCCGAGGGTCGCAACAAGGGGAAGGCTCCGGACTCTGCAGGCGGTGCATTGCGTCAGGCGGCCGTTCTCAAGCGCGTGGCGGAAAAGGCGGGCTGGGGCAAGCCGCTGCCCAAGGATACGGCGCTGGGTGTGGCGACCACCTTCGGTCAGGAGCGTGCCATGCCGACATGGACGGCGGGCATTGTCCGCGTGCATGTCGATCGCAAGACCGGTGTCGTGACCTGCGAGAAGATCTGGCTCGTGCTCGATGCCGGAACCATTGTCGATCCGGACGGTGCTTTGGCGCAGACAGAGGGCGGTGCGCTCTGGGGGCTGAGCATGGCGCTGTGTGAAAGCAGCGAGATCGTGGACGGCACCTGCAAGGACCGCAATCTCGACACCTATACGCCTCTACGGATGCCGGACGTGCCGGAGATGGATATCGAGTTCGTGGAAAGCACCGAGAAGCCGATGGGGCTGGGTGAGCCGGGTGTGACGACGATTGGCGCTGCCATCGGCAACGCGGTGTTCGATGCGGTGGGTATCCGTTTGCGCCACATGCCCATTCGTCCTGCGGATGTGCTGGCGGCGCTCAAGGAAAAGGGAGACGCCTGATTCTTCGCTGACGAAGGATCGTGCGGAGCCTGCGCTACGGCCCCGGATGTCTCAGGATGTCCGGGGCCGTATTGTTTTCGGGGTGAGGTTCGGTGCGCTTGAAAACGGCGCAAAAGCCCACACATATCCAGACAGCATGGCGGTCTTTGTAGGCCGACAGACAGGATCGAACTTTTTTCAGGGATGACATTGAAGATGACAGGACAGGAAACCCCCGGCACGTCCGCTGCGGCTGAAAAGCACGAGTTCAGCGCGGAAGTTGGCCGGCTTCTCGACCTTGTCGTGCATTCGCTCTATTCCGAGCGCGAAATTTTTCTGCGTGAACTGGTGGCCAACGCTGCTGACGCCACGGATCGCCGCCGTTTCGAGGCACTGACAGATGGCGCGAAAGCGTTACCCGACGATGCCAAAATCCGCATCAATCCAGACGAGGATGCCCGTCTGCTGACCATCTCCGATGATGGCACCGGCATGACCAAGGAAGAGCTTGTCAACAATCTTGGCACCATTGCGCGATCCGGTACGCGTGCTTTTGGGCAGGAACTGGAGAACGCCAAGCCAGAGGACAAGCCGAACCTGATCGGCCAGTTCGGCGTGGGATTCTATGCCGCGTTCATGGTGGCGGACCGGGTGGAAGTCGTCTCGCGCCGCGCGGGTTCGGATGAGGCGTGGAGTTGGACGTCGAATGGCAAGGGCGCTTACGAACTGGCGCCCGCCAAGCGGGACAAGCCCGGCACCGATATCACGCTCCACATCAAGGAAGACGCGGACGAATTCCTCGACACGTGGCGGCTTCAGGCCATCATTCGCAAATGGGCGGATCACATCGCGTGGCCCGTGAGCATCGTGAAGGATGGTGAGGAGACAGAAGCCAATGAGGGCACGGCGCTGTGGCGCAAGCCCAAAAGCGAGGTGACGGAGGAACAGCTTAACGAGTTCTACCGCCACATCTCGCACAATTTCGACACGCCGTGGGCCACGCTGCATTGGCATGCGGAGGGCATGATCGAATTCAGTGCTCTGCTGTTCATTCCCAGCGAGCGCCCGTTCGAGTTTGGAGAAACGTCGCGCGAGAGCAAGATCCGCCTGCATGTGAAGCGGATGTTCATCACCGACGATGCGATGCTGCTGCCGGCTTGGCTGCGTTTTGTGGAAGGCGTGGTGGACACGGAGGATCTGCCGCTGAACGTCTCGCGTGAGATGCTGCAGGCCACTCCGGTTCTGGCGCGTATCCGTAAGGCCGTGACGGGAAGGGTTCTGAACGAGTTGAAGACCCGAGCCAGGGACGACGCCTCCTTCCTGACTTTCTGGCAGAACTTCGGTTCCGTCGTGAAGGAAGGCATCTGGGAAGACGCCGAGCATCGCACCGAACTTGCCGGCCTGGCACGGTTCCGTTCCAGCGCTTTGACGGTGGACGCGGACAAGCCGGAGAGTGGCTGGACGACGCTGGCCGATTACGTCGGGCGCATGAAGCCGGAACAGGAGGCGATCTACTATCTTGTGGGTGACAGCGCGGAATCGCTCGCTGAATCGCCTCAGCTTGAGGGTTTCCGGGCGCGCGGTCTGGAAGTGCTGTTGCTGTCCGAACCCGTGGATTCCTTCTGGCCTGATCGTTTGTCCAGCTTTGAGGGCAAGACGCTGCGCAGTGTGACGCAGGGTGCGGCCGATCTGGAGAAGTTCCCTGTCACCGGCGAAGCGGCGACAGGGGAGTCCGCCGATATGGATATTCTTCTTCCTGCGTTGAAAGAGGCGCTGGGTTCGGATGTGTCGGACGTGCGCAGCACGGACCGGCTCGTGTCCAGTGCTGTGGTGTTGGCTGCTTCGGAAAACGGACCGGACCTTCAGATGCAGAAGCTGATGCGTCGCAGCGGTCAGAAGATGCCGGAGACGGCGCCGGTGCTGGAACTCAATCCGCGTAATGCCCTTGTGCGTGAACTGGCGCGCAAGGCGGCTGAAAAAAGCCCTGCGTTGGGTGATCTGGCAAAGGTTCTGCTCGATGTGGCGCGGATTCAGGACGGCGAAAGCCCCAAGGATCCGGCACTGTTTGCGCGTCGTCTGAGCGGTCTGCTTGTGACGGCAGCCAGTAACGTCTGATCATCATCAGGCACCGTTTGTTTTGGTTTTTACGGCCACGACCGCCTTTCGCGCGGACGTGGCCGTTTTTCTGTCTCACTGTAAGTGCAATCTTCATTTTGCGAGATCCATGAAGAGGAACGTGACCGCCTATGCGGAATGAGAAGGAAATGGCGTTGGGTGGCGATGGACAGTTGAAGGCCGTTCTGGACCAGATCAGGCAGGCGATAGCGGCAGATCGAGAGACCGAAGCATTGGCTGCCTGTGAGAAAGCGCTGGCACTTTGGCCTGACATTCGCCAGTTGCGCGGATTGCTTCTCGATCTCGCGCAGAGGTTTGAGAATACGGACAGATTGCAGGTGTGCGATCTGCTGCGGCAGACGGATTTTCTCGATGATGCGCAGGATGCCGATATCGCCTCCGTCTTTTTCGGCGCTGGCCTGTATGAAGATGCTCTGCCACGTTTGCGCAGAGTGACGCGGCCCTTACAGGGGGAGCACTTTTCGGCATGGAATTACATCCGGAGTCTCGAAGAAACCGGTCGTTTCGATGAGATTGTCGCCAGCGGAGATTTTCTTGACGCACTGGCGGCGAAAGCCGGTGGGCGCATTTCACTGTACAGTCAGCTTGCCAATGCCCGTCTCGCGCGTGTTACCGATCGCGCGGCTCTGGTGCGACAGGCAACCGAACTGGAATCCTCTGCCCGCTGGTTGAACGGGGAAGGCGTGGTCGGGCAGATCCGGAGCGCCATAAAGGAAGCGCGACCGTTCTCACTGCTGTCATGTGCGCATGAACGGGCGCGTCTTGTCTGTGCCACCAGCCTGCATGCGAATCTTCTCCTTCGTCCTCGTGAGATCATGGAGATGACCGACCCGCCATGGCAGGCTCATTTCGGTGTGCCATTTGCGACGTTTCCGGCCCTTGAACTCGCGCGGCTTGGAACGGCGTACCGGAAGACAGCGCGTTTGGCCGATATCGTGTGCCTGCCCGGAGCTGAGGCACTGGCGCGAGATAATCCGGCCTTTGGTTTCTTTGCCGAGCAGGAGCGCGAGCTGGGCAATTACCGAAACCGTTTTTCAGCGGTCAGTGGAGTGATGCAGGAAGTCGCAGCCGCTGATCCCGGGTTGAAGACCCTGCTTGGTCATCTGCCCTTTGTCGGAATGGTGACGGATCAGCCCGGTCTGACAGCCAGAATGGCGGTAGTGTGCGATGTGGGTGCCGTGACCGAGATTCTGCTGGCTGATCTTTCTCCCGTGGACGCCATGCGTCAGATTGAGGAGATATGGGTGCCGTATCCGGGCAGTGTGTTTCTGGTGGCTGCGGGCCTTCTCACGCCGCTTGCCATCGGTCGTATTCATGAATTGGGCGGCATTGCTCTGGATGTCGAGAACTGCGTTGGGACGTGGGCAGAATAGGGGAGGGCGCCAGCGCGTTTACCCCTGCAAGCTCTCGCGTTTCATTTCCAGTTCAAGCCACTGTTCTTCCGTATCGGTAAGGGCGCGTTCGGCTGTGTCGAGCGCTTCGCTGTGACGGGCGAAGGCTGTCGGGTCGCGAGAGTAAAGATCGGGATCCGCCAGAGCTTTCCGCAACGTGACAATCTTCGCTTCCAACTCGGCCATCTGGGCCGGTAGGCGGTCAAGCGCATGTTGATCCTTGTAGGACAACTTGCGGGTCCCGGATTTTCCGGAAGGGGAGAGCGCAGCCTCCGCTTTTTCATGTGCAGGGAACGTCACTGTTTCGGATGAGCGTTCATCCAGCGGTTTACCTTCGCGCTGGACCAGCATGTCACTGTAGCCGCCGGCATATTCGGTCCAAGAACCAGCGCCTGTCGCGGCCAGTACGGACGTGCAGATGCGATCGAGAAAATCTCGGTCATGGCTGACCAGAAGCACGGTACCATCATAGGACGCGAGCATGTCCTGAAGGAGATCGAGCGTTTCCAGATCGAGATCGTTAGTGGGTTCGTCCAGCACCAGAATGTTTGAAGGACGAGCCAGCGCACAGGCCAGCATCAGACGTCCGCGCTCTCCACCTGAAAGCTGTCCAACAGGTGTGCGGGCCTGTTCCGGACGAAACAGGAAGTCCTTCATATAGCCGATGACGTGGCGTTTCTCCGTGCCCACCTGCACCATGTCGCCACCACCACCCGTGAGCGTGTCGGCCAGCGTGCTTGTGGGATCAAGGGCACGACGCTGCTGATCGAGTGTGACCATCGCCACTGACGGTCCAACCGTGACCGTGCCGCTGTCGGGAGCGTCTACGCCCGTCAGCAGTCGCAGGAGAGTCGTCTTGCCCGCGCCGTTGGCTCCGACGATCCCCATGCGGTCGCCGCGCAACACCCGCAGATCCAGGTCTTTTACGATGGGACGCTCGCCCCAACTTTTGCAGGCCTCTTCCGCAACCGTCACCAGCTTGCCCGAGGGACCGGTGGTCTGCGCTTCAAGCGTCACATTGCCTTGTGGACGCACGGCGTCCCGTCGATTGGCCCGAAGAGAGGCAAGTTCCGCTACACGACGGACGTTGCGCTTGCGACGTGCCGTGACGCCATAGCGCATCCAGTCCTCTTCGCGGGCGATCTGGCGGTCGAGTTTGTGAGCGTCACGTTCCTCCTGTTCCAGCACCTCCTCACGCCAGCTTTCGAAGCGTTCGAATCCCTGATCCAGACGTTTCGTGACGCCGCGATCCAACCAGACCACGCTGCGGGACAATGTCTCCAGAAGACGCCGGTCATGGCTGATGATGACAAGCGCGGTTCGCAAGGAAAGCAGTTCGCGTTCCAGCCACTCAATGGTGGGCATGTCGAGATGGTTGGTCGGCTCGTCCAGCAGGAGCACGTCGGGTTCGGCCGCGAGAACGCGCGCGAGAGCGCAACGGCGGGATTCTCCTCCCGACATCGTGGCGGGGTCATGGGACGGGTTCATTCCCAGCGCATCGAGCATGACGTTGGCCCGCCATTCCTGAGACGGATCGGTCAGCCCGGCCGTGACATAATCCAGAGCCGTGGCGTGACCGGAAAGGTCCGGTTCCTGAGGCAGGTAGCGCAGGGTGCAGCCGGGCTGGAGAAAGCGTGTTCCGGAATCGGGGAGGATTTCGCCCGCTGCGATACGCAGGAACGTGGATTTGCCCGAGCCGTTGCGGCCGACCAGACAGACACGTTCACCTGTACCCACGGCAAGTTCCGCGCCGTTGAGCAGCGGCTTGCCGCCGAGTGTGAGGGTGATGTTCTGAAGATGGAGAAGGGGAGGTGCCATGACCGGAAAGTGCGGTGAATGGCGGGGCTATGCAAGAGGCCGGAGGCGTGAAGACTCGGTTCAGGGAACCGGCACGCCCCCCGTAATGGCCTGATAGGTCGCGATGGCAAGCGTGAGCGGTTCGAAAGGTTTGGTGATGACGAAGGATGGCTCAAGCGTATTGCCGGTCAACAGGCATTCTGGATAGGCGGTTACGAAGATGACTGGCACGGACATGGTTTTCATGATTTCCGCGACCGCTTCCATGCCGTTTCCGCCCTCGCCGAGATTGATGTCGGCGAGAATCAGGCCGGGACGCGTTTCCTTCGCCAGAGCAATTGCCTCTGCCTGAGTGTGGGCGATGCCTGCTACGTCATGTCCACATCGAAGCACGAGATCTTCGATGTCCATCGCAATGATCGGCTCATCTTCAATGATGAGGATGGACGTGCGCGATACGGAACGAATGATTTCACGGGCTTTTGTGAGCTGTTCCGTGGCATCCTGTGGGGCAAGATCGAGGATGGTAGCAGCCTGTGTAGTGGAAAGTCCTTCCAGACTGGTGAGCAGGAGAAGCTCGCGCTGCGGCATGGACAGCACATGATTCTGCGCCTCATCGCTCATGCCTGTCGCTCTTTGTGAAATGGCACGATACAGGTTCAGACGCGCCGATAGTGAACTGGTTGAACGGGTGGAAAGATCGCGGAGGCTTTCCGCCACGAGCAGGTCGCCGCGTGGCTGGTTTCCGGTCAAAGCCCGTGCATAGCGGCGTGCATAGGGAAGCGCGCGGATCAGTTCGCTTCGTTGCGAATCGGGCATCGTGAACATTCCTTCGCGGCGGGCATCGAAACGGCAGGCGGAGTCAGGTTTGCATGGGTGGACACGATCCGAAAAGGGCCGACACGTCCGAAGATATGGTTTCGGCTACCTTTCGTCACGGAATCGTTGCACTTTTGCCAGAGTTGAGGGCGTTCGGGCGGTTTTTAAGCCGTGACCGGACGCGGGCGGACGATCTGGTGCAGGAAACGATCGTAAGAGCGTTTTCGGCGCGGCATCAGTTTGAGCCCGGAAGCAATCTCAAGACCTGGACCTTCACGATCCTGCGTAACCTTTTTTACGAGCAGACCCGCAGGGGTAAGCGCGAACGGGAGGTTCTTGAGGAATACAGCGCCGACCAACCTCACGAAGAAAGGCCGCAGGCCGCGCGTTCGCGAATCTCGGATCTGGAACGATTGCTGTGGCAGTTGCCCCCGCTTCAGCGAGAGGCACTGATGCTCGTGGGGGCGCAGGAGCTTTCATACGAAGAGGCGGCCATCATATGTGGAGTGGCTGTGGGAACTCTAAAGGCGCGTGTTTCGAGAGCTCGGTCGGCTTTGGCAGAGCTTAGGGGCAGTGGAGAGGAGGGGGTTTGAGGGCGCGAGAATCTAGCTGGGAGGCGTCTCTGTGACATTTAGTGTTTGAAATCAGTGAGTTGGATATTTTTTATGATTTTTGATTTTTTAGGTGTTGACGTTTTTTCGTTCTGGGTCGTATAAGCC
>NZ_WOTH01000048.1 GCF_011516945.1 Acetobacter estunensis
AGAATCTGCCTCCAGAGGCAAAATGCCGTTGTCATTCCAGATCAGACGCACAGGACACAGCTCTCAGAACAGAGAATAACACTCTTCAGACAAAATGTGAGAAATCCGCGTTGAGGAAATTCCGGAAATGGCCGCAACGGCTGCCAAGACCGTGCCTGTCATGATGCCGTATATTACGGCGTTCTTCATGCCACGTCAGGCAGGGGACCGTCCGGATGTCGTGCCGAAAGAAGCCGTCAATTTCGCCTTTATCGGCCAGTTCGCTGAATCAAAGCAGCCTGACTGTATTTTCACGATTGAATACTCCACCCGTACCGCCATGGAAGCTGTCTATGAGCTTCTTGGTGTCGAACGCGGTGTGCCGGAAGTCTTCAATTCCACCTATGATATCCGGTCACTGCTGCATACCCTTAACCGGGTACGGGATGGACAGGGTATTGCTCTTCCCGGTCCTGAAATCCTGCGCAAACTGCTGATGAACAAGCTAGACGAGACAGTGATCGGAGAGTTGCTTGAAAACGCGCACCTGATTGCGAAATGATACAAGCCGCGTTCGGCTGATCCACGGTCTGGTGGTTCCGGCGAAACAGTTCAGTTTATGCCGGAGCCGCCAATTGCTGCGTCCGCTTCAGGAAATGAAACAGCCTCATATTTACGTCTGTCATGGGGCGAGACCAGTCTTCACATCTTCATCAGAAAATATCCCCGTGCCCCCGGCTCGCTGGACCCATCCGGGTCCAGCTCCATCACATCGCGCACCAGTTTCCGTCGCAGCCTGAACAGCACCACGCGTCCTTCCGCAAGTAGTTCCTCATCCAGATCCGCCAGCCACCGCAGCGCTGCTCCGGCCTCACGTAGCAACGGCGGGTCCGCGCGATCCGGCAGTAGCCCATCTTCCAGAAGTCGGCCTGTCAGGCTCGGGTCCGTCACGCCGTAATAGAGCCATGTGTCCACGGTTGCGGGCGTGGCGGTCTGGCGGAACTGGTGCAGTGAGACAGGGGAGAGCGGAAAGCCGACCGGACGGCTGAGCGTGCGTGGCGGCGGTGCGCTGAACAGGTCCGGCTCAGCGGGCGACGCGGCTTCAGCCGTAACGGGCTTCTGCACCCGTGGGCGCGCAGGCGTGGGCGGTTGTTCCGGAAAGGGGAGCGGCAGTTGCTCCTGCTTGAGCCGACAGCGGCCCATCAGGCGCGGGCGTGTGCCGCACCGGCGCAGCGGGCGCACACGCCTTCAATCTCGATGGTGGAATGCGTCATGCGGAACCCGGCCTTGCGTGAGGCCGCGACAATGGCCGCGAGAATCCCGGCGTCCTCCAGTTCCGTCACCTGCGAACATTCGCGGCAGATCAGGAACTGACCGGAATGGAGACATTCCTCGCCTTCCTCATGCGCGTGCAGGCCGTGATCGTGTTCCAGCGTGTGCAGGCACGGCACGAAGGCGGACAGGCGCTCGATCTTGTGGATCAGCCCAAGTTCCAGAAGGAAATCGAGCGCACGGTAGACCGTTGGCGGAGCCGCGCCTTCATGGAGGGTGCGAAGCTGTTCCAGCAGATCATACGCTCCCATGGGTCGCGCCGATTCCAGCATCAGCCCGAGCACCTGTCGGCGCAGGCTGGTCAGCTTCATGTTCTCGCGGGAACAGAAGTCCGTGGCGCGGTCCAGCAGGTGTTCCGTGCGCGGCGGAAAGCGGTGGGTGTCGGTGGCGGCTGTCATACGGGCAGCATCGTAGGCCAAGGCGGGCGGCGTGCCCATACCTGCCTGTTGCATCGCGCCCATTTGACGATACAATATAACATATCATCGAAAAGAGTGACGCCATGTTCCTTTCGCGCCGGACCGTTCTTGCCTTTCTCGGGGCGCTTGCCCTGCCAGTTGCCGCGCAGGCCGCTTCGCAGCCGCTTCCCGTTGTGGCGGCGGAGAGCGTGTGGGGCGATATTGCCGCCAGCGTGGGCGGCCCGCATGTGAGTGTGACCAGCATCATCCACACGCCTGACATCGACCCGCATATGTTCGAGGCTTCGCCGTCTGTGGCGCGGGCCATTGCGGGCGCGGGCATGGTGGTGGTCAACGGCGCGGGCTACGATTCGTGGATGGACCGTCTGGTGGCAGCCAGCGGCCACACGCCGCCAGTTGTCTCGGCGGCGCAGGCGGCGGGCTGGAAAGACGGGGACAACCCGCATCTGTGGTTCGATCCGGCGGTGGTGCGGGCGACTGCGGAGCGGATGGCGGATGTGCTGCGTCAGGCGCAGCCGCAGGACGCGATGGAGATCAAGGCCTACCTCGCCACGTTCGAGCAGGAGCTTGGAAAGATCGACGCTCGCATTGCGGCGCTGAAGGTGAAGGTCGGCGGGCTGCATGTGGGTGCAACCGAACCGCTTCCGGGCCGTCTGACGGACGCGCTGGGTATGGTCTCGGACGAGAAGGCGTTTCAGCTTGCGGTCATGAACGAGGCTGAGCCGGCGCCCGAGGATGTGGCGCGGTTCGAGCGGGATTTGAAGGACAAACACCTGAACCTGCTGATCTATAATGAGCAGACCACGACGCCGACGGCCACGCGCCTTGTCGAGATCGCGCGCAAGGCCGGCGTGCCGGTCATGGGGCTGTCCGAGACGCTGCCGGAAGGGCTGCACTGGTTTGGCTGGATGAACCGCACGCTCGACCAGATCGAAGCCCTGCTTGTTCCGGCTGCGAAGGCGCGGTGACAGACACACCCGCCATTGCCTGTGAAGGCGTGACGCTGGAGCGGGACGGTCGGACGGTGCTTGCGGATGTCAGCCTGACCATCCCGCAGGGGTGTTTCGTGGGCCTGTTCGGAGCCAATGGCTCCGGCAAGACCACGTTCCTGCGCGCGTTGCTTGGCCTGCTGCCGCCCACGCAGGGGCGCATCACCGTGATGGGACAGCCGCCCGCGCAGGCGGCGTGTCATGTCGGCTATATGCCGCAGGTCCGCACGCCTGCTGGCGCCAGCCTGACGGGCTATGACCTGCTCGGCTCCGATATCAGGGGGGATCGTTGGGGACTCCCGTGGCTGAGGGCGTCCGATCGCGCCGCCATCAAGGAGGCGCTGGAGGCTGTGGACGCCACGGTCTTTGCGGCCCGCAGACTGGGGGAGCTTTCGGGCGGGGAGCGGCAGAGGTTGCTGATCGCGCAGGCGTTGATCGGCAATCCGCGTCTGTTGCTTCTCGATGAACCTCTGGCCAGTCTCGATCCCGTGCGGATGCGCGATGTGGCCGAGCGTATAGGGACGATTGCCCGCGCACGAGGCATGACGGTGATCTGTTCCGCGCATGACCTCAACGCCCTTACCGGCGTCATGGACTCCGTGCTTTATGTCGCACGCGGTCACGCCCGCCTCGGCCCGGTGGACGAGGTGGTGACGAGCGCGAGCCTGAGCGCGCTCTACGGTGCGCCGGTGGAGGTATGCCGCTCCCCTTCGGGGCGGATTCTGGTCGCGGCGGACGGTCTGTAGGATGCTGGAATACGAGTTCATGCGGACCGCGTTTGCGGCGTCCGTTTTCGTGGCGCTGCTGGCGGGTCCTGTGGGCTGGTTTCTGGTGTTGCGCGGGCAGGCTTTTGCGGGACATGCGCTGTCTCACATCGCGTTCGCGGGAGCGGCGGGCGCTGTGCTGGCCGGGTTCTCGCCGCTGCTGGGCCTGTTCGGTGCGTCCGTGATTGCGGGCGGCGCGATGGGCGCGATCGAGGGGCGGGCGAGTGCTCAGCGGGATGTGGCGATCGGGCTGGTGCTCTCGCTGGCGCTGGGGTTCGGGGTGCTGTTCCTGCACCTGATGACCCGCTCGGCCTCGTTGGCCAACGCCCTGTTGTTCGGCAACGTGCTGGGGGTGAGTCCCTCCATGCTCGTCTCGCTGGGCGTCTTTGCTGTGGGCGGTGTGGCGCTGCTGGCGGTGATGTCGCGCCCGCTTCTGTTTGCGTCGCTTCAGCCGGAACTGGCGGAGGCGCGGGGCGTGAAGCTGCGGCTGTTGTCCATGCTGTTCCTGATGCTTGTGGGGGCCGCCACGGCGGAATGCGCGCAGATCACGGGTGTGCTGCTGGTCTTTGCCCTGATGGTGGGGCCGGGTGCCGTGGCGCACCGTCTGGGGCTTTCGCCGCTTGCCGGGCTTGTGGGATCGGCCGTGTTCGCCTTGGTCGAGGCTTGGGGTGGGCTGGTGCTCTCATGGTGGACGGACGCGCCGGTTTCGTTCTGGATCGCGCTTCTCGGGGCGGTGGCCTATGTTCTGTCCGGTGTGCGGATCGGGCGTGGGTTCCCTGCGTCCGCGTGCCTTGCGGCAGGGCGGGAAAGCTGGGACAAGCCGGAGAGGCAACAGGCCAGCACAAGAGGGACGGACAACGATGCGCGGAATGCTGTGGCGTGTGGGTGGAGTGGCTCTGCTGGCGGGTATGATGGCAACGCCGGTTCTGGCGCAGAGTCTTCCCGGCGGCGGGGAGGATGACAAGAAATCCGCCCCGGACATGCAGGCGCTTTCAAAGCATTTCAACGCCATGCGGGTGCGCAAGGACTACAGCTACATCCAGCGTCCTGTGGGCGACAAGGTGGTGGAGCAGCCCGATATCGACCGTCTGATGTTCTGGACGAAGGACGGTCGTCCGGATGGATATGCCCAGCGGCGCGGTGACAGCGTGATCTATTATGACGCAGGCGGTCGGGCCGTGCGCGTGCAGCATCTGGCTCCGGGGCAGGCGGACTGACAGCCGCCCTTCGCGGCTTATCCGAACAGAAAGCTGCGCAGCGCACCCTCGCGGGCGGCGTCCAGTCTCAACTCATGCTCACCGATGGCGGCGACGGCCTGCACGGACAGCGCGGTCGTGAGCCACGCGGCTTCCATTTCATCCAGACGGGCCAGCGGGATCGTCCGCTCACCGCACAGACCTGCTTCCAAAAGACGTGCGCGGGAGATGCCGGGAAGCGCGCCGTCTTCCACCAATGGCGTCACCAGTTCGCCATCCAGCAGCAGCACGATGGTGGCGGCGCTGGCTTCCGCGATCACATCGCCGATGCCGGGCAACAGCGCGTCATCGAACCCGGCCGCCACGGCTTCCATGCGTGCGAGGACGGCGGGCAGATAATCCAGCGATTTCACGCTTGAGAGGGGCGCTCCACCGTCGCGGGTGAAGCGGCTGATGCCCAGTCGCAGCGGAGCGGTTACGTCGCCACTATGGGGCGCGCAGGTCAACAGCACGGTTGGAGCGGGAGGATTGGGAGGCAGCAGGCCGCGTGGACCGCAGCCGCGTGTGACGGTCAGGCGCATGGAACCGGCAGTTATGTGGCATGCCGTCTGTAGCGCGTGGATCGCCTTCCGGATGGTCTCGCGGGATGGGGGAGGAAGCTGGAGTACGCCGCAACTGCTCTCCAGTCGGGCCAGATGGCGCTCCAGTTGCGGCACTTCGCCCCCCACCAGCCGCATGGTCTCGAACAGGCCATCTCCCAGCAGAAACCCTCGGTCGGTCGGATCGATGCGGGCCTGATCGGCGGGAAAGAGGCGTCCGTTGAGCCAGACCATGTCCGTCATTGTGCAAAAACCTTCAGAAGGGGGGCGGCCTTGAGCAGCATCTCGTCATATTCCCGTGCAGGGTCGGAAGGCCATGTGATGCCGCCCCCCGCGCCGATGGCCAATCTGTCGCCGGTGCGTTCCATGCTGCGGATTACCACGGAACTGTCCATCTCACCCTCCCGCCCGATGCGGAACAGGGTGCCGCAATAGGCACCCCGGGCAGATGTTTCCACCGCATCGATGATTTCCATGGCCCGATGTTTGGGCGCGCCGGTTACCGATCCGGGCGGAAGAGTGGCGCGCAGCAGGTCTTCGGCTGTCAGGCCGGGACGCAACCGGCCCTGCACGCAGGACACGAGGTGGTGGAGGTGTGCAAAGCGTTCCACCTTGCAGAGCTGTGGCACGGAAATGGAGCCGATCTCGCACACGCGGCCGATGTCGTTGCGCATCAGGTCCGTAATCATCAGATTTTCGGCGTTCTCTTTGGTGTCCGCTGTCAATGCCGCCGCCAGATGCCGTGTTTCCGTGTCATCTGCGCCGAAAGGGGCAGTGCCCTTGATGGGCCGTGTCTCCACAATTCCGTCCGTAGAGAGGGAAAGAAAGCGTTCCACGGAAGCGCTGAGCAGCGAGACCTCCGGTGTGCGGAACCACGCGCCAAAAGGCGCGGGGGACGCCGCGCGGAGAGCCTCATAGGCCGCGTGTTCATCGAAGGAACTTGGTGCGTGTGCATGCCAGCGCATGGTCAGGTTGGCTTGAAAAATATCTCCCGCACCGATCAGGTCGATCACCTTCTGCACGCGGACGAGCCAATCTGCCCGGTCCATGTCGGGTGTGAATGTCAAAGGTGAAAAGGTGGCGGGCGACGGCAGCGAAGTCGCAGCGGGCAGATCGCCGATGGCGAAGCAGCGCTGCTCCTGTCGGTCGAAGGCCAGCAGATCGGTGCAGGAAAAAGCGATGAGGTCGGGCGTCGTGCTGTGATGGCGGGAGACCACGTTTTCCAGCGCCAGTCCCGCCCCGTAGGAGGCCAGTCCGATCAGTCCACCCCGAAAGGGAGGTGGTCCTTTCGGGGGCAGAGGAAGGGCCAGACGCATGTCGCGCAGATGCTCCCATACCGAGCCGCCGACGGGCATGTCGTTGCGCCAGAGCTGTTTTCCCCGCCACACCAAGGTCTCACGGGGGCGTGGGCAGAGAAAGGACCATCGGGCGCGGGGCGCATCGGGCGCGCCCCCACTGTCAAGAAAAGCCATCCAGGGCGCTGCGGCATACGCACGCAACGCAGCCTGCGGCGGGAGCCACGCATGGGGCCGCAGGAGAGGAATATGGGTCATGGAAAGGCGTGCATACACCGCGTGGACCGCCTCGTGTATGGGTGGAACGCACGCGATGAAATAAAAATGTCACGGCCTCGGAGGGGGCGCGTGGTTGCCGCCGGGTTTGCCCTTAAGTAATGGTCCCTTCGCGTCAGCAAGCGGAGCGCCTTTCATGGAGACAACATCGCAGACGGTGTCCCCGGCGGCGAGGGTAATCGGCGACGAGCATGGGCCCGAAGCCGGCGATGGCCGTCGGTTCGATACGGATGTCGTGTTCCGGTGGCTGGTGACGGCAGCGGGAATCGGCGTTCTTCTGCTTCTCGGCGCGATCATTCTGGTCATGGTCGTGGGGGGAATGAAGGCGATGACGGCGTTTGGGCCGGCCTTCCTTTTCACGTCCGTCTGGAATCCGGTCACCCAGCATTTCGGGGCGTTGGCTCCGGTGTTCGGCACGATCGTCACCAGTCTGATCGGACTGATTCTGGCGGTGCCTCTGGCTTTTGGCGCGTCGTTCTGGCTCACACAGATGGCACCCGCGCGCGTCTCGGCCGGTGTGGGCATGGCGGTACAGCTTCTGGCGGCGGTGCCTTCCATTATTTTCGGCATGTGGGGCTTTTTCGTGATCGTACCCCTGATGGCGCATTACGTGCAGCCGACGGCGCGGCACTGGTTCGGCCATGTGCCGGGACTCGGCGCGCTGGTGCAGGGGGCGCCGTTCGGCACCGGCCTGCTGACGGGCGGACTGATCCTCGCCGTGATGGTGATGCCCTTCATTACGGCGGTGATGTGCGATGTGTTCGCCTCCATCCCGCCCGTGCTCAAGGAGAGCGGCTTCGGCCTTGGCGCCACGCGCTGGGAAGTGATGCGCAATGTCATCCTGCCGTGGTCGCGCTCGGCCGTGGTGGGCAGTGTCGTGTTGGGCATGGGCCGCGCGATGGGTGAGACGATGGCCGTGACGTTCGTCATCGGCAATTCCAACCGCATCGGCTGGTCGCTGTTTGCGCCCGGCAACACGATTGCCTCGCTGATCGCCCTTGAGTTTCCCGAGAGTCCGGCAGGCAGCCTGAAGCTGTCCTCCCTGATGGCTCTTGGCGCGATCCTGATGGTGCTCTCGTTTCTGGCGCTCGCGGCTTCCCGCATACTGCTGGGTATGTCGAAGAAGGGAGATGGCCGATGAGCGAGGGAAACGGTTCCATTCGCGATGACGGCTGGAAGGTCAACAGCACGCTGGCCATGCGGCGGCGGCTCATGGATCGGCTGGCCACGGTTCTCAGTCTTCTGGCCACGTCCGTCGCGTTGATCGCGCTGGGTTCCATCCTGTTTACGCTGGTCGTGCGCGGCGTGGGCGGTCTCTCACTCATCACATTCACACATTCCACGGCGTCTCCCGGGCAGGAAGGCGGTCTGGCCAACGCCATCGTGGGCAGTCTGATCCAGACGGCCATGGCCATCCTGATCGGTGCGCCGGTGGGCATGATGTGCGGCATCTATCTTTCGGATTATGGACGCGGCTGGCTGGCCAGCACCACGCGCTTCGTCTCTGACATGCTGCTGTCCGCACCCTCCATTCTCATCGGCCTGTTCATCTATCAGCTCGTGGTGGTGCCCAGCGGGCAGTTTTCCGGGCTCGCAGGGTCGCTGGCTTTGGCCATCCTCGCGTTGCCGATCGTGGTGCGCACGACGGAGGACATGCTCCGGCTGGTGCCGATTTCCCTGCGTGAAGCGGGGATTGGCCTTGGCGCTTCGAAATGGCGGGTGATCGTGTTCATCTGTTTGCGGGCCGCGAAAACAGGCGTTCTGACCGGTATTCTGCTCGCGGTGGCCCGCGTAGCGGGCGAGACGGCGCCGCTGCTGTTCACATCGCTGGGTAATCTGGACTGGTCCGTCAGCCTCACGCGGCCGATGGCCAGCCTGCCGGTGACGATTTACCAGTACGCCGGCTCGGCTTTCGAGGACTGGGTGCAACTGGCCTGGACGGGTGCGCTTCTGGTGACGCTGGGCGTGCTGTTCATCAATATTCTGGTGCGGATCGGTTTCGGCCGCAAGGGAGCGTAAGGCGCATGATCGGGCAGGCAAGTCAGGAGACGAAAGTGGCGGAAAAGCCCGCGATTGCCGTGCGCAATCTCGATTTCTACTACGGCGACAACAAGGCGCTGCGCAATATCACGATGGATTTCCAGCGCCGCAAGGTGACGGGCATGATCGGTCCGTCGGGCTGTGGCAAGTCCACGCTGCTGCGGGTTCTCAACCGGATGTATGATCTTTATCCCGGTCAGCGGGCCACGGGCGAAGTGCTTTTTGCCGGTCGCAACGTGATCGGCTCAGGGGTGGATATCAACCGTCTGCGCGCGCGCGTTGGTATGGTGTTCCAGAAGCCCACACCTTTTCCGATGTCGATCTATGACAACATCGCGTTCGGCGTGAAACTGCACGAAAAGCTCTCGCGTTCGGAGATGGACGCGCGCGTGGAGGATGTGCTGCGGCGCGTGGCGCTGTGGGGGGAAGTGAAGGATCGCCTGAAGGCGTCCGCCACGGCGCTCTCGGGTGGCCAGCAGCAGCGTCTGTGCATTGCCCGCACCATCGCTACGCGCCCCGAAGTGGTTCTTCTCGATGAGCCGACGAGTGCTCTCGATCCCGTTTCTACGGCGCGCATCGAGGAACTTCTGGACGAACTCAAGAAAGAGTTCACGATTGCCATTGTAACGCACAATATGCAGCAGGCGGCACGCTGCGCGGATCAGGTGGCGTTCTTCTATCTGGGCGAACTGGTGGAAATGGACAGCACCGACCGGATGTTCACCGCGCCGAAGGAAACGCGGACGCAGGATTACATCACCGGCCGGTTCGGCTGAGGGGAGTGGGGCGATGACCGAGGCGACGCATACCGTAAAGAGCTACGAGCAGGAACTCGAACATCTGCGCAGCCTCATGAGGCAGATGGGCGGACTGGTCGAGCGCCAGACGGCTCAGGCCGTCAAGGCCATTGTGGATGGCGACGACGAAGCCGCCATCGAGCCGCCCGAGCTTGACCCGGAAGTGGATGAGCTGGAGCGCGAGGCGGAAGCTCTGGCGATCCGTATTCTTGCGCTGCGTTCGCCCATGGCGGTCGATCTGCGCACGATCGTTGCGGCGCTGAAGATCACGGGCGATCTGGAGCGCATCGGGGATTACGCTTCTTCCATCGCCCGTCGGGCCATGAAGCTGGATATGGAAGGCGGTCCGTCGCTCGTGGGTCTGCGCAGCATGGGGCGTCTGGTGCAGGACAATCTGCGTCGCGCCATCGATGCGCTGGCGAACGAGGATCGCGACGCTTCGGTGGCCGTGTGGCAGGCGGATGCGGCTGTGGACGAACTCTACACGGCGATGTTCCGTGAACTGATGACGTACATGATGGAGGATCCCCGCAACATCGGCACCTGCATCCACCTGATGTTTGTTGCGAAGAATCTGGAGCGGATCGGCGATCACACCACCAATATCGCCGAGCGTGTCTATTATGCCGTGACGGGCGAGATGTTGCCATCCGTCCGTCCGCGTGGGGGACGTGGAAACATGGCCTCCCTCCAGTCCTGAGAGAGCCTATGTCGGGAAGTCTGGTCGGAAGCGGACTGCGTGTGCTGGTGGTGGAGGACGATCCTTCGCTGCAGGTCATGCTGCGCTACAATCTTGAGAAAATGGGCTTTCAGGTCGAAGTCGCCGCCGATGGCGTGGCGGCGATCGATTTGCTCGGGTCCTATCGTCCTGCGTTGGTTCTGCTGGACTGGATGTTGCCGGGCAATCTGAGCGGCCTTGATATATGTCGTCGCCTGCGGGCCATGCCGGGCGGGGGAGACATTCCTGTCATCATGATGACAGCGCGCTCGGAAGAGGCGGATTCCATTCGTGGACTGGAGACGGGCGCGGACGATTATCTGGTCAAGCCGGTCAGCATGGCGTCGCTTGAGGCGCGTATTCGTGCGCTGTTGCGTCGTGCGGGCGGTTCGACCGTCGAGGATGTGCTGCGGTTCGAAGACATCTCACTCGATCTGGTGAAGCATCGTGTGACGCGGGGCGACCGCACGCTTCAGCTTGGCCCTACCGAGTTTCGGTTGCTGGAGTTTTTCCTCCGCCGTCCGGGGCGTGTGTTCTCGCGCGAGGAAATCCTGCGGTCCATCTGGGGTGAGAACATTCATGTGGAAGTTCGCACGGTGGACGTTCACATCCGCAGGCTCCGCAAGGAGATCAATGGTGCCGGTGACAAGGATTTCATCCGCACTGTCCGGTCCGCGGGCTATGCGCTGGACAACGAAGACGCGTGACATGGCTGCGCTGTCCTTCCTTGCAGAGGTGGACGTGTCGGTAAAAGAGCGGAGCGAAAGCCTCCACACGCGATGAGCACAATGCTTCTCACGGCCTGTGTGGCCACCGGGTGGCTGACAGGCGGTCTGTTCGGCTGGTCGTTGGGATGCCGCCGTGTGACGGCCCGAAGGGCGCGTATCCGCCGCGAAGAGCGGCGCGCGCCTGTGGTGTCGATGGAAGTGCTGCTGGATCTGCTACCGGACGCTGCCGTGTTGCTGGATGGGCATGGCGCGCTGCGTTTTGCCAATATCGAGGCGAAGGCGACCTTTGGCGAGGCTCTGGGCACGATTGTCCGCTCGCCCGGCATGTTCGCCGCCTTGAGAAAACTGGATGGGGTAACGTTGCAGGCCAGCGGTTCGCTGGTGATCGAGGTGCCGGTCCGGCGCGTCGTGCGCGTGGCGGTCCGGCTGCTTCCCGATGCTCTGACGACGGGGCCTGCACGTGTTCTGGCCATCTTGAGCGATCATTCCGAGATGGACGCGGTGGAGCGGATGCGGGCCGATTTCGTGGCCTATGCCAGCCATGAACTTCGCACGCCGCTGGCGGCTCTGAGCGGGTTCATTGAAACCCTGCGCGGTCCGGCGGCGAATGATCCGCAGGCGCAGCAGCAGTTTCTGGGAATCATGGCCGATCAGGCCGCACGCATGCAGAGACTGATCGAGCAGCTTCTGGAACTCTCACGGGTGGAGATGCTTGAGCATCGCAAACCACGCGGACGGATCGAAGCGGCGTCCGTGATCGAGCGCGTGCGTGAAGAGACGGTGGCTGCCTGCACGGCGAAGGGTGTCGTTCTGGATACGGCGTACGAGCCGCTCAGTGTGGCGGGAGATGAGGAGCAGATCATCCGCGTTCTGGTCAATCTTGTCGAGAACGCCCTGAAATATGCGAAGGTGGAGGAGCGTCCGCTTCGTATTCGTGTCCGGATCGAAGCGCAGACGCAGCATGGGCGTGCGGGGGTGGTCTTTGTGGTGGAGGACGATGGCGCGGGAATCGATGCCGCTCACCTGCCGCGTCTCACGGAACGGTTCTACAGGGTGGAAGGACGTGGGCGCACCAGTGGCGCAGGGTACGGGCTGGGGCTGGCCATCGTGCGACATATCGTGGACCGTCATGGTGGTAGTTTCGAGATCGACAGCGTCGTGGGGAAGGGGACGTGCTGTCAGGTCTGGCTGCCGGTTGCCTGAGTCGGCGTCTGTCATGAAGACATCATTTTCCCACACAGGACATGTGCGTTAGGACAGGCGGGCGATGTGGGCCGCGTGTGCGGTTCCGCATGCCTTTGTGTTGTCGGAGAACCAGAATGCTGACCGGAAACCGCTTTCTCGCCGCCCTGCTGCTGACGGCCGCGCCGCTGGTGGCGCATGGTGCTCATGCCGCCGAGATCACGGGCGCGGGGTCGAGCTTTGCCGCGCCGATCTATCAGGCCTGGGGGGACGAGGCGAAGAAAGCCGTTGGAATTTCCCTGAACTACCAGAGTGTCGGGTCGAGCGCTGGCCAGAACCTCGTGTCGGCTCGTACGGTGGACTTCGGCGCCTCTGACGCTCCGGTGGCCCCTGCCAAGCTGGCCTCGTCGTCGCTTTATCAGTTCCCGACAGTGGTGGGTGGCATTGTGCCCATCGTCAATATTCCGGGTGTCGCGTCCAACGCGCTGAAGCTGGATGGCGAGACGCTGGCGGGTATTTATCTCGGCACGATTTCAACGTGGAACGATCCGAAGATCGTCGCCCTCAACCCGGGCGTGACGTTGCCGGATCTGGCGATTGCTCCGGTCCACCGTGCGGACGGATCGGGCACGAGCTTCGTGTTCACGTCCTATCTCTCCAAGGTCTCTTCCGCATGGAAAGATCAGGTGGGAGCCGCGACCTCCGTTCAGTGGCCGGGTGGCGCGGGCGCACGCGGCAATGACGGTGTGGGTGCTTCCGTGCGCGCCACCGAAGGCGGCATCGGTTACGTCGAGTATGCCTATGCCCGTCGCAATTCCATCCCGACCGTGCAGTTGCAGGACAAGGACGGTGAATTCGTGAAGCCGGAAACCGCGAGCTTCGCCGCGGCGGCGGCTGGAGCCGACTGGGAGCACGCACCGAACTTCGCGGTGGACCTGCTGGCGCCTGCTGGCAAGAATGCATGGCCGATCATGTCTGCGACATTCGTCCTCGTGCCGACCAATGCGAAGGACCCGGCGCGTGGGGCTGCGGTGTGCACGTTCTTTGCCAACGCTTTCCGCACTGGCGATGCCACGGCTCAGAAACTGGACTACGTGCCGCTGCCCGAAACGGTCAAGCAGCAGGCTGTTTCCGGGTGCCCCACGAAGGGTTCCAACTGATACAGGAATGGACGAAGGAAGAGGGGTGTTTGTCCCTCTCCCCCTAGGGCCATTACGAAAGACCCCGCCCGGTTCTGCCGGGCGGGGTCTTTGCTGTTTGGGGTAATGTTCCCGATCGTCAATCAGGAAGCGGGTATCAGATCCAGCTGATGATCCGTCCTTCGCTTGAGCGGCTTACATCGTTGCGACAGCCGTCAGGCAACGCTGCGAGAGCCAGGACAAAATCATCGTAAGTGAGACGTCCTGCGTTCTGGCGCAGGAATTCGAAAAATTCGTGCCGGTTTTTTACATTATGAGGGGAGGCCAGAAGAAGAGGAGTTTCGACGGACTTCTCGATCAAGGAACACTCTTCCCATTCCGCCGCAGTGTCGCGATTGGCGTCCACGACATTACCGGCTTCCGGTGGTGGAAAGGCGATGTATTTTCCGCCATCTTCCCGGCGCAGGTGCCAGCGGTTCTTGGTGCTTGATGGCACGAGAAGATAGTCCAGCGAGCAGCGGAATCGACCATCATGGCGGAGACGGAATGGCGTGGGCGAAATGTGCCCATATTGCTCCACGAACAGATGGATATGCTGCGAATCTTCAGCGTAAACAGCACCTGTCAGTGTTTGGGTTGCATCCGTATCGGCATCGGAAGATTGCGTCACATGACCTTCGGGATGATCCAGAACCAACGGGATCTGTGCGTGCGTCTGGATGCGGTAGAGGCGCGCGGCGTTGCTGGTCGTGGGTGTGGCAAATCCGTGATGCGTCAGTCGCTGCAGATAGTGATTGGCGCAGGCTATGTGAATGGTCGTCATAATTGTGCCGGCGCGCTCAATGAATTCCTTGCGCTCGGGGGCATATATGTCGTTACGGTTGAAGTAATTCCAGTAATCGGTTGAGTCGGAGAGGTCGGAATTGATGCGCCGCCGGATGCGATCGACATAGTTTTCCATGGACCGCAGGATGTAGTGATTGATGCAGGCTCCTTCCCAGAGAGTATCGTGGATGGAGCCGCGCCATTCGAGCGGCCGACCCAAGGCGTCCGCATAGCGTTCGTTTTTCAGAAACAGACGATGAGGCGTCTCGTATTCGTAAGTGTAGTCTTCAGGACGGATAAAAGCCTTGCCCAGTTCGCAATCCCCCATGTCAGGAGTGCAGTGAAAAGTATAGGCTTCATAGGCGGGGCGGCGGCTCTTGAGGACACGGGTGCCGGAGCCATAGATGCGCCAACTCAAACCGACGCCATTGTAATCCGCGAATTTTGAAAAGAAGGCGCCGAGATTTTCATCGCGTTCGAGAGAGACATATTCGTCGCCATCGAGGCATCCGATCCAGTCATAATGACCGGTGGCCTTGCGGCATGCGTCCTTGTAGCAATCGGCCTGCCGCCAGTAGAAATCGGGGGTCTTCTCGGGATGGGTACGGGCCAGTTCGATATCGTAGAGAGACGCTGCGGCCTGCAGAATTTCCCAGGTTCCGTCCGTGGAATGATCGTCGTAGATGAAGAGGCGATCCGCGCCCAGTGCCAGATGCCAGGCGATCCAGCCCGCGATGTCCTGAGCTTCGTTTTTTACGAACAGGGCAATTGCTATCTTCACGTTGCGTTCCTGTGAACCATGTCAGTATCCAACTCACTGACGACAAAGGTGTATATGGGACGTCGCGTAGGAGACAGCGGCGCAACGCCTGTGAGGACTTTCCCTATAGCGTGCCTTTCGCGCGCTGTGAAACAACGGGTAAAAGCCGCATAGTGGGATAAGGGACGCATCCGTTCACGCAAACCGGGAGATCGGGTTATGACACGTCGGGCTGGAAGCGCCGATCTGCCTCTGCATGGCGGTCGTGTGCCAATGTGGCTGGCCCAGCGGATGAGCACGCTCGGCGCCGTCATCACGCAGGCCATCGTGCATCATTATGGACGCGAGGAGTTTCTCCGGCGTCTGGCGCATCCGTTCTGGTTCCAGTCCTTTGGCGCCGTGATGGGGATGGACTGGCATTCCTCGGGCATTACCACTAGCGTCATGGGGGCGCTCAAGCGTGGTCTGGAGCCGCTGTCGGAAGAGCTGGGCCTGCACGTTTGCGGCGGTCGTGGACGTCACTCGCGGCGTACGCCCGATGAACTGCTGGCGGTGGCGGAACAGACCGGGCTGGATGGCGCAGCACTGGGGCAGGCCAGCCGCTTGGTGGCCAAGGTGGACAGCGCGGCGGTGCAGGATGGCTTCGATCTTTATCTGCACAGTTTCGTTGTCGCGGACGATGGCGCTTGGGTGGTCATTCAGCAGGGCATGAACGGCGAAAGCCGGTATGCCCGACGGTATCACTGGCAGTCGGAAGGGCTGGGTAGTTTTGTCTCGGACCCGCACAGCGCGATCGACGGCAAGCCGCAGGGCAATATCGTCAATCTGGCGGACCGACGGGCTGAAGGGGCGCGCAGCGCGCAACTCGAACTGTTGCACGATCTGGGGCCGGGCCGGATTGCCCGGGAAGTGGCGCGACTGCGCGGGGGCGATCAGTCGCAGCAGGGGATGCTGCCGCATCTGGTCATGCCCGAGCATCATGACGTGCGTTCGGGCGATGTGATGATCCGTAGGCTCCATGGCGCACTGGCAGCTGCGGCGGATCGCGGACCGGCAGATTTTCAGGATCTGCTTCTGGTGCCCGGTGTGGGTGGGCGCACTGTGGAAGCGCTCGCCATGGTGGCGGAAGTCGTGCACGGCACGCCCTGCCGGTTTGCTGATCCTGCCCGTTTCGCAATGGCGCATGGAGGCAAGGACCGGGAACCATTTCCCGTGCCGACAGCGGTGTATGACCAGACGATCGCCATGCTCAAGGGCGCGGTCGAGCAGGCGAAGCTGGGCAATGAGGACCGTTTGGAGGCCATCCGGAGGCTGGACGTGCAGGCCCGCACGCTGGAGCGGTGGGTATCGGGTCCATCGCTGGAGCAGCATGTCGAATCTGAGCGGAGAGCCTCACACTCCTATGGTGGTCGCAGTGTGTTCGGTTGGGAGCCCCCTGCAAGGAAAACGGTCGTGAAGAAGTCGGTACCGGCTCGGACCGTTGAAGGTCGTCGCAAGCGTCCGCCGCGTTTTGCTCTGACCCCCTGAAGCGCCAACAGATCCGATCCAGCGAAAATGACGAATAAGGACTGGCGGTCGTCTGAAATAATATGACTGTGCCGATGTGCCAGTTTGTTATCGGCTCTTAACATTCTTTTACCTACTTGTGTCTTAAGTGAGGAAGAGGATGGTATCGACGCGGAAGAACTGGCGTTCTGTTCCGCATTCGGGATCGAGGGCGAGGGCTGGATGAAACTGATCGCGATTGTGGATGATCAGGCATCGAAGCGAACGGCCTTCGAACAGTTGGCCCGTAGCGTTTCCTCTGCTGTTGAGGTTGAAACCTTTGCGCGGCCCACGGATGCGCTCACGCGATTTGACAACGAACATTATCCCGATCTGCTCATTACCGATTTCAAGATGCCGGAGATGGACGGCGCCACCTTCATAGGAAAGGTGCGGGAGTGTGGGTGGGGGCATGATGTGCCCATTATCGTGGTTACCGCTCACGATGAGCGGAAATGCCGCCTGAAAGCTTTGGAGAGCGGCGCGACGGATTTTCTTCTCAGTCCCGTCGATCGCACCGAATTTGTCACACGGGTGCGCAATCTGTTGCAACTCGGTTCGTTCCGTCGTCAGGCGCGTCAACGTCGCGGATTTCTCACATTTTGTCTGAAGAGTGTTATTCTCTGTTCTGAGAGCTGTGTCCTGTGCGTCTGATCTGGAATGACAACGGCATTTTGCCTCTGGAGGCAGATT
>NZ_WOTH01000049.1 GCF_011516945.1 Acetobacter estunensis
AAGGAGTGGCGCGCTGTCGCAACCAGATATGAAAAAACAGCAACGTCGTTCCTCGCGGTCATCCACATCGCTGCCGCAGCAGACTGGATCAAGCCCTAACAGGCCCTAGTCCGGCGGAGCGAATGAGTTCCATATTCCCCGGCGATTAGTCCCACCGCTTGAACCCATTGATCCAAAAGCCGGGCGTATTGCCTTGTGCTCAGGTGAGCTGTGGCGCTTAGGCGACTTGGAAAAACATACTCATTCAAGCCACCACCTCGATGTTCCAGCCATGCCCGCACGCTTTCTCGCGTTGTTTCTGTAATTTCGAATTGCACAGGTCGCCGGGTTTTCTGCTGGACGACCATGGCTCGGTGGCGCACCTGACCACTGGTAACGATGTCGCCGATACGAAGGCTGACAAGATCGCAGCCTCTGAGTTTGCTATCGAGAGCAAGATCAAACAAAGCTCTATCTCTGACACGCTGTTCGCTCCCCAGCCAGAACCGAATAGCCCAGACGTGCTTTTCTTTGAGCGCCCGCTTGGCGCCAACCATTTTTCCTGCATTCCAAGGCACGGACGCCTTCAGCGTAGGCGATGGAAAACGCGTTTTCTTTTCCATGATACTTTCTCCTGATCAGCTGCACATGCAGCAATCAGAAGTCTGGAGGAGGACATCGGCGGATAACGAGAATTATTGCCGACCGTCCGCTTTACGGAAACTGGAACGGCTCTTCTTATGACCGAGATGTAGGCGGAAGCGGCCTTCAAGCGTGTGAGAACCGGACGCTTACTCTGCTTTTCTCGTCGCCTGTTTTCAGGCGCACGTCTTACGGACACCGGGCCGTGCGCGCTTTGGCTTGGGGCGCGGCGCCAGATACGGCGTGCTGATGCGTGACGGCGAGACATTCATCCAGAAGCGACCACCCGCAGTCGCCTCAAGAGCCTTGCGGATCGCATCAGCGCCGAGAAACTCCGCGCCGTCGTCACCGCCAAAGGCGGCCGCCTTGACCTCAGACCAGTCGTCCGGATGTTTCTCGGGATCGGCTTCGACAGCGTATGCCACGAGGTTCGCTTTGCCGTTTTCATCGGGCAGGGCAGGACACCCATTTGACATCAGATAGATCCCCTGGTCGCCCACCAGCATCAGACCCGCTGGAACTTTCGTACCGTCGATATCGCTGGGAGCAGGATCTCGCGTGGTCACGCCCGCTTTCAGGAAAGCCGGATCGTAGAGCTGCTCCAGGGTGGGCGAATGCTCCGTTGCCGCTTCGGCGTGCGCCAGCAGACGCGCCACAAGCGCGCGATCGAAATGCAGTTTCATGAGGGATTTCCTTTCCGTGGCCTCTGGCGAGGACACAAAAAAGGGGCGACACACGGATGTGCATCGCCCCTTGAAAATCGTGGTCGGTATGCCCTACTCTGAAGCCAAGGACCGGGGGCATCCCGCTAAAGATAACCCCCGGCCCGGTGGTTAGAAGTGACTATTCGGATAGGCTCTTCAGGACGGCTCCAACCGCCTGAAGGGCCTTCTTCGTTTTACGAAGAACCCGCTTTAGCCACTTCCGGTCCACCACGATCACGACGATCATGGTTTTCCCTTCACAGTAAGGCCAGGCGCTACGGCCCCCCGAAGCGCCATGGCCGACCACGATTGATGGGGGCCGCGACACCGCGCGCATGGTCTCACGCGATGTTTCGCCGCTCCGGCTCATCAGGCGGCCCCGAACTGTTCTGATAGCATGTCACGGACGGGCGCACAGCCCGTCCGCACAGCGATGTCCCCTTACACCATCACCACCTCGAAGTGATCGGGCATGGCGCGGGCCAGCTCGGTCAACTCGCGCGGAATGCGCGGATCGGCCGGGCGTTCGGAAAGAGGCGCTGCGGGGGGCTCTTCGTCTGTTTCGGGCTCGTCTGCGGGCGCTACGACCTCGACCGGTGCCAGGTCTTCACCCTCTTCCTCATCGCCGGTCTGGTCGATCTCCTCACCGAGGCCCTCATCCTGCTCATCCTCGCCCTCAAGCTCGGCCTGAAGTTTCGCTCGCGCGGCCGCGCTTTTGGCCTTTCGCGCCAGTTCTTCCTTCCAGGCGGCGATCCCTTCCCCGAAACCCGCCGCCTCGGGCACCCAGCGGCCTTCGCCGACGTGGCCCATCAGCGCCTCGCGCATGGCCTTGCCGGTCGGCTTTTCTTCCAGCCCCTCGGCCTTCACCGCCTTTGTGATGCCCGACTTGCTATAGGTCTTGAGAAACGCCTCAAAGGCCATGTTGGGCATGTGCGCGTCCGCTCCGAACAGCACGCCGAGAAGCAGCGCCGGCAGACCGCTGCCGCTGTGCATGCTCACCTCGCAGTTCATGAAGCTGCCGAGCACCTCGAGCGAGGCCTTACGCAGTGTAGCCGGATCGCGCACCAGCACGCCCTCGGGAAACACGCGGCCGACCGCCCGCTCGCGTGCGGACACGCCGCCATAGGGATCGTAGGTGTGATCGTCATCGACCTTCACGTTGTTCGCGCTGAGCGCCAGCAGGAACGCGCCCACCAGATCCCACGGATCAACGTCCTCGCCCGCACCTGCGAGCGCCTCGCGCAGCGCCTGTGTGCGGACCTCGCCGATCAGCTTCAGGCCCATCCCCGAAATGTCGGGCCGCTCCTTTGGCGCAGTCGAGGCCGGAACGGTCGTGACATTGAGCGATCCGTTCACGCCCTCCTCTCCCGCACGCGCGGCGAGCGCGCGCATGTGGCCGGTCTTGATCTCCAGCGTGCCTGGACTGACCCAGACGACCGGGATATCGCTCTCCAGAACGCTCTCCCAGGTGCTGACCCGTCGATAACCTTCGAGGGCAATTCCTGAACCATACTCACCGCATTCCAGCATTTCCGCGCCGTCCGGCTTCGTCTTTTCCGCCCAGAGCTTCTGCGCCCTGAACATGGCCGGAAAGCTTGTGCAGTAGCGATTGTCCTGATCGCCCTGCCCGAACAGATCCTCCTCCCAGACGACACCCGCTTCTTTCGCGGTGGCCTCGTCAAACGCGAAATCGCGTGCATACAGCTCGGTGCGATCGAGCGCCTGCACAAACTCGGACCACTCGAAATACTGGAAATCCTCGGCCGTCATGCGGTAGTCGGCCGGATCGCTCTCACCCTCTCCGCTTTCCGCCCAGACCTCGGCCCAGACATCACGCTGACGCTCAAGCGGCGTGCGGGCGATCGCGTTGCGTTCGGCAAAGGACGGCCCCATGCCCGCGTCGATTGCCGCGATGATCGGCGCGTGCATCTGCGCAAGCAGCGAAAGCCCGCGCAGATAGCCCGGCGTAATCATGAAGGCCCGGCAGATCTCCGTGTCGCTCGCACCTTTCACGCGCATGTCCAGCACGCCGTTCCACTGATCGGATTCCGACATAGCCTCACGCACGACATTCTCTGCGACAGAGGCCATCGTATGGCTTTTCTCGTCGCCCTGGCGCACATGCACGTCGATCTCGCCAAGTTTCGCGGCGATGCAGGCGCGCACGCGCCGGTGCCCGGCCACGATCATCAGGCGGCCATCCTCAAGCTCGCGCACGCAGGGCGGATGGATCAGCCCCACGGTCTTGATGTTGAGCGCAAGCTGGTGGTCCGCGCGCGGATCGGGGGCGCTGCGACGCGGATTGTCGGGGTTCACGACAAGCGTTTTCGGGTCCACACGACGAAGTTCCGTCATGGTCATCTCCTTGATCTCAGGGCTGCGAGGCTGGCTTTTTTCTCTGCCTCATGCTTTCCGCGACGGCGCAGACGGCTGGCCGGGGCAAGGGCGTGCGTCAGCACGGCCCCGGAACGGGGCGCACCCTTGCGGCGGACGGACGGCCTGTGGCGCGACCCTTGCCTTCGTCTCCTGCCCTGTCTTCTTTTTCTCTTGTGACAGCGTTCGTTTTCAGAACGCCAGTGAGAACGTGTCGGCGCTCATTCGCTTGGCCAACGGCGTCGCGTCGTATTCATGACCGCTCACCTGCGCCCGGTTGTAGATCCGCCGTTCATCGAAATACTGATAGGAAAACAGGAGGGCCGCGTCGCGCATGTCGCGCAGAGGAGACAGGGACCACTGGAGCCGGTCGCCTATCCGTTCGGGCGTCCGCCCGGAAAGACAGGCGATCAATGCCGTCAGTTCCTTGTGCCGCCACTCCTTATCGACAGTCTGCGGATCGGGCACATTCAGCGTCATAGTGCATCCGAGATGGCGTCCAAGCGTCCCGGGCGCAACGGCCGCGTCCACAATGTTGCGGTAACGGCGGATAAAGGTCTCGGCCTGCGTGTCGCGGCTGCCCGACAGGCGCAGACCGCCCCCCTCGCACCACGCTGCGGTTTCGACAACGCCTGTCATGACCTCGTATTTCTTGCCGCTCCCCATCAGGCTCCAGTCGCGCACCCGTATTTCCACGAGGCGGTTGCCGCGATACTGCTGGACCGTGAGATTGTTGTCGCCACCCAGCTCGAAGAGCAGAAACTGATCGTCGAACAGGCGGGTTTCGGGAAACGCCTCGCGCAGTGCGTCGATCGGGAAGCGTACGGCGACGGCATCGTAGGCGATACGATGGGACATGATCTGGATTCCTGATGTCAAATTGGTGAAATGTCAGCGCCCTGTTCAGCGCAGCACAAACCAGTGCCGGTGCCATTCGACCGTGGGATCGGCGGCGTTGATCCCATCCGCGATATGCTGGGCGAGCGCACGGGTCGGCATGGCGTCCGAGAGTTCATTGGCGTGCGTGCCGTCCACGACGATCCACCAGCCAGCCTGTTGGCCGTATTCCTCCACGTCATCCGCAAGCTGCCATGGCTGGGCGTCGATGGGAGGTGCGGGCGCGAGCGGCTGCACATGCTCCGCACACGAGCCCGGAACCGCCTTCTCAACAGCGTTCCAAAAAAGCGCGCGAAGTTCCTGATTGCTTTCATGAACCGCAGGCCGTTCCGGGCCATTGATCGCGCGCACGACGTCATCGAGAAGCCGCTCGCGCACATTGTCCACGAGATCGCCAGGGGCGACCGAAACGGACACCAGATACCCATCCCGTGCCGCCTCGCGGACGGCGGGTGGAAAATGGCTGAACGTGCCCTCGAACACGCGCGTGAGCACGCCTTCGAGAGCGGTTGCGGTCATCGGATCAGTCATCCTCAGACTCCCCATCCATGACACCCAGCTCCCGTAGACGATCGGTCTCCTCGAGCCGGACAATCTCGAAATCATCCGACCGGTGCGCGAACTCTCCAGACCTCACCTCTCCCACTGTCGCATGGAACCCGTCAGGCCAGATCACGATGTCGTCTCGATGGTGCGCCGTCATTTCTGTTTACTCCTTTCCTTATGCTCTCCGGCGACGGCGCAGACGGCTGGCCGGAGCAAGGGCGCGCCTGCGCGGCCCCGGAACGGGGCGCACCCTTGCGGCGGACGGGCGGCCTGTGGCGCGCCCTTCCTCCCCTTCCCTGCCCTTCTTCTTCCTGCTTTTCTCAGGCCACCTCCTCGACCGGCTCGGTGGTCTCAGCCGCACTGTCGTCATTGGCGGTCGCCTCTTTCAGCGCGGCTTCCTCCTCCTTGCCCGAGGCCTCGAGATCCGCATCCAGCGCCGCCAGCTCGGCCAGCTTCGCCTCGAGATCGCCCGCCTCTGTGAACGGCAGGCCCTGACGCGCGCGATAGCCCGGCAGGCGGCGCTCGGCCTCCTCGAGACTGCGGCGCGCGTTCGCCAGATCGCCGTCGAAGCGGAGTGCTGCGTGCTCGATGCGCGAGATCAGACCAAGCGGCTTCGTCTCACGGTCGATCTCGATGTCTACGTCGCCAGCGGGCGTGTCGAGAAACACGCAGGATTCCACGTCGGGTTTCTCTTTCTTCGTAGTGTAGAACTGGCTCTCGCGCGCCTCGCACACCACCTCGAAGCCCGCGATGCGGCCCATCGCCCAGCGGCCTTCCTGCTTCTCGCGCTCGGCGAGACGGGCCTGCGAGAGGATCCACGCGCCGGCCTTCTCGCGGCTCTCCACCACGCCCCGGTCACGATGCAGCGCGAACGCCTCGCCTTTCGTGGAGACGCGCCGGGCGATGGCCGCTTCCAGTTTCGGGATGATCGACGCTCCCGTTGCGATGTCGCGTTCCGCATGCTGGATCTGACGCCGCACATTGAACTGGTCGTCGTAATGCGCGGCCTGCAGGCGCTCGAGACGGGCGATGTCGGCTTCCAGCCCCGCTTTCTGGATCAGGCGCATGTCGCCTGACGCCAGCGCTTTGGCCATCGCGAAGTCGTTGCCCTCGCCGCCCACGTCCTCGATGCGTCGGATCGACCGGTCTCCCGACATGGCCAGACCTATGAAGCGCATCTTCCGCTCAAGGAGCTGCCAGTTGGTGGCGTCCACCGATCCCTGCTGCGCGTAGGCGTAGATCTGGATTTCCGCGTTCTGGTTGCCCTGCCGCTCGATGCGTCCCTCACGCTGCATGATGTCGGCCACCAGCCAGGGCACGTCGAGATGATGCAGCGCGATCAACCGCTGCTGGGCGTTCACGCCCGTCCCCATCGTGGCCGTCGAGCCGATCAGGATCCGCTTGCGTCCGGCGTTGAGATCGCCGAACAGCCGCAGTTTCGCGGCCGCCTTGTCGTAATCCTGCATAAAGGCGATCTGCTCGGCCGGCACGCCCATGCGGATCAGTTCCGAACGGATCCAGACATAGGCTGAAAAGCCACGCTTGCCCTGCGCGGCTTCCGTGCCAAGATCGGAGAAGATCATCTGCACCGCGCCGGGCAGATCGTAAGGACGGCCGGTGTCGGGGTTGGTGTAGCGGTTGGCCGAGGTCTCCTGCCAGATCGCGAAGACCTTGCGGATCATGGCGTTGAGCTTCGAGCGGTTGTCATTCGCCGCGAACGGATCGACAAACCGCAGGTCGATGGCCCCGAAGCGCGCATCGTTCATCACGCTCAGGATGATGTCGTCACCCTTCTGCGGACGGCGCGTGCGCTCCTCAATCGCCTGCATCCGCCATGCGAGCGTCTTCTGAAAAGCCTTGAACTCGGCGTGATTGTCGGCGACCACGATCTGCCGTTTACCGCCCCTGACATCGGGCAGCTTGACGTATTTACGCAACTCGTCGGACTGCACCACGTCGGCGAAGTCGCGATACATCGCGATCAGGTCGGCGACGTTGACGAACTCGGTAAAGCGCGTGACCGGCTTGTATTGACCGTTGGGCTGCAGCTCCAGTTCGGTGCGGGTCTCACCGAAACTGGCGGACCAGGCGTCGAACTCGTGCAGATCGCGCGCTTCGAGGGCGGCAAGGTTCATGTAGCGGCCGACATTCCACAATTCGGCGATCGTGTTGGTGATCGGCGAACCTGACGCCATGATGAGCGGGCGCGTCGGATCGTTTGCCGACAGGTAACGGGTTTTCACGAACAGATCCCACGCGCGCTGCGAGCCGTTGGGATCGACGCCGCGCAGATCCGACTGGTTGGTGGCGTAGGACAGCTTGCGGAAAAGCTGCGCCTCATCGACAAGAATCTGGTCGATGCCGATCTCGCCCATGTGCAGAAGATCGTCCTTGCGCGCTGCCAGCCCTTCCAGCTTGGCCTCCATCCCCTCCCTCATGCGCTCGATCCGCTTGCGCGAGATGCGATCGTCCTTGTCGATGTCGGTGAGCAGGGTCTCGTAGGAGGCGATCTGGCTCTCGATCATCCCGCGCTCGAAATCGCCTTCGACGGGAATGAATTTGAAAGCATCATGGGTGATGATGATCGCGTCCCAGTTCTCCGTGGCCGCGCGGGCGATGAAGCGCTGACGCTTGGCCTTGACGAAGTTCGTCTCGTCGGCGACCAGGATGCGCGCCGTCGGGTAGAGCATCAGGAACTCTTTCGCCATCTGCGCCAGGCAGTGGCCGGGCACGACGATGCACGCCTTGCTGATAAGCCCCAGACGCTTCTGCTCCATCACAGCCGCCGCCATCGAGAAGGTCTTTCCCGCCCCCACGGCGTGCGCCATGTAGGTGTTGCCCGAGGCGACGATCCGCCAGATCACGCGCTTCTGGTGCGGGCGCAGGGTGATCGCGCTGCTGGCGCCGGGCAGCCGGAGATGCGAGCCGTCGAAGGCGCGGGGCACGAGATTGTTGTAGGTCTCGTTGTAGAGCTTCACGAGACGGTCGGACCGATCGGCGTCCTGCCACACCCATGTCTCGAAGGCGCGCCTGATCGCGCCGAGCTTCTCCTTGGCAGCCTCGGTCTGCTGCGTGTTCAGCGTGCGCCGGTCGTTCCCGTTCTCGTCCTTCCAGTGATCCCAGATTTTGGGGATGGACTGCGTGAGCGCGTCGTCGAGCAGTTCGGCCGCGTTGCGCCGCTCCGTGCCCCAGACGGACGTGGCCTCGACCTTGCCCACGAACGGGGCGCGGTCGATACTCCAGCACGCGACCGAGGGCGTATGGTGGATCGTGGTCTGCACGCCCATCACCTCGGACACGAAGGCTTCGATGTCGGCGACGGGCAGCCACGGCGCGCCCAGACGGGCGGTGATCTCCGAGGGGCGCAGGTCGGACGGCTGCACGCCCTCGAGGGCTGCGACCGTGCGGGCAAAGCGCGGATCGCCCTGCGCGGCCTCACGCGCCCGGGCGAGTTTGGTCCGCACCGCGCCCGAGAGCATCTCGTCGGCCGTCACCCAGACGTCCCTGCCCTGCCCGCTTTTCTCTGCGTCGAGATAGACGCTCTCGCCGAGTTCGGTCAGCGCGTCCGCCTCGCTGCGGCCCAGAAGTTCGGCGATCAGCGCCAGGTCCACGCGGCCTGTCTCGTGCAAGGATACCGCCAGCGCGTCGTGCGCGCCGTGGATCTCCGGCTCGCTCGGCGCGTGAATGACGCGCTCGGAGAAAATCGGTCCCATGCGGCCGGTGTCGGTCGCCTCGTCGTAGTCCTCGATCGACGCGACCAGCCACACATCCGGGTCGTCCACGAAAGGCTGGATGTTGGGGCGGCGCTGGGTCTCGCGTTTCGCGCCGCTCTCCTCGTCCACGCGAACGGTCGTGCGCGTGTGGTTGATTGGACCGAACTCACGCACGAAGGACAGATAGGCGGTCTTGAGCCGACGCTGCAGCTCGCCATAGGGCTGATTGGCCATCTGCGCGCGCAGGACGGCCCGGGCGCTGTCGCGCACCGGCACCAGTGCTGAGATGATGCGGCCGTGCTTGGCAAAGATCCCCTCGTTCGAACCGGCCTTGCGGATCGCGACCAGCTGGGCCTGCCCGTCGATGATCTGGTGCAGCATGCCCTTCTCGACGAAGTAGCTGCCTTCCTTGAGGTCGGCGCCGGTTGCGGCCGTGCCGATCCGCACGCCGTCGCCTGCCGGCCGGACGATCCGGCTCTCGCGTGGCGGCAGGAAATGCACGTTGGGCGCGATGCGGCTCAGGGCTTCCGGAAGCAGGACGTCGAGGCCGGTATCCTTGCGGGGCGCGCAGGTGTAGCCGGGACCGAACTGCGTGGTGGTCCATGCGTGCGTGCCGAGCGCCTGCACCGGGTTTGCAAGAAGGTAGCGATTGACGATCAGCGGGCCGGTGCCCTCATCGCTGTCGGCGATCTCGCCTGTCTCAAGCCAGGTCTCGTCGCCGGGCGCCTCACCGATCTCGCGCTTGCGGAAGGCCAGCACGTCCACCACGACGTCGGTGCCGGCGTCATCGCGCATAGCCCCCTCGGGCAGTCTGACGGCACCCAGAAGATCGGCGCTCTCGGCGATGGTCCGGCGCGCCGTGGGATCGGTCTTATCCAGCGTGTAGCGGGATGTCACGAACAGCGCGATGCCGCCCGGGCGCAGCGCCTCGATGGAGCGCGCGATGAAGAAGTCGTGCAGGCTCAGCCCCAGCTTCTCCAGACCTTCGCGGCCATGCACCGACCGGTTGGAAAAAGGCGGGTTGCCGATGGCGAGATCGTAGCCCTGGATCAGCTGGGCGCGAGTAAAGTCCTCACTACGGATCCACTGGTTCGGATAGAGTTTGCGGGCGATCCGCGCCGAGATCGGGTCGTTCTCGATCCCGGTGAAGGCGATCTTTCCCTCGAGCTTTGCCGGGCGTGCTGCGATAAACAGGCCGGTGCCACAACCCGGCTCGAGCACGGAACCGCCCCGAAAGCCCATGCGCTGGGCCATGTCCCACAGCGAATGCACGATCAGCTCTGGCGTGTAGTGGGCATATTGCGTGGCGCGCTGCAGCCCGGCCCGCTCGCTCTCGCTGGTCAGCCGCGTGAGTTCCGAGGCGACATCCTCCCAGCCCTTGCGCACCTGTTTTCCGGGTGCCGGAAACAGGCCATTGGCCAGCTCACCCGCGCCGAAGCCGGTAAAGCGAGCCAGCACGTCCTGCTCGGCCGGGGTCGCGTTGCGGTCCTCGCGCTCGAGCGCGGCGACAAGCGCGATCGCCGCGACATTGGCCTCGGCGCGGGCCTTCCAGCCGTGCGCCAGGCCACGCACGCCGTCGAGGCGGAAATCGCGCGCGGGGATACGCAGGGGTTCGGCTGGCGCCGGGGCCACCTCGGGGATGGGCTGATCGTCGTCGAGTGACCACAGGGCGGCGAGGTCGCCAGAGAGGGCGGTGGTGTCGAACAGGCTGAACTGCTGGGAAGACGCGGACATGACGCACTCCGTCCAAACGGCAGCGCCCGACGCCTCTCGCGAGGGTCGGGGTGCCAGATTTCGGGGATGACCGGGATTGGCCGTCAGGAGCGGAAAAGGGGCTGACCTTTCGGTCTCACCTCATTTCTTCTCCCTGATGCCTTCGCGGCAACCGGGCCAGAGTGGGTGGCGCAGGTGCGGCGCGCAGCGCCGGGATCGCAGCCACGTGCAGGCCGCGCAGCGGACAAGCCTGGCGAGAACCCACCACTTGCGCCGCACGCGCCGGGCTGGTGCCACCTTCTGTCCTTCTGTCCTTCTGTCCTTCTGTCCTTCTGTCCTTCTGTCCTTGCCGAATGTTGACAGGTGTCAACTCGCTGGGGGCACCAAAATCCCTTTTGTCCCTGAGCGCCAAGAGTTCGGTTGACACCTGTCAACTCGATCCGTAAATGCGGTTATAGTATTTTTTCGCGCCATCTACCGCATATGGCGGTTTCGAGCGCACATCAGGAATTTACCGATGGACCTAACGACGCCGCTTGAAGAGGGCATGGACGTCCTACTTTCTGAACAGGCAGAAATGCTTTCCACTCAACTACAGGCGCACCGCATGGAGCTGTTTCCTCCAAATGCGCGAAAGGGTTTGAGACAATTTCAAATCGGGGAGGTAGCCAAGCTCATCGGGGTGACACCTGCCTATCTCCGCAACCTCGCATTAGAGGGGAAAGGCCCAAGTCCTCATGTGGGGAAGGGAGGCCGTCGCAGCTATTCAGCTGAGCAAATCTGGGAGCTAAGGCGTTTTCTCGCATCGAACACCCGGAACGGCCGGAACTACTTGCCAACACGCAATGAAAATGAAGGTCTTCAGGTAGTTGCCGTTGTAAACTTCAAAGGTGGCAGTGGAAAGACAACATCGGCAGCCCATCTTGCCCAGGGATTAGCTCTTGACGGTCTGCGCGTCCTCGCGATTGATCTGGACCCGCAGGCCAGTCTGTCAGCGCTCCATGGTTTCCAACCTGAGTTTGACGTCCATACCAACGAAACACTCTATGGTGCGATACGATATGACAACGAGCGACGTCCGCTCTCGGATATCGTTCGCCACACAAATTTTCCCGGCTTGGATATCGTGCCGGGCAATATCGAACTGATGGAGTTCGAATATGAAACGCCGAAGCTTTTGGCGTCCTCAGACCAGGCGGGCGCAGTATTCTTCTCGCGTGTAGATGAAGCTCTACAAGAGGTGGAAGATGACTACGATGTTGTTGTGATCGACTGCCCTCCACAACTCGGGTACCTTACGATGTCTGCAGTCTGTGCTGCGACAGGTCTTCTTATTACTGTTCACCCGCAGATGTTGGACGTTATGTCGATGTGTCAGTTTCTCATGATGATGAGCGACGTGATGACTCATCTGCGCAACGCGGGTGCCAACGTGTCTTACAGCTGGGTCCGCTACCTTCTTACACGATTTGAGCCATCCGATGGCCCGCAGACGCAGATGGCAGGGTTTATGCGCTCGTTATTTGGTGACCACGTCCTGACGCATCCGATGCTCAAGACTACAGCCATTTCAGATGCGGCGATTACAAAACAGTCTCTTTTTGAAATCGAGAGAAAGCAATTTACCGGATCGACTTACGACCGCGCCTTGGAATCCGTCAACGCAGTTAATAACGAGATACGAGAACTCATATTCCGCGCGTGGGGAAGGGACGGCTAGCCCGCTGTTGACACCTGTCAACAGCACTTTTGAAATACGTGAGGAGTTAGAACATGGCCCGTAACCACACGCTCGGAAAATTACTATCGACCCAAACCGACGCCAATCGCCCCAACGAAGTAAAACCGTCAGGTACGTTTAGCCGAAGCGGTGCGCTCGGGTCTGTTGCTCGCAGCCTTGGGGACCTCAAAGCTAAGGCGAACGAAGCCGAAAAGCTTGAGGAGAAACTTCGGGACGGATCCCATGTGATTGAGCTTGATCCAGGGACTGTGGACCCTTCGTTTCTACCTGACCGTCTTGATGCTCCAGACGATACATTCTTATCGTTGAGAGACGCCATCGCAGATCGCGGTCAACTATCGCCGATTTTGGTCCGTCCGAACCCTGTAACATCAGGACGCTATCAGGTCGCTTTCGGTCATCGACGATTGAAGGCTTGTTTAGAGCTTGGCATCACCGTCAAAGCGATAGTTAAGGAACTGAGCGATGCAGACCTGTTAATCGCTCAAGGCCAAGAGAACAGCGAGCGCACAGATCTTTCTTTCTTAGAGCGTGCTCTTTTCGCAAAAAAGCTCGAAACGCTAGGTTACGGTCGTGACGTTGCCATGGCCGCTTTAGGAATAGATAAGACTGAACTTTCTCGACTCATCAGTGTCGCGAGAGAACTCGATGACGAAATTGTAGCCTACTTGGGGCGTTGCCCGAGTATCGGGAGAAAGCGATGGTTGGAATTCGCTGACGCATTAAAATCTCCAGGTGGGCAGAAACGCTGCGTGAAGTTTATTCGCGAAACAACTGAGCACAACGCGGACGATGAAAAGCGTTTTATCGCGGCCTACAAAGCAGCGGTCGGGCCGAAAGCCTCATCTGTTACGGGAGCGAACCATGAGCCGTTATCTTGGCAATCGCCTGACAAGGATTTGGTTGTGAAGGCAGAATCTGGCGACCGAAAAGGTCGCATCGACATTCGGAGTGAGAAATCGCCTGAGTTTGTGTCCTTCTTATTGGAGAAGATCCCACAGCTGTACAAGGATTTCTCGAAGGTCAGAAAGAATACTCAGTGATCTACAGGGGGAGGGGAGGGTGATAGGACCACTCCTCTCTCCGTGATTTTTACTTTTGCTGCTCTGTAGGCAGCCAAGGCTAACGCGAGAGGCTCTTGAAATTCTGCTTTGAATTGGCGCAACAGTTTGAACTCGCGACCAAACTGTTTCCACAACGCCGCCCAAGAAACAGGCGTTTCATCACGTAGAGCGTGCAAGCGAAATGCCAGCCAGAGATAAGCGTCAATCGCTCGTGGCGATGTCTGGATATCTTTAATAGCCGCGCGGTCGATTAACACTGGATGACGACGCAACTCATTATAAAACGCCTCAGAAAGTGTAATCTGTTCGATCATCCGCGTCGTCCGCTTAGTGCGGGGATCGACCTCACCGACATAGCGGAAGCTTTCTACCAACCGTTCGTTTACGACCACGCCCGCTTGGTCGTTTCCAAACTTGAAGTCGATTGTGCAGGTCGCGAGCCGTTCAATCTGTTCCAAGAGCTTCCTGGAAATTGGGCCGCCACGGCTCAAGCCAAGCTTTTTGAGTAGCGCGGCAGGGCTTTTGCCAAGATATATTTCTCTACTGCGATTTTCGAGTGCTTCAGACTGCCAATCAATCAAGAGTAGTCGAGCGATTGCCCCAGAGGGTACTGACAGGTCTTCTCTTACGTCATCATCTCGAAGGCGCACCCCGGGCCGTACTAGGAGCTGTGCGTAATCCGTCTTTATTAGCCAGTCCTCGCCTGGGTCGCGATCTTTATGTGGGAGACCGGCAAGACACCATGCGGTATACGTATACCCGACCTCGCCGCCACCTTCCGCTTCTCTTACGAGAGATGAGGATACGGCATCTATCACTTTACGCCCCGAACGCCCGGCGACTACGTCGAGGAGGGACGGGGGGCGCGGTGAGGGACGATTGGCTGCATACGATTGAGCGAAAGTCAGAGCTTCATTTGCTCCGTGGGTCTCTACGAGCCCGTGGAGATTTTCAAAGAGATCATCCTGCTCCGGGGCTCGGTCTTTCACACTGCTTATCCAAGCTATTCCAAGGTGATGAGAAAATGCACGGTCTTGTGAGCCTGTCGATGTGTTTCTTGCTGACGGCGCGGATGATGTGTTCGTCTCTGACGCACTGATGGCGTCGGAGTGTTGTTTCCTGACGCAAGAACAATTTAGGAAGTATTGTAAGTAATATTGTTTCGTCGGCAATCAACACGTGGATAAAAACCTAGTGCGTTGAAATGCAGATATTTTTTTTTGGCTCCAATTTTCGGTGTCGGCAACGAACACATCTCGCTATGTGGATAACTGCCTGCGCTGGAGCGGTCGGTTGCATCCGTCGGCAAAAAACACTGGGAAAAGTCTGTCGAAATAAACGTCAGCAGAGAACACAAAACGCCCGTTTCACAGCGTTAAGACTCTCTTAATTGGAGAATCAGACTCGAGTCTCTGTCGGCCATCAACAGATCATTTGGGTCGTCAGCAAAAAACACAGGTGTCTCGCGTCGGCAATGAACACAAATGCAGGGCGGATCACTCCCCGATCAGAACCGGGTCTTCCCTGGATGCTTTGTGAGCGCCTGATCCTCTTCAATGTAGGCTTCCAGCACGCGGTAATCGCGGTGACGCGAGAAGCGCTTGAGCGATGTAAGGTCGAAGCCGTCCTGCGCGCCGGTTGTGATCGCGCCACGGCGCAGGCTGTGGCCACTGAAGTCGCCTTCGATCCCGGCCGCATGGCAACGCTGCTTGATGATCTTCGCGACCGACCAGTCCGACAGGCTCTGCGTGCCGATTTTCGGGGCAGGGGGCGTCTTGTTGTCCTTCGTAGCCGCCGGTGCCCAGATCCGCGGGAAGGCCGCCGTGTTCGTGTTCTCGCCGTCGGTCTTAGCTCCCTTGGTCTTTTTTCGCGGCGTCAGCTTTGACTGCCGCAGCCACGTTTCCCAGGCGCGTACCGGACAATGCCGGGTGATCCCTCGCGGAATGATGATCGTGGTGCCCTGATGCTTCTTGTCGCCTTTGGAACGGGGGAGGGTGATCCTCATGCAGTCGTCGTCGAGCGTGACGTATTCAAGCTGGATCGCGGCCAGTTCGGACCGGCGCAGGGCGCCGCCATAGCCGATCAGCAGAATGGCGCGGTCACGGGCGTCCACCAGCGAGGCCATCGGGATTGCATCGACAACCTCGCAGACCATCTCCCAGGTCAGACCCTTTACCTGACGCGGCAGTGTCTTTCCCGGGGCGCGGTGAATGCCCGCCAGCGTCTCGGAGACGAGTGCGTGTGTAGTCGGAACCGGAAGATGGGCGATGTGATGGAGATAACGCAGCGCCGCGCGATGCAGTTCGATCGTGGGCGGCTTCCGTCCCCGCAATGCGAGATCCGCGAGATAGGTCGCCACGTCCTCGCTGCGGGCGGGGAGGGCGGAAAGCCCATGACGTCCTGCCCACGCACACCAGCCTCTAATGGCCGAGCGATAGGCGCGACGGGTATTGGCGGCCTTGCCGAGTTGCACGAAGGCACCGACGGCCGCCTGCGATGTCTTCAGTCGCCCGTCGTGTTCGGGGATCTCCACTTCGGACAGGGCGGCGAACCAGCGCGCCACATTGGTCGGAGCCTGTCCAATTGGAGCAGGGGCGGAAATCACGTCCACACCTTCTCTCTCAGCCTGCGCGGACATTGGCTTACTATGGTCAACCGGAACCAAGGACGCGACGAATGCCAGCCGTTGGCGATCAAGCTCCAGCACCAGCTCGAGCCGGAAACCAACAGGAAGAGAGGGGAGGGCGGTTTCGACCATCGTGCGGGCAACAGCGGCATGTTCCGCGCTTTGGGGGAGCTCGGTGTCCGGCAGGAAGTCGCCATCGGGAAGCGCGCTGCCGGCGATGAAGACGGGCAGGGGAGGGGAGAAGCAGGCGGTCGAAAGAATGGGGCGTAACACGTCGGCCGAAGCGTCGGCCTCGCCCAGACGTTGCCGGGTAAGGCGATCCACCTGTTCGAGAACACGCGGGCGAAGAACGGGCCAGGATCCGGTCAGGTGGAGAGCGTCAAGCATTGCCCCATATTGTTTAGCGGGCAGGGGCGAACTTGCCATCCCCGAAAACGATGGTTGTGCCGGAGATTTTCGGGGATCCGGCACTGGGGCGTCCCGTATAGCTGCCCGCGCTCTCTGCCAGCAGCACGTAAATATGTCCCTGTCCTGTGTAAGGACCGAGAAGCCCGACCTGCTCATTGTTGGTATCGTGCTTCAGGACTGATCCATCCACTGCAATTACGTGATCTATCTGACCAACTGTGAGCACTGTGATTTGATGGTCCATCACGGTGAGAGAGAGGTGGACCCGTCCGTTCGGACAGTTTTGCGGACTTGATAAGCTATGCCCGGTTGTTGTTATGCCGCCCTTCTGACGGCGTTGCTGTTGGCCATCTGGTCCGGGGTTAACCCCGGACCAGATGGCGTCGGCACGTTATGATACG
>NZ_WOTH01000050.1 GCF_011516945.1 Acetobacter estunensis
GATACTGCGCGCGGGTGATTTCAGTCCAGGCCATCTTGATCTCATCAGGTTATCGCAAACCCATGAATCATAACCCGCTGAAATCACTCAACTCATTTTCGGTCAGACACTAAGACACAGCGGCGTGGATATCGCAACGCCGCCGTTCAGGCAGCCCGCCAGCACTCCGGTCGGCAGATCGAACTCTTGGCCGAAAGGCACTTCGATACGTATACGACGTAGAAAACGTTCGATTTCCGTCCCCGACCGAGACCGTAGCGAAAAACGCACGAAAGGCATTTCTGTGAGCAATTTCGCCAATGAATCCCGATCGGCAGGCGGCGCAACTGCTCCGGGACAGACCAGGACGTAGGGCTCCTCGAACAGCGGCCAACGCTCAAGTCCCGGCACGTCCTCCAAGTCATCGACGCCAACAATAAAATCGATTTTCCGTGCCAGGAGGGCTGCCGCATGAGATTCGGTCAGCCCCGCCAGCACCACTAGATGTTCTGTTCGATCACCCAGGAACGCCGCCGCCTCTTGTAACAGTGCCCGAGACAGCGAATCGACGATTCCGATCCGTAAGTGTGACACGCGTCCGCGCTGCATGTCGCGCAGCCGGCCCGACATCTGATGCATGTCAGCAACAAGATTTCCCGCGTATTGCCGCAATACCATGCCTGAAGCGGTCAGCGCCAGCGGCCGCACACTCCGATCGAAAAGGGTCGCACCAATCCGAGACTCAAGATCGGCAATCGACTGTGAAACTGCAGGTTGCGTAATGCTCAGGGCCCTGCCGGCCGACGCCATACTGCCGTGCTCACATACGGCAAGAAACACGCTTAACGCATTCACATCAAATGGAAGAACGTTGACCGCCACGGACACACCATAAGTAAAATTTATACTGAGTCTATCAGTAGTGGCTTTATGCTTCCACTATTAACTAAATCAAGGGTTCGAATGTCTAGCGAACGCTATTCCCTCTTCTCGCTACTACGCGAGAGTCTGCGCGGCCATACCGGGTGGAAACCCGCATGGCGTAAGGCCTCGCCGCAGGCCGCCTACGACATCGTCATCGTGGGGGGCGGCGGCCACGGGCTGGCAACAGCCTATTATCTGGCACAGCGCTACGGCATCAGACGCGTGGCCGTTCTGGAAAAAGGCTGGATAGGCAACGGCAATATCGGTCGTAACACCACGATCGTCCGTTCCAACTATCTGCTTCCAGGAAACACGCCCTTCTATGAATGCTCGATGAAACTGTGGGAAGGGCTGGAGCAGGATATTAATTACAATGCGATGGTAAGTCAGCGAGGGGTGCTGAACCTTTTCCATAACGACGCCCAGCGCAATGCCTATATCCGGCGCGGCAACGCAATGCGCCTGCATGACATCGACGCTGAGCTTCTCGATGCCTCCGCCGTCCGGGCAAAACTGCCTTTCCTGAATTTCGATGATGCCCGCTTCCCGATTCAGGGTGGCCTGTTGCAAAGACGCGGCGGGACCGTTCGCCATGATGCAGTAGCGTGGGGCTATGCCCGTGCTGCCGACAAACTTGGCGTCGATATCATCGAAAATTGCGAAGTCACTGGCATTACCATCACAAACGGCCGGGTTACCGGCGTCGAAACATCGCGCGGCCCCATTGCCGCAAGCAAAGTCGGCTTAGCCTGCGCGGGCAACTCCTCACGGGTCGCGGCGATGGCCGGGCTTCGGCTACCCATCGAAAGTCATGTCCTGCAAGCTTTTGTGACCGAAGGCCTCAAGCCCTTCATCGATTGTGTGACGACTTTCGGTGCGGGTCATTTCTATATCAGCCAGTCCGACAAGGGTGGCCTCGTCTTCGGCGGCGATATCGATGGCTACAATTCTTATGCCCAGCGCGGCAACATGCCGGTCGTCGAAGATGTAGTGGAAGGCGGGATGGCACTGATGCCCCGCATCGGGCGCGCCCGTCTGCTTCGCCAATGGGGCGGCCTCATGGATATGTCGATGGACGGTAGTCCCATCATCGACCGTACGCCTGTGGACCAACTCTATCTGAATGCTGGCTGGTGCTACGGCGGATTCAAAGCCACGCCCGCATCGGGCCTGTGCTTCGCGCATCTGCTGGCACGCGACGAACCGCATGAGGTCGCAACGGCCTACCGCCTCGACCGCTTCGGTCGCGGCGCAGTTATTGACGAAAAAGGGATGGGCGCACAGCCCAATCTACATTGAGGGTTCTGTCATGCGTCTGAACTGTCCGCATTGCGGTGAGCGTAGCCTTGAGGAATTCACCTATCGTGGCGACGCGACACTTCGGCGCCCCGCCGCCGATGCGTCGGCCAAATCCTGGGTCGATTATGTCTATCTGCGAGATAACCCCGCCGGTCGTCACGAGGAATACTGGTATCACGGCGCAGGTTGCCGCGCCTGGCTGGTCGTGGATCGAGATACCACAACACATAGGGTCCATAGCGTCCGTGCAGCAGGTTCAACTTCGGAAAACACAAGATTGAATCATGAACACGCATAAATTCATGCAGGACCATGCCCCTCTACCCATGACCTCCCCCACGCAGCCTATGCGCATGATCCAAGGGAATGGTGTCGATGTCGGCAAGACGATACACTTCACTTTCGATGGCCGGTCCTATACCGCGCATCCCGGTGACACGCTGGCCTCTGCGCTACTGGCCAATGGTGTGCGCCTGGTCGGTCGCTCTTTCAAATATCATCGTCCACGCGGCATCCTGTCGGCTGGCCCGGAAGAGCCGAACGCCTTGGTGGAACTGCGTACCGGCGCACGGCGCGAGCCGAACACCCGCGCAACCGTCGCGGAACTGTTCGACGGTCTGACCGCGAGCAGCCAGAACCGCTGGCCAACCCTGGCCTTTGATGCCCTCGGTATCAACGGCGCCCTGTCTCCGGTTTTCACGGCCGGCTTCTACTACAAGACGTTCATGTGGCCCGCATCGTTCTGGGAGAAAATCTACGAGCCGATCATCCGTCGCGCAGCTGGCCTCGGTCGCGCGGCGGAGGAAGCTGATCCGGATTGTTACGAAAAATCCAATGGATTCTGCGATGTCCTGATCGTCGGATCGGGTCCCGCTGGTCTGGCCGCCGCGCTGGCGGCAGCCACCAGCGGAGCGCGCGTTATCTTGTGCGAACAGGACAGTCTACCTGGCGGGCGCCTGCGCGCCGAAAATATTCTGATTGATCACCAACCGGGATGGAACTGGGCGGAAGCGACCATCAACCGGCTACGCGCAATGCCTAATGTGCGTATCATGACCCGCAGTTGTGTATTCGCACGCTATGATGGTGGCACATATGGCGTTTTTGAACGTGTTTCGGACCATCTGGCCACCCCCCAGCCCGACCAGCCGCGCCAGCGTCTCTGGCGCATCGTCGCGCGGCAATGTATCGTCGCCACAGGCGGCATCGAACGACCGATCGTTTTCCCTAACAATGACCGGCCCGGCATCATGCTCGCGGGAGCGGTACGTACGTACGTCAATCGCTTCGGCGTCGTGCCCGGACGCCGGGCTGTCGTCTACACGAACAATGACGATGGTCTCCGCTCAGCTACCGATCTGCACGCCGCAGGCGTGCAGATCGTAGCGATCGTGGATTCCCGCCCCTCCTCCGCCCATGCCCAGGCCATCGCCCAACGGACGGGGGCTCCGTTATTCCCCAGTGCAAGAATTGCCGATACATCCGGCTATCGCGGCGTCACGGCGGCCCTGATACGAGACAGCGAGGGAAAGGATTGCCGTATCGCCTGCGATCTGATCGCAGTCTCCGGCGGCTGGAATCCCGACATCGCCCTGACCACGCATCATGGCAAACGCCCTTCCTATAACGATGAGATCGCGGCCTTCATCCCCACGTCTGACGAAGAAGACATGCATGTCTCGGGTGTCGCTGCCGGCACGATGACGACATCGGGTGCGCTGACCGAAGGTGCGCTGGCTGGTCATCAGGCTGCTGCCTGTTGCGGGTTCGGGAAAGCATCGTCCCCCCCGCCGGCTGTTCCCAGCGTTGATCAGGACGAGTCATACGGCATCGTCCCCCAATGGCACGCAATGGACGCCGAGAGCGGGCGTCGCGCGGGAAGAGCCTTCATCGATTTTCAGAACGATGTCACGGCCAAGGATACGAAACTGGCCGCGCAGGAAGGGTTTCGCTCCGTCGAGCATCTCAAGCGCTATACAACGCTAGGAATGGCCACGGACCAGGGTAAGACTGCCAATGTCAACGGTCTGGCCTTTCTGGCCGAGGTCAACGGACAGTCCATCCCGCAGACCGGCACCACGTTGACCCGGCCACCCACCCAACCCGTTACGCTAGGCACGCTGGCAGGTCCGCATCGCGGGCTTCATTTCAAGCCGCATCGCCTGCCTCCTACCCATCAGTGGGCGACCGAACAGGGAGCCGTCTTCACGGCCAACGGGCTCTGGCAGCGCGCGCAATGGTATCCGCGCGTTGGGGAAACGACGTGGCAGGATACCGTTAACCGCGAAGTTAACACCGTCCGCAGTGCTGTCGGCTTTTGCGACGTCACGACGCTGGGCAAGATCGACATCCAGGGACCGGACGCCGCCAATTTCCTCGAACGCGTTTACGTCAATGCCTGGCAGAAACTGCCGATTGGTCGCGCGCGCTACGGACTGATGCTGCGCGAGGATGGTTTTGCCTTCGACGACGGTACGACCGCTCGTCTAGGCGAAAACCATTATGTTATGACCACCACAACGGCTAATGCCGGTCCAGTCATGCAGCATCTGGAATTCTGCCATCAATGCCTGTGGCCGGACATGGACGTCCAGTTCATCTCAGTCACCGACGAATGGGCACAGATCGCTGTCGCAGGTCCCCGATCCCGCGATGTTCTGCGCCAGATCGTCGATCCGCAATATGACCTGTCAAACGAATCATTCGGCTACATGGCTGCGGCGACTATCACCGTCTGTGGTGGCCAGCCCGCCCGGCTGTTCAGGCTCTCTTTCTCGGGTGAACTGGCCTACGAACTGGCCGTTCCCGCACATTATGGCGATGCCCTGGCGCGGCTACTGATGCGCGTGGGTGCCCCCTACGGCATCACGCCCTACGGTACCGAAGCCCTCGGGGTCATGCGTATCGAAAAAGGCCATCCGGCTGGCCCTGAACTGAACGGACAGACAACCGCACACGATCTGGGCATGGGACGCATGCTGTCGACGAAAAAGGATTTCATCGGTCGCACGATGGCAACCCGCGCTGCCCTGACCGATCCGGGACGTCCAACCCTCATCGGCTTGCGCCCGCTGGTGGCTGGCACGACGCTGGATGCCGGGGCTCATCTCCTGCCCAAGGGCAGCCCTGCAACGGCAGCGTTCGATCAGGGATGGATTTCCTCATCCGCCTGGTCCCCGACCGTCGGTTCGTGGATCGCGCTGGGCTTTCTGTCCAATGGACCGGCCCGACACGGCGAAATCATCGCCGTTCACAACCCATTGGCCGACACCGTCACCGAGGCTGAGATCGTCTCGCCAGTTTTCGTCGATCCGGAAGGAAAACGCCTCCATGCCTGATCCCCTGCTGCCGAAACCTGCAGTCCAGCCATCATCCGTCACGGTCAATGGTTTGACTCTTGCTCTTGCACAGACGCGTGAAACCGTCAGCATCGGCCCTTTCGCGAAATGCCTTCCGGATCTAAACGCTGCGCTGGCCTCCGCCTTCGGCGCAACCCTTCCGGCAGACTTCTCCACCACTTCGGGTCACGATGGACTACAGTTGACCAGGGCGGCGCATCATCAATGGTTCGCTCATGCGCAGGCGGGCGCCGGCCTCATGGCGCGTCTGGTCCCCCTCTGCGCGGGACTGGCGGCTCTCACGAACCAGACCGACAGCCGCGTCACATTATGCCTTCGTGGCACTGGTGCAGATGCTGTCGCGGCCAAGCTGGTGCCAGTGGATCTGGCTCCCGACCACTTCGGACCAGGAAGTACCGCCCTGACGCTCGCCGGTCACATCCCGGTCATTCTCAGTCGCCCCGATGTTACGCCAGGCCTCGACTTCACCGTCTTTCGCAGCTTCGCCCGGAGCCTGCATCACGATATCCATGTCGCCATGAAAGGCGGCATTCCGAATTCGGAACGAGTGTAACGATGATACGTCTTTCTCCCACGCACGCCACCTTCACGCTCACCCTCAGTTGCCCGAACCGCCCCGGGATCGTCGCCGGGATCGGCATGAAGCTGTACGAACTCGGTGCCAACATCACCGAAGCTCAGCAGTTCGATTACGCCGAAGAACAGCGTTTCTTCATGCGGATCGTCTTCGACATTCCGCTCTCAGACGCGATCAAGCAGACCCTGTCGGCCGCTATCGCCATTCTGTCCGATGAATTCGCGATGGAATGGACGCTGACCGACATGGCCCGGCCGCACAAGGTGCTGCTGATGGTCTCGAAATTCGACCATTGTCTGGTCGACCTTCTCTATCGCTGGCGGATTGGAGAACTGGCGATCGAACCCGTGGGGATCATTTCCAATCATCCACAAGACACATACGCCGATATCGAATTCTACGGTATCCCTTTCCATTATATTCCAATCACCAAAGAGACGAAAGCCGAGCAGGAAGGACGCATCTGGGACATTTTCCAATCCTCGGGTGCCGAACTGATGGTCCTGGCCCGCTACATGCAAATCCTGTCCAACGAATTTTCCCGCAAGCTTGCCGGACGGTGTATCAACATCCACCACTCCTTCCTGCCCGGATTCAAGGGCGCGCGCCCTTATCACCAGGCCTTCGCGCGCGGCGTCAAGCTGATCGGGGCCACAGCCCATTACGTGACCAGCGATCTGGACGAAGGTCCCATCATCGAGCAGGACGTGGAGCGAATCTCGCATGCAGATACGCCAGAGGACCTGATACGCAAAGGTCGGGATATCGAACGTAGGGTTCTGGCACGAGCAGTCCGCTATCACATCGAACGGCGCGCCCTGCTGAACGGCAACAAAACCATCGTCTTTAGTGACTGACCATGAACTTCCCCATGTCAGCCGGAGCAGTGATGATCAACGGCAAGGCCGTAGCCGAGATGATGACGAATACCATCGCCCGCGAGGTCGCAACCTTACGAGCCCAAGGGATTACACCAGGGCTTGCCGTGGTATTGGTGGGGGACGATCCGGCCAGCACCATCTATGTCCGCAGCAAAGTGCGCAAGACCGAGGCGGTAGGTATGCATTCGGTCTGCCATCGCCTGCCCACCGATACAACACAGCAGGCGCTGCTGGCTCTCATCCACGCATTGAATGATGACCGCGCTATCCATGGCATTCTCGTTCAGTTGCCACTTCCGCCCCACATTCAGCGCGACGCGGTGCTGGACGCGATCGATCCTGCAAAGGATGTCGACGGATTCCACATTCTCAATGTAGGCAAACTGGCTGTTGGACGCACGGACGGCATGATCCCCTGCACGCCGATGGGGTGCATGCTCCTGCTCCGTCGCTTCCTCCCGTCGCTTTCCGGCCGGCATGCCGTTGTCATTGGCTGCTCGAACATCGTCGGTCGCCCCATGGCGCGGCTGCTGCTGAATGAGGGATGCACGGTCGTCATCACCCATCTTCAGACCCGCGATGTCGCGGCGGAGGCTCGGCAGGCGGATATCCTGATCGTCGCGGCTGGCCACGCTGGGCTTGTACGGGGCGATTGGGTCAAACCCGGCGCTGTGGTTATCGACGTCGGCATCAACCGCATCGATGGTACAAACGGACCGACCATCGTGGGCGACGTTGCTTTTGACGAAGTTGCCGATCATGCCCGCGCCATCACGCCCGTCCCGGGCGGTGTCGGGCCGATGACCATCGCGTGCCTGCTCCAGAACACTCTTCGCGCGGCCAGTATGACCACGAGCAAGGACGTTACATTATGATTGATAAGACCATTTTCCGCGAAGCGATGTCCCATGTGGGATCGGCCGTCAGCATCATTACAACCGACGGCAAGGCGGGAAGAGCGGGCATGACCGTATCGGCCGTATGTTCCGTCACCGACAGTCCACCTACCCTTCTGGTCTGCATCAATCGCAGCAGTCGGTCTCATGATATCTTCCTGCGTAACGGCGTTTTGTGCGTCAATATTCTGAACGCCACCCATCAGGAACTATCGGGCCTGTTTGCGAGCAAAGCTGACCAGGAAACCCGTTTTCTACAGGCGGCTTGGCACAGGCGCATCACGGGTGCCCCCGCGCTGGAAGACGCGATCGTCTCGTTTGACTGCCGGATCGAGAGCATTACCGATATCGGCACACACAGCGTCATCTTCGGTGCCATTCAGGATGTCGAGATCCGTCATGGCTCCCCGGCGCTGGTCTATTTCCGACGCGGATATCATTCGCTGGGCACGTTGTAGAGCAACTACAAAAAGCACATAAGGGAAATTTTGTTTCCTTTAAGGAAATTTTTTATTGATCTTCCCTGCGGATTATTCGAATATACATCGTAACGATCACTCTCCGCCGGCACCTAAGGAAGTCCTGAAAAATGTCACTTTTTCTCCGGAAAATCGTTTCCTATCAAGAAGACACTTTTATAGAAGGCGACAAGAAAGCCCCCATACCCCTCAGGATGTTTGCCGTGGCGGCCATTCTCCGGAACCCCTGGGCCGGCCGCGGCTTCGTCGAGGATCTGAAGCCTGAAATCCACGCCATCGCCCCGATCCTCGGCGAGACCCTGACTACACGGATTACCGAAATGACCGGGGGTGGCGACAGGATCGAGGGCTACGGCAAGGCTGCTGTCGTCGGGACCTCCGGCGAAATCGAACATGCCTCGGCGCTGATCCATACCCTGCGGTTCGGCAATTTCTACCGTCGTGCTGTCAACGCCAAATCCTATCTCGCCTTTACCAACACGCGCGGCGGCCCTGACGCCCCCATCGCCATTCCCCTGATGGACAAGAATGACGAAGGGCGGCGCTCTCATTATCTGACCATCCAGTTTTCAATTAATGACGCCCCCGCACCCGACGAAATTGTCGTGGCCCTCGGGGCATCCATCGGGGGTCGTCCGCACCATCGTATCGGCGACCGATATCAGGACCTGGCCGACCTGGGCGACACGCAGGGCTAACTGATGACACACCGTCCAGACAAGATTCACGTCGCTGACGACAGTTTCGACGCTACGCGCTTCCGAGTGGCCGGCCCCGGGAACGCAGAACACGAAACGCTGGTCTTTCTGCACGGTGTGGGCATGAGGCTGGAATTCTGGGAACCTCAGTTGGCCCGCTTCTCGCCGCATTATCGCTGCATCGCCTACGACATGCTGGGACACGGCAAAAGCCCCCTGCCGCCACCCGTCCCATGCCTGTCCGACTACAGCGCCCAGTTTGCCGCTTTGATGACACATCTGCGCGCGGGGCCAGTCACCCTGATTGGTCATTCCATGGGCGCCTTAATCGCGCTTGATGCCGCGCTACGCTACCCTCAGCACGTCCGGCGTCTGGTAGTCATGAACGGTGTCTATGATCGCACGCGCGGGCAGAAGGATGCAATCGCACGCCGCGTCGCGACGCTCGACGGAACTGTACCCGACTGGTCAGCAACACTCGACCGATGGTTCGGCAACGAACAGACACCCGAGACAGAAGACAAGAGGGCGGTCCTTCTAGCTCTGCTGAATACCATCCAGCCGGAAGGCTATGCACGGACGTATCGTCTGTTCGCTACCGCAGATGCCGTCTGCAAGGGACAGTTGTCCACATTGTCTATGCCCGCACTCTTTCTAACCGGTGCGCTTGATCCCAATTCGACGCCGGCGATGTCGGAAGCCATGGCACGCGACAGCGCGAACGGAACAGTCCGCATTCTTGCCGGTGAACGGCACATGATGAGCTTCGTCCATCCGGCCTCAACCGATCTCGCCATACAAGATTTCCTGAATGACACCCCATGTCCCGTATAGCGGGAAGCCGGAGTTACCAAGAATGAAATTTTCCCTCTTCGTTCATATGGAACGATACCATGCCAACCAGACACACGCCGAACTGTTTGACGAACTGGAGCAATTGGTCAGGATCGCAGAAGCTGGCGGCATGGAGACGGCATGGATCGGCGAACATCACGGCATGGAATTCACCATCGCCCCCAATCCCTTCATTAACATCGCCTATCTGGCCAGTAAGACCTCACGCATCCGTCTTGGCACAGGCACGGTGATAGCGCCTTTCTGGCACCCGCTGCGTCTGGCCGGTGAAGCCGCGCTAACCGATCTGGCGACCAAAGGCCGTCTGGATCTGGGTATCGCGCGCGGGGCCTACAGTTTCGAATATGAACGTATGATGCCAGGCCTAGATGCCTGGACTGCTGGTCAGCGCATGCGCGAAATGGTGCCGCTTCTCCGTAAACTCTGGTCCGGAGACTTAGCCCATCAGGGAGAATTCTGGTCATTTCCGAAATCGACGGTGGTGCCAAAGCCCGTAAGCGGCGACATGCCGCTCTGGCTGGCGGCGCGCGATCCCAATTCGCATGCTTTCGCTGTTGAAAATGGCTGCAATGTCCAGGTTACGCCTCTGGCATCGGGGGACGCAGAGGTCGAAAGCCTCATGGATCGCTTCCAGGCTGCCTGCGCACTCCATCCGCAAATTCCGTCTCCCCAGATCATGCTGCTGCTGCACACCTATGTGGCCGATAGCGAAGAGGACGCACAGCAGGCCGCCAGGGAACTCTCCCGGTTCTATTGCTATTTCGGTGCCTGGTTCAAAAACCAGCGTCCGATCGACAATGGCTTCATCCAGCAATTGACCGAGGAGGAAATGGCCGAAAGCTCGCAGTATGCGCCAGAAACTATCCGCAACAATCTCGTTGTAGGCTCAGCGGGCACTGTCATCGACCGGCTGAAGCGATACGAGGCTATGGGCTACGACCAATACAGCTTCTGGATCGATAGCCTGATGCCGTTTGAGCGTAAGAAAGCTTCGCTGGAGCGCTTTATCCGGGATGTCATGCCGGCCTTTTCCTGACAGCACACTAGTCCAAGGATATGCAGCCATGCGGGAATTCCAGCACTATATCGACGGCCGCTTCGAGCATGCAGAGCGAACCTTTGAAAGCATCGACCCCGCGACGCAGACCCCCTGGGCACGTATGCCCAGAGCCGGGGCAGACGATGTCGATCGCGCGGTCAACGCCGCCCACCGTGCGTTAAACGACCCGGATTGGGCCGAACTGACGGCCACCCAGCGCGGCCGCCTGCTGTTCCGTCTGGCCGATCTGCTGGAGCAGGCAGCCCCGGAACTGGCAGAAATGGAAACCCGTGATACAGGCAAGATCATCCGGGAAACCAAGTCGCAGATTGGCTATATCGCCGAATATTATCGCTATTACGGCGGTCTGGCGGACAAGCTGGACGGTCGATATGTCTCGATCGACAAGACCGACACCGAAGCCTATCAGCGCCGGGAACCGATCGGGGTGGTAGCAGCGATTGTTCCCTGGAACTCACAACTTTTCCTGTCGGCAGTCAAGTTGGCCCCCGCCCTGGCGGCGGGATGCACCGTCGTGCTCAAAGCATCCGAGGAAGCACCTGCACCGTTGCTGGGCTTTGCCCGCATCGTGCATGAAGCCGGTTTTCCCTCGGGCGTGGTATCCATCCTGACCGGTTTCGGTGATGATTGCGGCAGAGTACTGACCAGCCACCCGCTGGTCGCGCGTATCGCCTTCACCGGTGGACCGGAAACAGCACGCCACGTCGTACGCAACAGTGCGAATAATTTGGCTTACACAACACTGGAACTGGGCGGCAAATCACCGGTCATCGTCTTCCCTGACGCGGACCTGGACAGCACCGTCAATGCCCTTGTTGCGGGCATCTTCGCCGCCTCTGGTCAAAGTTGCGTTGCAGGTTCGCGTCTGCTGGCTCATCGTGACATTCTCGAACCGCTTCTGGAGCAGCTGAAAACCCGGGCCCAGGCCATTCGTATCGGCTCACCGCAAAGCATGGAAACCGAATTCGGCCCTCTCGCCACTCAACGTCAGCGAGAGCACATCCAGGATCTGATCACCCGCAGTCTGGATTTCGGTGCAACGCTTATTACTGGCGGCAAACCGCCGGAAGCGTTCGCGGAAGGCTTTTATTTCGAACCTACCATCCTTCTCTGCGATCGACCGGACAGTCCTTGTCTGCAGGAGGAGTTTTTCGGCCCGGTCCTCAGCGTTCTCCCTTTTGATGACGAGCAGGATGCCATCACCAAAGCCAACGACACGCCGTTCGGTCTGGCATCAGGCATTTTCACCCGCGATCTGGCCAGCGCCAAGCGCGTCAGCGCGCGTATTCGTGCCGGTGTGGTATGGATCAACACCTATCGAATGATCTCGCCTCTCATGCCATTCGGCGGATATGGGTTAAGCGGGCTGGGCCGCGAGGGCGGACCGGAGGCCATGCTCGACTATACCCGTGTCAAGTCTGTCTGGATACGTACATCGGACGATCCGATCTCCGATCCATTTGTCATGCGATAGGAAAATATTACCATGATTTACGAAATCCGTACCTATCGTCTGAAAACCGGCAAGACAGCCGAATACATCAATGCCGTTTCATCAGAGGGCATCAAAATACAGCAGCCTTATCTGGGGCATCTGATCGGCTATTATTACTCCGAAATTGGCGCTCTGAACGAGATCGTTCATATCTGGGCCTACGACAGCCTTGATGACCGGGAAAGTCGGAGAGCCGCTCTGGCTCAAGACCCGGCGTGGGTGGCGTTCATGCCCCGTATTCAATGCCTTATAGAGACAATGGAAAACAGGATCATGAAACCCTTTCCATTCATCGCACCGCCCACCGGCGGAGGTATTGGCTGATGACCCAAAAAGCCTGTTTTCAAAAAGAGAACAGCGACCTCATCGAGAAATACAGCACCTCTTTCGTTCCTGAAAACGAACGGCACGGTCATGTACGCGACCTGTTTACCCTCTGGTTCACCACCAACATAGCGCCGCTCCCTATCGTCACAGGCGCGGCGCTGTTTGCCCGAAGCCACCTTTCCCTGTTCTGGTGTGCAACAGCCATCATCTCTGGGCATTTTCTTGGTGCACTGGTACTGGGAGCCTGCTCTGCTCAAGGGCCTCGAATGGGACTGGCTCAGATGGTTCAGGCACGCGGCCAGTTCGGCCGGTACGGCTCAATCATCATTACGCTGATTGCGTCTGTTTTATATTTCGGTTTCTTCACGTCGAATACGGTCCTGGCCGGAGCAGCACTGCATGATGTGGCACCGGTTTTCGACATCAGAACGACCACCATTGTCGGGGCACTTTGCGCGGTGGGTATCGGGATTCTGGGATACAAGACTATTCATCTTCTGAACCGATGCGGAATCTGGTTCATGATGTCGGCGCTTGCGCTGGCCTTCCTTCTCATTTTCCGGCAGGCTCCTCCCTCTATCTGGCAAATTGGTAGTTTCAACACATGGGGCTGGTTTCTGACGTTCTCGACGTCACTGGTCTGGAATACATCTTATTCCTGCTATACGTCCGACTACTCCCGCTATCTACCCGCCTCCGTCGGTATTGCCCGACCATTCGCCATGAGTTTCTTCGGGGCAGCACTCGGTGCTTCTCTCACTTTTATCTTCGGTGCATTCGTATCCGCGACCGAACCAACCATAGCGGACCCGCTCCATGCATTGAGCGTCCTGAGCGGCCCCCTATCGCGCCCTCTTCTGCTTCTGTTCGTGCTGAACATCATTAGCCACAATGCATTAAACGCATATGGGGCCAGCCTGTCGATTATCACATTGATTCAGACTTTTTTTGCGAAATGGTCACCGAAACGGCTCGCCCGCATCGCCATATCGTCCAGCCTTCTCATAACGGGACTGGTATTGTCGTTGATTTTCACGACAACCGTCGTACCAGTTTTTCTGAATATCGTATTTGCACTGCTTATCGTGCTAGTTCCCTGGGTCACAATCAATATTTCTGATTTTTATTTATTTAGAAAAGGAAATTACGATATAGGATCTTTTTTCAAGTCTAACGGCGGAATTTACGGGCTTGTGAATTTTCCTGCCGTCGTAGCTTTTTTAGTTGGAGTTGCTGTCCAGCTTCCTTTCGCGACAAATGCTTTTTTCTCTGGACCATTTTGCGGTGTATTTAGCTCTATCGATATAGGATGGATTATATCACCGCCCGTTACGATTTTATCCTTCTTTCTCCTACGTCAAAAGATTTTATGGTGAAATAAATTTAGCGTAAATATTTACGGCGTGTCGTCAGTTGCACGCTGACTGTAGACGTGAGGGTTGTACTTTCTGACGCTCTGTGCTGACTGTTTTCCCGGTTTTGGGGGAGAGAAACAGATGGAGGGTTCGAAAAACCTTTGATTGACTGCTCTTGCGCCTGATTTCAGATTTTTGACGTGTTGATTTCTGGTTCCTTAGCCTGATTTTCGCTCTGCGATTTGAGCAGAGCGAGGGTTTCATGCTCTGGGTTGCTACGAGGCGGCGTTAATCCGCTCCAGGAGGAGAAAGCGACGCATATTATAGACGATATTGGCCAGCCCGATCCTCATGGTGGCTCGCGTTAAGCCTACGGTTCGGACGAACAGTCCTGTCTGCGATTTCTGATCAGCAAAGTGGACTTGTAACGGTTTTGTGCCGGTCAGGAAGTGCTTATGCCACTCTTGCTTCAAAAGCGAGTGGGCTGATACCGCCCAGATATGAATGGCGTCGACGTGGATTGTAGAAACCATTGATATACTGGAAGATGGCGGTGGTAGCCTGACGGCGGGTTGGCCAGTTCTGTCTCCAGAGCCACTCCGCCTTCAGGCTTTTGAAAAATGTTTCGACGGCAGCGTTGTCAAAACAGTTTTCCTTTCCGGACATTGAAGCCAGCAGCCCATGGGCCAGCAGCTTTTTCTGGAAATCATGGGAGCCATACTGGCTGCCACGATCGGAGTGGAAAATGCAGCCGGGCGCCGGGTTACGCAGCCTTACCGCCATATCCAGGGCACGGATGGCCAGATCCTTTTTCATCCGATCGCTCGCGGCCCACCCGATTACGCGACGACTGAACAGATCGATGACGACAGCGAGGTAGAGCCAGCCCTCGGCAGTCCAGATATAACTGATATCTCCCGCCCATTTCCGGTTGGGGCCTTCAGCAAGGAAATTACCGTCCAGAAGGTTGGCCGCAATGTCAGACTGGTGGTGGCTGTCGGTCGTCATCTTGTGGCGACGGGTGCGCACGGGCCGGATCCCGTTGGCCTTCATGAGGCGGCCAACGCGACGTTCCCCGACATCAAGCCCGGCTTCCCTGAGTTCCATGGTCATGCGCGGCCGTCCGTAGGACCCGTTGCTCAGGGCAAAATGCTCACGGATATGCGTCAGCACCTTCAGATCGGTACGTTGGCGCTGGCAGGCCGGTCGGGATGTCCAGGCCCGGTACCCCCGAGAGGTGGACCCGTCCGTTCGGACAGTTTTGCGGGCTTGATAAGCTATGCCCGGTTGTTGTTATGCCGCCCTTCTGACGGCGTTGCTGTTGGCCATCTGGTCCGGGGTTAA
>NZ_WOTH01000051.1 GCF_011516945.1 Acetobacter estunensis
TCTGCCTCCAGAGGCAAAATGCCGTTGTCATTCCAGATCAGACGCACAGGACACAGCTCTCAGAACAGAGAATAACACTCTTCAGACAAAATGTGAGAAATCCGCGTCGATGCGCGTCGCCACGCCGGCTGTCAGGGTTTTGGTCTTACCCGTGCCGGCACCGGCCAGGACCAGAACATGGCCGAGAGCCATGGCTGCGCGGCGCTGTTCCGCCGTCAGATCGTCAAGGATCGGCGCCAGGGCATACGGAACAGGAAGATCATCGGGTGTCATAGCTCTTCGATCCCTTCCGCCAGACAACCATGCGTTTCGGTGATCTCACCGGTCGAGAGCAGGAGCGTCGCCGGGTAGGAGAGATCCCAGGTCTCAAGCCCGCGCTCCCAGCGTCCGTCGATGACCAGACCGAGCGGACAGCCGACACGCTCATAAAGCCGGACAGCGGTCTGCGGGATCGGCGGATCCTCTTCGATCGGTGCATCGTTCCGACGCAGGTGACGGGTCCAGATCTCGGCAGCCGGGGCCGATCGGGCGAACACCTCGGCGAGGTCCGTCACGAAGGCCAGGCGTGCGACGCCGAGATCCGCGTAATGGGCAACAGTGGTCATGACAGTCTCCTGTGTCAGGTGATCCTGGAAACAGGATCGGTCAGCCGACAGGTCTGTGGCCCGCCAGCCGGCAATGACGATCACTTCGTGATCGTCGGTGAAGAGGACGATGCGCCCTTCCAGATCCCAGCCCTGAGGCAGGGAGGTGTCGCGTTCGCCGCCAATCACCACACCCCGGAATTCCGCTTTCCCGTCACCGATCTCGACAAAACAGTCAGGCTCGGCACATCCTTGCGGGCGATGCTTCTTCCAGATCGCACTGGCCTGAGCGTGACCGGGAAGGATGTCCAGAAGGCGTCTCCGCCAGCTCTCGGACGCGAAAGGTTCGAACCAGCTCATAGGGAAGCTCCTGGAGAAGAGGTCGCTGAGCGCGCTGTGGCAGGGGACGGCGCCCTGGCAGGTTCCGGGGCTGGCGCTGCCTGATGGCGCGCCGGGCTGTTCGCCCTGGCCTGATCCAGCCACGAGGAGGAAACGGCATCCGGCTGCGTTGCGGGCTTTGTGGTGATAGCGTCGGAGAGACGCGGCAGAGATCCGGCAGGGGCGGCTCCGCCCTGAGCCTCTTCTCCGCGCGCCCTCAGAGCTTTGTTCCAGTCGTCTCCCGGTGTCTTCGGAGAGATCCGTCCCGACCAGAGCCCGGCCTCCTGGGCCATGGCGGCCAGTTTCGCGGCATAGACGTGACCCTGATGGTCATTATCGACGGCGATGACCAGGCGGGCATCGGGCTGTTTCGCCACGGTCGCCATGACCTGTTTCAGATTGGCCTCACTCTCCGGGCTCATCCCGCCACCCGTCGAAGTGTAGAGCGATCCTTTTTTGAAACGATCCAGTGCGGCAAAGGACAGCGCATCAATGGCGGCTTCCGTGACCACAAGCCGCCGTGCGGGCTCCGTTCCCTCGTCCGCCCGAAATCCGAACAGACGCTTGCCGCCGCCGCCCGTTGAAAAACCCTTGTACTCGGGTCCGCGCATCTCCATGCCGGTGAACTGGCCGTCCGCGTCACGATGGCCGAACCAGGCAGTCCCGTTCGGGCCTTCCTTCAGCGCACCCTGACGTCCGGCCACCGCCACGATGCTGCCCGGCAGCCCGCGTTCTTCGGTGAGATACCGCCATGCCGGGGTGCCTTCCTGCGGCGCTGAACGACGGTCCCACAACTCAGCCGGGTCGCGGCGCGGCCTGTCACTTACGCCCTTGGTCCGCTCAGCGACTTCGAGTGTCGGGCTTTTACCGATCAGGTCGCGCAGTTCGCGCCGGACATGGCCGAGATTCTTCGACGGATCGAGATGCTGCACGAGTTTGAAAACGTCGCCCTTTCCGTCCCCTTTCGGATCCCACCAGCCCTTGCCGTCATGATTCACGATGATTGCCTCGTTTTCACGGCGGAATTTCAGGTTGCGGGCCGAGCGCTGCGCCGTGGCTTCGCGGTCCAGTCTGAAGCCGGCTTTTTCGAGCACAAGAACGCAGCTCACCTCACGACGAAGTTCTTCGAGTTCTTTCTGTTGTGCTTCTGCGGAATTTGCGTAAGCCATGGAAGAAATCCTTTCACGAATAGCTTCGGCTTTCTTGTAAAACTATACTACAACTCGAACGCAAGAGCGAGTATTAAGCACAATAAAACGCAGCAAAAACCGCACGAAAGCGGGATTTATTACTTGCATTGTCAATCTATACAGGATTTTTTCTTTCCGCCTGCCCGGCGGGGGTGCAGGGGGCAGCAAAGCCCCCTGCCTGCGCACCCAGCCCGCAACCGGCTGCACGACGGCACGCGACTGTTCAGGATCCGATCGGATTAAAGACGAACGAATAAACACGACGCGGGACACTCCTTCTGGAATGTTCCGCGTGCGCCCCCATCATGCGACTAACGAGAAAAAACTGAACTTAGAGACACGGAGCGCCCGATGCGTCCCGGCTCTGCAGCATCACCGGTCAAGGTGACGCTGCAGTTCCTCAAAATGTTCATTCATGGTCAGTTCGCCCTGGATGAACCGCGTGTTGATCCGTTCGATCTCCGCATCGAGTATCACGCCTTCAAGCCGACAACTTCCTCGCGCGTAATCGACCGCTTCCTGTCGCTGACGGCGTTCTTCCGCAGTAATGGAAGGCCGCGACTGGTCATTATTCCCGCATTCTTCCATTTTTATATTCCTCTACCTGCTGGTCTGACTTCGGGTCAGCGTCCCAATTCAGGGAGAGGGATCGCCCGATGGATCATGCCGCCTGACTGATGCCGGGGTTTCGTCACTGACTGGCTCGCTGCCAGGTTTCTTCTGGCGATCGCCATAAGCCTTCGCCCGATCGAGCCAGTCCGGTGCCGTGGCCTTTGGTTCATAAGAACCGGAGCGCCCGGTCAATGCGGTCGCCAGGGATGAAAAACTGCGGCTGGCAGGCGTTTCTCCCGCAGCACGGAAACTGACCTGATCCCCCGATCTGAGACCGTCGGCATGGCTTCCGAGATCCGCGAGATTGCCGATGTAAACGCGGTCGCCTGAACCCATCATGAAATTATCACCCGAGCGTCCGGCGAATTTCCCATCATAGGCCTGACCGGGCGTCGTTGTGGCGATATAACGCTCATTCCAACTGAAATCAGAGTCATCCCGGAATGCCTTTTCGAGAAACCGGGTTGCCTTCACCAGAGCCTTATGACGGGTTGAATCCAGAAGTTCATCGAACATCCTGATCGCCGGCATGTGATCGCCCTTCATACCGGCGATTGAGACGACGGCCATCCGCTCCTGCGAAATACCCTCGAAATCCAGGGTATGCCCTGCCTCGCGGGCAAAAGCCTCCCAGACGATCCGCTGCGTCCGTCCGTTTCCCTCACGAAATGGATGAATATGGTTCAGCTCGTTGAAAGGAACGGCAAGCTGTTCCGCAAATTCCATCCGCGATAACCCTCGCAGATTGTCTTTTTCCGCCAGCCGTTCAAACAGTTTCCTGCCTTCCTGTTCAATCCGCTCAGGAGCGAGAAAGCCGCTCATGTCCCGGACCAGAAGTGTTGTTCGCGGCTGTCCGGCCCAGCTGTATACATCCTGGAACAGGTGGTAATGTATCGCTTTTATCAGAGGAAAGCCCTGCAATGCGGGGAGTCCACGTTCATGCAGTTCTGCTTCCCGTGAAGCAGTCAGAAATTTTTCCAGCCGATCAAGTGCCTCTGGATCATGCTGGATCCCTTGCACATTCTCTAATGTCTCGCCATCGCTCTGGAGATAGGGATCGCCCATGTCTCAGGAAAATCAGGCGGCTTCCGACCTTTTCTTCACGGATCGGCCGGTAATCGCCTCTATAACCTGCCGTCGTGCTTCGTCGCCGGAAATCTCGCCGCGAGCGTAGGCATCGAGCACAGGGGCATCACGAGGGTCTTCGCGTAGTCCTTCAATCAGATTGTTTACGCGCGCCTTATGTACTGCTCGTGTCCGGACGGCGATCTGCTCAGGTGTTAACATGGACGTGGCTCCCTCATCGGCAGTCGGAACAGTATCATACCCTGACGATTTTCGCACACTTTCGCGCTTTTCCAGACGTCATTTCTGGTCGCCCTTTGCCCTTACCGCGCGCTGTCGAGAAGCTTCTCCCGGGCGATCCTGCGCATCTCCAGGGCGCAACGCCGGAATTCGGCCCGCTGCCGGGCCGAAAGCTGCGGCAGATGACAGAGCTGGTCGAGGCCCGAGGCCGCAGCCTCATGATTCCGCGCATAGGCGCGGGCCTGTCCGCGAGGAGCGGTCAGGCGCCTGATAAAAACGCTGCACATGGTGCTGACTCCGCACAGGGATTCCGGATGAAGTGCGCCATTCCGGGCCGTCTCCGGCCCGAAAAAAGCCCGACTCAAAACGGTATTTCGTCATCCAGATCCGATCCGCCGGGCGTGTTCGCAGCAGAACGCGGCGCCGCGCTTCGCGATGGCCGGTCATCGTCAAAGCGGCCTTCTCCGGTGTTCCGGCCATTGCCCAGCACCTTTATGTTTCCGTCAAAGCGATCGATAATTACCTCGGTCGTGTAACGATCCTGTCCCTGCTGGTCAGTCCATTTCCGCGTTTCCAGATGGCCCTCGACATAGACGAGCGTGCCCTTCTGACAGCGACGTTCAATCACGCTCGAGAGGTGGTCGTTGAAGCACACAACACGGTGCCATTGCGTTTTTTCTCTCCGCTCGCCCGTATTGCGGTCGTTCCATGATTCGCTCGTTGCTACGGCGATATTTGCGATTTTCCCGTCGCCTTCCCTGCGTGCCGCGAGTTCCGGATCCCGACCGAGATTGCCGACGAGGATGACGCGATTGACTGACTGGCTCATGACCTGATTTCCTTTTCTTTCCTTCCAGTTCCTCTCCGGCCTCTGCCGGGTCTCTGACCTGGTGCGGTCGCGCGGAAGCGGGCATCAGGCGGCGGGCGCAACCCCTCGGGGCGGCAGTGGTGCGGAAGCCGCCTGCGGCTTCACGGTGCCGTCCCGACCGAAGGCCTGGGGGTTGCGCCCGACGACGACCGCTTCAGACCGCAAAAACCAGGGCAGAGACCCGGCAGTGCCGGCGATCCCCTTTCCTCTTCTTCCTGATTTTTGATATTTCAGCGTTCTGACGACTGTTTTTTGCGTTTTCGCCGCTGTTTTCGCTTGTACAGCCCGATTCCGCGTACTAGGCTCTCCTGACGAGACAGCGGGAGTTCAACATGGCGGTGATTACTGTCCTGGACGGCCACATCACCCTGAAAGCCGATTTTCATCCGGAGCTGGCCACACAGGCGCGGCGTTACCGGGGACGCTTTGTGGGGAAAGAGACCGGCTGGTCCTTCAGGCATGAGCACGAGGAAGCGGTGCGGAATGTCTGCCGCACACTCTACGGCGTGGATGGCACACCGGAAGCGTGGGCCGATCGCTGCAACGTGCAGATCGAGGTCAACGAGCAGAACATCCGCACACCGTTGTGGCGACAGTTCAACGCCGACATTTATGTCGCCGGTCGGCACGTAGCCGGTGTCTTCGGCCCGCGTCAGCTTCTCCGGACAGGCAAGGGCGTGAAGTTCCTGCGCGGCGGTCCGTGCTGTGCCCTTCAGCACGGCGCATATGAGATGGACGTGCCGTCCGGCACCCTGCTTGAAATCCGCAACTATCCCCGGGCGGCACTCGACTTTCTGGCCCGGTGTCTCGAAGGCCACGGTTCATGGACCGTGGCGCGGGGCTAGAACAGCCCCAGCTGCACGGCTGGCGCGGCCACGACCGGGGATACCGACGCCACGCCGTGCTTCGCCATCAGGCGGGCCAGTTCCGCCTTCTCGCGCGCATTCTGATCTTCCCGGGCACGGCTGGCCCATGCCTCGACCAGAAGGTTCTCACGGACACGCTGGCCGATTTCCCGCTCCACGTCCGACCAGACAAAGCCGGGATCTCCCCAGCAGGGATGTCGCACAATCTGGTCAAGGAAATCCCGTCGTGTCGCGGCGCTGTCGAACCATGTCTGAGCGAAGCCGTGCCGGTCATAATGAGCAATGAAGCCGAACATATTGCTCAGACGCTCATACGGGGACGCCGTGAATTTCTCGGCAGGCATTCCCTCGGCGATGAACCGCAGCATGGCGTTACCCAGCTTCGCTTTTTCCTCGACCGTCGCCCATCTGGTCGGCTTCAGGAAAGCCGGATCGAGCGGCGGCGTGCGGATCCGCTCGCACAGGATCGGTGCGGGGGTCATGCGACCAGGCTCCGGTTCCGATACCCGTTATGGAACCGGCTGACATCGGGCAGGCCGGGATACCGCCCTTCTCCCATGCCTTCCTCGTCCATATGCTCCAGATAGCGCACAGCCATTGTCACGCGGCGACCACTGGCAAGGCTGCGCAGTATCGCCAGATCCGAGCGCCGACGAATATAACGGTCCTCCCAGAACCCTGTAACAGGATTCCGCACGGCCGCGCCCATCTTCCCATTGAGAAAGCTCTCCACGATCCACGGCGTTGTCCGCCACGGGCGGCCGGAAACAGGAGCCGGGAGCCGGAAAATCGAGCCACTGGCCACGGTTCCGACGCGAAGCGGATTGTCGCCGCCCTGGAACGGCGACGTGTAATACTGACGGATCATTCCGCTTCTCCTTTTGTCTCAGAGCCTTTGTCCACGCCGGACGCAGGACCGTTCAGGGCAAGCGCCTCGGCAGCGTCGCTCTCCACGGTCACGATCCATTTGTCCGTTCCGAGCGCACCGCTGCGATACGCGGTATCGAACCCACGCGGTTTGCGGTCGCCCCGGCGGATATGCACGCCGATGGAGAACGACCGCCCGGGATGGTCAGTGGCGATCCTGTCGCCATAAAGCGTCACCGCCTTCGTGAGATCTGCCAGCGTACGGGCTTCGGTCATTCCCCGGTTTCCGAGGTGATCCATGGGCAGAGCGACCAGCACTTTGCCGGTGCCGGAAAGCCTGCGCACGGCAGGGGTCGCGATCAGAGCAAAGACAGGCGTGACAGACTCCATCTGTAAAACACCCTTTTCGGGCATGTATTTTTCGGAAACTCTCAGGCAGCGTCCGCCACGTCCCCGATGGGCTGACGGCGCGTCGATGTGTTGAAAATGTATTCGGCGGCGGCCGACGCGGCGCTTGCTGCGGTGAAAATCGCGCGTTTGTCCGCCTTCAGAAGGTCCAGCCAGCTTCCAATGTAATCCGAGTGACGGACGGTCGGCTCGATCTGCAGTTCCGCGCACACGAACGCTGACACCATCTCCGCGACCAGTTCCTCGGCGGCATAGGCGCGGTCTCCGAACCGTTTTCCGAATGTGCGGGCCAGCCGTTTTTCCGAGCCCGTCCAGTGTCCGATCTCGTGGAAGACCGTGCGATACCAATCGATTTGTGCAAAATAGGACTGCTGGGGCGGGACACGGATATAGTCCGGCTCAGGCGCGTAAAACGCCTTATCGCCTCCCACCCGGATGTCTGCCCCGGTGTCGCGCATCAGCGCTTCAGCCTGCGGCACAATCTCGCGCTCGGGCAACGGTGTGGGCGCCGCCCCCACGCCTTCCGGCAGGTTCTCGCACTGGTCCACATTGAACACCGTAAACCGCTTCAGGAACGGAATCGTCCGGGGATCGTCGGACCCTGCTTCCGACTTCGGCGTGAAACGGTCGGCGTAGAAAACCGTCGTTCCTTTCTCTCCTTTTCTGACATTTCCGCCCTCGGCCAGCGCCTGCCGGAACGTCAGCCATTTCTGCGTGGAGAAGCCCTGCATCTCCACCGAACCCCACAACATCAGAATATTGATTCCGGAATAGGCACGGCCCGTCGTCGCGTTCCGGGGCAGGGCGACGCCGCAGTTCGAGCGGCCCCACGGGCACACCCACGACACGGTGCCATTCTCAAGCTCGCGGATGATCCGGTCTGTCACGGTCTGATGGATGTCGGTGCGTTCGGTTCTGGCCATGATCTGTCTCCAAAAAATGCAAAAGCCGCCCCAAAGGACGGCCATTCTCTGCTGCAGATGGGCGGACGGGTTTCACCCGAGATCGAGCACCCCGGTCGTGGGATCCAGGAACAGGTCCGGAAGCACGAGAGCGACGACCAGGGCGAGCGTCCAGAGGAGCACGAGCGCGAGAAACCTGATGATTTCCACCGCGGGATGGGGTTGGGGTGGAGACACGGTGCGGTCCTGAGCCATTGTCCAGATCCTTTTTTCTGGCGTTTCTGACCCTTTCCGGCGACCGCAGGGCAGACTGACGGGCAAGGGCGCCGCGCAGCGGCGGGATCGGCCTGGCCCGCAGCGAAGCGAGGACACATGCCGACCCACCCCTTGCGCGGCAGGCTGAACTGTGGTGCCGATCCCCGTTTCCTTCCCTTCCTTTCCTGGGTTTTCCCCTTCTTTTCTTATCGCGAAGGCCCCTTCCCTTTCGTGCGTGACGGGCCGGCGCGGGGCTTTTTTGACGGTGCAAGGAAGGGGCATCGGATCTGTGTCGGGGACACGTCGATCCAGAAGCGACCGCGCGCGGTCGCCTCAAGCGCCTTGCGGATAGTCTCGGCAGACAGGAATTCCGCGCCATCGTCCCCGCCAAAAGACGCACGTTTCACGTCATACCAGTCCTCGGGAGAGGCTTGCGGATCCGCCTCTCTGGCGTAGGCGACAAGGTTCACCTCACCGTTGTCGCCAGGGAGGCCCGGATGACCATTCGACATCAGATAGATCCCCTGGTCGCCCACCAGCATGAGACCAGCAGGGATCTTCGTCCGGTCAATATCCTCGTATGCGGGATGTCGGGTCTTCACCCCGGGCCGGAGACACGCGGGATCATAGAGCTGATCCAGCGTTGGCGTATGTTCGCTCGCGGCGTCGGCGTGGGCGAGCAGCCGCGTCACCAGGGCATGGTCGAAATGCAGTTTCATAATCGTCTTCCTTCTGTGTTCCTCCTGTGAGGACACAAAAAAAAAGCGGGACGCTCTCGTGTCCAGCCCTTTCGTATTACAGGCCATGGTCTTGGTATTGCCGGTCATTCGTCTTCATCATCAAAGAACTGGTACGCCTCTTCTACCGCACCGTCTGAATCAAACATGACGTAATCACATCCGTTACTTGCCGCATCTTCAAGAATTCGGCGAAGGCTGACAGAACCCGGCCAGTCCGGCGAACAGCGGCGTTCACCCACCCACACGAACCAGCCATGAGGACCGGAGAGACAGGACAGGCCGGTTGCACCGCCTGATTGTGCATAAGCCTCCAGCAACTCCCGATCTGACTTCGGCAGATGGCCGGTGCTGAGATCCATGAAACGTCTGATATGGGCATTCATCATGGAACTGTGCCTTTCTGTTCACGTCGCACTTTCGGGCGGACGGAAAAAAGAGGTGGTCAGGCAGACTGCGATACCGCTATAATTGTGTTGCTGCTTGACGGGATTTGAAACAGGTGTGGCCAAAATGGACACACCTGGAACCGGGGTAGGCTTCGCTAAAAATCAGTCCGTTAGGCGGCGCTTTCGGAAGTCATGTTTCATAGACGTTCCATATCGCTGAAACGTATCAGGATGGCTCTCGCCGCAGGGTGCCCGGTAGCTGAAGAGACTCTCCTCAGCGACCGACTGGCGCATGAAGCTTGTAATCAGCCTCTGTGCTTTCCCGGTATTTTCTATTTTGTGTGGTTATTTGCCCACTCTTCTGCGAGATGAGCTAACGATTGCGGATTACCCATCCAGCGCTCGGGTCTGATGGATCGCGCCCAGTCAGCAAAAGAAGGAATTCGCCCGTGATCTTCGAGAACGTGTTGCTCGGCAATCAGCCTGACAGGAACAATTCTGCCGTCTGAATTCGTAATCACGACGCCGAACTGTGCCTCGCAGGCGAAACATCCCTCTGCATGATGACGAAGCGCCCTATGCCGCATGTCGCCGATAAGCACCTTCGACCAGTCAAACCAGTCGTGAATGGGTTGGTAATCCTCTGGTCGACCACCCCATTTTCGGACGGAAGAGAGAGCGTGATGATATGGATGTGCCACGGCAGACCTCGTCAATAGAGGGATGTCGAATAGTTACGTTCGACGACGTAATCATAATGTTCAAGGGTAATCACCCTGGTCTCCACATCCCAGGTTACTTCGCCTCCTCCACCTTCGTTGTTTTCCCAGCCGCCGTGATCAATGGCGACTATTCCCATAGAGGTATTTTCGATGACTTCTTTGATCTGAACTGTTTTTTTCTCGGGAGTATTATTCCCCCACACGAGATCCTGGACAACCACCTCTTTCTCAACGGAGCAGTCTGCTGGCAGGATACTGAAATCCTCAATTCCCCCGCTGTCACCGCTACCTTCGTACACAACGGTTACACTTGTAACGCCAAGTTCCTGAAGGGCGTCGAACACGACTTCCCGATTTTCGGAAATCACCTTTCTTTCGGCTTTTTCGTAGTCCTGGTAAGAAGACATAATAACCTCACAGGTTTTATTTGGTGTATCATGTGTGTTTCGCAAGCATCTCGTAAGCAGTAGCCAGACCGACCATCTTCTTCATTTCCAAGACCCGCGCGAGCCTGCCTGCCGTCCAGATGCGACTGAAGAGTCTTTCCTTGGGGTTCACCGGATCGCGATGAACTCGACATGTGATCTCAGGAACTCATCCGGCGTCTGCGGCGGTGGATGCGGGTTCTCCTCCTCCTCGTCGTCAGGATCACCCTCCCCTTCCTCTTCTGCCGCGCGCCGCGAAGGCCCGACCTCATCATCGTCCTGAGCAATCTCCTGCTCAGGTTCGGCCGTCTCCGCAACAGCCATCGCACTGCCATCCGTGACTGCGTCGTCGCCGTGCTCCGTTTCGTCTTCATCGGCGTCCTCCAGATCGTCGTCGCTGGCTTCGGGTGGCGGTGGACTGAGGGCTTCCTGAAACGAGGCGTTCAGCTTCGCGACATCGAGCCCGAACCGGGCCTCGGGATGGACCCAGACCCCCTGCCCCACCCGGTCCATCAGCGCTTTGCGCATCTCCTTGCCCGTGTTGCGCGGCAGAATGCCCTCGGCCTGAACCACCTTCGTGATGCCCGGCTTGCTGAGCGTCTTCAGGAAGTCCTCATCGGCCATGGTGGGGAGCCGGGCGTCGGCATTGACGATATGGCCGACCAGCACGCTCCATTCGCCGCTGTTCGTGCTATTCTTCTCGCAGGAGAGCACGGCTTTCAGCACGCGGATCGCCGCCCCGCGCAACAGGGTCTCGTCCAGCGCCAGTTCCCCGTCCTGAAACAGTCCGGCAGCCGCTACCAGCCTCTGCGAGGGCCGACGCTGCGGATACCACGCGCCCGCATCTCCATCGACCCGGACGTTCTGCGCGTTGAAGGCCGCGATCATCAGTCCGACCAGCGTCCACGGGTCGGCGCCCTCCTGCATCCCGTCCAGCGCCGCGTGCAGGGCCTGTGTCCGGAAGCTGCCGATCATGTCATGTCCGCGCCCGGAAATATCCGCCCGCTCCTTCGGCACGTCGGGCAGAGAGTCAATCACGGCGGACGGCGTGATCCGGTTCGCGGCCGGGCTGTCGGCGAGAATGCACCAGCCACTTTCGACCTTCAGCCTGTGATTGAGCCAGAAGCACTTCGTCGCCCCTTCCCGCTCCCAGTAAATCCGGGCGCTTCCATCCTCGAACAGGGGCTCGCCATCCTCGTCGCTCTGCACGATCACCGCGTCTTCGGGTGTGCTCTGGCTCAGCCACTGGCGCTGCGCCTTCTCATAGGCGATCCCGTCCTCGGTGTAGCGGCCGTCCTTGCCAGCCTCACCGAACAGATCCTCCTGCCAGACGATCCTGCAGCTTTTCGCGATGGCATCGTCAAAGGACGCATCGGCCGCGTAAAAACGATCCTGTCGCAGCGCCGAGGCAATCCGGCTCCAGTCGGGCTCGGCCGCTCCCGGCTGCCACGATCCGTCCGGCAGCCGCACCCGGTCTCCCTCGCAGGCCTCGACGTCTTCCGGGGGCTCCGTGCCGACCGGAAACCCGAAATAGCCCCAGACCTGTTCCTGCAGACTGTTGATTTTCACTGAGAACTGACCCGGGTAGGGCGGAAATTTTCATCGAGATTTGACCCATGCCTTCACACTCCCCGGCATCATTTGCTGGGGGGTTTTTGGAGTGATTGACATGGAGCTTCTGAGTGTGATCCGCCGGTGGCATCGCCGGGATCATCTTCCGATCCGCGAGATCGAACGCCGGACGGGATTGTCACGCAATACGATCCGGAAATATCTCCGGGCAGAGAGCATTGAACCGCGGTTCCAGGTTCCCGAACGTCCCAGCCGACTGGACCCGTTTGCTGACAAATTGAGGGGATGGCTGGTTCTGGAAGCCGCCCGATCCCGCAAGAACCGGCGCACGGCGCGACGGTTGTATGAAGACCTTGTGGCACTGGGTTATGATGGATCCTACGGACGGGTGGCTGCTTTCATCCGGCAGTGGAAACACGAACAGCACCAGGCACGCCAGACAACGGGCCGGGGTGTTTTCGTGCCCCTGTGCTTCCAGCCCGGGGAAGCCTTCCAGTTTGACTGGGGCGAGGACTGGGCGGTGATTGCCGACCGTCGCGTCAAGCTGCAGGTTGCCCACACCAAACTGTCCTTCAGCCGGGCCTTCATACTCAGGGCCTATCCCCTACAGACCCACGAGATGCTTTTTGATGCGCTTACCGAGGCCTTCCGCGTGCTCGGTGGCGTGCCGCGGCGGGGTATTTTTGATAACATGAAGACGGCCGTGGACCGGATTGGGTCGGGCAAGGCGCGTCAGGTCAACCTGCGCTTCATGGCCCTGGCCAGCCATTACCTGTTCGAGCCGACCTTCTGCAATCCGGCAGCCGGATGGGAGAAAGGGCAGATCGAGAAGACCGTGCAGGATGCCCGGCGCCAGATCTGGCAGGATTTGCCCGCCTTTCCCGATCTGGGGGCGCTGAATGCCTGGCTGGAAGCCCGCTGCCTGGACCGTTGGGAACGGCTGCGGCATGCTGGATTGCCGTGTAGCGTCTCCGAGGTCCATGCAAGCGAACGTCCCCACCTCATGGTGCCGGGGCGTCCCTTTGACGGGTTTGTCGAACAGACCAAGCGCGTCTCACCAACCTGCCTGATCCAGTTCGAAGGCAACCGCTACAGCGTGCCGGCCTCCTTTGCCAATCGTCCGGTCAGCCTGCGGGTTTATCCTGACAAGCTGCGCATTATCGCCGAAGGGCAGGTTCTGTGCGTGCATGACCGGATCATCACGCGTTCGCATGGTGTGCCAGGCCGCACGGTTTATGACTGGCGGCATTATCTGGCGGTCATCCAGCGCAAACCGGGCGCCCTGCGCAATGGCGCACCGTTTACCGAATTGCCAGCCGCCTTCCGGACCCTGCAGGATCAACTGCTCAGGCGGCCTGGAGGCGACCGGGAAATGGCTGAAATCCTGGCCCTGGTGCTGCAGCATGATGAGCAGGCCGTCCTCTGCGCGGTTGAACTGGCTCTTGAAGATGGCGTGGCGACCAAGACCCATGTTCTCAATACGCTGCATCGCCTGATTGATGCCAAAAGAACCGTGGTTCTCCGGCTTGATGCTCCACAGGCCCTGGTGCTCGAACACGAACCGTGCGCCGATACAGGGCGCTATGACATCCTGCGTGGGGACAGTCGCCATGCGTCATGATCCTGCCGCCGCCTCACTTGTCGTCATGCTCCGTGGACTGCGGATGTATGGCATGGCCCAGGCCACGGCTGACCTCATTGAGCAGGGCGCGCCCGCCTTCGGGGCGGCCATCCCCATTCTCTCGCAGCTTCTGAAGGCGGAACTGGCCGAACGCGAAGTGCGCTCCATCGCCTACCAGACAAAGACAGCCCGGTTCCCCGCCTACAAGGACCTGTCTGGGTTCTCCTTTGCCGACACCCAGGTCAACGAGCCCATGGTCCGCCAGCTTCATGGCGGGGACTTCATCGAGCGTGCCGAAAATGTCGTGCTGATCGGCGGCCCGGGAACCGGGAAAACCCACCTGGCGACCGCCCTGGCCATCCAGGCGATTACCCATCACCGCAAGAAGGCGCGCTTCTGGTCAACGGTCGACCTGGTCAATGCTCTTGAACAGGAGAAGACTGCCAATCGGGCCGGGCAGATTGCCGACAGGCTGCTCCGCCTGGATCTCGTGATCCTTGATGAACTCGGTTATCTCCCCTTCAGCGCGTCTGGGGGCGCCCTGCTGTTCCATCTGCTCAGCCGCCTCTATGAGCGCACCAGTGTCATCATCACAACCAATCTGAGCTTCAGTGAATGGGGAGACGTCTTTGGTGACCCGAAGATGACGACGGCGCTCCTCGATCGGCTGACCCATCACTGTCATATCCTCGAGACAGGAAATGACAGCTACAGGTTCCGCGCCAGCACCGCCGCGTCAAAAAACAGGAAGGATAAATCCTCTTCTTGACCGCCCGCCCGACTATGCCTGAAATAGCATCTGGCTGGGTCAATTCCTGATGAAAAACCCGGGTCAGTTCTCGGTTCTTCCGCACTTTTCGTGATGATGTTTTTTGATTATGCGGGCTGAAGGACACGCGCCCTGAGGAGTTCGAAGCCTGCTCTTCCGAACATGGTTCGCTTGATCATTTTC
>NZ_WOTH01000052.1 GCF_011516945.1 Acetobacter estunensis
CTCTGTCTGCATCGGGTTTTCTTGATGATTATGGAAATTTCTTTTCTACAAAACAGACTTTTTCATAATCTAACCCGATGTACAACCCTTCTGTGAGATTTCCGCGTCGACTGCCGCTCACGCAAAAAAGACTTACCCGGCAGAGTGTTGAGCGAAAAATCCCGATGCGGGAAGCAGGCATTCATCCTCGTTTGCTTTTATTGAAAGATGTCAGTCCCCACATCCAGAGTTTCATATCGACCCTTTCTCTAAACAGGCGGCTCCAGCGCACAGGATGCGTTCTCCGGAAAGGTTACAGCCTTCGGAGACGCCGCTGCGGACAGGCCTTTTCGACGCATGCGACCGTTTACGAGCACGATCCCCACCATGACGAGCGCGCTGCCTTCGAGAAAGGACCGGTCGAGCGCTTCAGACAAAACCACGACACTCGCCATCACTCCGAACAGGGGCGTCATGAACGATAGCGCTCCCAGCCGGGATGCAAGATAGACCCGCAGTAAAGAGAACCACACAAGGAACGAGAGAATCGAAACGATAAAGGTCTGGAACACCAAACTGCTTACCAGCAACGGCGTCATCGTTACTTTCATCTGACCGGTCAGTCCTGCCGCGATCAACAGCAGCACAAATGCCCCCACAAGCTGACACAGAAGCATGACGGTTGCAGGAGCACTTGCCGTGGCATGCCCCTCCCGTCGCAGCGCCACCAGCACACCCACCACTATGGCAGCCCCCCGAACGCACGGCCGCCTGAAGAACCGGGGCCATATCCTGTGCCACCGCTTTCATCGCGACCTACTGAAAGCCCCATACAGCGCACAGTAGAGCCATCACGACCACGACCCGCGCGTCAATTTCCTTTCGGTCATTCATCATTTCGTCCGCTCGGATTGGGCGCATAACGGCGCACGCCACTGTCTGGCGGCATTTCCTACGGTGTGATGATTTCTGCAATCCACAAAATGCTTACATGACCCAACAAAAATACGTGCATTGGCGAGGACACGACATCACGGATTTTCTTCTGTTCCACTGCACCCGCACACAAGACAACTTCGCGGTCACTCAGCGTTTCAGGACGTTACAAGAACGTTTGCCGTTCCTAGGGAGCAAGGAGTAGAGAGAAGACATGATCTCCTCTCGCCCTTACAACCGTGAAGTGCCTGCGCCCACTCCAGAACGGCGTCGCACCGAGCCTGCCGGGTCACGGCTGCAAGCGACCGAAAAAGATCGTTCACCCTATCGCGTCAGGATCAGCCTTCCGTGCTGAAACTTACGACGCTCGATCGTTATATGTTTCGCCAGCTTGTCCTTGCCCTCATCGCGACGACAGGCGGGCTTGCGGCCCTTATCTGGCTCACCCAATCCTTGCGTTTTGTCTCATTGGTGGTGGGGCGCGGTCTGTCGTTGCGCGTCTTTCTGGAACTGACGAGCCTCATGGTGCCGTCCTTTGTGGCGGTCATTCTGCCAATCACGACATTCATCGTGACACTGTTCATCTCTCAGCGGATGGCGGGAGACAGAGAACTGACAGTCATGCGGGCGGCAGGTCTTTCTCCTTTCGCACTGGCCCGACCGGGGATGCTGTGCGCCACGGCCTCCATGCTCCTCACGTTCCTGCTCAATCTGTGGATCGTGCCCACGTCGTATCATGATTTCCGGCAGTACGAGTTCCAGATACGCAACAAGATGGCGGCCTTCCTGTTGCAGGAAGGCGTCTTCACGAAAGTCTCGGATGTACTGACGGTCTATATCCGCCAGCGCGAACACAGTGGCGCCCTCCGTGGCATCATGATTGAGGACGACCGCGATCCACGTAACCGGGCCACCATATTTGCCGAGCGCGGCACCATGCTGATCGTCAACGATCAGCCGCGGGTCGTGCTTTACGATGGCTCACGGCAGGAAATCGATCACAGCACCGGTCGGCTGACCCTGCTCCAGTTTACCCGCAACACGATCGATCTTACTTCTGGCAAGAGCGAACACGAGCGTTCCCTCGATGCTGCCGAGATGTCGCTCCAACAGCTTTTCTCGCCGGACCCGACACAGGTCAGCGCCCGTGATCGCGGCAAGCTGGCCGTGGAAGGGTGGCGTCGCCTCACCACACCATTCACGGCGTTCTCCTTTGCCATGGTCGCACTCGTGGCGATCCTGCGAGGAGCCTTCTCACGCCACGGCAACATTCTGCGTCCCCTGTCGGCCGTGCTGACAATCGTGGGCCTTTTGGCGCTGAGCCTGCTTCTCCAGAATCTCGCCGGACGCAACATGGCGCTTATCCCCCTCATCGTGGTGGAATCCATCCTGCCCGGCCTGATCTGCGCCGTGCTTCTGTTCTGGCCGGAAATCCGGGCGGCACGCGAAAATCGCGCCATCGAACTGGGGCGCCGCAACTGACATGTCCCTCTCCACCATTCCCGTCACGCTCTCTCTCTATCTCGCACGACAGTTCATTTTCTCCGTGATGGCCATGACGGCCTCGCTGACGGGGATCGTCTGCCTGTTCGATTTCATCGACCTTCTGCGCCGGGTCGCGACCAAGCCGGACGTCCCCACCAGTTTGGTCACAGAGATCGCGGGGCTTCATGTCCCGTTCTTTTTCATGGAAATCATGCCATTTGGCGTACTGCTGGGCGGCATCGTGTGTTTCTGGCGCCTCACACGCACCTCCGAGTTGATCGTTGCGCGCGCAGCCGGCATTTCGGCATGGCAGTTTCTGGCTGCCCCTCTGGCCTGCGCCATGTTTCTCGGAGCCCTGACGACGGCCGTCATCTCGCCGCTTTCTTCTTCGATGTATGCGCAGGCGGAAGCACTCGACGAGCAGTACCTCAAATCCGATGGCGGCCCGCTGACCATGTCGGGAACATCGTTATGGCTGCGACAGCTCGATACGGGGATCGATCCGCGCGGTGTGGCGATTCTGCATTCACGCGACGCCCATCTGAACAATGGAGTTCTGGGTATCCGCGACATCAGCGTCTTCCGGGTGGATCACGATGGGCATATGATCCTGCGTATCGAAGCCCCCTCCGGCCTGCTGGAACCGGGACGCTGGCGGCTGGATGGCGCACGCGTTCTCAGACCGTATGAACTGCCCGAAGCCCCTTCCACGTTCTTTTTGCCCACAGATCTGACGCTCGACCGCGTGCAGGAAAGCTTCGCCTCTCCCGACACGCTTTCGGTCTGGGCGTTGCCGAAATTCATCCGCATGCTTGAGCGGTCCGGCTTTTCATCGATTCGCCATCGCATCCATTTCGAATCGCTTCTGGCGCTTCCCATCCTCGCGGGCACGATGACATTGGTGGCGGCGGGCTTTTCCATGCGCCCAACCCGTCGCGGAGGTGTCACACAGATGATCGGATCTGGTGTGGCGGCTGGTTTTCTGCTGTTCACGGTCTCGAAAGTTGCGGAACAATTTGGTAATTCGGGTGCGCTGCCGCCCATTCTGGCCGCCTGGGCGCCTACCGGGGCTGGCCTGTGTCTCGCTGTTTCGTTGCTGCTTCACCTGGAGGACGGCTGATTGCCCTTTCCCGCCCCTCGTTCATGCCGCATGTCCGCGCGCCGCGTCCGGCGCGCGCTCGCCGCATGGATGCGACATAAGGGTATGTCGGGTCACGTCCGTCGCACCTCAAACGAGAGCGGACGGCAAGCCCTTTGGCTCGGGCTGGGAATTGGCGCGGCATGGGGTGTGCCTGCCTTTTTCGCAGACAAAGCGCACGCGCAGTTCGTCCCCACACCGTTGCATGTCAACACGGGCAGCACAAAATCGTCCAGCCACGAACCCGCGACTTTTCAGGCGGATCATGTGAGTTATGACGATCACGCAGGCGTCGTGACATGGACCGGCAATGTGCAGGTCTGGCAGGCCGACCACATCCTGCGCGCTGACAAGATCACCTACGACCGCAATACCGGCCTGATCGCCGCCAGCGGCAATGTCGCCTCCACCCAGCCAGACGGGTCCGTCCTGTTTTCGCACTACGCCGAACTGACGGGTGACATGCGTGACGGGATCATGACCCAGGTCCATGCCCTGTTGCCCGAAAACGCCAAACTTGCCGCCAACGGCATGCGGCGCACGGGCGGCAAGCTCAACGACATGTCCCGGGCGGTGTATACGGCTTGTGAAATCTGCAAGAAAAATCCGGCTCGCGCTCCGTTCTGGCAGTTGCGTTCCTATGACGCCACACAGGATCTGCAACACCAGCGCATCGATTTCCGCGATGTCTACATGGACATTCTCGGCGTTCCGGTGATGTACCTGCCCTTTTTCTCCATCACGGACCCATCCGCCAAACGACATAGCGGCTTCCTGATGGCTGGCATCACACCGCATGACCGTTATCTGGGCACCTATTTCACGATCCCCTATTATTGGGTGATCGACGATCAGTCCGACATCACGCTTCAGGCCCTGATCGCCACAAAGACGGGGCCACAGCTCAGCGCACAGTACCGTAATCGCTTCAACTTCGGACAGTTGAGCATTCTGGGCGGCATTGCCTACGACACCAACAGCCATCACGGCTATACGAACGATTTCGGTGATTCCGTTGGTTCCCAGAATGACAAGGGCATTCAGGGCTATGTCTTCGCCAAGGGCATGTTTTCGATCAACCGCACATGGCGCGCCGGCTTCAATGTCCGATTGGCAAGTTCTGCCAACTACATGCGCGATTACCGTATTCAGGGATATGGCTCGGACACCCTCAACTCGGACGCCTTCATCGAAGGTTTCGGCACGGGAGCCTATTCGCGTCTCGACGGACAGTTCTATCAGGGCCTGAACCAGGGCGTGATTCGCAACAGCGATCTGCCGTTCGTCCTGCCGCATTATCAGTACAGCTTCCTCTCGCAGCCCGATATCCTCGGCGGTCGCTTCTCGGTCGATACGCAGGACTTCAATGTCTATCGCTCGACCGGCGCGCGCGATCAGCGTGGAGAGGTGCAGTTGAACTGGAACCGGCCTTTCCGCAGCAGTTGGGGGCAGAAGTTCCTGTTCACCGCCCGGCTGGATTCCATGATCTACCGTGGCACCCACCTCTATCAGCAGCCGAACTATTACCGTTACGCCAAGACCGCGACAGAGGGTCAGGTCGTGCCCACGCTGGCCATCAAGATGAACTGGCCCTTCCTGCGGACCTTCGACAAAGGACGCGGCACGCAGATTCTCGAACCCATCGTGCAGGGCATCTGGGCCCCCAACATGGGCGACGGCGCGGACCGGAACATGCCCAATGAAGACAGCCTGAGTTACGAATTCACCGATTCCACGCTTTTCGCGCTGAATCGCTTTCAGGGCACGGACCGCATCGACGGCGGTCTGCGTGCGAATGTCGGCATCCATGGAAACTGGACATGGAACGGGCATGTGGTGGACGTGCTGGTCGGCGAAAGCTTTCAGGAACACATCCAGAAGGATCGCATCCCCTATTCCGGCCTGAATCATCACCTGTCGGATGTGGTGGGCCGCGCCCGTATCGAGCCGACCCAGTATTTCAGCGTGACCGGTCGCGCCCGTGTCGATCCCAAGACCGGCCGCGTGAATTTCGGCGACGCCCTGTTCAGCCTCCACGGTCCGCATTTTGGCATCAACGGCGGCTACCTCTACGAGCCGGTGACGCCATATTACTACTACGTCAACGACTACCGGCAGGGAAATCCGCCCTCGGTTTATTACCAGCGCACAAGCGAAATCAGTGGCGGCGTTTCCACCACATGGGCGAACTGGCATACCTCGGGCTTTGCGCGGCGCTCCCTTTCGCGCAAGGAATTCGTCTCACTGGGCGGTGACGTGGGCTACCAGAATGACTGCCTCGGGCTCGACGTGATGTATATCAAGCAATACACCCGTATCGGTGGACAGAGCCGTCATTCCACCGTCCTGTTCACGCTTTCGCTCAAGACCATTGGGGCGTTCGGCATCAAGTAAGCCGCAATCTTTCTTCCATGGCTTCAAAAGCGGAGAGCCGGGAGATAGAACAGAGGCCCAGACAGCCGTAGGTGAGAGATCAAGCCGCATGCGAACCAGCCCTTTCCTGACAGGTTCTGCCATAGCCCTGATGGCCCTGTCCGGTTCGTTCGCCGGTCAGGACGTCTGGGCGGCAACCCGTCACCATGCACCCGTCGCACAAAGCGCCGAAGCCTCGCTGGATGGCGACGATGACGGGCAGAGTCCGGCCGGCAGCAACACAGCCCAAGCCGATTCCGGGCAGCAGGATGTCATCATTGCCGTCATCAACGGAATCCCGCTGACAAAGCGTGACGTGGACAATCGTGGCAAGCTCTTTGCCTTGTCCACAGGCTTGCCCATCAGCGAAGACATCATGAGCCGCCTGCGTCCGCAGATCGTACGTCAGATGATCGACGAGCGGTTGCGCACGCAGGAGATTCTTTCCCGCCATATCAATGTTACCCCCGAACAGATCGCGGACGCCATCAAGGGGATCGAGAGCCGCAACGGCATGCCGCCCAACGCCCTGCGCGACCGGCTGGCGCAGGATGGCGTGTCCCTGACGACGCTCATCGACCAGATCCGTGTCCAGATCGGCTGGACGCAGGTACTGCGGCAGGAACTGGGGGGCAAGGCGCGCATGACCTCGCAGGAGATCGCGCAGCGTCAGGATGCCCTGCGTAAACAGGAAGGCCGTCCGGAATATTTCACCAGCGAGATTTTCGTTCCAGTTGAAGACCCTCGCCATACCGAGACGGAACTGAAGTTCACCCAGACCATCATTGAGGAACTGCGCAAAGGCGCCCCCTTCCCGATTGTCGCGGCCCAGTTCTCACAGGCGCAGAGCGCGCTCGATGGCGGCTCTCTGGGCTGGGTGCAGGAAGACAGCCTTGATCCGGAAGTCGTAGCCATTGTGCGCCAGATGCCCGAAGGCGCCATTTCCAACCCGATCCGTGTGGCAGGCGGCTACGTGATCGCGACCGTCAACGGCAAGCGCATTATTGGCCATCAGCCCGGCACCCTTCTTCAAATGCGTCAGGCGTTCGTTCCTTTCACGGAGCGCCTGAATCCTGAGCAGCCAACGGCCCAGCAACGGCAGGCTCTAGAAAAAGCCGTACACATCACCCAGACAGCCCATAGCTGTGACGAACTGGCGGCCGCCAACAAGGAACTGGGTGAGGTCCGTCCTTCCAATCCCGGTGAGTTGCAGCTCGAACGCCTCAATCCGCAGATGCAGCAGATTCTCAGTACGCTGCCGCCCGGCAAGCCGACACGTCCGCTCGTCTCGCTCGACGGCATCGACATTCTCATGATCTGCTCGAAACAGACCAAGAACTTTGCGGACCGCACACCCAGCGAACTGGCTGACCAGCTTCTCAACGAACGCGTGGAGCAGACAGCCCGGCAGCTTGACCGTGATCTGCATCGCCGGGCGGTGATCGACATTAGGTCGAAGTCCTGAGGCGCCCCGTATGAACGTGGTGCGGGAACCGCTCGCCTCCGTCATCGCGCGGCACGATCTCGCCGCGCGTCATGCGCTCGGCCAGCACTTCCTGCTGGACCCCGGCATTACGGAACGCATCGTCGAACTGTCCGGCCCGCTGGCGGGTCGTCACGTGGTGGAAGTCGGCCCCGGCCCCGGCGGGCTCACCCGTGCATTGATCGACAGTGAAGCTGCTTCCATCCTTGCCGTGGAGGTCGATCCGCGCGCTGTCACCATCATCGATGAACTGGCCACCGAAGCGCCGGAACGGCTGCGTCTGATCGAGGCTGACGCCACAACTCTCGATCTCACCACGCTGTGCCCCGCTCCGCGCCGGGTAATTTCCAACCTGCCCTACAACGTCGCTACCCCTCTGCTGGTCGGCTGGCTCCGGCAGGCAGCCGCGTGGGAACGGTTGACGCTGATGTTCCAGCTTGAGGTAGCGGAGCGCATCTGTGCGGCCCCCGGTACCTCGGCCTATGGGCGTCTGGGGATTCTTGCCCAGTGGTGCGCCCGTTGCGAGGCGATCATGCGCCTGCCTCCGGGCGCTTTTTCTCCACCTCCTAAGGTATGGTCCGCCGTCGTGGAGATCACGCCCCATGCCGAACAACCATCACCGGAACTGTTCCGCGCCATGGAAAAGGTGACGGCCGCGGCCTTCGGCCAGCGCCGCAAGATGCTGCGCGGTTCGCTCAAGAGCATCGGCGGGGAGAAACTTCTAGCCGCCGCCGATATCGATGGCGCGCGTCGGGCGGAAACGCTCGATGTGAGCGAATTCGACCGGCTGGCCCGCATCTTCCTCGCACAGGGAACCTGACACACGTTCCGTTCTTGAATGCGTGAGCATTGTGCGCCCCAATGAAGGCGCATGATTACGAGGAAGGACAGAAAACGTGGACAACCGGAGCGAAGACCTCCCCACCATTGTCGTGGCGCACCCTTATCTCGATGTGAAATCGTTCATTGACGCATGGGACTCTCCGCCGCCGTGCCTGTGGGCGCGCAGTCGGAACGAACTGCTGGAGATGCTGCCTCAAGCGGACATTCTCGCAACCATGACATGGTGGGAGCAGCACTACTTCTCTCTCGCGCCCCGCTTGCGACTGGTGCAGGCCATGTCATCTGGCACCGATCAATATGACCCTGCCGACTTTCGAGCTCATGGCGTCCATCTTGCCAGTGCCCGGGGCGTCAATGCCAATGCCGTGGCGGAACATGCTCTGGGGCTTCTGCTGACCTTGTCGCGTCGTCTGCATGAGGCGCGGGACGATCAGCATCGTCGCATCTGGCCAAAGCTGTATCAGGAAGCCGCGACACGCCGCCAGGAACTCTCTGGCAGCCATGTCGTGGTGGTGGGCTTCGGCGCCATCGGCTCCCGGCTGGTTGCTTTCTGCCGTGCACTCGGCATGAAAGTGACAGTGGTAAGACGCGATACTTCTGTCTCACTCGGGCCCGACATTCACGTCGTCAACGACAGCGCCCTGCCCGATGTCGTCGGCAATGCGGACCATGTGGTTCTCACCTGTCCCGCCACCCCCGAAACACAGGGATTGCTCAACAGCAACATTCTGCAGCGCATGAAACCGACCGCTACCCTCGTCAACGTGGCGCGTGGTTCCGTCGTCGTGGAAGCCGACCTGATTGCCGCTCTCCAAGAAGGAAAGCTGGCAGCCGCAGCGCTGGATACATTTGAGAAAGAGCCACTCCCCGCCACGTCCCCACTGTGGGACATGAAGAATGTCGTCATTACGCCGCACGCTGCCGGTGACACGGTGGCTTACGAGCAACGTGTGGCCGACATTCTGCGCGAAAACCTGCGCCGCCTCAAAACAGGTACGGACCTTGTCAATCAGGTAGTGTGAAAGTCTGCCTCACCACCCGCGCTCGCGACGCAATTCCGCCAGATTTTCGGCCTGAAAGCCGGTTGCGACCACATACAGTTCGCTGGACCCCTTGCGGCTCGCAGGGGGTTTGGCGTGCCGAACCGAGCGAAAGACCTTCTTCATCGGATCGAGCATCTGTTTTTCGGAACCGCCCTGAAAAACCTTTGCAACGAAGCCACCGCCTTCGGCCAGCACATCGAACGCGAATTCGAGCGCGCCTTCGGCCAGAGACAGGATGCGCACATGATCGGTTGGCGCGTGACCCGTAGTGTTCGGTGCCATGTCGGACAGCACCAGATCGGCCCGCCCTCCCAGCATTTCGATCAGCCGCGCGGGCAATTCAGGGTCCGTGAAATCCCCTTCGATGATTTCCGCGCCCGCCACAGGCTCGACCGGCAACAGATCCACACCCACGACATGCGCGGCCCCTCTCTTGACGGCAACCTGCGTCCATCCACCGGGGGCGGCTCCAAGATCCACCACCCGCTGTCCGGGCTTGAGGAGATGAAAGCGATCATCGAGTTCAATCAGCTTGAACGCCGCGCGAGAGCGCCAGCCCTGCTTATGTGCCGCCTGAACATAGGGATCGTTGAGTTGCCGTGTCAGCCAGCGCTGCTGCGCCGTGGTCTTGCCATGAGCCTTGCGCAGCGTGACTGTTTTCGCCCGCACGGATTTGGGCGCAAGCGCGTCGCTTTGCCCGGTCTTCTGCCCCGGCTTCGCCTTGCCCGTGGCCGCCCGCCTGCCCGGCACGCGTACTGCCGGGGTGGTGCCTGCCGACGCCTCGCGTTTGGAGGAAGCTGAAGAGGGCGTTTTTGATATCACAGTGTAAAAAACCTCGGTTACGACAAAGGATGACGGAACGCGTCAGAAGGAAGACTGAAGAGTGCCCTGCGTCTGCTCGCGCATCATCCGCAGGATCATCCCGTCCCGCAAGCCTCGGTCCGCCACGATGACACTTGTAGGCCATTGGGACAGAAGAGCCTCGAAAATGGCGCACCCCGGCATGACATGGGTTGCCCGCTCCGCCCCGATGCAGGGATGCACACGCATTCCCTCCATTCCCATACGGTGCAGACGGGTGATTGCACGCTTCGCACTATCTATCCCGAGGCAATAGCCATCGACTGCGCAACGGATATAGCGCGGGAGATCCAGATCAAGACTGGCCAGCGTGGTCACGGTCCCACTCGTGCCGACCACCCGCACCCGCCCTGCTTGAAGCCGAGCGTGGATATCGTGGCGACGCTCGAACTCCGCCAGATGCTCGCGCACCTTTGCCACCATGGCGCGATAGACACCGGGACGACGGTTGGGAAAGAGGTCCGCAAGCGTCATCACACCCAGAGGAAGGCTGAGATAATCCACCATCTCGTGGCGCACGCCGTCTTCGCCTAACCGCACCCACGCAATTTCCGTGGACCCACCTCCGATATCGACAAGCAAACCCCACTCTGGTCCATCTGTCTTCGTGGAAATTCCCATTTCGACCCTGTATCCCGGCGCCGCATGGGCGAACAGGAGTTCGCGGCATCCTTCTACGGCAAGTTCCGCTTCTTCCCGGGCTGAGATGATCTCGAAGGCCAGCCCCGTCTCTTCATGCACCCGCGCAAGAAAATCCTCTCCGTTGATTGCCCTGCGGCACGCCTCCGTGGCCACAGCTCGCACGCGGGTCACGCTGTGACGAGCCAGTCGTCCCGCGCAGATACGCAGCGCGCCCAGAGTCCGCCCCATCGCCAGTTCGTCAAGCGCACCTGACCGGGTCAGCCCCTCTCCCAGCCGAACGATGCGGCTGTAGCTGTCCACCACCCGAAAGCGGTCGCCTGCGGGCTGCGCCAGCATCAGGCGACAGTTGTTGGTGCCCAGATCGAAGGCCGCAAAAACCTCGCCTTCTTGCGTTCTTCCATGACGGGTTGGCGTAAAACGCTGCCCCTTACCGGACGTAGCCGCAGAGAATGAACGTGTCTGTGCCATATCATGAACGGCGGCAGAGGACGTCCCACCGGCAGGAAACGCCGGAAATACGCCGGGGAGAGCTGAAGGTGGCGCCTCCGAAGAGTTCTGGCTCCGGAGACTGGCACCGGAACGGTCCATTGTCTGGGTCTTTCTCGCATGAGGCAATTTTGTGACGATAGTCAGGGAAAACCCTCATATGGGCAAGTCGAAATGCAGTTCCGTGAAAAAAACTGAGCAAAGGGGATTGTGCCCTGCGAAACCGGGTGCTATTCCGCCGCTCACCGACGGAACACGGCTTCCGATCCCCTGCTGGGGGATAGTTTAGCGGTAGAACTACCGGCTCTGACCCGGTCAGCCCTGGTTCGAATCCAGGTCCCCCAGCCATTCGTCTCCATAACCCATTGAAATCATTGACGAAAATATCCACTGTCCGAGAGGGTCGGTGGAGAACTTCTCCACCTCCTTCTCCACCAGAGGTTGGTCGGAGATGTTACACAGGGTCAATGGGGCTTACCATTTTCGCAGAAAAATCCCCTTTGCCGTTCGTCCTCTGCTCGGCAAGCAAGAAATCTGGTTCTCTCTGAGAACGTCCAATCGGGTTACGGCCACGGCACGCGGTGGTATGGTCTACGGACAGGTCGAAGCCATTTTTGAAGACTGTCGTCAGATGAGTCAGGACAAAGAATATATTGCCACCCTCGAAGAAGCCTTGCGGGTTGCTGACGGGGTAATTGCAGGACAAGATGCGCTTCGGGCTGTCCTGTCGCAAAAACAGGAATTGCAGCATCTGCTTTCAAGCCTGTCCGATTATGAGCGTTTCAGACAGTTCATCCAGAAGCAGGCTATCAGACTGGAAGACATCGCCCTGACGATTCAGCGCTTGGGCCTGAAAAATGCACACCAACAGGGACGGCTGGAAGAATCCTGCCAATCAGGGAGCGAACTGACCGAAGCTCTCAGGCAGGTAACCAATATCGCGTCCAGCCTCTCTCAGATTGTCCTGAACAATCACACGCCGAACGGCCTCCCCTCTCCTGCTCCCGTTGCTCCAGCCAGCCCACTATTTTCTGAAGCCAGTGAGACGTATCTGGAAAAGAAGAGCAAGGATTACAAAAACGAGAAAGATGTTAGAGTTCTGCGAAATACATTCGCCATGTTCCTGGAAATCATCGGAGATAAACCCGTTGCGGAATACAGCGGCAAAGATGCGTTTGAGTTCATTGAAAACCTGAAAAAGATTCCCAAAAACTATGGCAAGAGCATTCACTACACCCCTGTTAAGGATGCGATTGCCGCTGCGGACTTCAGAGAAAAATCAGGAACAGAAATCGAGAGAATGAGCAGTGTTACCGTCGAGAAGCGGGTCACGTTCATCTCAGGCTTTTGGGATCACATGCTCCCCATTGAACAGGTGAGCCGAAACATCTGGAAAGGGTTCAAATTAAAAACAGATTCCGTTCGGTCGATTTCGGACTGGAGCGAGGAAAACCTTCTCAAATTGACCAGTCACCGTTTTGGTCGCAGTGCCGTTTCTCGTCAGACATACGCTTTCATCACCTCGATTGCTGCCTATAGCGGCATGAGACAGGGAGAAATCTGTCACCTTCGTTGTGAAGATTTTGTCCATACTGATGACGGCTGGATGATGTATATCCGTGAACATCCCCCCGTTGAGGTAGATGGAAGGAAGGTCACGTTCTCCCCCAAAAGCGAGGCAGGAGAGCGAGTTGTTCCCGTCCACCCTGAACTGGTCAAGGTAGGGCTTATCAAACACGTTGAACGCATGAGGAACGCAGGTAAGACGTTTGTATTTGAAGACCTGAAACCTTCTGGCAGGATGAATCTGCTTTCCCCAAAGTTTCAGCAGGCTTTCAGCAGACACAAAATCAGTGCGGGAATTTCTGAGGATACGGTCTTCCACTCATTCCGCCATAGCGTGTCCACCATCCTGAGAAACGAGGACAATACTATTCGGGAAGTCTGGATTGATGCTGTCCTTGGTCATATTGGTGATAGCTCAAAAAAATCTCAAGGCATTACGACTTATCTGCATAACATCGGGACAAAAAACCTGAGGAAAACAATCAACAGAATTAAATATCCCGAATCTTTTCAGATTTCGAAGTTATTTGAATAGGTGGTCATATTAACCCGCTGAGCCGATAGCGTCGAAAATATTGGTCTGAACCGCGAGTTCGCCTTGTTCTCTGGCTTCCTTGGCATACTTCCCAAGCGTGCTGGCTGGCACGCCAGTAGCACGCGAGGCTTGTCTGTAGCTCTGTCCTTGAGAAATCAAATCAAGACCAAGGCGAACGCGAGGACTGCTCGCTGTAGGCCGTCCTATTGGCTTTCCTGAGCGTGTTCCATGCTTACGGGCATAAGCGATTCCAAGGTGGATACGCTCGTGAATCATGGCGCGTTCGAACTCTGCGAACGTAGCCATCTGCTGAAAGAGCATCCGACCGACGATATTGTTAGGATCATATGTCAAACCGTCAGAGATGCTTTTGACAATGATTCCACGCTCACGGAATTGCTCAATCATTTCGCAGATATGAATGAAAGAGCGGCCTAATCGGTCAATCTTCCAGATTGTGAGGGTGTCGCCTTCATTTAAGAGACTGAGCAGTTTGTTCAGTCCCGGCCTGTCATCTGTTGAGCCTGAAAGTGTATCCTGAAAAATATGGTCCTCAGAAATCCCCGCTTTTTTCAGGGCCTCAATCTGTTGCTTCAAATCCTGTTTCGCGGTCGAGACACGGGCATATCCGTAAACAGCCATCAGTCATTCTCCCGCTCTGTCAGAGGGGAGATAAGTCGTTCGTATCGGTCAGCATTCCAACGGCCAGTGGCATACGCCGAAAACACAATGCCAGCGTGCTTTCTGTTGCTGTCATCAAGCTTCGTAATTCTTGAAAGGCAGACCGTTGCCTCATCCCAAAGCCTCAAAGACTTCAGAAAATCTCGGGCAAACGTTCCAGCATTGCTATCATACCAGGATAAATCGACCAGCGCAGAAATTGACTCAAGTGTTTCAGTATCAAAATAATTGAACATGGAGGGATCGAAGAACCCTTGATTGATGTGCTTGGCCGGTAATTTCTGGGTTTTGGCGATTTGATTGACGGTTTTTGCGATGGCGTCCAGTCTGCGTTTTGAGCAGATT
>NZ_WOTH01000053.1 GCF_011516945.1 Acetobacter estunensis
CGAACGCTGCGCCTCAACACTTGCTGCAATGCACACCATCGCCTTCGCTGGCTTCATGCTCAGAAACGCAGCTAACCTGCTCATGCAAAGTGCATAACACCCTCTAGAAACCGGGTCCGGGCGAGCGGCTCGAAGGTGTCGGCGCGGACGGCTTGGGATCTTCCCGGTTCCCAGGTGACGGCGCTTTTTCAGGCGACGCGCCAGAAGACGCCTGCGGGGCGTCCGCGGCAGGCTTGCGAAAGAAAGAGTCCACAATGCGTCCGAACACGCTCTGACCGCTCTGTGGCGCAGGTTCGGGGCGCGGTGTCGGCTCCAGCCGCGTGAGACCCGCGGAGATGATCGCCCCGAGATCGCGCTTTCCCTGAAGCTCGCGCAACTGCTTGAGCGTCTGGAACGCCATATAGCCCATGCCCTCGTCCTCGAGCGCACGGGCCTCGGTCATACCGGGGAAAGCGCGCTCAAGGACGGCCACGTCCCGCGCCACATAAAGCTGCGCGCGCCTCTGGGCACTCACACCGGTTCCCGCCCAGTCCAGATCGAAACCCGCCTTTCGGGCGACTGCACGCACAAAGCTGCGCAGGGTCCGGCTGTTCCCTTCTTCAAACGGATGGCAGTAATCGAGATCCGCATAGAGGTCCGCGAGCCGGTTTCCGGCTTCGCGGATGTCGAGACCTGCGAGTTCCTTGATTCCGCCAAGCTGGTGAAATGTCTTCAACGCCTCGTCGGTCTGCGGAGCGACGTCCCTATTGGCATATACAACCGTATAGGGCTCACCGGTGTTATCAAGATGGCGCGGCTTGATCCAGATACGGGAGTCCTCACGGATTTTTCCCGGCTCGACCGGCTGCACCAGGCCGGGGAAATGCGGAAAATCCTGAAAGATATGGGCATGCGTCCGCCGCAGATGATCGAACCCAAACGTCCCATACAAAGGCGCGTGCTCAAGTTCCGCAATACGAATGGTGGACAGTTTCTCGTCGAGACCCGGCTTTCTGTGCTCTGGAGACTCAGCCGACATGCTGACGGGCCGCATACAGGCGCTGAGCTTCCTCACGCACGATCTTGAAGGTCGCTTCGCGATACGCCTCCCAGTCGAGTTCCCCGTCGATGTAGCGCTGATCGAGCGCCAGCATCGTCTCGTCTCGGACAAACCCTTCCAGTGCGACGCTCGCCGTCGCCTGCCGGATTGCCTCGGCGCGGCGTGCCCGTTCAACGTCGGAGATGGCAGCAGGTCTGGTCATGACGGCACCTCGATTGATGAGATGGGCGATCATACCAGAGAGTTTCTGTCCTGTCCTGCGCGAGCCCAGAAGAAGGGCGCTCATGTCCGCATACTCCGGCGCGACGTACGCTCAACGAGAACCTCACGCCCTGCCAGCTCGCGCAGACTGCTTTCAAGCAGTTTGGCCGAACGGCGACGGCGCACCTCGTGGGCGGTGCGGCGCAGCCGGGCGCGCGCACGATCGGAGATCTCGGGAAGCACGAGGTTGCCTTCGATACGCAGGGCTTCGCCTTCCAGACGACGGGCCAGGGCGCGGGCCTGCAGGCGCGCGACCGGGGCACCCGAGAAGGATGGGGATAACATCATGATTTTTACTCCAGTCAGGATTGGAAGGAGCGCGCACGGGGCGCGGTCCCCCTTCTTGCGTGTCAGAGAACGACCAGGTCACAGTTCTCAGGTTCGATCGTCACATCCGTGACGACACCGCGCGTCAGGCCGTTCTCGACAATCATGCGCGCCCGGGCGCGACCTTCGAGATAGACGCGCGTGCCCGCTCTGCAGCGGTTCTCGATGGCGCGGAGCGCGTGAGGTTTGGTGCAGACCACGTAATGCCAGCCAAGCACGTCAGCGCCCGGCGCAGGCTCACGATCTGTCCCGTTCCACGTTGTGCAAAGCCAGAAGCGCGCAGCGGTCTTCTCTCCGCTCGCCTCTGTCTCAAACTCGGGAGAGCACGTGATATGCCCCACGAGGATGATCCGGTTTACGACGTCCGACATGGCCGTCTCCCTGTGTTTCTTCCAACAGGGTGAGGCCCGATGCCGCACCGTCTGCCGGTAGCGGTCAGACGGACAGGGCCATCAGGCGGCAGGCGCACTCCCTCGGTCCGGCATGGTGCGGAAGCCGCGTGCGGCTTCACGGTGCCGGAGCGACCGCAGGCCCGGGGATTGCGCCTGACGACGGCCCTGTCAGACCGCGACGACCGGCAGGCGGTGCGGCATCGCGTCTTTTCTGCGCTCTCCTCTTCGCTTTTCGGCTTTTCTTCTTCATTTCCCTGTGTATCCGCTTGTACAGATCAGGGATTTATCCTAGAATCACCGGGTATTTCAGGAGAAACGGACATGGCCGTTGTCACCGTCTCGAAAGATCGCGTGAGTCTGCTTGCGGATTTCCATCCCGAGCTGGCCACGCAATGCCGACGTTTCAAAGGCCGCTGGCAAGGCAAGGCTGTCGGCTGGACGTTTCTCGCCGATCAGGAGCACAACGTGCGCGGGATCTGCCGCACGCTCTACGGCGTGGACGGCACGCCGGAAGCCTGGGCCGATCAGTGCAACGTCCATGTCCAGGTCGAGGAGCGCGATATTCGCGCGCCCGTCTGGCGGCAGTTCAACGCCGACATCTTTCTCGGCGGTCGCCATATCGCGGGCGTCTTCGGCCCGCGTCAGGCGCTGCGCACCGGCAAGGGCGTGAAGTTTCTCGAAGGCGCGCCCTGCTGCGCGCGCGAACACGGCGCCTACCGTCTGGCCGTTCCGGACGGCGCGGTGATCGAGATCCGCAAATATCCGCGTGCCGCACTAGCTTTTCTCAGCGAAGCGCTGCGCGGACACGGTGCGCTGAGCGTCGCCTAAAACAGCCCCAGCTGCATCGCGGGCCGATTGACGACCGGAACAGCGGCGGCGACGCCGTGCTTTTTCATCAACATCTCAAGCATGGCGCGTTCATGGGCTTCTTCCTCGTCGCGCGCCTGCTTCGCCCAGGCTTCGACCAGAAGATTCTCGCGCACCCGCTGGCCGATTTCGCGCTCGACGTCCGACCACGTGAAGGCCGGATCGCCCCAGCATGGGTAATCCACCATGTGTTTGAGGAACGCATGGCGGGTCTTCGCGCTTGCAAACCATGCTGATCTGAAGCCCAGAGAATTGAAGTGAGCAATATGGCTCCACATCTGGGACACGCGCCCATACAGCGCCTTGTTGAACTTCTCGGCCGGCATGCCCTGCGCGAGAAAACGCAGGATGGCGTTGCCGATCCGGGCTTTGTCAGCCGCGCTACTCCACGTGGTGGGCGTGAACTGCTCCGCCACGAGAGGCGGCGAGCGCAGGCGCTCGCACAGGATCGGGGCCGCGCTCATGCCACCCGGCTCCGGTTGCGATACCAGTTATGAAAGCGCGTCACGTCGGGCAGATCGGGATAGCGACCGCCACCCATCTCCTCATCTTCCATCTGCGCCAGCATCCGCACCGAAATCCGTGAGCGCTTGTCGTTGGCAAGGCATCGCACCAGAGCGAGATGCGAGCGCCCGCTGATATAACGATCCTCCCAGAAACCCGTGACCGGATTGCGCACGGCGGCCGCCAGGGTGCCATTGCAGAACCCTTCCACGATCCACGGCACCGTGCGGTAAGGATGACCGGAACGAGGGCTTGGAAAGCGAAAGATCGAACCCAGCGCGACGGTGCCGACACGCAGCGGATTGTGCCCGCCCTGAAAGGGCGAGGTATGATACTGACGCAACATCGGAACTCTCCTGAAACACAAAGACCGCCTCAAGGGCGGTCGAAACGGACGGACGGTGCGGGCCTCACAGGAGGCTGATGAGGTCGTCGATGTCGGGGAGAAAAAAGCCCGGTCCCACGATCAGGACCGTGACCAGCCCCATGAAGAGCATGAAGCCCATGACGCCGAAGATGATTTCTCGCGCATCGTTGCGTGTGATGGGAAAGCTGCGCTTGGACATGGTGCGGCCCCCTTGTTTTCTCTGGACCCTTCCCGCGCAACCGGGCGTCGACGGCCAATGCAAAGCCGACGCATCGCGTCGGCACCGCAGGCGCGCGCAGCGCGGCGAGGAGCCACGCTTTGCATTGGACGGCAAGGCCTGGTGCGGCCTTCTCCCGCTTGTCTTTCTTCTCCTCCCTTTCAGTCTTTTCCTTATCTCTCAGTCCTGCCACTGCACCGGAAACCGATCGTCGATGTCGCCGTCGCGGTCGAACAGCACCCAGTCACATCCGGCCTCCTTGGCGTAGGCAAGGATGGCGTAGAGCCCAGGCGAGGCGTCGTCATGGATGCTCTCCAGCTCGTCGGGCACCGAGACGAGCCAGCCATAGGGGCCGGACAGGCAGGGCATGGAGCCGCTCTGGCCCTTGGTGACGAGGTATTCCTCAAACTCCAGCGTGTCGCCGCGATCCAGATGCGCCGTGCTCAGATCGAGCACGCGCCGCATATTGCGTGGCTGACGGGCAACCGGAAGAGAAACGACCGTGGCGGTATCGGGCATGACAGACTCGTTTGAGCGTGGTAGTGAGAGATCAGCGCCACACACTCCGTCCTGTTCGTGCGACTGTGCAGCGTTTTTCCGAAAAATCGGCAGCAGCGATGCAGGGTGTGTCAGAAACTGTCACACCGGTCCGGCATTCTCGCCGAACGCGCCCGCAGGCATCTGCCAGTGTGAGGGGGCGCAAAGCACCGGTCCGCGCCAGCGGCGCGAGAGCGCGCGACGCACCAGATCCGGCCTCGCCAGCACAGGTGCGAACGCCTCGCCCGTATCGGCAAGCGCCCAGAGATCGCGATCGCGGCGGATCGTGCAGCCAAACGCGCGCTCCCACGCGCACAAACCGGCAAAGCGTTGGCCATCCATGTAGCGCAGCGTCGCCGCCTGGTTGGCCGACATGAAAATGCACGTCAGACACGACAGCCGACCGAAACCCAGCCGATAGGGCAAAGGTGCGATCACCCCGTGGCGGCGCAGGCACTCCCACACCTCGGCCTCGCTCCAGCCATGCACCGGCCGGTAGTGATCGACGTGACGCCGCGCGCGTCCATCCCGCAGATCCGAGCGGTGCGGTTCGAAGGCCGCATAGCGGGCGCGGTTGGCGGATTCAGCGGCCCGCTCACCGGTCACGAACAGTGTGCGCGCGTGGTGAAACCGCGCCTGATTGCGCAGCGCCGTGTCGGCGACCATGATCTTGGCGTAGGGCGAGCACCAGCGCACCGACAAGTTCGCCGAGACCTGGGGAAAGCGTCGGCGCGTGTTGCGCGGGCCGTGCCCGCCCATCGTCACGCGCCCCTCGGGCGTGTCGAACCAGACCGGCGCGGTTGGCGCGTCCTCGCGCAACATCTCGCGCACGATCCCGCCCTGACGGGCCGAGAAATATAGTTTTACGCCCAGTGCGTCGGCGAGATGGCGGCCATAATCGGTGACGTGCGGCCAGTCGAACACGTCGGCCTCGTCATCGACCAGATGGTGCCACCACTCGATACGCTCGGGCGGCACGCCGCATTCGAGAAGATGCAGCGTGCAGGCCAGGGAATCCTTACCGAAGGAACAGGCGACGATGATGTGGTCATAGCTCGCCAGATCCGGGCCGCTCACAGCACCCGGCTCACGGGCGCACCCGTGAGGACCGGCAGCATGTGCGGCAGAGGCACGCCTGACAGGCGCAGCGGCTTGGTGTGCCGCCCGTCCCATGTCAGACGCTCGCACGGGCGCAGCAGTCCGGCCGCCTCGGCGGCCCGATCCCGTTTGATGCACACGGTTTCATTGCCGCCCGAGCGGCGCTGGCACGGCTCGCCCGCGTCCGCGCCACAGCCCGCGCAGGGCAGTGTCAGCGCCGGGTCGCCATGCTCCCATTCCATCCCGCAGCGGTGACACTGCACCGGCTCGGATGTGCAGATCCAGCGTGTGGGCTTGCGGAAGGTAACGCTACGGGGACGTGTGGATGAGGCCGCGTATGCCATGGAAACATTCTCCTCTCTGAATGCTTCCCCGCAGGCCGGGAGCGGCTGGCCGGGTCAGGCGCGGCGCCTGCGCCGGCACCGCAAAGCGCGCGCAAGCGCGGTGCGGAGCCACCGCTTGACGCGGACGGATGCTTCTGGCCGCTCCCTTCCCTGCTTTATCCTTTTTGTTACGATCCCAGCCTTTTGCCCGCTCCAAAAAATCAACGCGTATTAACGCTTTAGCAAAATAATCTTGTTTACTGTTACGATCCGTAACTTGGAGCACGTCACCCGTACAAACAGGGAAGGCGGGGTAGTAAGGACATGCCGACGCCGTTCAGGAGTGTCCCTCAATGACATCAATTATTTCAGCTACATCCCATTCCATCGCCGACTCCATGCGATCCCTCTACGGAAGTCAGGATACGGCCACATCTTCAGAACAGGCTTCAGGCACGACTGTAAGCCGCCAAAAAAGTTCTGATGAAAGCGTCACGATTACGCTCTCAACCGAAGCAACCACAAAGCTTTCGCAGACGTCCGCCACCGTCTCCGACGGACAGGTTGCTTATTACGCACAATTCTTTCCGACCCGTGACGGTACCGCGAGCACTCTTGCTGCCGCTATTGTGGATCCGGGAGCCACGACGATTTCAACCGGACTCTCTCCCGATGAAATCGCCAAAGCAGCTCGCGCCAGCATGGATGCAGAATATGCCTCTATGACGGCCAGTGGAAAACCTTATGATATAAATAGCGAAGGTGGTGTGGACGAAGATACATTGATGTCTGGTCTCGACAGAAGTGCGTTGACTGCCGTTGCTACAAATGAAGATGGATTATTCACCAAAGACGAGCAGAATATAGCTCAATCCTTTATGATCGACCAGGAAGGGTTCGCTATGGGGCTCTATGAAGGTCCGAATGACTTAAAATCTAAATTTATTGATCCGTTCCTTGGAAACAGTTCCGCCCGGGCTCAAGCCGATGTCAATTTTCTCGATAAAGCGAGCGATTACGAAAAAGGGTCAATCTCCTGGGTATTTAGCCGAGCTTCTGCCGAGCTCGTCTATGAAGACGAATTCGGAAAATCGAGCCTTCCAAACGATACCGACCAAGCTAGTCCCTTCTCGATTGTGAAGCTGATTCTTCAAGGGATGAAAACCATGAAGTCGAATAATCCGTCAGTGTGGACAAAAGAAGATTTGCTAGCAGAGCCGTGGATGAAAGGCCTAGGAGGAGAACTGGAAAACCTTTTAGCGCTCCAGAAAAAGAAAGCGGCGTCCACGGGCGCGACCTCCTGACAGGTTGAGCATTAGCTCCAAACTTTTTGTTCCTGTCTAGCCGGTCTCCTCCACCAGTTCGTACTCGCTCAGTGTCGTGGCACCCGTCCAAGGATCAAGACGGGTAATCATCTCCTTGCCACAGACATCCCCCGCAAAACCGTGGCGGCGCAACTGCGCCAGCCGCGGGCGGGTGATCTTCGGAATGGCAGTGCGCGCGGCAAAATCCGCAAGCGCTGTCTTCATGTCCGGATACGGTTCGCGCCAGCCCCGGGCGTTGAGCGGGTAGATTTCGGGCGTCCGAAGCAGCACGGTGCCATCGGGTCGCACACAGGTCTCGACAATATGGCGCCCGATCTTACGGCGCATGATCGGGGGAGCATCGGTCATCTCGATCGCTCCCTCACGCGGTCTCGGTGTGGAGCTGAAACGCTTCCACCACGTCGTAAGGATGTTCATGCCCGTCATAGCCCACACGTAACGTCCCCGCACGAGCGAAGTTCAGTAACATCCGCGTGCCGTGGGTCTTGCGCTGCACGGCCGCATTGGCCGCGCGGAGCCATCCGTAGAACCCTAGGTGGCCCTGAGCAGGAGTGACAAATTCGTCGCTCTGCGCTGGCCACCAGAAGGGCGTCTGCCCGTCGATCTGGAACGGCGTCTCGCCGCTGCCCCACATCCGCACGCCGGGCTCACCGTCATGCCCACGCGGTTCAGGATGGATCACGTGGGTCCAGCGCTCCAGATTGAGCTGATGGTGCCGTCGGGCGGTCTCAAACCCCGTGGGTTTGCTCACACCGCGCTCGCAGCCGATGACGATTCCGAACGAGCATCGCGGTGCTTGACGGGTGACCGTTTCGCCATACTCCTGCACCTTGCGCGCAACCTCGGCCACATCGTCGGCGACGATGACGGTGGGCCGATCCAGTTCGGTGTCACCGGCGCTCTTGAGGATCGAGCCGTGGGGTAGAACGAGGCGATAGACAGGCAGGGCAGTCAGTGTGAAACGCGGCATGTCGGGTCTCCAGAAACGAAAAAGCCGCCTTGAGGGCGGCCGGGACAGACGAAAGAAGGCGGCGATGTCAGTATTCGCTGGGCAAAAGCACCACGCGGCCAAGGCCCGCCTCGCTGAAGGCGAACAGCTTGATCTCGGTGAGCGGGAAATCGGTGTATTCGATCTCCTGACGGTAAAGTTCGCGCTCCGGCTGACCACTCTTGCCGCCGTCCGTGCAGACAACCACGCCACTGTGCTGTTCCAGATCGACGCTCAGCGTCCAGAACTGCCGCTCTTCGGCGCGCACGGCCGGCAGGGACTGCACGCTTGCCAGCACGTCCATCAGCCACCCGGCGCCGTTGCGGGCGAGAAACTGAGCGCCATCGGTCAGCACCAGGCCGCCAAACCAGCGGTAATACTGCGTCGTGCCCGTGAACTGTGCCAGATCGTTACGGTTGATGGCGTGCGTCGAGGTCAGCGTTTCAAACATGGAAACTCTCCGTAGCAAAAACAGGTTTTAAGGATTGAGGAACGCGCTCAGTCTGCGACCGGCGCGTTGGGATCGCGGTAGAGGCTGATGTAGTCGGCGTGCCCGAACACCGTGTTCCACGGCGTCGTGACGACGGTGCCGCAGTCGTTCATGAGATCGTATCCCGAGCCTCTGAAGCGGTCGGTGATCTCTTTGACGTCCGCTTCCGCAGGCCCGCGCTCCCAGCTCACACTCAGACTGCCGTAATGGCGCTTGCGGACCGAAAAGGGGGTCTTTGGCCAGTGCTTCTTCAACAGCACGCGCAGATTGGCCGCAGCGAGCGTGCCGCTCCCCTCGTCGCCCTGCTTGAGACGGGCAAGCTCCGGATCGGCCCGCAGGCGCGCCACCTCGGCGTCGAACGCGGCTTTGTCTTCGGCTTGCCTGCGGCGTTTCTCCGCCTCGCGAGCTTCCGCCAGCGTGTCCAGACGCGCCAGTTCGTCAGCATCGGCAAACCCGTCCTCGCGCGCATACACCGTCCACTGCACGCCGCGCAGGATCGCCTCGGGAAGACGCAGGCTGCGCTCTCCGCCGAGAAACACGATGTCGTAGCTGGCCGAGCCGCCCGTCATGATCGAGTTCCGTGAAAGCGCGCGAACCGGTTGACGACCAGCCTCCCCATGCACGGCCTTCACGTAGCCGCGTCCGCGATTGTAGAGGATCGTGGAGACCATGGTGCCCACCACCACGGGGTTTTCCGATACCGACATTCTGTGCTCCTTCCAGCATCTTTTCCTGATACCTCCCCAGCGGCCATGGGCCGGGGGCCGGAGCAGACGCGGCGCGCAGCGCCGGGATCGGAGCCACGCGCAGGCCGCGCAGCGGGCGAGCATGGCGAGAACCCACCGTTTGTGGAGGACACCGGACTGTGGCGCCCCCTTCCCTCCTTCTTCTCCTTCCTTTGCTTTTCTGCTTTGTAAGCGTCCGGATCTGACACGCTGCGTTTGATCGGTATCTGTGCCTTCATTGGTGACTCCGAACCGGAGAAAGGACCGATGATGGATCGTGAGGCTTTGTGGCGAACGCGCCTGACAGATTTTGCCGAGAGTGGCCAGAGCCAGAAGGCATTCTGCGAGGAGCGAGGCTACAGTCCCAAAGCCTTGCGTCAGTGGGCTAGAACCCCGCGTTTCGTTCCTTCCCGGGAAGACATCTCCACGGCTGAACCCACGGTCCCAGAGGGTCGGGCAGAGGAATTCCTCTGCCCGACCCCAGAGGCGACGTCTGTGACCACGCGGTCATGGGCAGAGCTGGTCAACAAGGGAGGTGTGCGCAGACGATGGACGGACGAGAACAGACTGGCGCTGCTTCAGGATGCGTTACAGTCCGGTCTGACACTTGAGCGCTACGCCCGGCTGAATCATCTGACGCCGAGCGTCCTCTATCGCTGGTATCACCAGTTTTCCACACAACTTCAGGAACGACCCGACGCGCCCCTGAGCAGGGAAGCGGCCTTTGCAGACGTTCAGATCTCTGATCCCGTCGTGACTTCTCCGATTTCGAACAGACCTCCCGAGAGACCCAACGCGATATTCCGATCTCTGGAGATCGTTCTGAACAATGGGCGGACCCTGCGCTTTCCGGATGGTGTCGGTCTCGCTGACGCCGTGTGCCTGATCAATGCGCTGGACACTTCACCATGATCAGCCTGCCTCCCAACGTGCGGATCCATGTCGCACTGGGCTACACCGATCTGCGCAAGGGAATGGACTCTCTCGCCCTCATGATTCAGGAAATACTGCGTGCCGATCCGTTCAGCGGCCACGTCTTCGTTTTTCGTGGGCGAAAGGCTGGAACCGTCAAAATCCTTTACCACGACGGCAATGGCCTCTGCCTCTATCAGAAGCGGCTGGATTCCGGCGCGTTTACCTGGCCCGTGACACGTCCATCACCTGACGGACCGGCGAGCATCTTCCTGACCTCGGCACAGTTGTCGATGCTTCTGGAAGGGCTGGACTGGCGTAATCCGGTTCCTTCACGTCGCCTGATGGTAGCAGGATAAAATGGAAGCATGGGAATGCCGGTCGCACCGATTTTCCTTGTACTGCCCACGCCGGTCCGGCATTATCAGGACCATGAAGATCGCTCTCGATAATCTGCCTCTGGACCCGATCACCCTGCAGGGGATGGTGCGGGATCTGGCAGATGCGCTGGATGAGGGGCAGATCGAGATAGAACGGCTTCAACAGATCATCCGGGAATTTCGACGTGCACGGTTTGGCCGTAGCGCTGAAACCATCGAGCCCGACCAGCTCCCGTTGATCCTCGACACTAAAACTGGTGTTGAAACCATTATTGATGAGCAAACAAACGATGACGGGCTGAGTCGTATCTCCCCAGATTCCGCCAGATCATCATTCGTCAAACAACCTCACCGCAAGTCACTGCCGGATCATCTTTCTCGCTCCGACGTGACGATTGCTCCTGATGTCACGGTCTGTCCGGACTGCGGCGGATCGCTGCATGACGCGGGGACAACCACAAGTGAAATGCTCGACTGGGTGCCAGCGTCAGTCAGGGTGGTGCGGATCAACCGACCCAAATGTGCGTGCCGGGCCTGTGGCACACTCCATCAGGCGGCGGCGCCAGAGAGGATTGCTGAGGGTTGCAGCGCAACGCCCGCTCTGGTCGCCCATGTGCTGACCAGCCGATACTGCGATCATCTGCCTCTTTATCGACAGAGCCGCATTTTTGCCCGATATGGTCTTGAACTGGCGCGGTCCACTCTGGCCGACTGGATCCGGGCTGCCGCATGGTGGCTGGCACCGCTCCGTCACATGCTGATGTCGCATGTCTGCTCTGGTGAGCGTATCTTCGCCGATGACACGCCGTTGCCGGTCCTTGATCCCGGTCGGAGACGCACCCGCACCGGTCGGCTCTGGGCCTATGCCCGCGATGACCGTGATTTTGGCGGCACAACCGCCCCTGCCGTTGTATTTTACGCCACGCCAGATCGTAGCGCTGCGTGGCCAGCCCGCCATCTCGCCGGTTATCAGGGTATTCTGCAGGTGGATGGTTATGCTGGCTTCACGCCTCTCACCCATGACGGCAGTATCAGGATTGCGGCGTGCTGGTCGCACACGCGCCGTAAATTCTACGAACTGCATCAGGCAGGGTCACCGATAGCGACCGAAATCCTGTCTCGTATCCGGGAGCTTTATCAGATTGAGGAACGGATCCGTGGTTTGCCGCCCGACCATCGGCGGGTCGTAAGGCAGGAACGCAGCCAGGATCTTGTCACGGCACTCCACAAATTGCTCAGCGGAAAACTTCCGTTTCTGCCGACACGCAGCAAGCTGGCCGAAGCGATCCGCTATACCCTGAACCGCTGGGATGACCTGAAGCGGTTCATCGACGATGGTCGTATTGACCTCGACACCAATCCGGTTGAACGGGTTATTCGTCCTGTGGCGCTCGGGCGCAAGAATGCACTGTTCGCAGGGAGTGAAGGCGGGGCTGATCGCTGGGCGATTGCGGCTTCACTGATTGAAACGGCAAAACTTAACGGGATTGAGCCATTTCAATGGCTGCGGGATACCCTCGAAACCATGGTCGCAGGGTTTCCCGCAAGCCGTCTCGGAGAACTCCTGCCGGTCAGGTAAGGGGGGATAGCTGACTGTCAGTTTTACAGACGCAAAGATAGAGTTTCGATCTTATTTCTGAGGAGCATCACTGGACAGATGGTGCCCCATATTGATTCAGAACCAGCATCTGCGCTCAGATAACTCTCTGAACAACAGGAATTCGCAGCGTAATCAGGCAGGCTGAAGCACTATTTCGACAGGCTTCTCCCGGAGTAGTGGGGCTTGCCAGAGCCCCTGATCGAGCTTGGCGATTTCCTGATCAATCTCTTCGACGACCTGCCGTGCAAACGGTCCAAGATGCAGATACAACGCGCTGGTCATGACCACGTAAGGCAGTGCTTTTGGGTTATGCACGGCGCAGTCGACCAGCATACGCCAGAATTGCCCAGCCGTGCCCGGGCTAGCACGATGGATGCGGAAGAGTAGCCGGAAGAAGCTGCGAAGATCCCCCTTGATCATCCGATGCGCGCGTTTGCGTTTGAGCATACGCCCCAGCCTGCGCACACGGCCAAAATAGGCAGTCGGCTCATAAATTGTCTTGAGCACAGTCCTGTAATCGTCCAACACGTCCCGACGTGGACGACTGGTCTCAAAGTTCAGGCCAGCCGTACACTGGTCGCCTGATTGCGTCTGACCGTCATCCAGAAAGAGACGACCTTCGGCCAGCAGTCGGCGTGTAAGCTGCGTGGTCGGCAGAGCATAAAGCAGGCCGACCATGCAGACAGGGATCGACGTGTCTTCGATGCACTCGATCATGCCGGAAGCGACACTACCTTTTTCACTGTCGAAACCCACAATGAAACCGGCATTCACAAAAATTCCGGCGCCATGAATGGTCTCGATGCTTTGCTGCAGGCTCCGGCGGGTATTCTGCTTTTTCTGTGTCATGACCAACGTGTCTGTGTCGGGGCTTTCGATCCCGACGAAGACGGCGAAGAAATTGCTGTCGGCAAGGTCTTTCAGCAGTTCGGCATCATCAGCAAGGTTGATTGATGCTTCAGTCGAAAATTCGAACGGGAAGCGCTTTTCATCCTGCCAGCGCTTCAGATCAGGCAGAAATTTCCGGAGCGCCTTTTTGTTGCCGATCAGATTGTCATCGACAAAATCGACATGCCCGCGATAACCGAGGGCATAGAGCGCATCCAGTTCCGCCATAACCTGTTCGGTCGTCTTTGTGCGCGGCACGCGGCCATACAGTTCGATGATGTCGCAGAATTCGCAGCTGAACGGGCATCCGCGCGAGAACTGAATTCCGACATGCAGATACTGATTCAGCTTCAGCAGATCAAAGCGCGGCAGAGGACTTTTCGTGACGTCCGTCTTACCCATAGGCGCTTCAAACACTCCCTCCCTGGCGCCGCTTCGCCACGCAGAGATGAAATTGACCATGATCTCTTCAGCTTCCCCGAGAACCTGAAAATTTGCGGCCTTATAGACAGGCGGGCTGGATGTGACGTCCGGTCCGCCAACCACTACAGGCTTACCTCTGGCCCGGCATGTGTCGATGATATGCAGGGCGTCGTTTCTCTGCGGGAGCATTCCCCCGGTCATCACCATATCCGCCCACGCGAAGTCTTCTTCCGTCAGAAGTTCCGTATTGCGATTGACCAGTCTGACTTCCCAGCTCTCCGGAAGCATGGCAGCCACGGTGATCAGACCGAGGGGCGCAGCCGGGTAGCGTGCACCTGTCAGTTCACAGGCTTCCTTGTAGTTCCAGAACGAACCTGAGTTGAAAAGCGGAAAGATCATCAGGATCTTGCAGATGTCGGTCATCAAGGAGAAATCCTCAGATAAAACAGCTGATCGCGATCAGGGCGGAAGACCATCGCCTTGATCGAAAGCGTGCCGGACCACAATCGGGCCTTGTTTGGTTTCAGGAAAGGGATATGCAGAATGTACCTTTTCCCTGATGGCGTCGACCAAGGAAGCTCTGCACGGCAGCTTCCCGGCGAAGGATCGGCATGTGACCCTTCGGACAAGGGAATGACCCTTTATAGATGGAGGGATCGAAGAACCCTTGATTGATGTGCTTGGCCGGTAATTTCTGGGTTTTGGCGATTTGATTGACGGTTTTTGCGATGGCGTCCAGTCTGCGTTTTGAGCAGA
>NZ_WOTH01000054.1 GCF_011516945.1 Acetobacter estunensis
AACCCCGGACCAGATGGCCAACAGCAACGCCGTCAGAAGGGCGGCATAACAACAACCGGGTATAGCTTATCAAGCCCGCAAAACTGTCCGAACGGACGGGACCACCTCACTTCATCGCCGACAAGGCTTATGACGCCGATCCCCTCATCGAAAAGCTTGAAGAGCGGGAGATCACACCGGTTATCCCCTCAAAGAAAAACCGTATCTGCCCACGAAAAATCTGTTTTTCAATTTATAAAAAACGAAACATCATTGAACGGTTCTTCGCCAGACTGAAGCAGTGACAAGCTGAAATCAACCTTCCTCGCAGCAGCGAAACTCGTTTCCGCCACCATCGGAATTAACTGACGACACGCCCTAGTCCACATTAATTTTATGTCTCTAAACTGATGGACCAAGTCTGCTGATAAGCTATCATTTGGTCGTGGCGGCTATCAAGAATCTATGTTGCCGCTTTCTGTGTCTTGAATGAGAATGTAAGCCGCAGGTCTCATCCCACATCGTAGAACAGATAGGCAGTTCAGCGAGGAGAGAGGAATTGCCCTCCTCTCTCCTTGCCAATCAAACCGTCTGCTTGACGATCTGACTTACGCGCGCGGGGCTAATGTCATGAATCTCGGCGACTGTCTTGTGAGGAATGCCACGTTGGCATGCCACCTTGATCTCAAGATTGCGGATGCGCATGGCGTCATCCTTGGCTTGCTTTTGAAGCGCAGCACTGTCGGTTCGCAAGCCCGTTACTTGGCTCTGAACACCTTTGACCTTGCGCTCGAGCTCCGTAATGCGGTAGTTTTGCTGATCCTGTCGTTTAGACATGATTATAGACTCCTTATGGCATAGGCCGTGTGGATTCTAGAAAGCCGTCTGGCCTCCCGTCTAAAGTGGGCCAGGCGGCTTTCTGCGTTTTAGGCTACCTCCTTGGGCAGCCTAAGCCTTCGATATGAGGCCCTCCCTCTTTACTGGCTGCCTATGGCAAGGGCAAGCCCCACAACGACAAAAAATTCCATAATTTACGCTCATCTTAATATTCCCAAAAAAACAATATAGAAATCAATTAGTTATATGGATAGAATTAAGTGTATGCCATTTTGTTCTTATTGACGGCGACTCAGGTCGTGTTGGATGACGTCTGGTATGCGGCAATGCGCTCGAAATCTCGAACGTCGGTTATGAGGCAATTCTGTTGAAAAAGTCATCGTAGAGCTTCTACGCAGCAATCCAGTTCGATATTGCAACATTTAGAATGCTGTAATCATAGGAAACTTTCATTCCTGGTTGCATACGAAATCCTGACCGGACACCTCGATCTGACTTTTTCAACAGAATTAGGCGTAAGCAGACTGACTGCTTCTGGAAGGGAGAGCATTGTCTGAATTGTAGAGCTTCGCCTGAGACGAATTTTTATGAGCCTCTCTGCACTCAAGACCGAACAACGAGGTTCTGCTCGATCATGATGATGATCGAGCAGCATTGCCGGGCTTCAGTTATAAAAAACAATGATATGCTGGAAGTTTGAAAACCCTTTTCTGCTCAAGTTAACCGAGTAAAGCCAGCTGGCGGACACCAAAGGCGTGCGGCGGCCGTCCGGCGCTGGACCCATCCAAGATCCTTGAGTCGCCTTGACAGATACGCCTGTTCGGCAGGCTTAAGCCCTGGCTCATAATCCAGCACTTCAGCGGCGATCTTTGCCATGGTCACCCCACCTTGCATGTCGGTGCCAAGTTGTTCTCGCAGCACAGGATCCGTAAGCTCCTGAATGCGCGTCATCAAAGGCTTTATCTCCGCCGCTGTGTCGAGAGACAGACCGGTTTCAACACCCCCGAACAGCAGATCTGAAGCAACCTCCCCCACTGTCATCGTCCCCCTGCCGCCATACGGGAACGGCAGACCATAGAGACTCTGCATGCCCGTAGTCAGCAGACGCTGTATCTGGCCATCATGCCGCCCGGCTGTGAGGGCCTTCGGCAAATGCGCTATCCACGCTCCGCCAGCGATGCGAAACCATTTACCCTCCATGATGGAGTATATTTTAACCTGAAGAGGGCCATCGACATCGCAATATCGACAATTCTGCCAGGCCCAGAGGATCACATCGTCATCCGTATAGTGTCGTACCGGCGGATATCTTCCTTCGTATGAAGGAGCCAGATCAGCGGACTGCACGATTTCATCCCAGAGCTGGTCCTCGGAGACGCATCCCTTCACCTGACTTGGACAGAGGCCATCGACAGTCTCGCGTTTCACCACCGCCCATGTGTCGTGCAGGACATGCCAAATTTCCAGATCGTCTGTTTCCAAATTGCGTCTGGTGTAATCACGCAGCCACATCAGACGTTGGATATTGCTGTAAAATAAGCAAGTCGTTCTCTGCTCGAGGGCACGCCTGACGACTGGATCCTCATAGTTGGGTGATGCGAGCGATTCAAGAACCTGAACGAACTCCAGCCCCACCTGCCGGTCAGGCACGTTTCCTCTCACATAGACGGGATAAACGTCTCTCAGTTTAGCGTCGCTTAACGGGAGCCAGAGGGTCTGCTTGGCATCCCACATTTCAATGGCACTTCGACCCGGTCTGCGTCTGATATTGGTCTTGAGCCATTCCAGGCGCTGGGCATTTGTGTAATGGTTAGCCGGATCAACGAGTTGAGCGATCTCCACTTCGATCTGATCGAAAGTAGCCTTATTCCTTATGACATCCGGACACAGAACCCTGAGGTTAAACCGAAGTTCGACCCAGGACTTCTTTCTAAGGTCCCATATCTCGATGCCGGCTGTTCGCGAACGACATCGGACAAAATCTCTCAACCAGGCAAGCCGTCTTTTCTCAAAGTAAGCAGCATCCACAGCCCCTTCCTGGCATGTGTTTAGAACTGAGCGAGACCGCTCGTAGTACCTTAGCCAGGCATGTAGTCTGGCGTCGGCTTCCCGCTCTTGCGTCACTGACGCCAATGGAGCTGTGTTTATCGGCGTGGCGGCCAGCTTGAGACACATCGTCCTCAGGCTGTCGAGGTGCTCGATGCGCTCTATTTTTTTATCGACCATCCTGGCCTCCTAGCGGCATGAAGTTTCGAAAAACGCGAAAGACTTCATGTCTGGCAGGCGGCCCTGTTGGCCACGACGTAATGGCGACGCGCGTAATCGCCGGGCCTTCTTTCGAGGGTCGGAACACGCGCAAACGACTGATAAGACGCAGCAACATCTGCGTCAGCAGTCGATTTGTAGTGAATTATGCTGGAAGTGGTTGCGGGGGCACGGTCTGTCCGACACCGACATTCTCTCCACATTGCCGTCTAAAATGCTAATCACACGTTTAAACTCTGATCGGTCGGCAAAGGGCCGTGAACGTTAGGTTTCACGGGAAATCTGGCCACGGCATTTGCGGGTATCGCCGAGTATACCTCTAGGCGGGATCGACATTCAGGTCGGACGACGGCACCGAGACCACACTCCACGCCGATTACGTAATCGGATGCGACGGCAATCGGAGTATGGTGCGCGATCGTCTCGGCATCGGGACCGAAGGGCTGGGTGATCTCGTCCAATCCATGAGCATTACGCTCCGTTGCGACATTCGCGACGCCCTGCGCGGGCGGCCCCTCAGCTTTGCATGGGTGCGGCAGGCCGGGATCAATGCCTTCCTGTCCTGGAGCACCGATCTCACCTCGGTCGTCCTGAGCATCGAGTACGACCCGATGGACGCGGACGATGCTGTGCGCTTCACGCCCGAAAACTGCCGGTCGCTTGCGGCCTCCTGCCTTGGAATGCCGCCGGACCGGATCGAGGTGGTCGATATCCATCCCTGGTGTCTGTCGTCCTGGTATGCCGACAGCTTCCGGAAAGGTCGGGTCTTTCTGGCTGGTGACGCCATTCACAGCACGCCGCCTCTGGGCGGGTTCGGGGCCAATACCGGCATCCACGACGTGCATAATCTGGTGTTCAAGCTCGTTTCCGTGATCAAACACAACGCGCCGGACTCTCTTCTCGACCTTTACGAAGTGGAACGTGGGCCAGTCGTGCGGCTGGCTGTCGCTCAGGCCACGGCACGGCTGGCGCAGCGTTCGGACGTCCAGCTTCCCCTTGAGGCGCTTCAACCGGTCCTAGACGAGGAAACGATCAGCATGGGGTATCGCTATCCGATCCTGCCCGACGCCTGGAACGTGCCGAACCCGATCGCCGTGCCTCCGCGCGACCTCCATGCCGAACCGGGGACGCGTGCGCCGCATGTCTGGCTGAAACGGGGCGGCATGCGCCTCTCCAGCCTCGATCTGTTCGGCGACGGGCTAGTGCTGTTGGCCGGAAAAGACGCGGCAGACTGGTGCCGGGAGGCGGAGGCTTCATGCAGCACGCGTGGAGTTCCGATGTCCTGCCATGTCGTGGGACGTGACGTGGAGGATCCCGACGCCGTGTTTCTGGCCGCGTATGGGATTTCCGCAAGCGGGGTCGTTCTCGTGCGGGCCGACGGGTTCGTCCTGTGGAAGGCCGTGCGGACGGAGGCGTTTCGCGGAGCCGACTTTCTGGCCGCTCTCATAGACTCGCGGGAAGTGCGCAGCGAATAACCTATGTTCCCGCATCCGCCTCCTTACGCCCTGCAACGTCTCTTACCCGCTCATTGAGGAACCGCTGCCCCTTCGCCAGCCGCCGGACCAGCACCTCGTTGAACCGGACATACATATCCGCCGCCCGGTCCTTCGCTGCTTCGTTCTCATTCGCCGGGATGGGAAGCTGGCGCATCATCCAGGCATGGGTATAGAGCGCGAATGCCTCACCCAGCACGGCGACGGCCTCGTCCACATCGTCGATCCGTCGTCCGAGCCGGTCCAGACGCTTCGACAGTGCCGCATCCCGGCGTCCATCGTCCTCGCCGGACACGAGCGACAGCACCGCCGCCTCGATCACCGCCGATTTCGACACCTTCCGGCGCTCGGCCAGCGCCTCGACCTGCTTGAGCAGGCCCGGCTCGAAATACACGTTCATCCGCTGCCGTCTGGTCATCGCCGTGCTCCCGTTTTTCTGGGGGTATCATGACAGAGTGACGCGGAATTTTTGTCGCGCAAGCCCTTGTTCGATCGGCATCGTACAGGGGCGTAGCCTGGCGTAAAATTGGCGGCGGCTGTCGGTTTTTGTCTGCCTTCCGGAACGACTCGTGGTGCTTTCCCGCTACAGGCCAAGGCCCCTGCCCCGTCCCAGTTCCCAGGAGATGCCACCATGCTCGTCCATGGAAATGGCCATCTCCTTCTGGCGCTGTTTCCTGATCTCCGGACGCCAGGGCACCAGCGAGAATTCATGCCCACTCTCCAGCACCGCGAAGCGCCCGCTAGCCAGATCGACCGGACCTTTCATCGTGCCCTGGATGGTCTCGAAGCGATCAAGCGGACGCCACAGCTTCCCTCGCTTTTCGGCCATGGCTTGCCCGATCCGTTCCACCTCCCGCCCTTCCAGTGTCGCCAGCAGGTTCTTCCGGTAGCGCACCATGCCCTCCGGGGTGAGGCTGGCGTCCCCACGGTCGATCAGGGCTTTTTGCCGTCTGGCCAGGGCGTCACCGACCTCGCCCCCGAAGCCTGCCTCCACCCGGTCGCCGTCGCGGCTGGCTCCGGCCACCAGACGCCGGTCGAGCAAGGTCGCGCCATCGGCGCCGATCTGCGCCTCCAGATCGAAGGCCGACAGCAGCCGCACCGTCGCCTTCGGCGCACGGGCGGCGTCATAGGCGACGGAGCGTTGCTGGAAGTCTTCCGGGATACGCCAGCGGTCGGCGTCCAGCCGCTCCACGATCCCCTCCCTCCGCAGAGCCTCCAGGCGGCGGACATGGCCTTTGATCAGGTCTTCCGGGTTACCCTTGATGCTCCAGCGGTCGAGCTGCATCTGCTCCAGATGGGCGGAAGGACGATAGATCCCCTCCTCGGTATGGGCGAGGATCGCCCGGTCGGACGGACGCGGCTTGTCGGGGACCGGGGCCGCCGCGATCTCCACGATCGCGCCACCGGGGATATCTTCCATCTGGGCCGGATCGAAGCCGCGCAGATGATGCACCCGCCCGTCGAGGCCATCGACCACCAGCGACAGTTTCTCCCCGAGTTCGTCCGTCAGGTGCCGGTCGAGCAGTCGCCCGATCACGGGCTTCTCGGGGGTCTCGCCATGGAAGCGGAAATGCGCCGGGTCGCGCGTCGGCGCTGTTCCCTTGTCTCGTGCCTTCAGGGCGCGGTGCATCTGCTTCGTGATGTCGTCCCGCTCGCCGAGATTGCGCAGACGCTCTTCCAGCCGCTCGTCGAGCGTCCACCGCCCCGGCGCTGTCTGGTTCGCCAGCCCCATGCGTTCCAGCTTCGTAAGGCGCGACAGGCGCAGCCGCCGATCAACCAGATCGGAGGCTGGCGTCTCGATACCGGGGCGCATGTCGAGGCTTCCATCCCGCGCCTGATCCAGCAGGGCGCGGTCGATACGGGTAAAGCGGTCACGGTCGATCTCGGCTTCCAGCTTGTGGCGCTGCTCGATTTCGGACACGGGACCGAGTTCCAGCGTCGCGAATTCGGAGGCGCGTTCGCGGAGGCCGTGGGTGATGTAGCCGCCATCGATGACCAGGTCCTTGCCCTGGTCGTCGCGGCCATTGACCACGACATGGACATGGGGATGCGCGGTGTTGAAATGGTTCACCGCCACCCAGTCCAGCCGCGTACCGAGATCGGCTTCCATCTGTGTCATCAGGTCGCGCGTGAAGTCCGTCAGATCATCCATCCGGTCGGCATCTTCCGGTGAGACGATGAACCTGAACTGATGCCGGTCCTCCGCGCCACGTTCGAGGAAGGCTTTCGCATCGGCGCGGTCGGTCTCCGCGCCGTAGAGGACACCCCGCTCGCCGTCGCGGGAAGTCCCGTCGCGCTGGATGTAGCGCAGGTGGGCGGCGGCCCCGCCTCCCTTCCCGGCCTGACGCACCACCCTCGCCTTCACCGTCACACGCCGGGAACCAGGAACCTGATGACGCCAGCCGGCAATCCCACGCGCCCGGACGAAGGACGCGCCACGCCCGCGCCCCACGCCACGGTAAGACGCGGAACGCGACGCGCTCCCCGCACGCGAGATCGCACCCAACCCGGAAGATGAGCGGCGGCCATTGCCGCCGCCTGACCCGCCGCCTCCCCTCTTTCCGGGGGACAGGGATTGCCGACGAACCTGTGTACGAACCGCAGCCAGAAAGTCCGTGCGACCACGCGCCGCACCGCCCTTCGAGCGGATGCGTCCCGGTCGGGGACGGAACGCACGGAACGCGGTGTCGTCATCCTGCGCCATGGCCAGACCTCGCGAAAACCGGGCTTTTCGGGGAACAGTGCCGTCAGAAAGGGCGGGAAACCCTCACTCCTGAAAAATGACGGCTCAGACGCCTGAAATCCAGAGTGCTACTCAAACTTTCCCTAACCCCATGTGCAGACAGAGAAAACCGCAGGTCAGGACCGGCAGGAGTGCCGGTTCCTTTAATCTTGCCCTCACGTTTTTTCTTCTTTTTGGCTTCTACATTAGACTTTTTCGAATCTGATGGCCACTTCTAGCCTGACCGGGGGGACTGGCAAAACCTACCACAGATTGCCTCCCGACACCACGCGAACGGAACGACGAAACGCTGCGCCGCGACCTATCTTCGGTGCGTCTTATGGCGTGCCGTGAACACGTCAAAACCATGCGTCTGACACGACCAAAACGACATCCGCACATGATCGAGGATCGTCAAACTGGTGACGCTCCCAGCGACGATGCCCCGTCCGTCAGCGTGCGTTCGTCGTGCATCCGGGCCGCCCGTCCAGCGCCTGCAGATGGTGTTCCGGATGCGGGAAAACTCGTGTCACTAAACGTCGGATTGTGCGCCGCAATGGTGTCCAAAGCAGCGCCAAAGACGACCCGAAAGAGACGCGGCGGCGCAGCCGGCGCCTTCCGCTCGCGGCGCGAAGCGCCGCGTTGTCCCGGCACAAAACGAATGCGACAGGAGGATGGAAAAGCTGGCCGGAAAGAGAAGGGAAAGGCACGGGCAAACGTCGGTAAGCCAGACGCGGGAAGCACACTCAATGCAACGCGCGACGACGCAGCCATGCCCGATGCCGTGCTTTGGTATAGGCGTCGGGCTGCTGCCGTGCCTCCAACCGATGGTGCAGGTGACGCCAGTAATCGGGACTGACCTCTATCGAGTCGATGTCCTGCGCCTCGATCGTGTCGATCGCTTCCAGCACACGCTGGACGCGCGGCCATGAACTCTGGTGCAGCAACACCTCGCCGCCCGGCTGGACGCAGGGGACGGTCTGGTAGTCCTCGCCGAAGCCAACCGTGCGCACGATGTCGATGTGCGATTCAACTGTGCCATAGTCGTTGGCGGCCCAGCGCACGAAGGCGAACACGCTGCCGGGAACAAAGCTCAACAGACGACGGCGACGGTCAAGGATCGTGTCCGCGACCGGTCGCCCGAAGCGCAGCCAGCGTTCGACCTGTTTTTCGATCCACGTCAGTTCGATCGTCGTGAGCAACGAGGAGGAATCGTCGGTCATCGCGTTCACTCTTCTTCGTGATCAGTTCCTCAGACAACACAAATATAGCTGGAAGGATGACGGAAATTAATGTCGTCCTTCCTGGCAGCCCAATGATGCCGGCCTTAAATGGCGTGGATCTGATACTCAGCAGGATTGCCGACATCGCGCCCGTCCCTTGCGCCGAGACGCAACAAATGCTTGCATATAAGTGAGTATTTACTTATAGTTTCTCCATAAGGAGAAACCATGCCACCACGCCCCTCCAGACTTTCCGCGACTGACCGCAGGCAGGCAATCCTGTCAGCAGCTGCCCCCGTTTTCGCCCGGCTTGGTCGGGAGGGTGCGACCACGAAAGAGATCGCCAGAGCGGCGGGTGTCTCCGAGGCCCTCCTTTACCGGCACTTCGCCAGTAAGGAGGTGCTTTACGCAGAACTTGAATCTCATTGCGTAGAAGCCAACGCCGTCGGCAGTCGTCTTCTTGCCGAGGCAGTACCTTCGACAGCAACACTGATCACAGGTGTGGCCTTGCTCGTGCAGGCGGTCTTCCCCGGCATCGGGGATGCGCAGTCTCACGATGATACCAAGCGGCTTGTCACGGCCAGTCTGCTGGGCGACGGACAGTTCGCAAAGGCTTTCCTCGACCGGCATGTGAAGCCTTGGATCGCCGTTTTCGAACGATCTTTCCGGGTTGCGCAGGACGCAGGCGATGTTGAGGACGGTGTTCATACCGGCAGTGCCGAGATCTGGTTCGTCCATCATCTGGCGAACACGCTGCATCTGATCAGCCTGCCCGATATCACAGTCGTCGAATACGGCGTGACGCGCGAAAAGCTGATCGAAAACACGGTCCGTTTCCTGCTGCGCGGGATCGGCCTCAGAAACACCGCGATAAACCGGCATTACGACCCTGAAAAACTCAGGATAATTTTTGCATCGATGGATCAAGACACACCATGAAACCGATCAGGAAAATAGCTGTCATTGGTGCGACGGGTCGGCTTGGCGCGCCGGTCGCGACCGAACTGGCCAGACATTTCGAGGTCCGCGCCATCGTCCGCTCGCCGGAAAAGGCACGTAGGATGCTCCCGGACACTGTCGAGATCGTTCAGGCCGATCTGCGGGACGTTCCGGGCCTGCGCGCGGCTCTCGACGGGGTGGACGCGCTCTATCTCAATCTTGCAACTGAAACGGCGGACCCGAATCTTCCCTTTTATGAAGAGCGGGAAGGTGTGCGAAACCTGATGACGACCATACAGGGACTGGACATCCGGTATATTGCAAAGATCGGCGCTCTTGGCGCCTATCCACCGGCACTTGGAAACATCGAGCATAACATTGTGCCCAACATCATCCGGATGGAAGGGCACAAAATCATTGCGGACACCGGTATCCGCCATACCTTCTTCGCGCCGACCCATTTCATGGAGTTGCTACCGCACATGATCAGCGGACGCGCGATCCAGTGGATCGGGAATACGCGCGTCAAGATCTGGTGGATCAGCGCCGCGGATTACGCGCGATGGGTGGTCGAGGCGTTTCAGAATCCTGAAGTGATGCCGGAATATTGTCCTGTACAGGGACCGGAAGCAATTTCCGTCAAACAGGCGCTGGAGCGGTTTGTAAAAAACTACGACCCCTCTCTCAAAATTCGCGTGGCGCCGCTCTGGGTCATGCGGATGATCGGCCTTTTCAATCCGAAAATGAAATTCGTGGCGCATCTGTTTGCCTATTTCGGAGATCACGAAGATCCGTTTTATGCTGGGGGAACCTGGGAAAAACTGGGGAGGCCGACGACGACGCTTGAGATGTTCGCGCGGGGGCTTCGGCAAAGTCGGAGTTTGCAACAAGGCGTCAAATGAGCGGCATCGAAACGACCGGAAACAGGGAAAGAGCGATGAGCACACCTAAATGCCTGGAAGAGGGTCGGACAGGGCTGGTCGTCCCGATTGTGGATTTCAATCGCTGTGAGGGAAAAGACGCTTGCGTCGCCGTGTGCCCTTACAATGTTTTCGAGGTTCGAAAGATCGACCGTTCCGACTATCGGGAGCTTTCATTTGTCGGGAAGATCAAAAGCCATGTTCATGGGGGAATGGTCGCGTACACGCCTCATGCCGATCAGTGCCGTGCCTGCGGTTTATGTGTAAAGGCCTGTCCCGAGCGCGCAATCAAACTCGTAAAAGTCTGACGCACCAGTCGGAGAAAACGCCTATGATCGTCGATTTCCCGCCAAACCGGCAAGGTAGAAGAACACCTTAAACGAGACGGAGGCGGTCGTCGTCGCCGCCAAATCTTACGTGCAACTGACCTCTCACCAACTTGTGATTCCTCAATTTGTGAGCAAAACACCGCCATATGTACGCCTGACTACGCCTCAGTACGCAGCAACTGATACACGCCGACAATCTACTGAAATGTCTTGATTTTTTCGGTTGCGCGACGTTTTTCAGCACGTGAAGCTGCTGCCCTCTCCAGACGGAAAGGGCAGGACGATGACGGACGAAAACCGCATATCGAACGCCGGACCGGATTCTCCGGCCAACGATAACGAACCCAGCAGCAATATCCAATCCGTTCTTCCCGATCCGACCATGAAGGCGCGAACGGACGCACTGATCCTCGTCCTGGCGCGCCTGCTGGGACGGCAGATCGCCCGCGAGGAATTCGAGCGTCGGCTGGAGCAGATCGCCAACGACAACGATCCGGTCGGTACAGTAGCGTCGGAGCACGAGGAGTGAGATTATCCTTGAGAAAGAGGTATTATACGTATAATCTGAGCATCACCAATCCACCAGCAGGATGCCCCGCCCATGCCCACCGTCGGCGCCCTCGAATTCCAGCGCAAATTCGGCGAGTTCCAGCATCAGGCCCAACGCGAGCCGGTCGAGATCACCCGCCATGGCCGCCGCGAATATGTGCTGTTGTCCGCCGATCATTATGACTGGCTCCGCGCGGCGGCCCAGCGAAGCCACCGGACGGAGGACGTGTCCGACGTGGTGCTGGCGGCTGTGGAGCGCGCCGAGATGGACCCGGATCATGCTCATCTCGACGAGTTGCTGAAATAAGGGCCGTCCGTGTCGTTTCCCGAACCCAAACCGGGCCTCGTCGTCCGTTACGATTATCTATGGACGCATGAAGCCGCGCGGGGACAGGATCAGGGCAAAGATCGTCCCGCCTGCCTCGTTGCTGCCAGCGACAGCGTGCTGCGGCCCCGCTATGTCGTGCTTCTGCCGATCACCCACACGCCGCCTTCCGGCGAGACGGTCGGGATCGAGATACCACCGAAGGTCAAGGCAGCGATCGGACTGGATGACGTGCCAAGCTGGGTCATCGTCTCGGAGCACAACGTCGATGAATGGCCGAGCGGCGGCGTGTCGCCGATCCCTGGCAAGGCGGGTGTTTTCGCCTACGGTTTTATTCCGCCGGGCCTGTTTACCAAGATCAAGTCGGAGTTTGTCGCCCTCGCCCGACAGAAGAAAAGCGCCGCCGTACGTCGCTAACCATAGAAATCCGAAGGAGTAGAATCATGACCCGTGTCGCGCTCTATGCCCGGTATTCTTCGGACAACCAGCGGGCGGCCTCTATTGAGGACCAGTTCCGGCTCTGTGAAGAGCGCGCCACGCGCGAAGGCTGGCGGGTGGTGGATACCTACCGTGACGCGGCGATCTCCGGGGCCAGCATGATCCTGCGTCCCGGCATCCAGACCCTTCTGCGCGACGCCCAGGCCGGACAATTCGACCTCGTGCTGGCGGAGGCGCTCGATCGCGTGTCCCGCGACCAGGCCGACGTCGCCACCCTGTTCAAGCGGCTGCAATTCGCAGGGGTGCAGATCGTCACCTTGGCGGAAGGCGAGATCTCCGAACTGCATGTCGGCCTCAAGGGCACGATGAACGCCCTCTTTCTCAAGGACCTGGCGATGAAGACCCATCGCGGCCTGCGTGGCCGGGTCGAGGCGGGCAAGTCCGGCGGCGGGATCTGCTACGGTTATCGCGTCGTGCATCAGATGGACGCACGGGGCGAACTGATCCGGGGCGAGCGCGAGATCGACGACGCGCAGGCAGAAATCGTCCGCCGCATCTTCCGTGAGTTCGCGTCGGGCCGGAGCGCGCTTGCCATCGCCGGCCGCCTCAACGACGAAGGCATCCCCAGCCCTACCGGCGGTAAGTGGAACAACACCACCCTTCGCGGCAACGCCCTGCGTGGCACCGGTATTGTGAACAATGAGCTTTATGTCGGACGTCTGGTCTGGAACCGCCTGCGCTATCTGAAAGACCCGCAGACCGGCAAGCGCGTGTCGCGGCTGAACCCGCAATCGGAGTGGATCATTACCGAAGTGCCGGAGCTGCGGATCATGGATGATGATCTCTGGCAGGCCGTCCGTGCCCGGCAGGCGCTGATCGCAGAGAAGAGCGTGAACATCAGCACCGGTATCCGCGCCTCCCTCAACAAGCTGAACGGCCAGCGCCGGCCGAAGTCGCTCCTGTCGGGGTTGGTGTTCTGTGGGGTATGCGGCGGTCCCTGCTCGATCAGGGGCGGCGACCGCTTCGCCTGCTCCACCCACATGGACAACCGCTCCTGCACCAACAGGACCACGATCCGTCGCCCGGAACTGGAAGACCGCGTGCTGTCGGGTCTCAAGGACCGGCTGATGACGCCGGAAGCAGCCGCCGAGGCCATGCGCGCTTATGTCGAAGAAACCAACCGAGCCAACCATGAACGCCGCGCCAGCACGGCCGGATGGCAGACAGAACTCACCAAATTGCGCAAGGGGCTGAAACAGATGCTCCAGGTCATCGAGGATGGCGGCTATACGCGCGGCATGGTCGAGCGCATGCGCGAAATGGAGGCCCGTGAGGATGAACTGGTCGCCCTGCTCGCCGCCCAGCCGCAGGACGTGCCGGACATTCATCCCAACGTCGCCGGGATCTTCAAGCACAAGGTAGAGCGGCTGGCCGAGACGCTGAACCATCCCGAGGACCGGCAGGAAGCCTCAGAGGCCATCCGCACTCTGATCGAGAAGATCGTGCTTAATCCCGGCAAGGGCCGGGGCGAGATGCATGCCACGCTCCACGGCGAGCTAGGCACGCTGCTGGATTTCGCCGCCTCACGCGCTCAAGGAGCCAGAAACACGAACACTCCCGGAGCCAGGGCTTCGGGAGTGTCGGTATCGGGTATTGCGGGGGCCCACAACCGAAGAAAACTGCGCTCTGCCGATAAAGAGCAGGCTACATTGGTTGCGGGGGCAGGATTGCTTCTCAAGTTGCGACAATCGCAAGGTGAGAATAAAGCGGGTTTAGATAATTGTTTTGAAAAGATTTTTTCTGCGCTCACTTGATCTTTCCCCAATCATAGCGCCTCCTATCTCCTAAAGGGTGTTATGTACTTTCTGGCGTGAGTGTTGCAGAACAGATTGATGAATACTGCACGCAAACCATATCCGTCTGATATCAGCGACGAAGAATGGTCTCTGATTGT
>NZ_WOTH01000055.1 GCF_011516945.1 Acetobacter estunensis
GACGGGCGCCTGCTGATGCTCAACCTGACACCGGCCGACATCTCCGACAGCGCAGGCGCACAGATGATCCTGGATGCGATCCGTAAACGCTGGCCCTGGGTGAAGCACCTGTTTGCCGATGGCGCCTATGACCGCCTCCAACTGATGGACAAGGCGGCTTATCTGGAGTTCGTCGTCGAGATCATCCGCCGCCGTAACGGGGCTAAAGGCTTCGAGGTTCTGTCCCGACGCTGGGTCGTCGAACGGACGTTCGGTTGGATGACCCGCTGGCGACGCCTCGTGCGCGATTACGAGCGCCGCATCGATGTCTCGCAGGCCATGATCTTCGTCGCCATGGGGGCCAATCTCATCCGAAGAAACGCTCATCCATGACTTTCCAAACAGGCTCTAAAAGGATGTGACCGGTGAAATTCTCGGTGTCGGAATGGTATCCAATACTTTCGACAATTTCCGCTGCACCACATGCTAGGCAGTGGACAGAAACCGGATCGGCATTATCAAGAAAGAGAGCTGTGGCAACACCAAGTTGGCGACGGGCAATCTGTATCTTGGAAAGATCCATCCATGTATCCTAAGTATAAAACCAACCACATAATACGTTAAGAACATTTCTGTTTTACCAGAGTATTCCCGTATTAGCTTGATGTCTTTTTCACTGATCGAGAAATGGCATCAGATCCTCTTGCCTCGAAGGCGTTAGGCGACCTCTCGCGAGTGGGTTAGCTGGGCGGCGGTCCCTCTACTCTGCACGGCTAAGGACGCCATTCCCGTTCCTATTACCGCCACCAGGCGGGTCGCATGAGTGTCAGCTAAGCCAGACCAGCAGGAGACATTCGTAACAAGAGCAGGTGGGCTTCATGGTGAGATTACGCCGGCGCGGCATTCGAAACCCCGGACATCCCCGCCTCACGCCCCATGAACAGGCGGTCTGGCGGTCCTTCCGGGCGGAGATTCAGGGTGACAAGGGCGAGAACGCCGTCGCGGACGTTCTCAACCGCAGCGGGCTTCCCGTTCTCCACGATGTCATCCTGCCCGCTCAAAATGAGCGGACCACCCAGATCGACCACCTGTTTCTCAGCGCAGCCGGCATCCATGTCGTGGAAACGAAGCGCTATGGCGGCGAGCTGACCGGGCATCCGCAAGACGAAAGATGGCGCCAGCGTTTCGCCGGGGAAGACGCCGACGCGCCAGCTCGCCTGATCTACAGTCCTCTGATCCAGAACGCCGGCCATTGTCGGGCTGTGTATGCGCTGGTCCGTCTCGTGGATCCGGCGATTCAGGTTTTTAACCACGTCGTAATGGCAGGATCCGCAATTCTGTCGCCGGCACTGGCAAGCCGCACCCTCTCGCTATCGGCGCTGGAGACCCTGCTGGGCAGTCTCGGGCGCAATGATTCTCAAGGGTCGCTGGCGGAAGCATGGCGGCGCATCGAACTCGCCCGCCATGCCAGGAAGTCCCGCGATGTTCAGCCGGTCATTTCTTCTTTGAGGTAGTCGAGCAGCTCGGTCGTTTCCTCGTCGGTGAGCATCAGTCCCCGGCAGGCCTCATTATCGCGGGGGAAGTCGACCGGTTCGCCGCCGAAATCACGGTTGCCAGCGCTGATCCAGAGAACCCGATCCGGTTCATTGGGATCGTAGTCCAGACGCACTCCAAGGCCATCACCAAGATTGATGAAATCCGAGAACAGGTCATCCTCGCAACGAAGCGGCAGCGTGCCAATCTCAACGCCCACCCACCGTTTCGGGAATTTGGCACGCAGAATATCTGTGAGCTGGCGGGTGTGTGGGCGCAGATCCTTCGGATCCCGCACCGGCGTCGGTGGTTCAAGTGGCGGGAGAAAACCAGCCTCTTCGTCAGACCAGTCCTCGGGCTCAATCGCCGGCGCAGGCTTCTTCGCCATAAATCAGACGTCCTTATAACAAATCAGATACAGTTAAAAACCGAAGTCCCGACCGGAACCAGAGGGGATCAGAGCCATCAGTTCAGCGCACGGCAGTCCGATGAGACCGAACGACTGTAAATCAGTTTTGACTGTCCGCCACCAGCCAACTCGCATCGAACCCATTTGCTTCCCGGCTGCCCCGGAAACGACTCGCGCAGAATCATCATTTCGCCGTCCTCACCCGCAAGCGATACGATCTGAAAACCGTCATCGAGCAGCTGCGCCATGGACTGGCCAAGGGGCGCGAATGTCGTGGGCATCTTGCCCGCCGCACGGCCGCCTGCCGGCGTCACCGGGCTGCCGATTACGGACTGGGCCTCGGCAGGGCGGGCGGAGAAAGACGCTGCGATGAGCAGAACGGCGGCGAAGCCGGAGATATAGCGCAAGGGGCCATCTCCTTTTCAAAACAGCGGCAGCGGAAATCGTGACGCGGGTGGATACATCTGCCCCGCCAGAAACGGGGCCTCGGCAAACAGAACGGCGGCAAGTTCATGCACGATACGCGGCAGTGGGGTCAGCTGCGCGTAATCCATACCCTGCACAAATGACGAAATAATGGTGGCAAGCCATGGCGCATCGAGAGGAGCCACCAGATCGAGAGGCAGAGGCAGGGCGTCGAGAGGCGGACTGATCCGTCCCGACTCCTTCCCCTGCTCGAAAAGCGTCTTCACCGACCGCCACAGCTCCGCGCCGACGGCCCCACACCATGCGATTGCACCGACCACGATCGGCCGCATGGTGCGATACCGTCCGTAATGCAGCCGGAATGCCGCTCCGCCGGGCAGGATCCGGCCATCCGCATCGCGGGGATAATCCACCGTCGCCCACCAGCCGGAGAACCCTTCATAGGGAAGTGGTCCGGAACCCTCCCGGACGATCCAGGAAAGCCCCTCATTTCGATCCGGCGTCATGGGTGGTCTGAGCTGGACCGCTGTACGGAAGCCCTCTTCCATCAGGATATGCTGAACCGTCAGCATCGTGTGGTCTTTACGAAACGACATGGAACGGCATGGGCGACAGGCATGAATGTCTCCTTGTTCGGGACTACCTGCGTGGCCGGGAATCATGCGACTGCCACGTGAAAGATCGGAACCATCCGTCATATGCCCGGCGCTCGTGTCGCGATTTGCAGAGGCAGCAGGAGCAGACATCATGCCACGGCGCATTACGCGGGCGTCTTCGGCAGGGCGTACACAACCTTGTCCCCGTTGAACGAGACGATCCCTCGCCTCTGCATCTCGTCAATGAGCGCGCCTGCTCCCCCTGTGTCGAGCTGCTTTCCAAAAAGGCAAAGAATTGTTGCCTGCAGCGACTTCCGGCGCTTCGGTTTTGCTGCTCCCTGACGTTGCAGACACGCCACCAGTTTCTTCACGCGCTCCTCAGAGCCATTTTGCAGCACCCTCTTTTTTCGGGCGCCACAGGTTTCTCCGGCGGAGACGGAGCCCTTTCGCAGACAATCCCCTTCTCGCACAGATGCAGGATCAGCGGATCGAAACCCGTATCTTTCGAGACGATCAGAAAGCGTGCGTCGGGATCCAGCGCAGAGAGATGTCCGACAGAATACGCCACATGGAAGTCCAGAGCGTTCGGACCGTTTCCGCTGATGCGCACGTAAGAAGCGCGGGAACCCAGCCCCTGTATGGCCTGCGCCAGATCGATGCTGATCTTTGTCTGCAATGCACCGACGAAGACGTGAACCCGGACGTCATCACGACCGCACAAGGCCAGAATGTCCGGCTGCACGTTTTCATAATCGATCAGCACATGCAGCGTCGTGCCTGTTTTCGATTCAGAAAACGACTGGCCAATGTGGTTCATGAGACCCTCGTCAATCCGTCGATCACAGACGGGACACGCCGATGATGCGACCGCAAACCTCGCCCTGATGACGGGCAGACTATTTCTGTGGCATTTCGAGGTGTCGGCCGACACCAGCGTCAATGCCGTCCGAAAGAGGATACGACACCAATATGAGCAAGGCGTTCATCGCAGCGGTGCTGCAGGACAGCATGGCAAGCACCGGCGTTGCCGCCGGTAAGGCAGCCGACGATCTGATCGAGGCACTTGTCTCCGAGCTGGAGAAAACCGGCAGCTTTACCCTGCCCGGCTTCGGCACGTTTCGGGTGAAAGACACCCCGGCGCGCACGGCATTGAATCCCCGCACTCTGGAAACGGTCCAGGTCGAGGCCGGACGGACCGTTCGTTTCAAGGCGTCCCCCGTGCTGAAGGCGCGTGTTGCGCCACCAAAACCTGCGACCAGGACAAAGAAAGCGTCGACCAGGGCGTCAGTCAGAACATCCACGAAATCACCGGCCAAAAGCGCCGCCGCTGCGGATACGGCAGCCGCTCCCGCGGAAAAGACCCGCGCTCGGCGCACGGCCTGAGGGCGGCTTCACACAAGCGCCACCATACGGATAGCGGGTACCTGAAAGATAGCGGGTAGCGAGCGTGCGGTCGTTGCCGCGAGGCCTGCTGCCTGACGAATCAGCGACCGGCCAATACGTTTTCCGCGCATTTTCTTATCACTGGTCGCATGATGGTGGCCGACACTGATCTTCTCGCACAAGCAGGAGATCTTCTTCATGACATCTCATAACCGCCTCACCGCGCTGCTGCACAGACGCACACCAGGCGAATGCGCGGTCATCCGACGGGCTCACTCCGGCTATACCGCCGTCCGGTCAAAGCTTTCGCAGCACGGACGCATACGCCGGACAGATATGACCCCGGCATGGGGTTACGGCCTCACGCCGACTCACCCTGCGCCCAGGAACACGATGTGATGCTGCTCCGCGCTTCCTTTCCGGCAGTCCTCATCCTCGTGGCGACGCCCGTGCCCTGCGCAACAGCCATGGCAGGCCCATCCGTCGGACCAGCGCCTCTGAACCGGCCGACGATCGATACGCCCGAGGGGCCAGTGAGCCAACAGATGCGGGACGGAACGATGGCTTTTGTCGAGGCGTGCCGGGCCTGGACCAGGCCTCTTCCTTTACCGTCTGTGCCCCTGTCAGTGCCTCACCGTGACCCGGCGACCAAAGAGCAGTTCAACCTGTGTCAGATGGCCATGCACCCTGATCAGTTTCGTGCAGCTTTCCGGTTTTACACTATCCTCGGTGCGTGGGGCGTTCTGCTCAGCATGACCGTGGCCGCTTATCTGTTTGTTCGCCTCGGCCGCTTCGTCTGGCGCTTCACAGGGCAGAGAAAACTTTCCTCTTCGTCAGCCCTTTGCGGTCGCAAGACGTTCGTTCATGGTGATCAGCAAGTAAAGACTAAAAACTGAATGACGACCGCCAGCAATACGACCGACACTATATCATTGTGTCTGCAGACAGAGGTATATCCGATGACTGATGCCAAAACAGCGGATCCGATACTGCAGGAAATCGTTGGACCCGTCTTTGACCCTGCGCGAACAGCGACACGCCGCGCGATCTCAATCGTCACGCCGCTTATGATTGGGCAGGCCGTCCTCATCATAGCGGTATTAAACGAAGTCCCGGCTGCTGCGCGGGCGTATGAATCGGTTCCCGGCTGATACCGCGTCGGATTGTTGCTGATCTGGATGCTGTTCAATCTTGAAGCGGGCTTCGCAATCCTGACGCCGGATGCAGACAGACGATTGCGCGCCGTTGTGTGTGCACTGGTCCTGACCCCGGCGCCGTATATGCTGGCGCAATTTATATAGTTTCACTTCTCAGGCCGTGATTGCGAAAGCAGGGGCAGCTTCGTCGGAAGTAGCGAACGGTGTCCGCAGGATGACTGGAAAGGCTGACGAATCTCCTCCCTTTGGATTTAATCCGCACCCCGCTCTGCCCGCACCCGCCGAGACAATCAAAACCTTGATTTCCTCCCCCAAGACATATACAATATGGGATATACAATCAGGAGCCCCCCATGCCAGTCCCTGAAACCCATCCACGGCCCCGTGAAGTCAAACTCTTCCGGAATAATCGCAGTCAGGCAGTACGCATTCCGGTCGAATTTGAACTGCCGGGAGACCGCGTGCTTATCCGCCGCGACGGTGACAGGCTGGTTCTTGAGCCCGTCAAGGCACCATCTACACTGAACGAACTCCTCGCTGCATGGCGCACAGAACCGCCGCTGGCTCCCGAGGACGATTTTCCCGACGTTCACGATGTAGCCGCCAGACCGGAAGACATCCTGTGAACGCCTATCTTCTCGATACCAACATCATCAGCGATCTTGTCCGCAATCCATCAGGACCTGCCGCGCAACGCATCGAACATCTCGATCCCGGAGATCTCTGCACCAGCATCATCGTGGCGGCGGAGCTGCGATACGGATGCGCCAAAAAAGGCTCCGCGAAACTCCTGGCCCGCGTCGAAAGCGTGCTGGCTTTTGTACCAATATTGCCGCTCGATATTCCGGCTGATGGCGAATACGGCGGCATTCGTGCCGAACTCGAAGCGGCAGGGCAGATAATCGGCATGAATGATCTGCTGATCGCGGCCCATGCATACACTCTCAAAGTAACTTTGGTGACGAACAACATTCGCGAGTTTAGCCGCATCAGAGGGCTGAAGGTCGAGAACTGGCTGGAGGATCTGGCATGAATGAAAACCAGACGACTGCCGATCTTGAGGCGGGCTTGCGAGCGTTCGATGACTTGAGTCGCGCTATCGGGAAGGCGGTTTCCCGGATGGACGAAATTGCAGAACGTCAGGAACAGATCATCCGGAAGCAGGCCGAGATATGGACAGCAATGGGGGGAAAGAGGAAGGTCGGCCATTAGATCATGAATGGGAATAAGCTGACATTCGTATAAATGCTACTCAGAGGAATGGTTGCGAATAATCGTCATTGTCCCACATCGTATGCGATCTTGACATGATACGGTATGTTGATCTTGATAGGACCAACAATAATTCCATATTTAAAGAGAGTCATAAATTGAAGCTTTCTCCGAGTGATATGCGAAATGAACTTGAGAGAGTTCGTTCAAATAACTATAATCAATTTGTAAAAAGAGTGCATTTGATGAGAGTGCGCGGCTTTGTCGACGAAACTGTAGAGTTCAAAACACCGGTTACTGCGCTAGTTGGCACTAATGGTGGCGGTAAGTCTACCATTTTGGGCGCGACCGCTTTAGCATATAAAAATATACGTCCAGGTCAGTTTTTTCCTAAGGCCTCTATAGGCGATGAAAGCATGGCTGATTGGAGCATCGAGATTGAACTCGTAGATAAAAACATTTCACGTGATAGAACAATTACACGAACAGCAAGGTTCACTCATTCGAAATGGCGAAGAGACGGTTTTCCCGAACGGCCTGTTGAATACATTGAAATTCAAAGGACAGTACCCGCTGGAGAAATTTCACGCTTTAGACGTTTTGTTGGAGGAAGCCCTAATGATTTTACGGTTTCTGATCTCAATCAAAACACTATAACTTATGCTACAGCAGTGCTAGATAAGAATATAGAAAATTATCGTGTTGTTATCGAAAATAGTAATCCGTCTTCAAAAATGTATATTGGTTCTTATAGTGGGGTAGATTATTCTCAATTCCATTTTGGTGCTGGAGAAGCGTCTGTTATTGAGACTATAGATAGAATCGAAAATTCTCCTGAAAATTCTCTGATCTTAATTGAAGAAGTTGAAAACGGTCTTCATCCAGTAGCTGTCCGTTTATTTGTGCAATATTTACAGAATGCCGCTAGACGTAGACGTCTTCAGGTTGTCTTTACAACCCATTCCCAAGATGCAGTAAACGAACTTCCTGTTGAAGCTGTATGGGCCTCCATCAATAAAAGAGCATGGAATGGAAAGCTCAGTATCGAGAGTCTTCGTGCAATAACAGGTAATGTTCCGGATGCACGTGCAGTATATGTAGAGGATGCTTTTGTTAAAGAATGGGTTGAAAACGCTATTGGACGATATGGAGCAGGACTGGCCGCGAATACAAAAGTTTTTGCAGCCGGTGGATATCCAAATGTTATAAAAGTTAGTCAATTTCACAATGAAAATCCAATGCTTCGTATTCCATCAATCGCGTTAGTGGATGGTGACATAATTTCCACTGACAATCATGCTTTACCACCTTACGCGCGTTTTATAGGTGATAATACACCAGAAGATATAGTTTTTAGTTTCATTTTTGATCATAAAACTGAACTTGTATCTCTAATTCGTCAAAGATGCTTTCTCTCACAATTTAGTGAAGATCGAATTTTAGAGACCATTAACAGTGTGAGAAATTCTTCTTGTGACTGTCATATAGTATTTACAGAAATGAGCCAGCGTCTTGATTTTGTTTCATCTTTGCATATTCGAGCTGGAATGATCGATCTATTTAACGAGAAAAATCCTATTTTCTGGCAGGAAATTATTCAATTTATTAGAGAGCAAAACCCTTCCAATTAGAATCACAACCTATTCAAATTTTGAACCGTTTGGTTATTGAATAACAAACGAGCATGAAGATCGTCGATATGATTTTCGTGCTCGCCGCGTGGTCAGGTCTGCTGTAAAAACGCAAGTATCCTGCTCCGACCTTTAGCCATGCGTACGATACAAGATGTCCGTTAACGGAATCGCATGCCGTAGCCGTTTACGTCGCAGAAGAGGCGGAAGCCGTCACCCCCGACCCCATTCACCTTCCGAGCGATCTGACCAGCTCCGCAAGAGCCCGGCGAACCTTCGGCGCAGCCCATTCGCGCAACATCTTTTCTCCGCCGGCCTCGTGCTCCAGCGCGTAAGGGCTGGCCTCAATCGGCGGCATCTGCATGACGTGGTCCTTCCCGCCTGCCGGCACCGCCGGGAACGGATCGATCCGCACGAGCTGCGTCAGCAGGGCGACCGTGATGACGCGGCATTGAGGCGACGACGTATTGAGGCAGACGTAAGCGCCGCTTCCTTCTGTCACCGGATCGTAAATCGCCTTCCAGGTGAGAGCAGGAACCGGAATCCGGTGCGGGCCGACGGTATCGGTTCTGTCCGGGTCATAACCGGGACCGGTGACAACATAAAGTTCTCCATCCCTGTCCGCGAGCCCGCGCACGGCACTTTCCACGCCCACCCAGGCGCCCCGGTTCAGCTCGGCGGTCTGAGGCACGATATTGGAGAGTGCGTACGTCTCGGCCTGCCATGAAAGGCCAGCCTCATCGCCGCTCGGAACAAGATGGCCTCTGTCGTATCCGCTCGATCTGAAGTCATAAAGTTCGGCCCTCATGGTGTCCGGGAGGCGGGCGTCCGGATAGAAGCGGCTGCTGCGGGGGGTACGCTCCGCCACTTCGAGGTTCTCTTCCGAGAGATACTCGGCGGCCCAGAGCGCGCCTTTCGTATGCTCGGACGCCAGGACGGCGTAACCGTGATTACAGAGCATCACGGTGCCGATCCGCAACGTCTCGTCCACCACGGCAGGAGGTTGTCCGCCGAAAAACTGACCCGCACAGGAGACCGTCTGCGCGACGGCAGGCGTTGATACGCAGACCACCACACCGGCGGCCAGAAGCAGGCTACGCATCAGACGCCCCGTTTCATTGCAGCCAGCGGGACCGAGCGACCGAGATGGCGGTGCTCCCGGCAATACCACTCCTCCCCTGAGCGCGTATTGAAACCGAACATTGCTCCTTTTCCGCAGGCCTTGCAGCTATGCGCGTATCCATGGCCTGCCGACTGGGGTCGAAGCGATGCTTGTGACTGGTTTCCGAAAAAATCCATTGGTGGTTCGTCTCTCATGGTCAAAGCCCCAGTGCATCAAGTTCACGGTCAGCCTGCGCCCAGCGTCCACCTGACTGGCGTGGCTCGTCGCGGCCGTGATTCCAGCCACGGATCCTGTTTTCCGGCGGGATCTCATCGATGAAGCGTGACGGCGCGGAAGAGCCGCCCTGGCGGTAATCACAGAAGCTGATGGTAGCCTGTGTCATGACCCGGGTGAGCGCGACATAAGCAAGGCGACGCTCCTCATCGAGATTGCGCGCCATGCCGCCCGGAAAGATGGCCTCCTCCCACGCCGGCAGAAAGACGTGGCGGAATTCCAGTCCTTTTGCCCTGTGCATGGTGATGAGCTGCACCCGGTCCTTTCCCTTCTCCCCGGGCGCCCCGCTCGCCAGAGCCGCGTGCTCCATCAGATGCTCCACACGCCGGAAGCTGTCGGCCAGTTCTGTCAGCTCGGCAAGGTTTTCCCTCTGGGTCGCGGCCTCATCACTGTCATCAGCGCGGAGCATGTCCAGATAGCCCGTTTCCTCAAGCAGCCACGTCAGACGTTGTCCGAGCGTCTCGTCATCACGCGCTCCGGCTCGCCTGAGGATCTGGATAAAGCCGTCGAGCGCCAGACCGCACCTGGGAGGCAGGCGCGTTCGCGTGGCGGCGGCACACAGCGACAGACCAAAACCTGCCGCCTCAGCCTCGATCATCCCCAGACCCTTCGCTCCGAGACCCCGGGCAGACTTGTTGGCAACCCGACGAAAGGCCTCATCGGACTGGCGCTCATCCAGGCACGAGGAAAGGGTCAGGAGCGCCAGGGCGTCCTTGACAACTGTTCGCTGATAGAAACCGACATCGCCGACGATCTCATAAGGGACGCGCGCATGCAGCAGCGCTTCCTCCAGTGCCCGTGACAGTCTGTTCTGACGGTAAATGATCGCCATGTCGTGCCAGGCTGCGCCTGCAGCCGCACGGCGGCCGATCTCGCGGGCAATCGCCTCAGCTTCCTCGCTGGCGTAGGAAAACCCCAGCACTTCGATCGGCAGCCCCTCACCCCGGCGGGTAAACAGCGTCTTCTCGATCCGGGATGGATCAAACGAGATCACGGCGTTCGACGCATCGAGAATATGACTGGTGGAGCGAAAATTCTCCTCCAGCTTGAATGTCTTCGCGTTCGGGAATTCTCTTGAGAAATTGCGGAGAAATCCGACTTTCGCGCCGCGCCATGAATTTATGTGGAATACAATTTCACAACCTCAAAAAAGCAATTTTAAGGTTTCTTTAGGGGGGATAGATGACCTGTACCTGACGTACCCACCAGCCAGTCTCTCAGTTTTGACCAACGTAGCCTTCCGCCCTGATTTCGCACAGCTATGGCCAGAGCCTTCTTCTGCCCGACCAGCACGACGAGCTTCCGCCCCCGTGTAACACCGGTATAAAGCAGGTTCCGCGCCAGCATCGTATAATGCTGCGTCACCAGCGGGATGACCACTACCGGATATTCCGAGCCCTGGCTCTTGTGAATGGTCGTCGCGTAGGCCAGCACCAGTTCGTCCAACTCGCCGAAGCCGTAAACGACCTCCCGTCCATCGAATAAGGCCGTCAGTTCGCCCTCTTCCACATCGATCTTGTCGATAACGCCGAGATCCCCGTTGAAGACGTCCCGGTCATAATCGTTGGCGATCTGCATCACCTTGTCGCCGGGACCGTAGGTCCAGCCGAACCGCTCGACCTTCACGTCGCCTGCCGGGTTCAGCGCCTGCTGCAACTCGATATTCAGCGACCGTGCGCCCAGCCCACCCCGATTCATCGGGCAGAGCACCTGCACGTCGCGGACCGGGTCCAGCCCGAACCGCGCCGGGATGCGGTCCTTCACCACGGCCAGCAACTTGCGCAGTCCGACCTCGGGCTCAGCCGCCTCCACGAAATAGAAATCCGATCCCTCTTCCGCGCTCAGCTCCGGCATCTTCCCTTCGTTGATCCGGTGCGCGTTGGTGATGATCCGGCTCTGTGCCGCCTGGCGGAACACCTCGGTCAGGCGCACCACAGGGACAGCATCGGAGCCAATGATATCGGCCAGCACCTGCCCCGGTCCGACAGAAGGCAACTGGTCCACGTCGCCGACGATCAGCAGAGCCGCGCTGTCAGGTAACGCGCGCAGCAGGGAGCGCATCAGCAGCACGTCGACCATGCTGGCCTCGTCCACAACCAGCAGGTCGCAGGTCAGCGGGTTGGTATCGTCCCGTTTGAAACTGCCATTGCCCGGATCCGTCTCCAGCAGTCTATGGATGGTCTTGCCTTCCAGCCCCGTGCTTTCCGACAGGCGCTTCGCCGCCCGGCCGGTCGGCGCGCAAAGTTGCACGTCTGTGCCCTTGGCAGTCACGATCTTCAGAATGGCGTTGACCAGCGTGGTCTTGCCCACGCCAGGACCACCCGTGATCACCAGCACCTTGCTACGCAGTGCAAGGCGCACCGCTTCCTGCTGGCTGGGCGCCATGGCAAGTCCGGTCTTGCCTTCCACCCAAGTCATGGCCTTTTCAGCATCGATCTCCGGCCAGGGCGGCCGACCCACGGCGCAGGCGCGCAATCGCTCGGCGATGCTCTGCTCCGCGCGATAGAGACCAGCCAAGAAGATGCAACTCGTCTCTCCCACGCTATCAGCGACCACGTCTCCCGCTTCCAGCTCCAGCGCGAGGGCTGTTTCGATCAGAGGGGCGGCGACCTCCAGCAGTTCGGCGGTGCTGGTCAGGAGTTCACCGACCGGGAGGCCGCAATGCCCTTCATCCATCGCCTCACCAAGGGCATAGGAGATCCCGGCCCTCACCCGGATCATGGCATCAGGCGCGATCCCCATCTTCCGGGCGATCTGGTCGGCGGTTTTGAAGCCGATGCCCCGGATGTCCTTCGCCAACCGATAGGGGTTCTCGCTGATCAGTCTGACCGCATCCTGCCCGTAGGTCTTGAAGATCCGTACCGCCCGCGACGTGCCGACGCCGTTGCTGTGCAGGAACAGCATGATCTCGCGGATCACCTTCTGGTCTGCCCAGCCACCGACAATCCGTTCGGTCCGCTTGGGACCAATGCCTGTCACTTCCCGCAGGCGATGCGGTTCCTGCTCGATCAGGTCGAACACGGCCTCGCCGAACGCTTTCACCAGTTTTTTGGCATAGACGGGACCAATGCCCCGGATCATGCCCGAGCCGAGATAGCGCTCTATGCCTTCGACCGTGGTCGGCGGACTGGCCTTGAGGAACTCCGCCTTGAACTGCAAGCCGTGGGTGTGGTCGTTGAACCAGCGCCCCGACATCTGCACGAACTCACCCGCCGAGATCATGGCGGCATGGCCGACGACAGTGACCAGATCGCGCTGCCCCCGCACCTTCACCCGCAGGACGCAGAAACCGTTCTCGGCATTGTGGAACGTCACCCGCTCCACGAGGCCGGCCAGCGCTTCCGTTTGGCATTGTTCTCCAACCACGGCACTGGTCATTCTGATTCTGTGAACGGAGAAGACACTTGGGAACCGCATGTTGCCGAAATTTCGCCAGGCGTTCGGCCATCCAGCGCTGGCTTATCTCGAAGCTTGTTTAACATTCCCTCCAATGCTTCAACGTCTCCGGACACGGCATCCCGTTCCTCTGGGCTTAACCAGACCTCTTCCAGTAAACGATTGGCTGCTTGCTGAGCGGCCAGGACAACGCCCTTGGCGCTTGGCTTCGGAATATTGAAATAACAGCGTGCGCATGCCATGCGATGCGGACAAGTGCTCCAAAACGCATTGCTACAGTAAGAATCACCTAAATCGTAATACTTCCAAGGTGCTCCATCCTTCGTTGCGCCTGCCGCAATAACCTCCTTATCAATAACAATTTCGATCATCCGCGCCGCCTGATCCGCCTTGGCAAACGCACTCGCCAATTGCGTAGGTTTCGACCGAACATAGCTCATCGTCGATTGAACGGACGTATGGCCGCACCATTTTGCCAAATCGAATATTGTCATTCCTTGCGGAACGCTGGCCAGCATAGAAACGGCTGAAGCCCGTCCACGGTAGAGGTGGTCCCGTCCGTTCGGACAGTTTTGCGGGCTTGATAAGCTATACCCGGTTGTTGTTATGCCGCCCTTCTGACGGCGTTGCTGTTGGCCATCTGGTCCGGGGTTAAC
>NZ_WOTH01000056.1 GCF_011516945.1 Acetobacter estunensis
ACTCGTCGCTCTCGCATACAACTGCAAAAGAATGGCACGGCTTCAGGCGGCATAAGCCGGGTCAGCCTCGGCCTTATAACCCTCAAAATGACCAACCCGACAGGCTGCTAACAGGCCCTAGGGGATAAACCCGATGTTCTGCTCAGTGCAGTAATCAAGCACGTCCTCGCTGATGCGATCGACGAGATTGTAGCGGTTCTGGGCGGTTGCCACATCAAAGAACTTAGAGGCCGCCTTGATGTTTTCGACGGATACCTCGCTCAGTCCTGCATGACGGATTAGTTTCTGATCAATGAAGGATCTGATTGCATCGAACTGCTCATCCGCCGGGACTTTGGGGTCAATGCGGTGCAATTGCCACAGATCAATCTGTTCGACGCCAAGATTGCGCAGGCTCTTGTGCACTTGCTGAAGCAGATATTCCGGCCGCCCGACCGGCTTCCAGATATCTGGCCCGGAACGGGTCAGACCAGCCTTCGTGGCAATCATGAGGCCATTGGGATAGGGATGCAGGGCTTCCTTGATCAGCCATTCCGAGACATCCGGCCCATAGGCGTCGGCCGTGTCGATGAAGTTGATGCCGAGTTCGGGAAGACGTCGCAGCGTACGGATGACTTCGTCATGATTGGTGGGCAACCCCCATATCCCTTTACCTGTGATGCGCATCGCTCCAAAACCGAGCCGATGAATGGCGAGATCACCGCCGATTGTGAAAGTGCCGGATTTCGTGGCGTTTTCGGATGAATGGATCATAGCCCTCGTTCCTTTTTTCCAGCGAATGGGTGGAGATCAGTCATTCCGTCAGGCTGCGAAGCCACCATCAATGTTGTATGCAGCACCGGTGATGATGCCAGCCTCTGGCCCGGCAAGATACGCGACCAGCCCCGCGATCTCCGCGCCCGTGGCATGGCGTTTGATCGCCATGAAGTCGTGCATCACGTCCTTCAGCGGTCCATCGGCGGGGTTCATGTCGGTATCGGTGGGACCGGGCTGGACAACATTGACGGTGATGTTGCGTGCCCCGAAATCACGCGCCAGTCCCTTGACCATGCCTTTCAGTGCCGCCTTGCTGGCGCTGTAGGCTGCAAGGCCAGTCATCGACATCCGGTCTGCATTGGCTGAGCCGATGAAGATGATGCGGCCACCGTCAGGCATGGTCCGCGCGGCAGCAACCGCCGCGTGATAAGGCGCGAGAGTATTGATGTGGAAAAGTCTGTCGATGTCGTCCGGCGGCATGTCCAGCGGGTCACCCGCGCCGAGAATTCCGGAATTGACGACCACCACGTCCAGAGGGCCGAGCGAGGCGATCAACGCAATGAGAGCATCCCGGTCGCCACTGTCGGCGCGCAGGGCCTTACTTCTGGTCTCGGCCGCCAATGCCTGGGCGTCGTCAGGCGAAGACAGATACGTGAAAACGACTTTTGCGCCATCCGTTGCGAAGCGACGCACGATGGCGGCCCCAATCCCGCGACTGCCGCCTAGCACGAGAACGGATTTACGATGAAAGTTGGTCATGACCGTGTTTCCCTCAACGCCAGAATTTCCGCCAGTCTGTCAAACGCTGGCTGGTAGATGTGTGTCGGCATCCGGGCCTCCATGCTGGCTGCGTGTTCGGCAGCCGCCTCAAACTGGCCGCGCCAGCAGATAAACGTGCGATCGCCATCCGTTATGGGCAGAAGCGTGATGGTCGAGCGGTAGTTCCGGAGCGGCAGAGCCGATTCAATGATCGAGAACGTCAGCGCATGATCCACGTCGGACAGCGCCAGAAGCTGTTCACGGATCACGCCGACATCACCCATTTCAACACGGCGGATCGCGCCGACACGGTCGCCAGGATCATCGCCTTCGATCACGCTGCTTTTCACGCCCGGCAACCAGCGACCAAGGGCGCCGAAATCACGGATCACCTCCCAGACGGACGAAACGGGCGCATTGATGACGCTGCTGGCCATAACGTGGATCATACGGATACCCCCTGCCCTTTTCTGTGTGGGATCAAAGTGACTGGCCGCCCGTCACTTCGATGCGCTGGCCATTTACCCAGTGCATGTCGTCAGACAGAAGGCCACGCACCGCGGCCCCGATGTCGTCGGGTTGGCCGACACGCCCCAACGGCGTGATCTCCGCGAGACTTTTGTTGACCGTGGCATCGTCACGGACCAGACCGCCACCGAAATCTGATGCGACCGCGCCAGGTGCGACCGCATTGACAGTAATGCCCCGCGCGCCCAGTTCCTTTGCCATATAGAGCGAGATGACTTCGGTGGCGGCTTTCATGGCCGCGTAGGGCCCATGATCCGGCAGATAGAAGCGCGTCGCGGCAGAGGTGATGTTGAGAATGCGGCCACCATCTCGGATCAGGGGCAGAAGCGCTACCGTCAGCAGGTACGGGCCTTTGAAGTGGATGTTGTACTGGTTGTCGAGTTGTTCGGATGTTGCGGCATCAAAGCGCGTGTGGATGATGTTGCCGGCGTTCTGGACAACATAATTCAGTCCCCGCTGCCCAAACTCGCTCGCGAGAAGGGCTTTGACCTGCTCTGCAAAATCCCTGAATGACGCATGGTTCGCGATGTCCAACTGCAGCATGCGCAGCTTTGCGTCCTCTTGGCTGAGGGTAGCTTCGGCTGCTTTCGCCTCGCTTTCATTGGCGTGATAGGTGCCGATCACGCTAACGCCGGTGGCCGTTAAATGCTTCGCGATACTGTAGCCGATGCCGCGATTGGCGCCCGTGACGAGGGCGATTTTTGATGTGTTCATGATCGGATTCCTTGACGAGGCATGGCGTCGTATTCCGAAGACACCATTTCCATATCGACCGATCCATAATAGGGACACGAAGCAGGGTCAAGGATTTGTGGACCGACCGATATGGAATGTTCGTGCCAGGTCCGGATCGTCTCGCCGCTGTCAGTCTGTCAGCTTTTTCTTGGGCCGCTTTGCTGTTCCCCGCTTCACTGCGTTGAGATCCCACAATGTCAGGAGGGACGTGACGGCCGCATCCAGAGTGTCCGGACGCATCCCGTCCCGGGCTTCGCATGTCATGCCGTGAAAAAAGGTTGTGAGGATATCGGGCAGGACATCTGTCGCCGGGGATGCGTTCAATTCACCATTAGCGATGGCGCGCTCCACACAGGCCCTGATGCCGGTGCGCGTGCGCTGTCGTTCCGCCGCAAGAAGCGCCTGCACAGGTTCGTTTTCAGGTGAGCAGTTGCTGGCACCGCACACGACCAGGCATCCGGTCGGGTGTGCGCGGGCAGACTGCATGCGCGCCGAGCCATGCAGCGTTCGTTCGATGGCCTCGCGCGGCGACAGGCTTTCATCCCATAACGGCGCCATCACCTGTCCGTAGGTCTCCAGATAACGTTGCACGACTTCGCGGAACAGGGCTTCCTTCGAGCCGAACGCGGCATAGAAACTCGCGGGCGAAATGTTGCCCATGCAGGATTTGAGCTGCGTCAGGGAGGTCGGCTCATAGCCCTGCGCCCAGAAGAGCGCTGTGGCGGCGTCAATCGCCTTGTCGCGGTCAAATTCACGAGGACGCCCAGTCCGCGCCATATTATCGCTCCTTCCGAAAGACTTTCATATTAAGTGATCCAGAAATAATTGCCAAGATTTTGCTACTCCCATATATATGTATCAATCGATCCGTATATGAGTGACGTATGACCCCGAAGACAACATTACCCTCGCAAAATTCCAATGAACGCCTGCCTGTTGCTGGTCTGCTCGCACTGGCGATGACCGGCTTTATCTGCATCATGACCGAAACCCTTCCAGCCGGTCTGTTACCCGAGATTGATGCGGGTCTGCATATTTCCCCTGCGCTGGCAGGGCAGATGGTGACAGCTTATGCCGTAGGCTCACTGAGTGCGGCGATCCCGCTGACACTCGCCACGCAGCGATGGCGGCGCAGAAAGGTTCTGCTGCTGGCGATCATAGGTTTCGTGGTGTTCAATTCCATTACCGCGTTTTCGGCGCATTATGGCGCGACCCTCTTGGCTCGGTACGGAGCGGGTGCAGCGGCGGGTCTCGCCTGGGCATTGCTGGCCGGCTACGCGCGCCGGATGGTGACGCGCGCCCAGCAGGGCCGTGCCCTGGCGATTGCCATGGTCGGCACGCCGATTGCACTGTCGCTGGGGGTGCCCGCCGGGACATGGCTAGGTGCTGCAGTCGGCTGGCGTCTGGCCTTCTGGATCATGTCAGGCCTGACCATACTGCTGATCGCATGGGTTCTGGCAAAGGTTCCTGACTTTCCGGGGGCCGCGCATCACGAGCGCCTGCCATTCCGGCATGTTCTGGACATGCCGGGCGTGCGGTCTGTTCTGGGCGTGGTGATGGCTTGGATGCTCGCGCACAACGTGCTCTACACCTATATCGTGCCGTTCGTCACACCTGCCGGACTGGCGGGACAGGCAGATCGCATCCTGCTGCTGTTCGGGGTCGCCGCTCTGGTTGGCATCTGGCTGACCAGCCGCACGGTCGATCACGCCTTGCGCCTGTCCGTCCTGCTCAGTCTGGCCATATTCGTGGTCGTGGCAGGGGCTTTCGTCATCGGATCCGCGTCACCTGCGGTGATTATGATCGGTGTCACCATATGGGGTCTGACATTTGGAGGCGCTGCGACGTTGCTCCAGACGGCACTGGCGGATGCGGCCGGTGATGGCGCGGATGTCGCGTTGTCAATGAATGTCGTGGCGTGGAACAGTGCCATAGCCGGCGGGGGCCTTTTGGGCGGCGCGCTGCTCGACATATGCGGTGCAGCATCATTGCCCTGGGCTGTAACGGGGCTCGCTGCTGCTGGATTCCTGATCGCCTGGCAAGCCCGGTCCCACGGATTTCCACCCGGCCACCGGCTCGAGCATGGGAGCGGGAGCTAAGAATTTGACGTCGAGTTACTCTGCGGTTTTGGTAAGGATAAACACCTTTATGCCAATGAAGGTTTGTGTCAGAGGATTTTTACGCATCACCCGACTGGTTGGCCGGACCTTTTCTGATCTTGAAGTGCGAGCGCCCCAAACTGTCCGTGTTCAAGAATATGAGATAGTCACTTTGATGTCCGACATGAAGGCGTTACCCGTCTACCAGCTAAACTCCCAACTGACAGATCATCTGGGTTGGAGCGGCCGACCGCCCGTATCCCCCCATAAACCGGCCGGAAACCTGAACCAGAAAAACCCAGTTTTGTGCTAAAGAAGGGCATGTCTGACCGCTATTATTCTGACCTTCGCGCACTGTGCTGCATTATCGATCAAGGCAGTTTCGTTGCCGCTGCCAGAGAACTTTGCGTGTCGCGTTCGGCGCTCAGTGAAACCATCCGTCGGCTGGAAAACTTTGTTGGCGTTCAGCTTCTGAACCGAACAACACGCAGCGTCAGCCCTACGCCCGCAGGTGAGCGTCTGGCGGCGCGGTTCGGAGTGGCGTTCGAAGAAATCGGGGCCGCTTTAAGCGAAGCCGGTGCGATGGGCGGCGAAATCGCTGGTCTGGTGAGGGTTCACGCCCAACGCCTTGGGTACGAGCTCTTTCTAAAACCGCTCTTACCCGATATTGTCCGACGTTTCCCTAGGATCAGCGTCGAGGTGCAGATCGACGATGCTGGCGTGGACATTGTACAGGAACGGTTCGACGTAGGCATACGGCTTGGGGAGATGCTGGATCAGGATGTTATTGCTTTCCCGCTTCAGCCCAGCTTGCGGCAGATCGCCGTTGCTGCTCCGTCTTACATCGATCAACACGGGATGCCACTCCATCCGCGTGAGCTCCGCGATCATCTCTGTATCGGTTTTCGCTGGCCGGGGCATGATGCCTTGTACAACTGGGAATTCTGCGAAAACGGCGTCTGGTTCTCCGTAGCCGTATCCGGTCCACTGACCTTCAATGATCAGCGGGCAGCACTTGATGCCGCCGTTGCTGGCGCGGGCATCGCATTGTGGGTTGAGAGCGAGGTTCAGCCACTCATCGCGGCCGGCCATCTTATTCCCCTGCTGACAGAGTATTCCGCCGCTTTTCCTGGCTTTGCGCTCTACTATCCCCCGCATCGTCATCGCTCGACTGCGGTGAAGACCTTCATTGCTGCCGTGCGCGGTGCAAAGACGCCATGACAGATTGTACCTGCCCGGCCGTATAACCCATCCAGAATATGCAGTATTAAAATTACGATACGGCCACTCCAGATGATGTTCTCGACATCACAGGAGGTTCGTATGAATCCGGAAAACACAGCAGGAAATTTTACAGGCAAAGTCGCGATTGTTACCGGCGCAGCAAGTGGGATCGGTCGCGCAGCTGTGGAACTGCTTCATGCGCGAGGCGCATCGGTTATCGCGGAGGATTGCAATCCCAATGTTAACGCTCTTGCCCAGCCTGGCATCGTCCCACTCGTCGGGGACGTGGCCGAAGAAAGTGCTGCCCGACTGGCCGTGGCAACGGCGGTCGAGCAGTTCGGTCGGCTGGATATTCTCGTGAATAATGCGGGCATCATCATCAACAAGCTGGTGGTGGACATGACTCTTGAGGAATGGGACCGCATCTTCGCCGTCAATATCCGGGGCGTGTTTCTGCACTCGCGTGAGGCGATGCGTGCGATGATCCCGAACGGTAGCGGAGCTATCGTCAATGTCGGATCCTATGCCTGCTTTCAGACCTTTCCATCGATCGCAGCGTATGCCGCGTCGAAGGGAGCCCTTGCCCAATTCACCCGAACACTGGCCGTGGAAGCAATCGGTCATGGGATCCGGGTCAATGCTGTGGGCGCAGGAGATACCGTAACCAATATTCTCAACCATATTCATGCAAACGGTCCATCAGCCCTTGCGGACTATGGCAAACAGGCTCCTATTGGACGAGCGGCTCAACCAGAGGAGATCGCCAGGGTGATTGCCTTTCTCGCATCCGACGAGGCCAGCTTCATGGTCGGGTCGATCGCAATGGCCGATGGTGGGAAAAGTGTAGTGCTTCCCACCTGATCAGATCATTTCCGCTCTCTCCCTGCTCGTCATGGCCACGTCTGCTTTGCGGAACGGACTATGACCGAGCGGATGACAGGGATGAGGGGGAGCTGACTTTCTACCAAGAAAGTAATTCACTCTGTCCGCTCCGAAGCTAATTCATAAATTTCATTATCGGCTCTCCGGCCAACGGCAATCACATAGATGATGATCCGTTCGTCGATGACCTGATAAACAAGGCGGTAGCCATCTTTCAGAAGCTTGATCTTGTAAAACCCTGATAGGTCGTGATGAAGCTCGTTTCCTGGAGAGTGAGGATTCCAGATCAGCTTTTCCAGCTTCTTTTCAAATTTCTTACGCACGCTGCCGTCAAGAGCATCCCACTCCTTAAGCGCTCTATCATCGAATTCGAGACAATACTCTCTCATTCGCGATGACGGCTCTTAAGTTCCGCAAAAGTCATACGGTGCTTTTGGGTAGGATTTTTGAGACGTTCGCGCACAATCTCGATAAGCTGCGCATCCTCGTCTGTGACAAGCGTGCGCTTGACGGGAGAGCGCCCCGTTTCAGCAATATATGCGAGGGTATCGCGCAGTGCGTCGGAAAGTGAAATGCCTTGAGCTGACAACTTCTCAACTGCGGCCGCCTTCAGCGTTTCATTTACTCGGAATGTAACAGCAGACATACAAAGCCCCCTTGCGTGTATGCACATCTGTATCACATTTGTTCATACGAATGAAGCGAAAGAATGGATGATGCCGATGTCTGCTTTCGGGAAACAAGATCGACTGCGGAAATGGCAGAAAAGAGGGCGACTGCAGCCTGTCTGCTCTGCTTTTGCTAACCCGACAGACAGGTTGAGTCGGAATTGCCACGATGCTTAGCGGTCAATCTCGATCGCCAGCTTTGTCCCGCTGAACAGAATGCGCATACCGATCCCCCCACTTCTTGAGCGCCTGAATAACTGGCTTCAGCGTCTTTCCCAGCTCGGTCAGGGCGTATTCCACATGCGGTGGCACCTCGGGGAAAACGGTGCGTGACACCAGTCCGTCTGCCTCGAGTTCGCGCAACTGATTGGTCAGCATCCGCTGCGTGACGTTGGGCAAGCGGCGGCGCAGTTCGCCGAACCGCAGCACCCCGTCCTCGAACAGGTGATACAGGATCAGCGCCTTCCACTTGCCCCCGAACAGTTCCAGCGTGGCTTCCACCGTGCAGCCGGGGCTGCAGGCCAGCGTGGTGTGACGAATGCGGGGCATGGTATCATTCCTGACACTAGGGGCGGTTTATGTGCGTTCTTGCGCACACCGTAGGCTGGGTCAATGTTTACATGCGGGCCGGACAGATGTCCTGCATTTGTAAACAGGGTTGATCATGTCTTCATCTTCTTTATTCGAACCTGTGCGACTGGGCGACCTATCGCTGGAAAACCGGATCTTCCTGCCACCACTGACGCGCTGCCGCAGCACCCAGCCCGGCGATATTCCCAACGCGCTGATGGCCGAATATTACGCGCAGCGCACGCAGGCGGGTTTCCTGCTTACCGAAGGCACGCAGATCGAACCTCGCGGGCAGGGCTATGCCTGGACACCGGGCATCTACTCACCTGAGCAGATCGCGGGCTGGAAACTGGTCACGGACGCGGTGCACGCAAAACAGCGGCCCATCTTTGCGCAGTTATGGCATGTCGGTCGTGTCTCGCACCGCGCCCTGCAACCCGGCCATGAAGCTCCGATCGCCCCGTCTGCCGTCGCGGCAACAGGCGTGAATGTGTTCATCCCCACGGGGCCGGGCACGGGAAAGCTGGTACCGCCGGACATGCCACGCGCGCTCTCCATTCCAGAAATCCATGACCTGGTAGAGTTGTACGCACAGGCAGCCCGCAACGCCCTGTCAGCCGGTTTCGATGGCGTCGAAATCCACGCCGCCAATGGCTACCTGATCAACCAGTTCATCTCTGAACGTGCCAATTTTCGCACCGATGCCTATGGCGGCAGCCTGTCTAATCGCCTGCGCTTCCTGCGCGAGGTGGTCGAGGCCGTCTCCGCCGTGGTCACGCCTGGCAGGATGGGCGTGCGGTTTTCCCCGCTGTTCGGCACGACCACGGAAAAGCGCGTGTATCTTGGCCTTCTGGAGGACAATCCAGCGGAAACCTATACGGCAGCCGTGCGCGTGCTGGCGGACGCGGGCATCGCCTATGTCTCGCTCGCCGAGGCTGACTGGGACAATGCGCCTGAAATGCCGGACGCCTTCCGCGCCAGCGTGCGCGACATCTTTGGCGGCCGCATCCTGTGCGCGGGCCGTTATGACCTGCACAAAGCGCAACATGTGCGGGCGCATGATTGGGCGGACATGATCGGCTTCGGGCGCAAGTTCATCGCCAATCCGGACCTGCCCACGCGGCTGAAACATGGCTGGCCACTTAACTCGCTGGACCCGACGACGATGTATGGCGGCGGCGCGCACGGCTACACCGACTACCCTTTCCATAATCAATAAACAGGGAAACGCACCAATGAGTTTTTATCAGACACTCAATCCGACCACGGAAACCGTGGAACGCACGTTTGAACTACATACCGCCGCGCAGATGAAGGAGATTGTCGATCGGGCGGACCATGTGTGGAAGACCGACTGGAAAAAGCGCGATATCGCAGCCCGCAAGGTCATCATGTCAAAAGCCGCCGACCTGCTGCGCCGTGACCGCGTGACCCATGCGCGCCTGATCGCGACCGAGATGGGCAAGGCGCTGCCCGACGCGCTGGAAGAGATCGACATCACCGCCGATATTCTCTCCTTCTACGCCGACGGGGCGGAAAAATTCCTCGCTCCCACGCATCTGAAGGTCAAGGAAGGCCACGCAAAGATCATCAATCAGCCTCTGGGCCTGATCTACTGCATCGAGCCGTGGAACTTCCCTTATTACCAGTTGGCCCGCGTGGCGGGGCCGAACCTGATGGCGGGCAACGTGGTCATCGCCAAGCACGCGCCCAACGTGCCGCAATGCGCGCTGGCCTTTGAAAAGCTGTTCCACGACGCGGGCGCGCCTGCTGGTGTCTATACCAACATCTTCCTCGACAACGATCAGTCCGCTGAGCTGATCAAGGATTTCCGCATCCGTGGCGTTGCCCTGACCGGCAGCGAACGCGCGGGCCAGACGGTCGCGGCCGAAGCCGGTGCGGCGCTGAAGAAGGACACTATGGAACTGGGCGGGAGCGATGCCTTCATCGTGCTCGATGAGGCGGACCTTGAACTGGCAATCAAATGGGCGACATGGGGCCGGTTCGCCAATAACGGACAGGTCTGCACGGCGGCCAAGCGCATGATCGTGCATGAAAAGGTCTATGATGCTTTCGTCGCAGGACTGAAAACCGCGATCACGCAGTTCCGCATTGGCGATCCGCTGGCTGAAGGTACGACCCATGGCCCGATGAGCAGCAAAAAGGCGCTCGACACCGCACTTGCGCAGACCGACGAAGCGGTCAAGGCAGGGGCAACGCTGGTGGCTGGCGGCAAGCGAATGGAGCGCAAGGGTTTCTTCATGGAACCGACCATCCTGACCAACGTATCAAAGGGCAACCCGGTCTTCTATCAGGAGATTTTCGGCCCGGTTGCGGTCGTGCACAAGGTTGCATCCGAACATGAAGCCATCGAACTGGCCAATGATTCCCCCTATGGCCTCGGCGGGTCCGTGTTCTCCCGTGACCTCGGTAGGGCGGAACGGGTGGCCGAAGCAGTCGAAACCGGCATGATGTTCATCAACACGGCCACGGCTGCGGCCCCTGAACTGCCGTTTGGCGGGATCAAGAACTCTGGCTTTGGCCGCGAACTGTCCTTCCTCGGCATTGAGGAGTTTATCAACCGTAAGCTGATCCGCGTTGCCTGAAGATTAGGCGAACGCTGCTTTCTGTCCCGGATAAAATCCTGTCCGGGGCAGAGGTGTGCTACTCATCAAGTTAAATGCCACCTGCGGCTCAAGTGATACGAAGAAATGGTATATGCCTGCTTTGGCAACCGCACGATTAGTCATCGAATGACCGGAATTAGGCGTAAGCGGAATGCCTGGATCTGTCCGCGTGGTTGTCGGGACTTCTGCTTGATTGGCAGATTTATCATCATCTTCAGGCTTTCGACAAAAGACAGAGTTTGAAGTTAGGTATGAAATAAAGTAAGTCCATACGGCCACGCGTGGGTTTGATGTTGCGTCGTTTGGATCTAAATGATAGATATCAATGATACCTACTCCAAGGAGGTGGACATGTCTGATACAGCCAAAATTTTTATGACCGGTCGCAGCCAGGCCGTGCGTCTTCCTGCAGCTTACCGATTTGACACATCAGAGGTCACAATCCGCAGAGATCCACGTACCGGTGATGTCATTCTCTCGCCGCGTCCCCTGGGGTGGGGTAAGGCACTTTCTGCCATCCGGCAGGCCAAAGGGACTGAGCTTTTCCCTGAAGGTCGCAACCAGGATCAACAGGACAGGGATCCATTTGCTGTGTGCCTAACGTGATTTCTTATATGTTCGATACCAATACAATAAGTGATATCGTACGCGCGGACGAAAGAGTGCTCTCACACGTGGAGGCGCTTGATCCAGGCCGGTGTTGTGTCTCGGCCGTAACCGCCGGAGAAGTTGCGTATGGACTAGCCAAACGCCCATCGGCAACTCGATTACTGCGTCTGACACGCACTGTCATGGATCGGCTGACCATACTGCCCTGGGATCATGGCGTAGCGGAGCGCTACGGCAAATTACGCGCTGAGCAAGAGCGGCATGGTCAAATTCTTGGGTCTTTGGACATGATGATCGCCGCACATGCCCTGACAGAGCATCTCGCGTTAGTGACCAGTGATCAGGCTTTTGCTCAGGTTCGGGGACTTACTGTGCTGAACTTTCGAAATTCGTGAAAACTGAACAAACGCTTATTACATTGTCTCTCAACAAACCAGAAATCAGAACATAGCGTTGACTGCAAACTGCGGGGAAACCTGTATACTTTTGTTGTGACCTGCAAAATAGAACGCAGAGCCGACGATTACCCCCCAATTTGCATTCCAGTTATATTCAAATGCAGGCGCGATCTGCCAGTCTGTTCCGGCTGTTCCTGTTTTATGAATATACGTGCCGTTATTATCATGCCCCCGCAAGGTAGAGCCGTTAGACCATTCTCGCGCAAGGTCCATGGCCAGCACCCATTTCTGGCTTACATCGTTTCCGGCTGTAAGTTATTGTTTTTTTCTGAGAGCCATTTGTCTAAGGCTTCCGGATCTTCGGTAAAAGTCTTTAGTCTTTCCCGAATGCCCATGGCCCATTTGTCACGCTCAACTTCTGTCTGCAATTCTGCGCATGTCTCGCGCCATCCCGGCCAATAATTCGACCGGGAGATTTGGGTGCTGTCCCAAATATCTTCCCACCACGGTTCCGAGCGAAGCCGCTCGATTAAAGCAAGAGGATTATCGTTGCCTTGACGGAGCCGCGTCTCCAGGTCCTCGGGAATGACATGACTGCTAATCATGAGGTTCGATACCATGTCTGATTCCGTATAGATGGAGGGTTCTAAAAACCCCCTGGTTTTGAGGTCTTCTGTATGATTCTATTTCTTCTGCGTTGATTGAGGGAATGGCGATATGAAGCAGTCTGGTTTCTTTGATGTTGAAG
>NZ_WOTH01000057.1 GCF_011516945.1 Acetobacter estunensis
TCAATCAGAGGTTCCCAGATCGCCCATGTCTCGTCCGTAAAGGTGCCTGTTCTGTCTCCTTCTTCCATCCCTACAATATGGGAAGAAATTCAAGATCTAACAGGCCCTAGCAACTCCGACGATAAGACTTCCGGTCGATAATATCCCGTCATTGGCGCCCAGAACGACTGCGCGCAACCATCCTAATTTTTCGACGGAATGGCGTTCGGTTTGGGGAGGAAGACGAGACATTAGAGGACTCACTTCTACAACAAATACCACGCCGATCTATAGAGAAAATAAACCCCCTCGCAACACAAAAATCACCGCACAAAATGAGAGTTATTTGCAATATTATCCAGATAAATATAAATATTTACCGTTCAGGTTCCTGTAAGGTTGGCCTAATATACAGGGCCACTTATGATCATTTTTGCAAGGGTGCGCATGTCTGTTTCGTCCCCCATCATTGCAGGCAGTTCACGCTATGATACGCCAACAATTGCTCTCCACTGGATGACGGCCCTGCTCGTCGCATTTCAGTTTGCTCTTGGTGAAACCTGGAATTTACCCACGAGACCCGTTCATCACCTCATGGTTGTCGCCCATCTGACTGCTGGTATTTGCTTGACCGTCATCATGATGTTGCGCGTTGGATGGCGCCTGACGAAAGGGCGGTGTCTGTCAAAACTTCTCTCGCCCCTTGATCGAATGTGGGCTCTTGGAATGGATTACACACTCTATATTCTACTGTTGGCAGAAATTGTTCTCGGCTATCTCTGGCGTTGGGGAAGCGGGCAAGCAATGAGCTTTTTCAATCTCTCGCTTCCTTCACCACTCATGCGCTTTCAAACAAAGACGCTCGAATGGATTCAATCGCTGCATCACTGGAATGCATGGCTCATCGTTGGTCTCGCAATAGGTCACGGCGGTGCCGCACTTTTCCATCAGTTTATCCTGAAAGACAGAGTTCTGGAACGGATGCTTTACCGCAAGCCATGACTTCCGGCATCCGTTACCAGGATGTCCTCATGCACCAGCGATTGGGTAATATGAAGGGATTTCGTACACATCACTCAACGTTCAGATGAAATATTTTCGAGTCAGCAGAATGCGAAAAAGACCATTCAATCCGTTCAGGTTGCCGTCAGGTTGCCTTCCTAGAATGACCACATGGCTAATCCGTTCTCTTTTACAAACAGCGGGACTGAACCTCGTAGATTAGGGGTATTTTTTGTAGGCATTGCCTGTCTGCTGCTTTTTCAGGCACACAGCGCAGCTGCAGAGAGCCCCACGACAGTATGTCGGGAAAGCGGTTCCCCCTTGCATTTGCATGTCACGGGCAACTTCCGTGATTACCCGGCGTCCAGCGTCGCTGAAGCCGTTCAGAACTCATTTCCCTGCCCGAACGAAGAGGCGCTGAAATCCACTTGCTTCAGCCGCGGTCCTCTTCATTTAAAAGCTTCTGTCGTACAGCCACGCGGACAAGGACAAGCGAACGGGCATATCTCTGTCACGCTATTCTCGGAAAACGAAGCAATCCGATCATCTCGTGTGTCTCTTTCTCCGTTTTCAAACTCTCAGCCTCCTTCCGTGATTAAAGACGATCTCGCCCGGGTCATAAAGTTACTGTGGAGTGCCTGTACCACTGAGACGACAGATCAGTGACCATCAATCGCGCTTTCTCGCTGTTTTTCTTTGGTATCATTTTCAATATAGTGTCAGCGCATGCCGATTCATGGTCCGCACATGTGGTGTATTCTACACAACATACTACCTCCTTCCCTCTCTCTGTTTCTCCATCACCGTTAATTCCATTTCGGTTAGCTCTCGATCATGCATGGGCGCGAGATCCATATCGGGAAGAATTCCGGACCCATCAGAACTCCGCGTTGAAAAAAGCCGATGCCGCACATTCATGGTTTGCCGGTGGCCCCACCGTCAACGGTTCTTACATGGATGATCATTTTATCGGTAGCAACGAGGGATATACCACTTACGAAGGTTCTGTGAGCGTTCCCTTGTGGCTGCCGGGACAAGAGGATGCCACTCATGACGTCGCCATGTCAGATGCCAACATGGCTTCGCAGAAACTGGCAATGAGCCGTCTTACTCTTGCGATCCGACTCCTTGATGCAACAACGACACTGATGTTGGCACATGTTCGACTTACCGCGATGACAAATTTGCGTAATGCTACACGACATTTATCTGATCTTGCCATTCAATCTGCGCGCACGGGAGAAACTCCTAATGTGGATGCCGCGTTGGCCAGAGCCGCGTCCCGTACGGCGGAAGATGAATGGACCCAAGCAAAGGAAGCTCTGAATAACGCTCAAAACACGCTCGACATTCTAACTGGCCAACCCTTTTTACCAGATATTTCAGTCTACCTTCCCTCCCGGCTTCAATATCTTTCCTCTGCTCGCCTGGAACGGATCATTGAAGAAGAGCCACGTGTCCGCGCTGCTCACGCCGCTTTGGAAACAGCTCGCGCTGCCCTAAAACTTGCACGACGATCCTATATGCCCAATCCCGAAGTCGGGATTGGCGCCATTCACGAGAAACAATATGGGAGCCCGTGGGATACCCGCGTTGGCGTAAATATTACCCTGACACTACCAAGCGAAGTGCGCAACACCCCTATTATGATGGAAGCGACTGATCGTCTCGCGACCGCCACCAGCCAGGAAGAACTTGCCCGCCGCATGGTAAAACAGGAACTGGCACAGGTCCGAGAACGGATGGCCACAGCTTCCGTTGAACGAAATATCTTGTCTGACAGCGCCAATGACCTTGAGCATCGTGCCGTTGCGGAAGAACGGGCCTGGCGTGAAGGCGAACATGGATTTGATGTGACTTTACGAGCGCGTCAGGACGCCGTCCGAGCAGAGTTGGCACGCGATCAAGCCGAAATTGCGTGGCACGCTGCGGCACTGCGGTTCCTGATTGCGACGAATGCGCCGTTATGAAGAGAATATTGCGACATCTCATTATTCTGGTTTGCCTGCAAACCATGATGATTTCTTCACTCTTGGCACAAGAATCTCCGTGGCGACTGCTTCATATGAGTGCGGAAGCTGCCCATGCTGTGGGTTTGACAACCGTCACTTTGCATACAGGTCATGTATCGGGTGAAATGCCATTGATGTTACGCGTCGTCGTGGACGAGAATCGTGACGTCCCCATTCGTCCGACAGGTCAAGGACGCGTGGAAAGCATCCACGTTCTTCCCGGTCAGGCCGTCAAGAAGGGTGATATCCTCCTCAGTTATCGGAATCACTCGCTTCACACCGCGTCGCTGCAGGCAATGCAGCTCAAAGCCGCTCTTGTCGCGGCTAATGCCGACCGCGATGAAGCTGCGGCCGCTTATGCACGCGGACGGACATTGGCAGGCGAGACCGTCTCAACGGGGGAATTACGTCGCCGGCGGGACGCTCTCGCTGTGGCACAAGCCACGGTCCAAGCTCGCGAAGCCGATATCGCCACGCTGGACCACCGCTTTCGAGAAGAATTCCACTCGGCATCCGAGTCCATTTCCGGGCCGGAAGCCACGGACATTGTCGCTCCGGTGACAGGTATTGTGAAAAGTCTACCTGTTGCGATTACCGCTTCCATCGGACCTGAGACGGAAATTGCCCGCGTGACTGATCTTTCAACTGTATGGTTGGTGGCGGATGTGACACCCGAAGACGCCGCACGTTTATCTCCGGATTCCGACATACAGGTATCCTTACCCACCGGCCCATTCCTGGCACGAATAGCGGGTATCGACACGCCAGCGACTTCGGGAGCGGTGCGTCTTATTGTCGAAATGCCAAACTCATCAGGCGCATTGGCTCCGGCAATGGCATTTGATGCAGTGGCTACGACACGCGAAAACAGTACAGGGCTGATCGTTCCGTCTGAAGCCGTGCGTCAGATCAATGGCGACAAAGTTGTCTTTGTGCGCGCGGGGGCAGAAGCATATCGGCCTATTCCTGTCGCCGTCGTAATCGAAAATGAGGAAAATGCCATCATCCAATCCGCGTCCCTGTCAGGGAATGAAACGATCGTGGCGCATGGCAGCCTGGCCCTTAAATCTCTGATCGAACTGGCAGCCATGGGAGACGCGGACTGATGCTGTCGCGCCTGCAAACAGCGCTCATCCGTTCGCCAGGTCTCATCATCGGCATTCTTATGCTTCTTATGGTCGGCGGTGTCGTCATCGTGCGGGATCTTCCCGTCGAGGCCGTGCCTGACATTTCACCACGCCAGGTACTGGTCTCGGTTGTGGCGCCAGGACTGGCAACGGAAGAAGTGGAGCGGCTGATCACTTTGCCGGTCGAAGCCAGCATGACCGGCATTCCCGGAATGACCGACCTCCGCTCTGTTTCGCGCAGTGGCGTATCGGTTGTGTATGTGCAGTTCAATGACGCAACCGATATCAATCTGGATCGCGCGCGCGTAGAGGAACGTCTCGCGCAAGCGCGTGCCAATCTCCCACCGGGACAATTGACCATCAACATCGGACCGCTCACCACTGGCATGGGCGAGATCATGCAATTCCAGGTCAGCGGCGGCGGTCAATCTCTTATGGCATTGAATCGTCTGATGAACTGGACGGTTGCTCCACAACTGCGTTTGGTTCCCGGAGTAGTGGACGTCAACATTGGCGGCGGCGCTGAGGAGACATGGCAGATCACCTTGGACGAACGGCGGCTCATCGCCACAGACGTGTCGGTGGGAGATGTTTATCGTGCCGTGGACAGCAATAACGCATCGGTTGGAGGCGGCTGGATAGCCCGACATGGCGAACAGCAGATCGTTGTGGGACGCGGCCTCATCCAAAACCTTGATGATTTCGGGAAAATTCCTGTCCGCGCTCTGTCTGACGGCGGCGTAATTCGCTTGCGTGATCTCGGACATGTCACGCAAGGCGCACGCACACGCCTTGGTGCCGTGACGCGCGATGGAACAGGAGAAATCGTCGCCGGCACGATTTTAATGGAAAGCGGCGCTAGTTCCAGCGCAACACTGAATGAAATCGAAGCCGCCTTTCCTTCTATCCGAAAGAGTCTGCCACCTGGCGTAAAACTGGAGCCCTATTATTCCCGCGCCGATCTGACACGTCGCACAATCGCCACGGTACGCGAAAATCTGATTATCGGTGCAATTCTTGTTTTCGTCGTTTTATTGACCGTGATCGGATGCTGGCGAGCCTCGCTGGTCATTGCATCCGTTATTCCCGCCTCACTCATCTGCGCGATGACGGGTATGAGAGTGGCCGGTGTATCAGCCAATCTTCTGAGTCTCGGCGCGATCGATTTCGGAATGATCGTAGATGGGTCTCTGGTCATCGTAGAGCACGTTATGGCTCTGCGTACACGTACTCCGGCTGCCCCGCTGGAAACGCTGGTTTTATCCTCCATGCAACAGGTAGCGCGACCGGTCTGTCTGGCAATCGGTGTCATCATGATGGTGTATCTTCCCATCCTCACGCTTCAGGGGGTCGAGGGCAAAATGTTCCGCCCGATGGCACAGACCATCATCATGGCGTTGCTGGCATCCCTGTTATATTGCTTTATTTGTGCACCGACATTGACGGCTTTAGTACTGCGTCACGCACCTACCCGTAACGGTGATACACGCATTATTGCTCTTCTTCGCTATCCATACCAGCGTCTATTGTCGTTTTGTTCTATACACCCGTGGATCGTCCTGAGCTTCACATTAACATTATTCGGACTATCCGCCGTACTCGCCACACATCTTGGCGGAGAATTCATTCCGCAACTTGATGAAGGAGCGCTTACAGTCACTACAACCCGTCTCCCCTCGGCCTCATTGGACACCGTTATCGCGGGTGTGACACGCCAAGAACACATCTTGCGGCGTTTTCCAGAAGTTAAAACCGTCATTAGCAGTACGGGTACCGGGGCCATTCCCACAGACCCGATGGGAGTGAACGAAACAGATAGTTTTATCTTCCTCAATGATCCATCCACATGGACGACCGCACACACTCAGGCAGGACTGGTGGAAGCGATGAACAAGGCTCTACTCCATGAGTTGCCTGATGCCCTGTACTCGTGGAGTCAACCAGTACAAATGCGAATGGATGACCTGCTTTCCGGCGTTAGAACCCAGGTTGCTGTTTCTATTTACGGAGATGACCTCACAACACTTGAGCGTCTCGGAACACAGGTCGCATCTGTCATGTCTTCGGTACGGGGAGCGGCAGATGTTGCCGTGGAAGGTGATGGAGATATGCCACTTCTTGTCATTGATGTGGACCGAGAACGAGCTGCGTTTCGCAATGTCAGTGAACAAGACATTCTCGATACGATCGAAGCAATAGGCGGTCATATTGGTGAACGCTCCGTCATTGCCAACAATGCCATTCTGGCCACGCAGGTGCGAATAGACAAAGCACAAGTAAATTCCTCTGCCCGCATTCGAGCACTGCACGTTCCCAAAGCCGACCACTCAGGATTTGTGGAATTGTCGGACGTAACACATATCCATGAAATGATAGGCGCCGTACGTATCAATCGGGATCGGGTCCGACGGCGAATGGTCATCCAAAGCAATGTCCGTCAGCGAGATCTCAACTCGTGGGTAGCGGAAGCTCAGCAAAAGGTAACAAGACAGGTCCAACTCCCCCCCGGTTACACGATTGAATGGAATGGGCAGTTTCGGAATCTGCAGTCCGCCACAAAACGTCTCGCTATCGTAGTTCCCCTTACCCTTTTTCTGGTGTTCGCACTCCTTACTTTCACGCTAGGTTCTGTAAAAGCTGCATTACTGATTTTCGCCAATCTGCCTTTGGCTGCGACAGGTGGTATTTTCACTCTCATTGCACGAGGACTGCCATTCAGTATTTCGGCAGGGATTGGTTTTATCGCTCTTTTTGGCGTAGCTATCCTCAATGGTGTCGTTCTGGTCAGCGCCATTCGGACACGAGAGCGGACGGCACCAGCAACCATGGCAATCGTCATAGAAGCGGCGTGTTCACGTTTCCGACCGGTGATGGCTACAGCCCTTGTGGCGAGTCTTGGTTTTGTACCAATGGCATTCTCGAATAGTGCTGGAGCGGAAGTTGAGCGTCCACTCGCCAGCGTGGTGATCGGAGGGCTAATTTCCTCAACATTTCTGACACTTCTCGTGCTGCCTGCGCTCTACACAAAAGTCATGGGAAAGGAGCGGATACATGCGTCTCCTGCTGATTGAAGACGAGGCGGACCTAGCGGCCGCTGTCGCGGAACATGTCCGGGAAAACGGTTATGCCGTTGATCATGTCGATACTCTGGACGCAGCGCGAGCAGCATTAGCGGTCGTAACATATGACGTAATTCTCATGGACCTCGGATTACCGGATGGCAGCAGCCGACAGCTTTTGCGGGAGTTGCGTCATTCATCGCATCGAACCGCAATCCTCATTACCACGGCTGAAGATCAGATCAGTGATCGTATTGCCGGACTTTCAGAGGGCGCTGACGATTATATCGTGAAACCCTTCGATCTTGACGAACTCGTCGCTCGCATCACGGCTGTCAATAGACGACGCTTCAGTTCCAGTGCGCCATTGTTGCGTATCGGCTCTTTGGTTATCGAGCGAGACCACGGGGTCGTCGTGCGAAATGGAAAGCCCGTACCACTCACAGCGAGAGAATGGGCAGTACTTGAGTTATTGAGCCGGTATCCCGGGGCCGTTCATTCGCGTGATCAGATTGAAACTGCGCTCTATGATTTCAACGGATATACGGACAGTAATGCTGTAGAAGTTTTCATCAGCCGTTTACGGAAGAAACTTGGCGCTGACTCTATCCAGACTTTGCGCGGGCGCGGCTATGCACTTGCCAACGGAGAGGCTACATGAAAAAAGAAACGTGGAGTCTCGCATCCCGTATTGTTACTCATGTCATGCTTGTTGTTTCGTGTGCTTTATTTGCTCTAGGAATGAGTCTCGCAGCTTTTACGCGCTATGAAGTTACAGAACGTCTCGACAATTCTTTAGAGGAAGTAGCGGAGCGACTGCAAAGCGTCGTCGAGCACATTCCCTACAGACCGGAAGGACATGACATTGCATGGCTGCCCGATGTTGGGCCTCGCACGCTCGCATATCAGGTCGTCGATGATGCTGGAAATGTAATTATCCGTTCACAAAACGCCCCATTGACTCCTTTTGTTGAAATGTTTCGTACGCCTGGATTTAGTGATGGTCGAAATTTTCGTGTCTATGTCGCATCTGCAACAGTACTTGGTTACCATGTTATGGTCGGTGAGCCTTATCTACACCGAAATGAAGCTATCCTTCGCGCTATTCTCATTTCAATCGTTCCATTAATACTATGTCTTCCACTTATTTGGTTGCTGGTTCGCTGGAGTGTCAGTCGAGCAATGCATCCCCTTGAGCAACTGCAAAATGCCATGCAATTACGCGACAGCGGCAATCTCGAACCTATCCCCGCTTTGAATCTCCCTCGAGAACTCCTGACAATTCAGACTGCCGCAAATACCCTTTTGGGACGTCTCGCAGTCGCCTTGAAAACGGAACGGGCTTTTGCGGCCAGCGCGGCTCACGAATTACGTAATCCTCTTGCTGCATTACAGGCGCAAATGCAAATGCTTGCAAAACAGCTTGACGATAACAATGAATTAAAACAGCGAGGTCTTCTGATCGTTGAAAAGATACGTGCTTTTGGACGTACGGTGGAAAAACTTCTACAATTTTCGCGTGCGTCTTCCGGAGTAGCTTATCAACGTGAGCGGGTTGATCTAATACCTGTGCTGCGATTTCTGTGCGATGAACTGAACAGTTCGCCCAATGTGAGGCCTCGTCTGCGTATAGAGACGGGCAATATGCGTTCATTGTTTGTAATATGTGACATGGATGCCATTGCAATTCTTATGAGAAACCTGCTCGAAAATGCCGTTCTTCATTCCGTCAGTCCCGAACCGGTTTCAATTTTTATTCGCAGAAATAAAGATATTATTATTTCAAATACTTGTCGGCCTCTGTCACAGGAAGCATTAAATAAGCTATCGCGTCCATTTGTACGAGGACGCTCGGATACAGCAGGAAGCGGGCTAGGTTTAGCTATAGTCCACCAGATTGCAGCGCAGATGGATGCGTCTGTTCAAATTCTCACTCATGCACAAGAGTGTCAGTTTGTGGTGCGTGTTCAAATTCAGAAAATTACACCTTAAATTTGGGTGTTTAGTCCCGGGGTTTGATGGTGTGATATTTTCACGTGAGTGGAGGGAAGCATTATGGGACAGATACGCCATGGTAGCGCCACGATGACGCACGCCATGCGAGCTGCAATACAGTGATCGCAGGCTTCGCTCGCGACGCTGAGCGAGGAGTTCGGGATCAATCCGAAAACCGTTGCAAAGTGGCGGAAGCGACAGAGTGTCGAAGATCAGAAGACAGGTCCTAAAGAGCCGCGATCAACGGTCCTTTCGAAGACGGACGAAGCGATGATCGTAGCGTTTCGACGCCATACTTTACTGCCGCTGGATGACTGTCTTTATGCCCTGCAGGCCAGTATCCCCCATCTGACACGCTCGGCTCTGCATCGCTGCTTTCAGCGTCACGAGATCTCACGGCTGCCGGACATCGAGGGAGACAAGCCCAAACGCCAGCGCTTCAAACGCTACCCGATTGGGTTCTTTCATCTCGACATAGCGGAAGTCCAGACCGCTGAAGGTAAGCTGTATCTCTTCGTTGCCATCGACCGGACAAGCAAATTCGCTGTCACACAACTGGTCGAGAAAGCTGATCGGAAGACATCTCGAACATCTCCTGAGCATCATCCCTTGCCGGATCCATACCATCCTGACCGACAATGGGATCCAGTTCGCTGAGCAGCCTCGTAATCGAAATACAGCGTGGTCGCGTCCCATGCGCTTCGAAATGATCTGCGAAGCCCACGGGATCGAACATCGTCTGACGAAACCCAATCATCCATGGACCCATGGTCAGGTTGAACGGATGAACCGGACAAGCAAAGAGGCAACCGTCAAGCGCTTCCATTACGACAGCCATGAGCACTTGAAGATCCGCCTCAACGACTTCATGGCGGCTTATAACTTCGGGCGAAGGCTCAAGACCCTGAGTGGCCTCACGCCTTACGAATACGTCTGCAAAATATGGACTTCAGAGCCAGAAAGATTCATCATCAATCCAACCCATCAAAATACGGGACTAAACACCTAATTCGCGGTCATCACCTTCACCAACTCACGCAACGCCTTCTGGACCTTGGGCGCGGCCCATTCGCGCAGAAGCCCGCGCGCGCTGGCGTCGTGCTCGATCGCATAAGGACTGTCCCCGATCGGCGGCATCGCCATCACGTGGTCCTTTTCCGTTGCCGGCACACCCGGAAACGGGTCGATCCGCACAAGCTGGGTGAGCTGGGCGACCGAGATGACACGGCACTGCGGTGTTGTGGTGTTGAGACACACATAGACCCCGGTGCCCTCGCTGACCGGATCGTAGATCGCCTTCCACGTCAGCGCCGGAACCGGAATTCGGTCCGGCCCGATGGTCCGGTCATCATCGGGATCGTAGCCCGGTCCCGTGACGACATAGAGTTCACCGTCGCGGTCCGCGAGTCCGCGCACCGCACTCTCTACACCGACCCAGGCACCCCGATTCAGTTCGGCCGTCTGCGGCACAATATTGGAGAGCGCATAGGTCTCTTCCTGCCACGACAGGCCAGCTTCGTCTCCAGACGGCACCACATGCCCGCGGTCCCAGCCAGATGGAGGGATCGAAGAACCCTTGATTGATGTGCTTGGCCGGTAATTTCTGGGTTTTGGCGATTTGATTGACGGTTTTTGCGATGGCGTCCAGTCTGCGTTTTGAGCAGA
>NZ_WOTH01000058.1 GCF_011516945.1 Acetobacter estunensis
GCCAAGGCAATGAGGTTCAATCAGCGCCCATTGGGCGTCTGTCAGCACAAAGCGTTCCATCCGAAGCTTGAATCATAACCCAAGCCTCATGTGAATCCCCACAAACCCTAGACCACGCTTTTTGCCCTCAGCGACTGCGTTTCTCTCGACACGCTCCCGCATCTTTTTCTCAATGTCGGCCTCCAGTTTCCGGCGTGCCTCCTGGTCGGCCGCCGTGGACGACGACAGTGCCTCCAATGCTTTGGCGAGCTGCATGATGCCGCTCGGGTTCCCCCGCAACGCAGCCTTGCCCTTGTCGTCCACCTCGTCATCGTCCGCGCTCAGGAATAAGTCGAGGATCGCCGTATGCAGCAGCTCGATATTGAGCTGCGCGGAACGCGATGCCGGCTCATCGCCCAACTGGCGCACCAGAGCCTCCGCCACCGTGCGTGAATGGCGCAACCGGCGCCCCACCTCATCCATCCGTTTGACGTGACGTCCCAGCGCTGACCGGCTGATATGGGCCACGTCCAGTTCCCGCAGCGCCGCTAGAATTTCGTCAATCGAATGCCCGTTGCCGCGCAACCGCCCAATCTCGTCACGGATCTCGGCCGGCAGTTGCTCAATGGAAGAGGGACGATGCGCCATCGTTCAGCTCGTCAGGCGACGGCCAACGCCACTGACAACCTGCTCGCCCTGCGCCACGCGCTGGCCGGCATCCGTCAGCACCACTTTCCACAATTCACCCCCGGATGACGGGAGGCGTTCGATCCGCACGCAGCTACGCTTTTCCAGAAAGGCCAGATCATCACGCATGAGATCGTGATCTGTATCACGACCTGTCGAGATCACGGCGCGCAGCAATACGTCCTCGTTGAGCATGTGATTGCTCATCTCGGTCAGGCATTTCAGCACGCGCAGACGACGGTCCTCGTTGATGCTCACCTGCACACTCATTTCTCATTTCCCCTGATGTGACCGTTGACGATCACCTGAACCATCTCTTTCGTGTCGCGTCCGCTGCGCTCCACGCCCACCAATGTCGCCTCAATGCGTCCTAGGCTTGCGCGCGTGTCGGTCTCCACGACCTCGACACGCCGCACGATCTCGCCGTGCCGCGCGCGGTCGATCAGTTCGAGAACTGCGACCAGGAGCACTACACCGCAAATCGCAAACCAGACCGCGTAATGCTCCCAGCCGCTCACGCCCTCACACTCCCGGCGTCAGGACGCCGGGGTCGTGGTGGCCGTCTCGGCGCTACTGGCCGCCGGAACCGGCGTGGACACCGTGCTGGTGGTCGCAGAAGAAACCGGCACCAGAATGCCCACGAGATCCGCAATCGCAGCCTTGACGTGGATCTGCACGGTGTCCACGGACGGCACGCTCAGGCCAAGGCCATTGAGAACACCGATCGTGCCCGTGATCGCCTCGGCGGCAACCGGGTTTTTCTCGTCCCAGCTGTTATAAGCCGAGACCAGATGGTCGATGCCGTCGTCGGCCTTGGTGACAGCGGCTTTTACGGCCGTCTGCGCCGCGCTGTTCAGCGCCGCGATTTTTCCCTGGGCGGCGACGCCGCCGATGGCCGACAGTGCGCCAAACACGGTCGGGAGAATGTTTTTCCAGTTCACGCTCATGATGAGACTCCAGCGCCGCGTCCGCGCCCTAGTTCACGCCCAAACTCCCCGCCGGGAGCCGGGAAATTCAGGAGGCAGCGCGCTCGTTTTCTCGCGCCCACACTCGCGCCATTTCGACCCGCGCCCACAGACGCGCCAGCCAGCCGTCACCCTCAATGCGGAAACCCGGCATCTGGCGATAGGCCGCCGCTTGCGCGCATGCGAGGGCGTAGATCGTCAGCAGATCTTCACCCCGCAGTTTCGCAATCGCGGTCAGCGTGATCGGACCCACAACGCCGTCAATGGGAACACCGAGATACCGCTGCAGGTCGTTCGCAAAATCCCCTGAGATCATGCGTGACACCACGATCTCCGGCACGTCCAGCACCCGCGACAACAGCTGTTCCGTCATCACATCGGTGCGGTCCAGCGAACCGTAAATGGATGCCAGCACTGTTAGAGCGCCGTGCACACCCGCGTTGAAGCCGTAATCGAACATCATCAGATCGACGCCTGCCGGGAGCCGATCACACCACAGCGGGTTCCAGTAACGAGACTGGGCGATCTGGCGATACTGCGTCTGGTCAATTCCCTGCATGACAGCCGCCGTCACGCGCGACGGATCGCCCAGCCACCCGGCCATCTCAGGCGCAGAAATGCCACGCATCGTGCCGACGAGACTGCCTCGCCCCACGCGACCGCCCGTCCAGTTCCCCGGATCGTTGCGGCGACAGGAATAGAGACCCTCGCGGTTTTCTGTGAAATCGAGTGAGGGGAGTAGGTCCGAGTGCATGAGCGCGAAACTACGCGCGCGCACGAAGCTGCGGCAGGATGGCGGATGCCAACCCCGTAAGGTCGCAAATCAAGCGGGAGGTTAGAAAGCCGAAATCAGAACAACGACGCCTGCCGTGGGTCGCGAAGGCGCCGTGGCGGCTGACGACCGCCCGTGCGCTTGAGGAGCCGGATCACCGCCCGAAACGACAGACCCAGACGGAACGCGATCTCGTTGGTGTTCAGTCCCTGCGCCTCATAGCAGCGCGCCCGCCAGACGCGGCACAGGGGAACCTCCCACGCCTCGCCACCGCGCCAGTCACACAGCGCCCGAGCCACCTCAACCCCGTAGAGTCGGGCCAGTTTGGACCCGTCCGCCGAACGCGGAATGCGCAGCCGTTTGCCAGCCTCACTCTCCACGAACTCCAGCGCACGCGTCTCACCAACAGCGTCCACCAGAAACGAAATCGTGTGAGGAGGCAACGTCATTTCAAACGTCGCCTGTCAGTTCGGTCAGGAGCGGAAACAGGCCACGCTGCATCAGCAACGCGCCGCTGCCGTGTCCGTTCAGAATATCGGCCGTGACAGCAAGAACACGGCGTCCGTCACGTTCAATCGTCAACACGGCAAAAATCTCGTCGAGAATGCCAATTTTCGCCCAGCGAACAAACCGGCGATAAATCGTTTTCCACGGCAGCCCATATTCGGCAGACAGTTCACGCCACAGGCCACGGGTCCGCAGAACCTGCACAATAGCCGACAGCACGACCCGATCGTCAGACCGTTGCGCGCCGTATCCACGTGGAAATAACATCTCGACCGCGCTGATCGCCTCGTCATCCAGCCAGATCGGCCGAGTGGGTGAGGGGATTTCACGAACTGCACTCATCGTGCGCCTCCACCAATCCGCTGCGACCACGCTTTCAGTGCCTCGATCACCTGCACCGCCTGCGCGTCATCCAGAAACTCTGGCGCATCCACACCCGTCTGGCGCGCCACAAACGCTCTCAGGCTCTCCCGCGATCCGGCCGCCGTCAGCACTGCCCCCATATCGTTCCAGATCGCATACAATTTCCGCACCAGAGGCCGTGCCGGAGAGCGTCGTGCCGGACGTGGCCGGAACCCCAGCCGCTTCATTTCTGCCAATATCGCATCCAGTTGCGCGGTCGTACAGTCCGCACTGGATGCGCGTCCCGTCACACGTGAAAGCAGCGCGCGATAATCCGCATCCTCCAGCCGCAAATCCTTGCGTGCTACATGGATTTTAGCGATCAGCGAACGCCGCATCGTTGTAGACTCCAGTCGAGTGACGGGACGTGCCATTACTCGCTCTCCGATGTAGGCTCATGGGTGAGCAGGAGCGGCTTCGACCGCGCCGACTTTTTCCGCGCAAAACGTATCGCTGGAGAGGATTTCACCTCCGCCATTTCAAATCCGTGCATCATCGGTTCATCACCAGCGTTTCCCTGAGAAATTGCAGGTCCGCGCCATTCCGGCCGATCCACGGGAATCATGCGCGCCGCGATCTTCATGAGTGTCGTCGCGTCTGACATCGACATCGCATAATCCCGAAAACCGATAGTCGCGATTGCCATTTTTTTTGCCATCACTCATACCCTCGAAAAATCGACAACGATCTGTTTCCACTGCCCATCCGGCGTGTCGCGGGTATAGGCCCGCACACCCGTTTTCGACCCAGCAGGCTCAATCGCGTCGCTGATCGCGCGGATGAAATCCGGCCATTTCGGGTGCTGCAGATCGTATTTCCGCAGCCCACTCAGACGCTGCACGTTCACACGACCCGTTTTCTCGTCCCGTTCAAACGCCGCCATGATGAGCGTGCGCAGGTTCGCGTCCACATTCCCGGTCAGATCGTCCAGGATCTCGTTCATCAGCGCCTGCGCGGCTGGCAGAGCCGCCGTCACCCGGCTGTAATCCGCCGTCGAAACCTCGACTTTGTGCCGGTCCGAAACCGAAGCCACTGTCAGGCCGCCGCGACGACCGCCAACCCGTGCACGATAACGCTCGAACATCAGATCCTGATAAGCCGTCAGTTCGTCGAAAATCTCCTGTTTCACGCGCGCATTGTGCTCGGCCAGATCCAGCATTTTCCGCACAACGCCACGCGCCGTTTCGTCCGCGAGCAGCACATGCGCGCGGATGCCGCTCACCGGCATCAGGTTTCCGTGTGAACTGCGGATCATCTTCTCGCCGTTCACTACTTCGATGTCCTCGTCAATCGGTCGTTCCACAGCCTCGCTCATAGTCCGTCTCTCCGGTTCATTCCTGAAAAATACGACATCAATCCATCGCGTCCGGACATCTGCACACGCAGACGTTCCAGCGCCTCAAACCGATCCTGATCGTTTTTTGCCCGACGAATAGCCAACGCCCGACTGCTCGGCCACGTTGCGCACCGAGATGCCCTCGCGTTCGATTGTCGCCTGCACCTCCACACGCAGCGTCCGCGTGCGATTGTCCTCAGCCGTTTCGTCAATATTGATTGTCGCAGTGTCACTCATTACCATTTCCGTCGTGATGTTCTGGATCACCGGGTCGCGCTCGCAGGCGCGATCCGTCATTACCCAGTCCTGCTGAACTGGATGACCTTCCGCAGCGCCGCCGTCTGCGCCTGCTCCTCCTCCTCACGAGCGATCAGCGCGGCCTCATCCATCTCCACGGCCAACGCCGTGTTGCCCTGCACAGCAGGCCGGAAGGGGCGCACTACTTTCGTCTCGATTTCCGTGTTTTCAGCCTCGATCTCGCGCGAATAGACCGCCGCCATTTCCTGAGCGGACAATGACTTTTCCGCTGCGAGGGCCTCCCGGGTCGCGCGCATGAAGGCCCGTCGGGCCTGTCCATGCCTGCGCGCGGCGTCCACATCCGCGAACCCGACCGCCTCGTGACACGGAGCCGCACCGAGATAGGTGCCGCACGTCCGATACACATGCAGATCGGCCTGCAGGTTCTGCGGATCGAACCGGACCACCACGCTCTGACCACGATGATCGAGCAGGAAGTCGGCCCAGTAACGATTTTCCAGCAATTTGATCGTGCCATCCCGGCGATCCACCTTGATCGCCTCGGCCGCCAGCAGCCACAACCGACGCTGTTCCGACGTTGCCTTGCGGATCGGTGATACCGCATAGGACGCGGCAAACGCCTGCTGGAAACTGAGTTTCCCGCCACACACTGCCGTGCGCCGACCTGTGCGCGCGTTGTGCTCACGGATCTCGGTGGTGATCGTTTTGAGAAAGACGTCGATCGGCACAGCCGTGCTGGCGTAATTTTCCGGTTTCGCCAGCGGCGTGTTGCCGGTCCAAGCGCCCGCAAACGCCGGGTGCTTGGCGACGTTCTGAGCCATGTCACGAAAGGCACGCTCAATGGGTTTCGACTGGCCGGAATAGGGCGTGGTCCAGTGAACCTGCACGCCCATCTGCGTCATGATGCCAACAGGCTCGTCGTCACGGATACGAAACCGAAACCTGTTCTCCACGCCGCCGGTCAGCCATTTGCTGGCAAAGTTTCGTCCGTTATCCAGCCAGCAATGATCGGGAATGCCGAATTCCTCGACCATGTCACCGAACGCGAGCCGCACCGCCTCCTTGTTTTCGGAGCGATCCACCCGCCAGGACAAAATCATGCCGGAGTAGAGATCCTGAAACGCCGTCATGACCGGACGGCCAATGTTGCCGTCCTCCCATTTCACAAACACGTCCCATTTGTGGCCGTCGGCGTTCACAGCCTCCAGCGCATGGAAACAGCGCCGGTCACGTTTCTGCACTGGATACAATGCCTTGAGCGCGTCCACGCCCTCACGCGCCAGCACGATCAGCTGCGGATCGAGACGATCCATGCGCCGTTTGAGCGTTTTCTCTGATGGCAACGACCAGCCACGAGCCTCTGCCTCACGCTCCAGACGACGATAGCAGTCCGAAAAACGTGGCTGCTCGACACGGAGATAATCCGATTTGAGCATTTCCCACGCCTCGGGAGGACAATCCGACGTCGGCTGACGGCCCGCATATTGCGGAGCCAGTGCTGGCAACCAATCGCCACGATCAAACCCTCGCACCGCCTGATACCAGCCCATGATCGTGCGACGCCCGACACGCTCCAACTGCGCCACCTGACACACAGCCGCGTTTTTCCGCGTGCCAGCCAGAACCAGCGTCTCGATCGCGTCCAGAATACGAAACGCCCGCTGCGCGCGCGCTTTCAGATTGTCCGGCAGCCCCTCATATCGCCGCCACAGATCCTCACGGCTCCGCTCGAACGCCGCCGATTTCGCCTCAGGCGACTGCTCCTGTTCCCGCCTGAGCAATAGAGCTGCGCGCGCCTCCAGTGGCAGCGAGTAGGGCGTGAATTCGTATCCACCCCCTCGGCCGGACCGCTTGCGCCACGTCTGTCCCTCACGGTCAGGTGCGAGCCAACCCTCGGAATCAATGCGCTCCTGCACACCGCGTTTCGTCCCCGGCATGCCGGGGAGCGCCTGCGCCGCTATCTCTGCCGCTGTCATCCACGGCACCTGTTCAGCGGCTGTTTGCGCGCCGCCCATCACCAATCTCCGTGCCTCGACTCGTCGTTGATGTCGAGCCCCTGAACAGGCCGTCCCAGCCAGTTCAGGATCGCCGCGTAGAGAACAATGAACATCACACCGACGATCGTCAGAGCGAGATCGGCGTGAAATCGGATCAGTCTGCGCATTTCGGCAAACTCCGGCTCATCTATGATAAAACAGACGACAACCACGCCACCCAGCGTGAGCATCGCCAACAGAACGGGGTTGGGCCGCATCATCGTGCCATCCCCCATCTCGCCTCACGCCGCAGACCCGCTTCCATGCGCGAAATCTCGCGTTTGCGAATCTGCACCTCGGCCAACTGGATCATTGGCAACAGCCGACGATCCACCACGGCCAGACCATGTGGCTCGGCAATGAACTCCAGAAGACGCTGATCCTGCGTGGCGGCCAGCAGCGCCTCGTAACGCGGCACGCTGATCACGTGCGTTTCGCGCTCAGGCGAGGAATAGGCGTTGAGAATGTTCACGCTGATGTGCCGGTCCAGACGACGCGACATCGCGTCCGCCACCTGCTCGCGCGAACGTCCGCACGTTTCCAGACAGACCGAAATCGCTCGCGACAGACGCCGCTCGAACGTGTTCCCACGCACCAGATCGCGCTCGAACGCGACAGTCGGAGAGGGCGGAACCCAGTCCAGCAGCGACAACTGCGTCGCCGCATCGATCCGCGCGCTCATGCCGCACCTGCCTGGCGCACCGCTCCGTCACGACGCAGGATCTCGCAGAAATCCTCCTCGCTCGCGTCCAGCGCGTAAAAAAGATCGAGCAGCATCGGAAACGATGGAGAGTGTCGGCCGCGCTCAAGGTCGCGGATCGTCTGCGGTTGACTGTCAACGCAGGCTGCAAGTTCTGCCACCGACAGATCGTCAGCCTCTCGCAGACGGCGGATCGTGTCGCCAATGGCCACACAGATATCCGGATGAAGCAGGCGCTTTCCGGGCTTTCGCGCTCCCTCCATCACGCAGCCTCCCGCGCCACAGCACCGGGCAGTTCAGGCTGGATCACCTCAAGCACGCGCGCACGCTCGCCCGTGTCCATTTCCTCCCAGAGAACGTCCCAATCCTCTACAACCGCATCGAGAACGTACCGCAGGATTTTCCCGCGCGAAGCTGATCCTGCCTTGCGCCACAGCGTCATGAATTTCTCGACGTCGCTCGGCGGTGCCGATTTCGGCGCCCGCGTGATCTCGCGAACGGCGTCTGCAACACTCCGGACACCCGGCATCGTGCGGATCACGTCCGCCACTTTGCGCTGCATGTCCGGAGCCAGACGCACCAGCGCATCGAGCTGCGCTCCGCTATCCGCCAGCCATGTGGAGGATATCGACAGCCGCACGTCAGCAGGGATTGCCTTGTGCCGGGCAACAGCCCGCTGGATGGAGCGTGGCGCCACGCCAAGCCGCTCCGCCGTCGCTTCAGTGAAGCTCGCGATCAAAGCGCCAATCTTGTCGTTTTGATCCGACTTGCGGTCGCCGCCTTTTCGCGTCTCGGGATGCAGTTCCTCGTAAACCGCCTGCCGCTCAGCCAGAAACGTCGCGCGATCCAGCGCCGACAGTTCGCGACGGACGAGGTTCTCGTCAATCTCCAGCAGTTTCGCCTGCAGATCGTCCACGTCACGGATGAACGCGAGCGCCAGTTCCTGTCCCGCAATCTGGAGCGCCCGCAGACGGTGACCACCCGCGATCAGCACGTAGCGGCGGCCGGTTTTTGAAAGTTTGTGCGGGACTTTCCGCACCTCAATCGGTGTGCGCTGGCCTTCTTCTTCAATGCTGGCCGCGATCAACCGTGCATAGTCCTCATCGATCGACCTCAGACGGTCACCCTCGTCGATCTCCTCCAGCGGGATCTCGACGACGTTCATGCCGCCACTCCGTTTGCACGCTGACCAGACCCGTGCCGTGCGGCAGACAGAGCCGACACGGAATAGGAGAGCGGCTGACCATGCGCGTCATAACGACTGGGCCAGATTTCATGGGCGGATTTACAGAGGATCTTGGCAATCGCACTCTCAATCGTCCGCGAATAACCCGGATAATTTATCGTATTGCTGACCGCCCCCTCGCTTTTTCCAAGCGATACCGCGCATGCGGAGAGAGAGCCGAAACGGATTTTCAGTGCCGCCTTGATCTCCTCGGCGTGCATCCCCGGCTTTGTCTGTGCCATAATTATCACCTCTCTGACTCGGGGCGGTGCCAGCCGCCCCTTTTCTCAACCCCATCGCCCGAGATTTCTCTCGGAGCGTCTTGTTCGTGAGGTTCTGCGGTGAGGATACCCAAAATGGGATCTCTATCAAGCGCATTTGGGAACTTCCCACTTCTTTTTTGTGGATATCCTGTGGATAATATATCTAAACTCGCACTTTCGTGCCGTTTTTTCACATGAAAAACACTGAGAATGAGAATTTACCAGTTTCAAATGAGAACCGGGAAATTGAAGCAATCACTCAAAGGCTGAAAATTGCCGTCGAAAACGCGGACGGGAACAAGGCTGTCTCTCAGCGTTCAGGCGTTCCTCTCAGCACTCTGAACGGTTATCTGGCAGGGAGAGACATGAAGGCATCAGCTGCTGCCCGTCTCGCCGTGGCCTGTGGCGTTGACGTGTCGTGGCTACTGGCTGGATCGAGCCCCAAGTCGCGCGCGTCTATGCCTGCGGAATCCGCAAATGGGAATTTGTTCGATATTCCGGTCTACGACATCGAACTCTCGGCAGGCTGCGGAGCACTCCCAAATGAGTTGGAGCGCGTCGCATTCAAGCTCGATGGGAACTTAATACCGCCTGAATTACATCACCGGAAAAAGCATCTCGTGGCTCTGACGGCGCGCGGGGACAGTATGGAGCCATTCATTATGAATGGAGATGTGCTAATAATAGATACAGAAGATCGCCAAATATCAACCGGTTGCGTTTATGGCCTTCGAATTGGCGATCAGCTTCTTGTGAAGCGTCTCTCTGTCAAGATAGACGGAAGTATAGAAGTTTTGAGCGACAATCCACGATATGGCATGGAAATTATAGACGCGTCCCGCGCCCTCACGCTGATTAACGACGGCGGCAACCCCGCGAGCATTATTGGGCGTGTTGTATGGCGCGCCGGAGTAATATTTGGATGAACTCTCGTCCCACTAAAACAAAAATTTCCCTGACAAAAAAACAGATCGTTCAAGCCATATTGGTGTGGATTGCCGTGGGCGTTACTATCTATTTCGGGTTCTTCCATGAAAATTCATTAAAAGGCGATGCAGTTCCTGGGTCTCCACGCACAAATTTGTTGGAAACCGCAGTTCTCTCGCAAGTTCCGAAATCAAAAGAGGCGGCTGTTAAAGCGGCGCTATCAGCAGTTCTGGAGAAATGCAATAATATTTCCATATATGCGCAGCATGGAGAGCGGCTGAAGGCTTTCTATTACCCACATGGGTGGGAACGAACACCCGCTCATATTGACCTGGAGATTGATTTCACGCGCGAGAGCCTAAAAGCAATGCCGCAGGGACTGCGAGATCCGCAGTGGGGTGGCCACGCAGAGATGGGCCTCTCCGCGGGAGCAAACCCCGGTTTGATAATGGAAACACCACTCCCTGAGTGGTTGTGCGGCTATCCCGTGGATGAGGATATATTGTCCAGTGCTGCACGCGACTGGGATATGAAGAAAGTTTTCGTTCCGTTGCCTGCGGTTCCACCGAACAGTTTTTAAGAGGGTTTTCCTCTCCCCTAAGAGCCACGTGAGACAGCTACCTCGCGCACGTCGTGAAGGTGGAGGGTTCTAAAAACCCCCTGGTTTTGAGGTCTTCTGTATGATTCTATTTCTTCTGCGTTGATTGAGGGAATGGCGATATGAAGCAGTCTGGTTTCTTTGATGTTG
>NZ_WOTH01000059.1 GCF_011516945.1 Acetobacter estunensis
TCTTCAACATCAAAGAAACCAGGCTGCTTCATCTTCCACCATCCCCAATCAACGCCGAAGAAATGGAATCACACAGAACAGCTCAGAGCCAAGGGTTTTTCGAACCCTCCAGGTGTTCTCGGTGGATTACCGCCTTGCACCGGAAGTGAAATATCCCGGTGCGATCGAGGACTGTTACGCGGTGCTCAAATGGGTGCACGAGAACGCGCAAAAGCTCGGTATCCGGCGCGACAAGGTGGTCGTGGCTGGCGAAAGCGCGGGCGGCGGTCTGAGTGCTGCGCTCTCGCTTATGGCGCGTGATCGCAAACAGTACAAACTCGCTTTCCAGCTTCTCATCTATCCCATGCTGGATGATCGCACCGCCACGAAAACCGATCCGGGACCGAATTTCGGTGAATTCGTCTGGACACGTTCCGCCAATGACTATGCGTGGCATGCCTATCTGGGTGATGCCGCCGGTGGAGCGTCCACCCCGGCTTACGCCGCTGCCGCGCGTGCCACCGATCTGACCGGCCTGCCACCCACCTTTATCGGCGTCGGGTCGATGGATCTGTTTCTGCGCGAGGATCTCGATTACGCCGCCCGCCTGATGGGCGCTGCTGTGCCGACCGAGGTCATGGTCGTGCCGGGTGCGTATCATGTCTTCGACATGTATGTGCCGCAGGCCGAACTCAGCTTGCGGTTCGCGGACGCCTACTGCGCGGCCCTGAAGCGTGCTCTCGCTCTTTGAAAGAGCCCCTGTCCGGCCTGTAGAAAGGGCCGGACAGGGACATGACACACAATGTCACGTCATGGCAGCCTTCGGCCTGCCGGCGTTTCCACAAACACGCTCCTAATATTAAGGTCTGCCATAATCTTGTACGGTTCATCCGTCACTCACCGAACGATCGATTGTGTAAGGACACTGGATCATGGCAACGGACCGAAACGACCAGCCTCCTTCGGGATGGTGTGCATCACCAAACGCCATACGGCTCCGCTCGGCCCTGCGCCTTTCCCGTCGTAACACGTTGATGGGTGTTGCTGCGGGGGCCGCGCTTGGAGGCTCCGCGTGGGCGGATGCGCCGGGGACAAGTGTCACGCCTTCCGCCCCACTGATGGCACCCGATCATTTCATGGCGCTCTCGCGGCGACTGACGGACCGTCCTGCTCTCGACGCTCGTATCGGGGCGGCATTGTTGGACGAACTGCTCAAGGTCGATGCGAAACGCCCTCAGCAATTGCGGAAGCTGCACGCGCTGATGGAGAAAACCCGACCGAAGTCGGGAAGCGCGTTCGCTCGCGAAGCCGAAAAGGCCGATCCCGCTTTCCGTGACGTCATCCGCGAGATTCTGGCGGGCTGGTATCGCGGTGTGGCGAATGGACGCGTCGTGGTCTATCGCTCCGCGCTGATGTTCGACATCACCAAGGACGCGATCTTCCCCAAGACCTATGCCGCCGGCGGTCCGTTCTACTGGACGAGCAAGCCACCCGAAGTCGCGCCACCGACCGGCACGCCCGCGCTGCCTCCGATCAAGCTCGTTATTGAGCCGACCTGACCACTTCCGGGATTTTCCATTCCATGTCTTCCGAACAGACTCTCTCCGCCGACGTTGTTATCGTCGGTTCCGGCGTGGCCGGCAGCTCGATTGCCAATGAACTGGTGCGCGCAGGCATTTCCGTCATCGTGCTGGAAGCCGGTCCCCGTGTGGATCGTCAGCACTTTGTCGAGAATTTTCGCAATCTGGAAAACAAGCCGTCCTATCAGGGGCCTTTTCCCGCCGTGCCGTGGGCGCGTCATCCCCCCGATCAGGTGACGCCCAACGACTATCTGCACACAGCGGGACCGGACGCAGAGGCCTATCAGCAGGTCTATCTACGGATGATGGGCGGCACGACATGGCATTGGGCCGGGTGTGCCTGGCGCTATCTCCCCTCCGACTTCGAGCTGAAAACGCGCTACGGGCAGGGCCGTGACTGGGCGCTGAAATACGACGATCTGGAGCCGTTCTATTATCAGGCCGAGGTCATGATGGGCGTCTGCGGCCCGGACCCGGCCAAGGAAGATCTCGGATCCCCACGTAAACAGCCCTATCCGATGGACGCTCTGCCCATCTCGTATGCCGCGCAGGAGTTCCGCAAACTGATCGCGGAAAAGACGCCGTGGCGCGTGGTGCATGAACCGCAGGCGCGTAATACGCGGCCTTATGATGGTCGCCCGACCTGCGAAGGCCACAACAACTGCATGCCCATCTGCCCGATCGGGGCGATGTATAACGGCAGCTATTCCGTCTATCACGCGGAAGCCGCGGGCGCGAAGTTCGTTGCCAACGCCGTGGTGTATCGCATCGAGCGTGACGCTGCGAACAAGCGCGTCACCGCCGTGCATTACTACGATCCCGAGAAGACCTCGCATCGCGTGACGGGCAAGTATTTCGTCATTGCCGCGCATTGCATCGAAACCGCCAAGCTGCTGCTCGTCTCCGCCGATGAGCAGTCACCCGACGGCGTGGCCAACAGTTCGGGTCATGTGGGCCGCAACATGATGGACCACACTGGCGTGCAGGTGACGTTCATTAGTGGCGACAAGGCGCTGTGGCCCGGTCGTGGTCCACTCGAGACCAACGTGATCGACAATTTCCGTGATGGCGACTGGCGCAATGAGCGTGGGGCCTATCTGGTGCATATGGTGGACGACAATCAGGTCGATCTCGCCACCCAGATGGCCATCGCCAAGGGCTATGTCGGGCGTGAACTGGAAGAGCGCATCCGCTATCTCGCCGCGCACACCGTGCGCCTGTTCAGCCATAACGAGGCACTCCCCGATCCGGAGAACCGCCTAACACTGAGCAAGACGAAGAAGGACATCCTCGGAATCCCGCATCCGGATGTGTATTACAAACTGCCCGAATACACCGTGAAAAGCTGCGAGCACACGCGCAAGGTGTTCCGCGAACTGATCGGTCTGATGCACGGCACGGACGAGCAGTGGACGCCGGGTTACTTCCCGCAGGACCATCCCTCCGGCAGCACCATCATGGGTGTCGATCCCAAGGATTCCGTCGTGGATGGAGAGTGCCGTACGCATGACCATGACAATCTGTTCATTGCCAGCTCGTCCGTTTTCTCGACGGTGGGAACCGGCAACATCACCCTGACGGTTGCAGCCCTTGCACTGCGCGTTGCCGACACGCTGAAAAAAGAATTCGCTCATGCCTGAGATCGGAAAACTCCTCCCTGCCCTTCTGGTCGCAGGCACCATGGGCAGCGGCTCGGCCTTCGCGCAGGCGCAGGCTCCCACGCCGCTCGCACCGACACCGACAACGGCCGTTCCGGCCTCGTCTCCGGCGCCATCCCCCGATCAGGCGAACGACCCGGAGCTTGCGCGTGGCGCCTATATCGCCACCGCTGCCGACTGCGTGGCCTGTCACACGGCGTCCGGTGGCAAGCCCTTCGCGGGTGGGCTGAAAATCGCCACGCCCATGGGTGATGTGGTCTCCACCAACATCACACCCGATCCTGAGCACGGTATCGGCAAGTATTCGGAAAAAGACTTCGAGCAGGCCGTCCGTCACGGCATCCGCCGCGACGGCTCGAACCTGTTTCCCGTCATGCCCTATGTGTCTTATGCCGGGATGACCGATCAGGACGTGCAGGCGCTCTATGCGTGGTTCATGCACAAGGTCGAGCCCGTTCCCGTGTCTCCACCGGAAGATGCCACCACGCTGCCGGCCGCGATGCGTTCGGCCATGATGGCGTGGAACTATGTCACCACGATGGAAAAGCCCGAGACGGGTGATTCCGGCACCTATGATCCGGTGCGCCGTGGACGTTATCTTACGAGTGCTCTGGAACATTGCGGCACCTGTCACACCCCTCGCAACTTCATGCTCAGCGAGAAGCAGGATCGCTTCCTTTCGGGCGCGAGCCTCACCGGTTGGTATGCTCCGAACGTCACGTCCAGCAAGACGAGCGGCATCGGATCATGGAGCGAGGATGATATTGTCACCTATCTCCGCACCGGACGGCTGGACGGTCACGCGCAGGCGGCCGGGCCCATGGCCGAAGCCGTGGAGCACAGCCTGAGTCATCTGACGGATTCAGACCTGCACGCCATCGCCACCTATCTGTTGCAGGTGCCCGTGATGGAGGACGATCTGGACGTCAAGCCGCGCGACAGCTTCGGCAAGCCGCAGGAGGTGGCTGACATCCGTCATGACGTGCCGAAACGCATCGATGATCTGACGGAAATGGATGGCGCGGGCATTTATGACGCCAATTGCGCAGCCTGTCATGGACACGACGGGGCCGGCACGCGCAATCACTACGCACCCTCCCTGTTCAACAACACGACAGTCGGCAGCGCACGGCCTGACAATCTGATCATGACGATCCTCAAGGGCGTGGATCGCACCACGAAAGATGGGCATGCGCTCATGCCGGGCTTTGGCGCCACGTCAGACGTGGAGCGTCTGACCGACACCGAGATCGCCAGTCTGGTGAATTATCTTACCGCCACATTCGGCAGTGGAGATCATCACGTGACGGCGCAGCAAGTCGCGGATTTCCGCAACGCCAAATAATAAAAAAGGGGGTATGGCCACAGCGGCCCGCCCCCTTCTTCTGCCCGCATTGCGGCGCAAGGATTATAGCGTTTCCTCCGCCGGGCCTTCCGCCAAGACCCCTTCCCATTTGGCCGAGACGGCGGCGGCATAACCATTGCCGAGCACGTTGGTGGCCGTGCGCGCCATATCGAGGAAATGGTCGATGCCGAGGATGAGCGCGATCCCCGCTTCCGGCAGCCCGAACTGTGGGAGCACCGCTACGAGCGTCACCAGTGAGGCACGCGGCACGCCCGCGATCCCTTTGCTACTGAGCATCATCACCAGCACCATCAGGAACTGCTGTGACCAACTCATCTGGATGCCGTAGGCCTGCGCAATGAACAGTGCGCCAAAGGACTGGAACAGGATGGACCCGTCCATGTTGAAGCTGTAGCCCAGCGGCAGCACGAAGCCCGCGATGCGCCCGGGCACGCCGAAGTTTTCCAGCTTCTCCAGCAGCAGCGGATAGACCGCCTCGCTGCTGGCAGTAGCAAACCCCAGCACGACCGGCTGCACCATCTCGCGGATCAGACCCGTGATGCGACGACCTAGGAACAGGCAGGTAATGCCGGTGAGCACGCACCACTGGAACAGGATCGTGCTGTAGAACTCGGCAAGAAACCGCCCGAACAGCAGCAGCACACCTGCGCCGCTATGCGCCAGTGTGCCCATGATGGAGCCGAACACGGCCATGGGGGCGAGGACCATCACCATGTCCGTCATCCGCAGCATGACGTGCGCGAGTTCCTCGGTCCATTTCAGCATCGTCTGGCCCGCGGTCTTGGCGGCGGGCAGGGCCACGCCAAACAGGACCGCGAACACCACGATCTGAAGAATGTCGTTGCGCGACATTGCGTCCAGAATACTGGTGGGCACGACGTGAAGGATGAACTCCACCGGCTGGAACGGGTGCTTCAGCCCCGAGACGTCCGCAGGCAGGGGAGCCGAGAAGCCGCTACCGGGAGACAGCACATGCGCGGCGAACAGTCCGATCAGCAGGGAAAGGAACGACATGGAGATGAACCACAGCAGCACGCGACCACCCACGCGCAGAACCATCGTGTCATCGCCAAGTTTGCCGACGCCGCTGACGAGCGTGGCAAAGACGAGCGGTGCGATAATCATACGGATCAGGCGCAGAAAGATCTGCGTGAGCAGGGAGCCTGTCTGTTCCGCAAATGTTATCCATTCCGGTGCCAGATCATGAACGCTCAGACCGCACACCACACCCAGAACAAGCGCAACCAGAATGGCAATAGTACGCCGCTTGGTACTGGTGGGTTTTCCTACGACTGCCATCGCACCTCTCGTTTCACAGATTATCCGGCAAGGCTGGCACCTATAGGGAGGAGATTCGTTGCGGTCAAAGCGCGGGTTGTCGCGGGCGAGCGCGCTTGGGATACGTTTCCGTCGAGGAGCCGTTGCTCAGGATGATTCAGAACATCGCGTTGATGGCAAATTGCGGCGAAACCTGAATGCTCTTGTTGTGACCGGCGAAATAGAAAGCCGATCCCACGATCACACCCCAGCGGGCGTTCCAGTTGTATTCAAACGCGGGTGCAATCTGCCAGTCCGAACCGGCGCTGCCGACCTTTTTCACATATTGCCCACTGGCATCATGTCCGTGCATGCGCGATCCATCGGACCAGTCGCGCGCCAGATCCATGGCCAGCACCCATTTTTGGCTCAGGGCATATTCCAGTGAAAAACCCGTCTCGCCGCTCATGCCGGGCTGTCCGCGCCCACGAAAACCGTGTGCTGTTCCATAGCTGGTGGTGTCGACAAGTTTGGCCGAGGTCACGGCCCGGCGGAACCAGTTCCACACGCGCAGGCGCAATTCATGGTTGCCGGGCAGTGTGTAGGTGGATTGCTCCGTGATGGCAAAACGGAACACGTAGGCACCGCTGCCGACGCCGTCCTGCGTATCGCCCAGTTTCCTGTAGTCGCCAGTGGGAAAGATCATTCCCACGAAAAGATTGAAGGCAGGGATGTAGCGTTTCGGGTCGGGACGCACAAAGCGGTAGATCAGGTCAACCGGCACATCGCCGGTCTTGGGGCCGTGAGAATGTCCAGTGTCATGCTTCCAGCCATAATCCACGATCGTATGCACCTGCACGCTGAAATCGGGCAGGATTCCGTATTTCCACAGGGTGGAATTGGAAAACATCCGCTGCATCGGGTGCGTGACAGGACGTGATCCGCCACGGGCGTCAAAATATCCCACGGGTTGGCTATAGGAATAGTAAGGCTCGAAATTGAGCACGCCCACGCGCGTCGTGCCCGAGGGCGAGACGAGGGAGCCTGTATACCATTGGTCTGCATGTGCCCACGAACTGGTGCCCATCCACGCCATGAGGACGGCAAAGGCCTTTCCTGCATGACGTTTCCCATGAGTGTGCGCTTTCCGTTTCAACCTGATCTTACGCACCGTTTCGACCACGCCTCATTTTGTTCAATAGTCCCTGCCAAAGGTTTTCTGGATGTCCGTAGGAGCGTTCCGGCCATCGGCAAGAAGAAGCTGCAGAAGGATGCGTGCTTTTTGCGGATTGAGATCAAGGGACGCTACCAGTTCGTGCCGGTCGTCATCGACCTCTACGTTCCGGTTCACGAACCCGTCACCCACACGGGAAGAGCGCACGACCACAACACCTGCTTTCACAGCACGGTCCAGACCCGAAAGCGCTTCCTCCGACACGTTGCCGTCTCCCATACCGGCAATCACGATGCCTCGTGCCCCATTTTTGACGGCTTCGTCAATCTGATCCGCATCCATATCGGCGTGCGCGTAGATAATCTCGACCCGTGGCAATACGTGGTTCTGTGACAACGGCAGATGGATTTCAGCGCGCGGAGGAGTAAAGAAACGCACATTTGCCGGGTCTGCCATTCCCACCGGTCCCGCATTGCGTGAGCGGAAAGTCTCCAGCGCCGTGGTGTGGGTTTTGCTTACCCAGCGCGCGGCATGAATGGTGTCGTCCAAGACCACCAGAACGCCCCGATTTCGCGCTTGCGGGCTGGTCGCGACTTTCACTGCCTCATACATGTTTGCCGGACCATCCGCGCTAATGGCCGTGCTCGGACGCATTGCGCCGGTCAGGACCACGGGGCGGGAATCTCCGGTCACGATATCGAGGAAAAAGGCGGTCTCTTCCATCGTGTCCGTGCCATGCGTGATGACGACGGCATCCGCCTCATTCCTTGCAAAAGCTTCATGGATGCGTTCGGCCAAGTGGAACCAGACCTGACTGTTCATGTTCTGGGACGCGATGTTGGAGATCTGCTCCACTTTCAGGCGTGCCAGTTTTTCCACACCGGGCACGCCTGCAATCAGTTGTTCACCCGTGACGGCGCCAGCGTCATAGCCAATGGCCGAGCGTGTGTCGGCTTTGCCCGAGATGGTCCCTCCGGTGGCCAGCACAAGCACTCGGGGCAGCGATGTCTGGGGTTGGCGCGCCTGCATGTCTGTGGCACGAGCGCGGGCTGGCGACATCGTCACTACACTTAGAGCCGCAAGGAAAAATGGCAGGACACGTAGGAAAAACATAAGGAAGAACATTCCTTTAGGAGATGGAAACAGGGGAGGGTGTTCCTGCCTCTTGTGTTGGGTCTGGAAGCGCCCGGCGTCGCTTCCAGACCGGCTGCATTCAGCCCTGTGTTTTCACGAACTGATCGTGGTATTCATCAACCATCTTGCGGAGCGAGCGTCCGATCGCCGCATACTGGAACTCGTTGAGGTTGGCCAGAGAGGCGCGTGCTGCAGGGCGGGTGGCACCAAAACCCGCTCCGGGCAGAAGCACGATTCCGGTTTCATCCGCGATACGGAACAGGATTTCACCCGTGCTGGCTCGCGCCAGCATCCATTTTGCGAAGTCCTCGCCATAGAGGGCGCGGCATGTGTCCTCAAGGTCAATGAGGGTGTAGTAGTCCACCGCATTCGCGTCTTCCTTGGGTTTTACACCCAGTTCCCGATACAGAGCGGCTTCGCGGCGGCGGATGACGCTCTTGAGAGTAGCTTTGTAGCGGCCTTCCTGATCCATGAGCGCGAACAGGGAGAACAGCACCATCTGGACCTGCTGCGGTGTGGATAGGCCGGCTGTGTGATTGAGCGCCACCGCACGGCTGTCCGCCACCAGACGGTCGATGAATTTCAGAGAGGATGCATCCGTGGTCAGGCTGGCATAACGCTTTTCCAGCGCTGCCTTTGCATCCGCCGGAAGCTGCGCGAGGCGCGCATCGATCTGATTGTCCTTGTGCATGCCGATGACGCCCAGACGCCAGCCGGTCGCGCCGAAATACTTCGAGAAGGAATAGACAAGGATCGTGTTGCGCGGGCAGACCGCGTACAGAGAACGGAAACCGTCGGCGAATGTTCCGTACACATCGTCGGTCAGGATCATCAGATCCGGACGGTCCTTGACGATGGAGGCGATCTTCTCGAGCGAGGCGTCGTTCATCTTGACCGATGGCGGGTTGCTCGGATTGACGCAGAAGAACATCTTCACTGCTGGATCACGCAGCTTCTCAAGTTCGCTTTCCGGATACTGCCAGTCCAGTGCAGGGTCGGCCTGAATGGAAACGACTTCGAGGCCATATTCCTCAAGCTGCGGGATCTCGATATAGGGCGAGAAGATCGGCATGCCGATCGCCACCTTGTCGCCCTTGCGGATGAGGTCGTTCTGCTTGAGCGAGTTGAAGACATAGGCCATGGCGGCCGTTCCGCCCTCGGTCGCAAAAAAGTCCGTGGAATCGAGAGAAAGTTCGCCGCCCACCATCTCACGCAGCACGTACTGGCCCACGACTTTCTCGCTTAGCGTCAGCATGCGCGGCGGCGTCGGGTAATAGCAACCGAGGATGCCTTCCACCATTTCCAGCAGGAACGTGTCAGCGGGCAGTCCCATCTGGTCACGCACATAACTGACGGCATGACTGAGAAGGGCGGCGCCTTCTTTTCCGTGGTTGTCGGCAACGAAGCGGTCAAAACGCCCTTCGATCCCTTCCACGCGTACGGTGCCACCAAGCCCCGGAGAGAGATAGGACAACGACAGGCGTGCTTCCGAGAGCGCGAACTGACCGAGCAGGAAAAAGGCGTCACGGGGCAGCGTGGCCAGAAAATTGGGATTGCCGCGACCGGCGTTCAGCATCACGCGATCCGCCTTTGATGAGGCAAGGGCGATCAGCGTATCCTTCAGTTCGAAGGGGCTGAGATCACGATATTTCGAGTAATCGATGGACATTGTCCGGTCTCCTTGCCGTGAAATGTTCAGGAAAATGCGACCACAAGCGGCCCAAGCAGCGTCAGCAGCACATTCGCCACCGCATAGGTGATGGCGAACGGTGTTGTCGGCACGGCATTGCCCGCCTTGTTCAGAACCTCACCGAATGCGGGATTGGCGCTGCGCGAACCTGCAAGCGCTCCGGCAAAAATGGCCGTATTGTCGTAGCGCAGCACATAACGGCCAAAGAACATGGTGAGGATGAGCGGCACCAGCGTCACCACCACGCCCAGAAGAAAGAGCGTGATTCCGTGTTGCATGATGGTCGCGATGGCCTGCTGGCCGGTCTGAAGTCCCGTGACGGCGACAAAGCCTGCGAGACCCAGATCAACCAGAAGGTTCGAGGCTGCGGAAGGCATGTTTCCACTTGCGCGGTGACGGCTCTGATACCAGCCGAACAGCAGCCCCGAAAGAAGAGCGCCGCCGCCACTGCCGAGCGTGAGCGGAACAGACCCTAAAGGGTGTTATGTACTTTCTGGCGTGAGTGTTGCAGAACAGATTGATGAATACTGCACGCAAACCATATCCGTCTGATATCAGCGACGAAGAATGGTCTCTGATTGT
>NZ_WOTH01000060.1 GCF_011516945.1 Acetobacter estunensis
GAATTCAAACGCATCGCAATGCGGGCAGACAAAACAGACAAAAGCTTCAGCGCCATGATCTATCTCGCCGCAGCCATTATCCATTCACGGTGAATCCCCACAAGCCCTAGATCGTCGATTTTTTTGAGGAAGATATTGAGTTATCAAAATAACATGGTAATTTGTTAATGTGTTAACACAGAAACATGGTGACATGAAAACAATCGCGATCATTAGTCAGAAGGGAGGCGCTGGGAAGACGACGCTTGCCCTACACTTGGCTACTAGTGCCAGTGCCGCTGGATACGTTTCTCTGATCCTCGATACCGATCCCCAAGCGACTGCAAGTTCATGGAAAGCATGGCGGGGGGATGTCGAGCCTGATGTGGTGGATTGTGCGGCGCACGCCTTGTTATCAAGAAAGCTGGAACAAGCGTCCGAACTGGGCGCAGAACTATCGATAATAGATACCCCCCCACATGCCGATATTATGGCGCGTGAGGCGTGTCGTGTCGCTGATTTCTTGTTAATTCCATGCAGACCACGTGCTTTCGATATGGACGCTGTTAGAACAACGGCGGAACTTGTGCGAGCCAGTGGCAAGCCTGCCTTCGTGATTTTTACTGCGGGTCCTCCTCGTGCGCCCCAAGTTTATAAGGAGGCGGCCGAGGTTGTGGCGCAGTTTGGTATCCCTGTTGCTCCTGTTGTTTTGCCTGAGCGTGCAGTTTTTCATCATAGCGTTGGTTCCGGTCGTACCGCGCAGGAAGCAGAGCCGGAAAGCAAGGCTGCTGCTGATATAGCACTGTTGTGGAATTGGGTGTGTGATCAAGTTAACATGCCATCACACAAACAAGATGACACAAAAACGCGTTAGCAATTTTCTAAGTTGAGGATATACGGCATGAGTCGGTTTGCTGGTCTCAAAAAGACGGTCGCGCCATCGGTTGTGGAACCGGCAGCGCAAACGGTGGTAGAGAAAGCCCGCCCACGTAATCCGAGAGAAGGTAAGCGGGCTGTGGTGGGGTATTTTTCTCCAGCAGTTAGCAAGGGACTACATCAACTTGCGCTTGATACTGATACAACTATTCAGGGTTTGATCGGGGAGGCCATTGATGACTTGATGCGTAAGCACGGTCGTCATCCTTTTGGAGAGCGCTGATTATCTATTTAGATAGATTATGCTCGTATATTTGTACAATCAGGGTTGACCACGCTTAGCAAACCACGTCTCGCAGAATTTGATGAAATGCCGCTCAGGGTTCTTCGGAGCGATCTCGTTATCACCCAGCCACATGCGCCATTCTCTTTCGAGATGATGCACATCCCACCCTGGCGCGATGTTCCGAGCATCCCCGTAAATATCAGGATCGAGCGCACCCATCCAAGCCTCGGCTGCTGGCTCGGCAGCTTTCATTGTGCCGCGATTGATGAATGTTACCATGTCTTTCTGAGAATCGAATTCGACACGGTAATCCGGTAGATGATCGCTTGCAGCGAGGTTCTTTATCATCTGTCGGAATAATTTTTCTGGGCTTTGAGAGCCTGATTTTTTCAGTAGGATCTCAAGAGAGGCTTTCCATACCGCTTGCTGACCGCAATGTTTGCGAGCGAGTTCATAAACGCGTCGTTCCAGCGGTTTGCGTAGCCGGAAATAATCACGATGCAGTGTCAGAACATCATTGCTCTTAATTGCGTTAAAGACCCAATCCGACAGCTTGATCTCGCAATGCAATAGGCGACCGTCGAGGCCAAGTTTGCGGCGGATGGATGAAGCGTCGATCAGGCCAAAACCGTCCACCTGTTCTTCGTCGCCTGTAACAATGTTAGTGCGGATACGTGTGCCTTCAAGGCGGTCGAGGGCTTCGATGAGGGCTTTGTAGTCCTTACCTGCCGTTCCGCGATTGGTGAAGATGAGTAAGTCGCGGCTGCTGATCCTCACCCGTTGCGATACTTTTTCCCCGGCCTTTAGTTTCGCCATGATCTGCGAAATACAGTAAATCAGAATATCCTTATCGTAGATTGTAGCAAGACCCTTCACGCTTGGCGTGATTTCCAGCCATTGCCCGTTATGTTCATAGCGACGAACGGAAGTTTCTGGTTTTTTCGACAGGGAATAGAACGGATGCTCCATTTGCGGCATCACGTCCTTAAGCACGGCATCTGCCACGTCGCAGATGAATAAGTCATGCTGCGGATGACGCTCCGGCAGGAGGGCCTCATGAACAACAGGCAGATTCGGGGTTTCAGATACCATGCCTAAAGTTCGGGGTTTTAAATACCTGCGTCAAGTGATTCGGGGTTTTAAATACCGAAACCGAGATTCGGGGTTTTAAATACCGAGATTCGGGGTTTTAAATACCGAGATTCGGGGTTTTAAATACCAAACCGAGAAAAAAACCAGAAATTCCGTTTTTATATCAATGTGTTAAATGGATGCTAGAATCGCTTAACACAGAATCTAACACCTATTTAACACCTCTCTAACCATTTGATCTGTGGATAACTCACAAACCTCAAAAATTTCCAACCAAATTGAACCCAAACACCGCCTCTTGGGGGCTCCGCCCCCGCCGGCTCGCGGCCTACGGCCGCCCCAATCGCGCATAGCGCGATCTCCCCCCGGCATCCCCCTGCTCGGCCCTTTGGGCCTGCACTGAACGGACACGCCTACGGCGCAAAGTCATGATCTGACGATGCGGAAACGCATCGTCTCTCCACCAGAGCACCTTCCTCATCCACGTTGGCGCCTTCGACGCCCTACGGGGCTCTCCCGTTCAGCGCTCACCCAACGCCTGCAACATCAGAAGAACCGGGCAAAACCATAAACTGCTCAAGACACATCGGAGTTCAGGCGATCGTTCAGCAGCTCACGTGTCGCAACATGCCCGCTAGACGCCATAGGATGGCCGTACAGGCGTTATCAGATGTGGTGGCTGTTTGGGTGTCTGTAACGGGTGTTGTGGCCTGTGCGGCCATCCATAGTGCCCTGCGGGGCTTGATAGGCTGGCCATTGCCTATTCGCCTGAGCACGTCAGAAAAATGCATGATGGTTGCTGAAACCGCAAACAGTTATTACATTGGTAATAACATTGAGGGGATTCACTATGGTCGAGCTGAAAGTGCGAAAATTCGGAAACTCACTCGGGGTCGTACTACCCAAGGAAGTGATCTCACGGCTGAACACCCAGGATGGCGCGCCCCTGTATCTGACCGAAGCACCAGAAGGCGGATATCGGCTCGTGCCCTATGATCCTGACTTCGAAACCAAAATGACAAAGGCTGAAGATATTATGCGGCGTTACCGTGATACGCTGCATGTTCTGGCTCAATGACAGCCTTCGTCTGGATAGACGAACGGGATACCCTGATCCTGCATGATCGGCTGTTGGGGGTGCATGGTGGCGCTTCCGGCGTACGGGATGCAGGTCTTCTGAAATCCGCGCTTGCCCGGCCACAGCAGCATGCGGCTTATGCGGATCCGCTGGATCCAGTGCATCTGGCGGCCGTCTATACGGCGGGTATCGTCAAAAACCATCCTTTCATCGACGGGAACAAGCGTACGGGCTTTGTGCTCGGTGTGCTGTTTTTGGAACTGAACGACTATCGTTTCACGGCAGCCCAGGAAGATGCAGCAAATGCGGTTCTCGCGCTGGCGGCAGGTCAGATGGACGAACTGGGCTATGCGGCATTCCTGACCGCCAATGTCGCATCCGAAAGGGTATGACGGTAAACGAGGAACGCGATGAGTGTGCTTTTTTCGTTTCCTGAGGTGGTTCTGGCGACATTTGTCTTGATGGACCAGACTAATATGGCTAAGTCTTTTTTTTGAGTAAACTCAGGAGGCTTTCGCCATGCGCACGGTCAACATCCACGAAGCCAAGACCCATCTGTCCCGGCTGATTGACGCGGCCATGAAAGGGGAAAGCTTCATCATTGCCAAAGCCGGCCGGCCGATGGTGCGGGTCAGCCCGATTACGGCTCCTGAAGAGTTACAGCAACGGCGTCTGGGGTTTCTTGCTGGAAAAATCCGGGTGCCCGAAGATTTTGATCGCATGGGACAGGACGATATTGTGTCTCTGTTCGACGGTCCGGCATGAGGCTTCTTCTGGATACCCATCTGCTGCTCTGGGCAGCCGGAGAGCCAGATAAGCTGTCAGCACGGGCGAGAACCCTGATGGAAGATCCGGGCAATGATCTGGTCTTCAGTGCGGCCAGTCTCTGGGAGATCACCATTAAGACCGGGCTGGGACGGGCAGACTTCCAGGTCGATCCTCATCTGCTGCGACGCGGTCTGATCGAAAACGGTTATGAGGAGTTACCGATCACCAGCCAGCACGCCTTGGCAGTCGGACAACTGCCAGATGTGCATCGGGATCCCTTTGATCGGATCCTTGTGGCACAGGCCACGGTGGAAGGATTGCTTCTGCTGACCCATGATCCGCTGGTAAAGGCTTATCCAGGCCCGATCGAAGCAGTCTGAAGGAGATCGACCAGTATGAGCTACAAAAATAGGTCCATGCCCTCGCTGCACAGTGACGAAGCGGCCGAGGATTTCGTCGCGACCGTCGATCTGACCCGGTATGACCTGTCCGGTTTCAAGCCCATGCGCTTTGAGATCGAACCCAAGGCGGCTGCCCTCAACATGCGCCTGCCGGCGTCCCTGCTGGAGACCGATGTCGCACAGACGCGGTAAAGTATATTCCGACCAGAACAGAGGAGATCGGGCGATGTAGGTACGCTCGGAAATCACTCCGCGCGTCATGGAGGGGAAGCTCCCATGTCTCGCACCTATCATCACAGCCGCAAATACGGTCGCAATCATCGCTGGGCCAACCAGCCGGATCGCTGTGGCTATGGAGGCTCACGTGAAGCCTCTGAATCTCCCAACTGGTACAGTCATCTGCACGATATCCGTCCTGGCCGTCATCATGACAGGCATGTTGCCCGCCTGATCATCAAGGGCGACCTCGATCCTGTCGAGGCGGTCTTTCCGTATACCGGCACCCGGCGACCCCACGAATATTACTGGTAATCTTCAGCGCGGGAATGAGGGATCGTTCCCGCGTTCCACGAGGCCATCAGGGACGTGGATTTCGGGGGGCATCGTTCACGACACCAACACCCTCATTAATCCGTGGGGCGAGGCGCAGGGAGGGTGTCAATGGCCGCCTGAATCCGGGCCAGATCGGCGTCCAGAAGAGCAAGAACCTGATCGGCCGGGACAGTGGGTTTCGTGCTGCTGCGTGCCTTGCGGATTGCATCCCTTTTGGCAGCCCGTTCGTCGGAAAGGTCCGTCATGGTCATGTCTTCATCGCCTCGTGTTTCGTGGCAGCGACAGGGGCAGAAATCCGCCATGCGTAATCGCAGACATTATCCAGCAATTCTGCTCGTTGTGTCTGACTGTAAGCTATAACGAAATCAGCGACAATTTTTTCTGGCACACCTTCCCGAAGAAGGTTGGCAGCCGTTTCCGCTATTTCCAGATTGACCGCCTCATTGAGCAAGATGAAGGCATCCGTATCGGTCATACGCTTTGCCGCCCGTGCAACGAACCGAGCATTCAGATTCCACATCCATTGATGACGGTTGATTGTATCAGAAAACCATTCTGGAGAAGGGTATTCTGGAGCCATTAGGTATCCTCTTGAAGTGTTTGTGGCGGTCAGTTTCCAGACCGTCAAATTGTTCTGTGGCCGAGATTACAATCTGTCCGTTTCGGATGATCGTGTTTTGCAATCAGTCATGTTCCCTGTCCCTGTCGAAGGCATGAAGCCCCGCGCGTCTCCATCGTGATTTCAGGTCGTCCGGGGTGGTCTCATTTCCCCCCTGAAGCTGCCCCGCAATATCCAGAAAGGCTCCGAGCAGGGTGGCGCGATCATCATCGGTCAGATCAACCAGTCCCGCCTTCTGAACCAGGCCACCCAGTTCGATCAGATGATGGGTGCGTTCCCGTCGCGCCTTCGCCCAGTCGCGCATGTCGGTGCGTGCCTTTCGTGCCAGATGGCGATGGATCAGGGCCGCCTGCTTCCTGATCCGTCTTTCAAGCGCCAGCAGATCCGTTCTGATCGTTTCCGGTTCCTTTCCGGCCGCCCTTTTTTGCGCTGGTCTGAAAGAACGCCGTCCCCCGTTCGGTCCACCTCGCGACGGCTTCGGGTTTGCCGTCCGCCTGTTCGACAGCCGCAAGCAGTACCCCGGCCAGCGCCTCGATCGACAGGGTATCGGCTCCCGTCGCCTCGACCAGTTCGCCGAGCTGGATGGTCCGTTGCGCCTTAAGCTGCTTCGCCTTTTCCTGAAGCGCCTTCAGTTCCGCATCAATGTCCCGTGGTTTGCGCATTTTTGATCCCCTGTCTTGCTCGTCTATGCCATACTCTACCACACAGACGAGAACCGCGTCACTCATCCAAAGCAATCAATCCTTGTGCCGCAGTAAAATGTGAGTGCGCGCTTATACGTCACTTCGTGACGTGCGCTTAAGTAGTGTGATAGGATCGCGTTCATGGCGATCTATCATCTGCATGCAAAGGTCATCAGCCGCGCCACCGGCCGGAGCGCCGTGGCGGCGGCGGCTTATCGCGCAGCGTCCCGCCTGCATGATGTGCGGCTGGATCGCGACCATGACTTTTCCAACAAGAGCGGCGTGGTGCATTCCGAGATCCTGCTGCCCGATGGCGCGCCGGAACGGTTTCTTGATCGTGCGACCCTATGGAACGAGGTCGAGGCAATCGAGAAACGCAAGGATGCCCAGCTTGCCCGTGAGGTGGAGTTTTCAATCCCGCGCGAAATGACCCAGGCGCAGGGGATCGCGCTGGCACGGGATTTTGTGCGGGAGCAGTTCGTGGAACGCGGTATGGTGGCCGATCTCAATGTACATTGGGATATTGGTGAGGACGGACAGGCGAAGCCCCATGCCCATGTGATGCTGTCCACGCGGTCTGTGGATGAGAACGGGTTTGGTGCGAAAGAGCGTTCGTGGAACGACAAGGAACTCCTGCTGACGTGGCGTGAACGATGGGCGTCGCTCGCCAATGAACGGCTGGCCGAGCTGGACCTGGACGTGCGGATCGATCATCGGTCGTTCGCGGCACAGGGGATCGACCTTGAACCGCAGAACAAAATCGGTCCGGCTGGGATGCGCCGGGAAGAGCGGGGCGAGGATGCGGAACGGGTCGCTGATCATCTGGAGATCGCGCGACGCAATGGGGAAAGGTTGCTGGCCGAGCCGCATGTGGCGCTGGAGGCGCTGACCCAGCAGCAGAGCACATTTACCCGGCAGGACATGGCGCGGTTTGTGGACCGGCAGACGGTGGACGCTGAACAGTTTACGGCCGTCATGGTTCGGGTGGAGGCATGTCCGGAGCTGGTCGCGCTCGGGAAAGACGGGCACGGGCGGGAGCGGTTCTCCACGCGCACGATGATCGGGGTCGAGCAGCGTCTGGAAGAAGCGTCGCTCGCGATGGCGCTGTCCCAGGGGCATGCGGTGCCGCTGGCGGTGCGTCGGGCAGCGATGCAGCATTCCGGTCTTGGGGAGGAGCAGGCGCTGGCGGTGGGCGAGGTCACGAAGTCCCGCGACCTGTCCGTGGTGGTCGGGTATGCCGGGACGGGGAAGAGCACCATGCTGGGTGTGGCCCGTGCGGCATGGGAAGAGGCCGGGTACCGGGTGCGCGGGGCGGCGCTGTCGGGGATCGCGGCGGAAGGTCTGGAAGCGGGGGCCGGGATCGAAAGCCGGACGTTGGCCTCCCTGGAGCGTGCGTGGGAACGTGGGTTTGACCTGCTGGAGCGCGGGGACGTGCTGGTGGTGGACGAGGCTGGCATGGTGGGGTCACGGCAGATGGAGCGGGTGCTGTCGGCCGCGCGCAGTGCTGGGGCCAAGGTGGTGCTGGTAGGTGATCCCGAGCAGTTGCAGGCGATCGAAGCCGGTGGTGCGTTCCGGGCGGTGGCCGAGCGGGTCGGGTCTGTGGAAATCACCGCCGTGCGCCGGCAGCGTGAAGGCTGGCAGCAGGCGGCCACGAAGGAGCTGGCGACGGGGCGGACGGGGGAGGCGCTGGGTCGCTATGAGGCGGCTGGCCTGGTGCGTGGGCATGACACGCTGGAAGAGGCGCGGGCCGGAGTGGTGGCCGGGTGGGATGAAGCCCGGCAGGCCGCCCCAGAAGAAAGCCAGATCATGCTGGCGCATCGGCGTGTTGATGTGCGGGCGCTGAACGAAGCGGCGCGCGAGATCCGCAGGGAGGCGGGTGAGCTGGGTGACGACGTGCTGGTGCCGACCGCCCAGGGCGAGCGGGTGTTCGCGGACGGGGAGCGTGTCTACTTCCTGCGCAATGACCGGGAGCTGGGGGTAAAGAACGGTACGCTGGGGACGGTGCGGGGTATCGTGGGGTCGGCTGAGGCTGGGGATCTGGCGTTATCGGTCCAGCTTGATGGGAAGGAGGGAGCCGGACGTGGCCGGGTCGTGTCTGTGTCGGTGGCGGATTATGACGCGCTGGATCATGGCTATGCGGCTACCATCCACAAATCGCAGGGTGTGACGGTGGATCGGGCGCATGTGCTGGCGACGGGGAGCATGGACCGGCACGGGGCCTATGTGGCGCTGTCGCGGCATCGGGAGAGCGTGTCTGTCCATTGGGGCCGGGATGATGTGGGCGACCGGGACGGGCTGGTGCGGCGGCTGTCGCGCGAGCGGCTGAAGGACACCACGCTGGATTACCCGCATGTCCGGGATCGGGATGCCGGGTTTGCGCGTCGGCGCGGGCTGCATGTCCCCGAGAGCGAGATCGTGGTGGAGCGTGAGAAGGCCGCCTCTGGCCCCCGGCAGGACAGGCAGGCCGAAGGTGTGCCTATGCCAGAGCCTGCGTCGGCACAGCAAAAACGCGGGATGTTCGATGGACTGGACCTGTCCGTGCGGGGGCGAAACCGCAAGATGGAAAAAGACGTGTCGGCCGGGATGGATGCCGGGGCCGGGAAGGGAGAAAGTGGGGTTGAGCGTGAAGCTCCCGCATCTCCCTTTGCCGGGTTGCGGCTGCCCCGTGTGCAGCGTGAGCAGGTGCCGGCCGGGCTGGACGGGTTTATACCGGGGAGTGACCCGCTTCAGCAGGCGGTGGAGCGGTATGCGCGGGCCTGGGTGGATGCCGAGCGCATGGTGCGCCAGGAGTTGCCCGTGCTGGAGCATCAGAAGAAGGCGCTGTTTGAAGCCGGGCGGGATCTGGAACGGGTCCGGCGTGGTGGTGAGGCGGATCTGCGGGCGGCGCTGAAGCATCAGCCGGAGATCCGGCAGGCGCTATATGGTCTGGAAGGTCCGGCACGGGCGCGCAAATTGGTCGAGGGGCTGGAGCATGAGGACAGGGTGCGGAAGAGTCCGGATCTGCGGGCAGCGCGGTTTGTGAAGGCCTGGGACGGGCTGAGCCGGGAGCAGCAGGGTGTGGCGCTGAAGGAGCTGAAGCGGGATGCGCAGCTTGAGTCCATTCTGCGGGAGAAAAGCCGCGAGCTGGGCATCCGGAAGGGATCGACGCTTGATCACGGGCTGCATCCTCATCAGAGGGAGCAGTCCCTGTCGCGGTCCAGGTCGCGCGGTATGGATATGGGGATGTAATCTGCTTGAGAGAGGAGATGTTGATGTGTATAATTTTCACTGGAGATACACATCATGCGAACCAACATCATTATTGACGATACCCTCATGACAGATGCGCTGAAGGCGTCTGGCGTCAAAACCAAGAAAGAAGCCGTCGAACTCGGATTGCGGACGCTGATCAAGTTGAATCAGCAGCGGCAACTGCGTTCCATGAAGGGCAGGCTGGAGTGGCGGGGTGATCTCGACGCCATGCGTTCCGACGTATGATTCTGGTCGATTCATCGGTCTGGATCGATTTTTTCCGAGGTACGGTTACGCCACAGGTTGAGGTTCTGGACCGGCTTCTGGGAGAAGAACCTGTCGCCATTGGGGATCTGATGATGACGGAAGTTCTTCAGGGATTTGCGAATGAGCGGGATTTCAACAAGGCACGGCGGATGCTTGGTGCCCTGGATCTGGTCGAGATCGGGGGGCGTGATGTCATGATCGAGGCAGCACGATATTTCCGTGACCTGCGTGCCAGAGGCATCACCATCCGGAAAACCATTGATACCCTGATTGCCACACGATGT
>NZ_WOTH01000061.1 GCF_011516945.1 Acetobacter estunensis
GGATAGCGCTTCGTCTTGCGGGTGATACTGGCCATCCGGCCTCTCTGCTCTGGCGTCCACATCCAGGGCTTGAATCACACCCTCACCGAATTTCCAAACAGGCTCTTAGAGCATCCTGATTTGTCGAGTAATGATCGGCGAAATCTCCGAAAGCTTCGGAACCTGTATTGGAATGCGTTCAAACATGCTTCGAAGCGTGAAGGCAAAAATATGCGGGACGATGCAGAAATCCTCAGCCAATTCAACGACACCGTAAATGACCATACCCTGTTTATCGGCTGGGGAGATTATCGCCCGATTGCTCGGGCATTACCTATTGAGGCTCAGGTCTTCGCTGTCTGGTATATGGTTCTCTATGAAGAGAAAGTGGCGCCGGGCGTCGATCTGGTGAGTATGCGGCGCCGTTTCCCAGATCTGCGGTCGCTGGATCGTCTCTCTCAGAAACGCATGCTCCGGAATGTTATCGCTCAGGCGCGTCAACAAAATGATCTTATGTCAAACCATGCCACCGATCAGGATCCGTTGATACTTGGCCCCTCAGTGTCTGACCGAAAATGAGTTGAGTGATTTCAGCGGGTTATGATTCATGGGTTTGCGATAACCTGATGAGATCAAGATGGCCTGGACTGAAATCACCCGAGCGCAGTATCAAAGGGACGACCTGGAATATGCAAGCGACCTGCGCGATGCGGAGTGGGCGCTGATTGCGCCGCTGATGCCCGAGAGGAAACGACTGGGGAGACCACGACGTACGGATTTGCGCCGGGTCATGGAGGCGATCCTCTATATCGTCACTACGGGCTGCCAGTGGCGACAATTGCCCCGGCACTTTCCGGCCTTCACGACCGTACAGGGCTATTTCTACCGCTGGATCCGCGAGGGACGATGGGAAGCCATGAACCATATTCTCGTGATCCTGTCGCGTGAGCAGGACGGGCGAGACGCCACGCCTTCGGTGGGCATTATCGACAGCCAATCGGTTAAAACCGCTGAAAACGGCGGCCCACGCGGTTATGACGCGGGCAAGAAGATCAGGGGACGCAAGCGGCATATCGCGACCGACACGCTGGGTCATGTCGTGGCGGCTGTTGTACATCCCGCCGACATTCAGGATCGTGATGGTGCGCCGCTGGTAGCGACCAGAATACGCTCATTGTTTCCCTGGCTTCGCCATCTGATCGGTGACGGGGGATATGCTGGCGAGAAGTTGCGTGGTACGCTGGCTGAACTCGGCCGATGGACGATCGAGATCGTCAAACGTAGCGATCGGGCCGAAGGCTTCGTCGTCTTGCCCAAACGCTGGATCGTGGAGCGTAGCTTTGCATGGCTCGGACGTTGCCGTCGCCTCACGAAGGATGTCGAGACAACAATCTCGTCATCCTGCGCATGGTTGATGATTGCCCATATCCGCAGAGTTCTGCGAAAAATCAATCAAACCGCTTTCTGATTCAGGCTCTAAAACTGGTTTGACCAGGTATCCATTCCCTGCGGATCATCGGACTGGAACATCACGCCCGGCAACTGCGCCAAAACCTTCAAGGGATTCGTGCCAGGAATCGACTTGGCGATCATCGCCTGCCCTACAGAAACTGATGTGCCATGTGTGCGTCGTGCACCAACGACCCCGACAGTCTCACTACCTTTTGCAAGCGCGCTACGGGCTCGTGATGATTTCGTTGCAGTGCGCCCCGTCACGTTCGGCGGGGGCGAGGATGATGTCCGTGCCCCAACAGAACCCGAAGGCGTGGAGGAACCATGTTTGCGCGATGTTGCCGCATATGCTTGGGAAGAGGCAGAAGCAAGAAGCGTGAGTCCAAGAACAGTTGAGAATATACGTTGATTCTTCATGAAGGGACTCCGGATTGAGAACATGGACCAACGAAGCCGCGAGAGATTTTACGATAGCCAACTCTATTTCGTAACCGTAATGCTAATATTACCTTGACTGTATAATGTTTGCGACATGGCATTGAACGATTCGCCGCTAGCCGTATTTTCTCTCACTTGATTCTAAAGTGTGGTATATTTGCACGTATGTTTTTACGATTTTTTACGTAAACAGGATGACTTAATCTCTTATTTCATGACGTATTATTCAGAATATACTGAAATTATACATCGCGATACACAAAGAACAGTTCACGTAGTTTCACTGGCGACCGACAGCCCGCCCATTCCCCGTTTCACCTGACATAATCAGGCTGTTCCCGATCCAGCTTGCGGCGCAGCGCCTGCCAGACCAGATGCCCCTTATCGTCGCCGTCTTCAAACTGTTTGCGTGCCCGCAGCACGTAGTCTTCAGAAGGAAGACAGAGCGGAACTCCCGTCGCTTGCGCCGATATCTGGATGCGGCAGGCCTGTTCCAGATACCAGATGCGGTAGAATGTCTGCGCCACGGTCTCACCCACAGCCAGCAGACCATGATTCTGCAGGATCAGCCCGATATTGTCGCCCAGATCACGAACCAGCCTGTCCCGCTCGCTGAGATTGTCATCCGCCGCGATACCTTCATACGGGTGAAAGCCCACGCGACCGTAAAACTCCATGCTGATCTGATTGACCGGCAGAATGCCCCTGTCCTGTGCTGCAACCGTCATGCCGGCCAGCGTGTGCGTGTGCATGACGCAGGCTGCATCCGGACGGGCGCGATGCACCGCCGAATGGATGACGAACCCCGCCGGATTGACCGGCCAGCTTGTTTCCTGTTTCGGGTGCCCCATCGCATCGACAATCACCAGTGAACTGGCCGTGATTTCCTCGAACAGCAGTCCGTAGGGGTTGACCAGAAAACGATGCGCCTCACCCGGCAGACGGACGGAGAGATGAGTATAGACAAGATCCGTCATGTCGAATTTGGCCAAAAGCCGATACGCCGCCGCCAGATCTTCCCGAAGGGACTGCTCGTCCTGCTCACCAGCGGAATACTCAGACATCACTCTCTCCAGAACATAATGTTTTTATTTATTTAGGCTCAGGACTCATAGCCAGAAGATGACGGTTGCAGCGAGGCAGATGGCTGAGAAGAAGACATTTGGGCATCTGTCATAGCGGGTTGCGACCCTCCGCCAGTCCTTGAGCCTTCCGAACATAATCTCGATGCGGTTGCGACGTTTATATTTTCGCTTGTCGTATTTGACTGGTTTTCCGCGGGATCTTCGCCCCGGAATGCAGGGCCTGATCCCTTTTTCCTCCAAGGCATCCCGGAACCAGTCGGCGTCATAACCTCGGTCCGCCAGCATCCACTGTGCCATAGGAAGACTGTCCAGCAGAGCAGCGGCACCAGTATAATCACTGACCTGTCCCGCAGTCATGAAGAAGCTCAGCGGTCGTCCGTTCTGATCGGTGACCGCATGCAGCTTGGTATTCATACCACCTTTGGTGCGACCGATCAGGCGGCCTGGATCCCCTTTTTTAGCCGCAGGCTCGAAGCCGTGCGGTGCGCCTTGAGATACGTCGCATCAATCATGATGGTTTGGGGCTCAGCCTTCGCGGCAGACAGGCCATCCATCATCCGCATGAAAATGCCCATGGCGCCCCAACGTTTCCAACGGTTGTAGAGCGTTTTGTACGGACCGTATTCCCGGGGCGCATCACGCCAGCGCATACCATTGCGGTTCACAAAAATGATGCCGCTCAGCACACGGCGGTCATCAACGCGAGGTTTGCCGTGGCTCTTGGGAAAGAACGGCCGCAGACGCTCCATCTGTTCGTCCGTCAGCCAATACAGGTCGCTCATCTTCAGTCTCCTCACAGAGCCTGAATCAGATTTCCGTCATCAAATCAATGGGTCCTGAGCCTAGGGGGAAAGTCCCAGAAAACTTTTTACAGCTGGAAGAGCAGGCGTGCCGTCACGTGTTGTGACCTGATCGAGCCAGGGCTCCAGATTCTCCGGATGAGCCTTTAGCCAAGCAAGAGCTGCATCTTTGGGGGATTCGTGTTTGTCCCGAATCTCTCCCATCAAAGTATTTTCCGTAGGGATAGAGAAACGTAACTGCTCAAAAAACCTTGTTACATTTGGGCATTCGCTATCATATCCTTTACGAATCACGGTATGCACAACAGATCCATTATCGGGTCCGAATATGGAAGAACCACCACTCAGGTAGCGCATGGCAAATCGGTTATTCATCGGATGCGGTTCCCAACCCAGAAAGACCACAGGCTGATGATTTCTAATCATCCGATCAACCGTGCCTAGCATTCCTTCTTCGCTGCTCTCAACAAGGCGGAACTGCGAAAGACCAAACAAATCATGTTTCATTCCATTCAGGATCAGAAGATTTCCTGCATTTCCTGATTCCAGCCCATAGATCTTGTCATCAAGTTTTGGAGCCCATTTTTTTAAATCATCAAACGTTTGCAAGCCTTCTTTCCAGGTATATTCAGGAACGGCCAGAGTGAAATGTCCACCGGAGAGATTCACGCCGATCTGTTTTACTGACCCATCGGCAAGAAAAGGCTTGATCGTGCCCATGCCGGCCGGATCCCAATTGCCCATAAAGACGTCAATCCTGCGATTTCGCATCGATACATACGTCATGGCGATACTCAGCAACGGAATATCCGTTTTGTATCCCATGCCAGCCAGAACCGTGGCTGCAATACCATTAGCCGCTGCGTTATCCGACCACCCAGCCTCGGCAATACGCACGGTAGAACATGATGCTGCTTCATCTGCGTTTGCCGGAAGCGTTGTTATCAACAAAACAAGAGCAGCCAAAAAGCAGGAAATGAATCCTCTTATCCCTGTAGTGATATGCATAACATTCTTCTGACATGCTTTTCTGATCATCTTCTATTCCGCTGGATACAGGCGATGGCCGGGATAGTCCTTGGCTTCCATTAATCGGCATTACAGACCGGATTGCAAATCATATCATTTTTATAACGAAATGATATGTCCGGAGATCAAGCTGCACACCTCCTCACGCCGCACGGCGAATTCCTATGCTACGTCCGGCAGCTTCCGGGACTGGGTTCCCTGCCTGAAGCTTTTGTATTCGTTCGATCTGATTCTGAACCGCGGCAAGAATCTGACAGCTTTTTCCCTTCGCGGAATCAACGTGCAGCAACATATGCTCTGCTGTAGCGATCGGATCGTCAGATCCCCGCACGGTCATGGTATGAAAGAGATGAAGTCTTTTCGCATCGGAATCCAGGACGCGGCTTCTCACTTCCAGCGCCATGCCGCTATAGGCCTGACCAAGATGGCGTATGTGCGTCTCGACTGTGTAAAAGCTGTAACCTGATCTTACATAATCCTCACCGGCACCGATGAGAGCCAGTACACCATCCGTTGCCTCGCCAAACACCTGAAGATAACGATGCTCGGTCATGTGCCCGTTATAATCTATCCATTCAGGAGAAACACCTTCCTTCCAACTGACAAACCAGGGCTCGACCTGAACTGTTTTCGCATCCTCTTCCGTGCGCAGCCATGTTGAAAAATCCTTGAGAGTCCTGCCAGATGCGTATCCTTTGGCTCCCACCGATGAGAGGGCAGAGATCACCTTGACCAGCGCTTCATCTCTGAGCACTTCAAGTTCCCTTACGGAAACATCTCCAGCCTGCTCATCGGACTGTGCCGCAATACGATCGGTCAGTTCATCCGTCAGTTCCGGCGCGACCAGCTTTGTCCACGGCAATTTGAGGGCTGGACCGAACTGACTGAGAAAATGGCGCATGCCTGCATCGCCGCCAGCAAGTCTGTATGTCAGGAACGTGCCCATAAAGGACCAGCGAAGACCCGCGCCATAACGGATCGCATCGTCCAGTTCGGACGTCGTGGCGACCCCCTCTTCGATCAGCCACAGCCCTTCACGCCAGAGTGCCTCCAAAAGGCGATCTGCAATGAAACCGTCAACCTCTTTCCGAACATGCAGAACCTGCATACCGATGGATCTGTAGAACGTTGCGGCACTTTCCTTCGTGGCCGCGGATGTCAGGTCGCCACCACAGACCTCAACAAGCGGAAGGAGATACACGGGATTGAATGGATGCCCGACAACGAACCGTTCCGGATGTTTCAGTCCGGCCTGCAATCGGGAAGGAAGCAGTCCGGAAGTGGAAGAACCGATAAGCACATGCGGTGGCAGAATGGCATCTACCTTGGCCAGAACAGTGCATTTCAGATCCTCAATCTCCGGCAGGCTCTCCTGCACGAAATCCACATCCCGTACAGCGTCTTCCAGAGAATCAACGAAACTCAGCGTGCCTTCTTCTGGAAGCACGCCGGGCATAAGGGCAGCCCAGGCTGTGCGCGCCATGTCCAGAATGTGTTTCGCACGGGCCTTCGAATCCCCTGAAGGATCGTAAATCACGGCGTCAATGCCGTTCAGCACGAAACGCGCAGCCCATCCGGCACCGATCACACCGCTTCCGATGAGCGCCGCGCGCTTCACGGCAGTTTTTTCAATGCTCATGGCTCAGCCCTGCTTGCGAAGTTTGAGAAGATCACGAACCGCAGGCGGCCCCATGACCTCAACATTCATGGCTTCGAGAATGGTCGCCGCCCGTCCGACGAGTTCGGCGTTCGTCGCCAGCTTCCCTCGCGACAGGTAGAGATTGTCTTCCAGCCCGACACGCACGTTGCTGCCGATCATCGGCGCAACACCCACATAGGGAAGCTGAAAACGACCGAGAGAGAACATGCTGTAAACCGTGTCCGGCGGCATCTGGGCCACCATGGCCTGCAAGGTCAGCAGATCGTTCGGGGCGCCATAGGGGACTCCCATGCACAACTGGATCATCAGCGGGTGATCCAGCAGTCCTTCCTTCAGCAACTGTTTTACAAAGACGAGGTGCCCGGTATCAAAAACCTCAAGTTCCGGGCGCACACCAAGCGCCTGCACCTGCCGCGCCATTTCCCGAAGCATGGAGGGCGTGTTCACCATGATGTAATCGCCAAGCGAGAAGTTCATGGTGCCGCAATCAAGCGTGCAGATTTCCGGAAGCAGTTCAGCGACATGCATGAGCCGCTCCGTCGGCCCGGCCATGTCGGTGTATTCCGACACGGGCGGGAGAGGAGATTCACCGCCACCGAGCACGAGATCGCCGCCCATGCCTGCCGTCAGGTTGATGATGACATCCGTCTCGGAGTCACGGATACGCTCCACGACTTCCCGGTAATAGGCTACATCGCGTGCCGCCTGTCCGGTTTCGGGGTTACGGACATGAATATGAGCGATCGCAGCGCCGGCCTTTGCGGCAGCAATGGCGGACTCCGCGATATCCTTTGCCGTAACCGGCACGTTCGGGTGACCCGACACGGTATCGCCGGCTCCGGTGACTGCGCAGGTAATGAAGAGGCGTGATTTCATGGAGCAATTCATCCGCTACTGAAACTGTTTGCTTCCCTGATCCTTCAGGGATGCGCCGGAATTCCACTTCCAACTGTGCTCCCGGAATCGAATCGCGACGTATTAATTCGTGCCGTTTCCGTATCGAATGCGGTCCTCTATTATGCCTGCATGACGTGTCGCATCGGCTTCCTGCTCGTTCCCCGTTTCTCCGCGCTCGGGTTTCTCTGCGCGGCGGAACCGTTGCGCGTCGCCAACCGTCTGGCCGGACAGAATTTGTATGAGTGGAAGGTCATCTCTCATGATGGCGCGGCGGTTTCCGCCTCAAACGGCATGCTGATGGCGGCGGACGGCGCTCTGGCGGACATCGCCTCTGATCACAGCTTTCCGCTGGACTGGCTGATCGTGTGCTCGGGGTTTTCTCCACTTGATGGTCTGAACCGGAAAGCGGATTCCGTCATACGGCGTCTGGCAGGAATCGGAGTTCAGATCGGAGGGCTTGATACGGGGGCATTCATTCTGGCCCGCGCCGGTCTGGGGCGTGACGTTCGGATGACGATGCACTGGGAAGCCCTGCCTGCATTTGCTGAGGCGTTTCCCTGCCTTCAGGCATCCTCGGAACTGTTTGAAGATTTCACCACGATCTTCACCTGCGCAGGCGGTACGGCGTCAATCGATCTGATGCTCAACCGCATCAGCAGACTGAAAGGCGCTGCGTTTGCCCGTCGTGTTTCCGAGCAGTTCATTCACACGACCATCAGACCGCCTGCCGCCGCCCAGAAACTTCCTTTGAAAAGCGGTCAGGCTTCGCATAACCGTATTCTGACTCGCGCCATCAACATGATGGAAAGCGTGACGGATCGCCGCATTGCGATTGAAGAGTTGACGCGGACAGCATTGTGCTCCGCCCGTCATCTGGAGCGTCTGTTTCACGCCCATTTCGGATGGGGCGTGAGCCAGCACCATCGCAAGATCAGACTGGCCCGTGCACGCACGATGTTGCGGGAGACGGATATGGCGATTGCCGATATTGCCGTGGCCTGCGGCTTTGAAAGCCGCACAAACTTTTCCCGTGCGTATAATGTGGAATTCGGATGCTCACCGACTCAGGATCGTATAGAGCCGGATGTCCTCAAATTCAGCGCCGACTGAATGCAGAGCTTGTGTTTGCAGGTGTAGCCTATTTTGCGAATGCCATGACCATGATTGAGGAAGCGGCATATCCACTTTCTGAAAAGAGGTGGCGGTTATCGTTGTCGGACAGGCACAAGCATCTGGGAAAGCGATAAACAGACAATAGTAGTTTGCGACTTTACGGTATTGCCGTGAAAGAAAATCCGCAATGCATGGCACATTTCAAGGGATGCTCCTCTGCGGAGCCAGCAGTTGAAACCTGATGCTGGGACAGTAGCATGAAGAAAACAAGATCATCCGGCCACCGGTTGTGTGTCGGAAGGCGCTGAATGCCCGTAAGGTGCAATGGTAAAAAGGCTGGAGAAATGACTGAAACCCGGCAGACGACGGGTCTTCGTGAAATAGAAGATGATCGCCCTCTTGCTGGCCACCCGCATCCCAGGCATCCCTTTCACTGGAAGCTTTATTTCTGCGAAATGGTGGCCACGGCCGTTCTGATGGTCTGCGGTATTGTCTCGGTCGCCCTTCTGACCACACCGCTTACGCCCATTGGGCGGCCCCTTGGACCGCTCCCACTCGTCCAGACGGCATTGTGCGGTCTTTTCTTCGGTCTTTCCGGGACGATCGCGGCTTTCACGCCTTTTGGGCGTGTCAGCGGTGCGCATCTCAGCCCCTCCATTTCTCTGGCTTTTAGTCTGGCTGGACGGCTCAGCACTCTTGATTTCTGCGGCTATGTGATTGCCCAGATAGTGGGCGCCAGTCTGGCGACACTCTTCCTTGCGGAACTGGGTCATATCTGGCCGTTCTGGGGGCGAATGGCACAACTGTCCTCTTACGCCGCCACTGTGCCTTTCGAGCACATTACCATCATGTGGCCGCTGATTACAGAAACGCTGCTGACATTGTTTCTCGTGCTGATGGTCTGCCGACTTGCCGCGCACCCTTTCCTGAAATGGCTTACGCCCTGGGCGGGCGGTCTGTATTTCCTGATCTGCAATCCGATTTCGGCCTGGCTATCGGGCAACAATTCCAATCTTGCCCGCAGTTTCGGTCCGGCACTTTTCAGCGGACAATGGGGTGGTTTCTGGATCTATATAACGGGGCCTTTTCTCGGTGCATCGCTGGCCGTGTGGGTGCTGCGTTCGAACCTGCTGGGACGCATTGATCTTGAAGAAGCGCGGCTGGTGAACTTCGGCCATCACGGTCGCATCCCATCATTCTGGCACCCCGGCCGACGGCGGACACAGGAAAACGGGACCTCTGGAGAAAAGGGCTGATAGGGCCGCGGCGCAGATCTTCTGCTCGGGCTCTTGGGAATGCGATCGCTCGAAAGAAATGATTATTCTCGTTTCCAACAGGTCTGACGCACCAGCCTACAGCAAACAAAAATTTTAGCTATGACTTAAAGCCTGCCCGTGAAGAACGCCTGTAAATCATAAAGAAGTTTTTGGCGAAGCTTTTTTCAAAAAGCTTCACAGAACATCGCCTTTTTGAAAAAAGGCGATACCCAAAAACTTTTGTTATTTGTTACCAAAAGACTATTGCGAAACAGTCTTCTCTCTAAGAGCCTGTTTGGAAATTCGGTGAGGGTGTGATTCAAGCCCTGGATGTGGACGCCAGAGCAGAGAGGCCGGATGGCCAGTATCACCCGCAAGACGAAGCGCTATCC
>NZ_WOTH01000062.1 GCF_011516945.1 Acetobacter estunensis
AGGCGTGACACTGGGGAATATCCATGAAAGTGAACGACTTTCTGGATTTCCCAGTTCCGGAACCTCAGTACAAGATACCCATCACGAAAAGTGCGGAAGAACCCAGTTCTCAGTGAAAATCAACACTCGGCGGTAAAGGCGACGATGTCGCTGACCGGCAGCCAGGGCGCTCCGAGGCGCGCCGTGATTTCGGACGGGCGCAGATCGGCCGGCTGCAGGGCTTCCAGCGCCGTCACATTGCGGGCGTAGCGGGGGTCGGCCCGGGCCGCATCGCGGGCCTGCTCCAGTTTTGTGCGCACCGCGCCGGAGAGCATCTCATCCGACGTGACCCAGACATCGCGCCCGTCCGTGCTGCGCTCCGGGTCGAGATACACCGCCTCGCCAAGGGCTGCGACGACATCGCCTTCGGGCTGTCCCAGCAGCTCGGCGATGCGCGGCATCTCCACGCCGCCCGTTTCATGCAGGCACACCGCCAGGGCATCGTGCGCGGAATGGATCTCCGGCTCGACCGGGGCGTGGATCACCCGCTCCGAGAAGATCGGTCCCATCCGGCCCTTCTGTGTCGCCTCGTCATACTCTTCGATCGAGGAGACCAGCCAGACATCCGGGTCGTCATAGAACGGCGTCAGGTTCGGGCGCCGCTGGGTCTCGTTCTCCACCCCGGTTTCCGGATCGACGCGGACGGTCACGTTCGTCAGGTTGATCGGACCGTACTGCCGGACAAAGCTGAGATAAGCCCGCTTCAGCTCACCCTGCAGGCGGCCATAAGGCAGGTTTTCCATCTGTGCCCGCAGGACCGCCCGGGCGGCATCGCGGATCGGCACGAGAGCGGAGATGATGCGGGCGTGCTTCTGGAAAATGCCTTCCTTCTGCTCGCCTTTTCTGATCGGGACCGTCACCGCCTGTCCGTCCGCAATCTGCTGCAGGACGCCCCTGGTGACGAAATACGAGCCTTCCTTCAGGAGGGCGCCGTCCGCTGCGGTGCCGACCAGAACGTCGGATCCTGCCGGCCTGACGATGCGCTGCTCCGCCGGGGCCGGGAACCGCACATCCTGCCCGATCCGGGCCAGAGCCGTGGGCAGCACAGCATCGGGGGCGAGCCCGTCCGCCGCCTCGCAGGTGTAATCCGAGCCGAACTGTGTCGTGGTCCAGCCATGACGGCCCGCCACCTGTTCCGGACGGTCGAGGAAATAGCGGCTGATCACCAGCGGTCCGTTGCCCTGGTTGCTCCCGGGCACCTCGCCGGTTTCCAGCCAGTTCTCATCTCCGGGCAGATCGCCGATCCCGCGTTTGCGGAACACGAGCACATCAATGACCACATCGGTGCCGGCGTCGTTCCGCATCGTGCCGGCAGGCAGGCGCACCGCCCCCACGAGGTCAGCCATCTCCGCGATTGTGCGGCGGGCGGTGCTGTCGGTCTTGTCCAGCGTGTAGCGCGAGGTCACGAACATCGCGACGCCGCCCGGACGCAGCGCCTCGACGGAGCGAGCAATGAAATAGTCATGCAGGCTCAGTCCGAGGCGGGTCAGGCCTTCCGGTCCGCGCACGGTGCGATTGGAAAACGGCGGATTGCCAATGGCGAGATCGTATCCGGCCGCCAGCTTCGCCGTGGTGAAATCCTCGCTGCGGATCCACTGGTTCGGATAGAGTTTGCGCGCGATCCGCGCCGTGATCGGATCATTCTCGATTCCGGTGAAGGCGATCCGGCCTTCAAGGTTTTCCGGGCGGGCGGCAATGAAGAGGCCGCTTCCACAGCCCGGTTCCAGCACGGAACCGCCTCTGAAGCCCATGCGCAGCGCCGTATCCCACAGGGCACGCACGATCGTCTCGGGCGTGAAATGCGCATACTGCGTGGCGCGTTTGAGCCCTGCCCGCTCCGCGTCCGTAGTCGTGGCCAGCAGGCTCTCCCCGATCTCCTCCCACCCGGTCTTGAAGCCGTCCTGGCCGGGCGGGAACAGATTGTTCGCCAGGTCCCCTGCCCCGAAGCCGATAAACCGTGACAGCACGACCTGTTCAGCGGCCGTGGCGTTGCGGTCTTCCTCTTCGAGTTCTCTGAGCAGGGCGATGGCCAGCACGTTGTCGCGGGCGCGCTGCCGCCAACCGTCTGCGAGGCCGCGTGTGCCGCAGAGACGGAAGTCGGTCTGAGGAATGGCGAGCGAGGCAACGGGTACGGACGAGGCGGGGACGGGAGATGTTCCCTCTTCTCCTTCGAGTTCGCCCCAGAAAAGATCGCTCTGCGGATCGCCGAGTGCGGTTGTGCGAAAAAGGCTGAGCTGGAGTGACATGACCGGACTCCGTACAAACGCCGGCGCCCGGCCCTGCTCGCGCAGGCCGGGGGATTGCCGGGTTCAGGTTTTCAGGGTGTCAGGAAAGGCTTTTTCTCTTTCCTTCAGCCTTCATCGCGACCGGGTCGGCCGGGGGAACGCAAGGGCGCCGCGCAGCGGCGGCACCGCATCCCGCGCACAGACGGCGAAGCCGGCGAGCACGGGGAGGAGCCACCCCTTGCGGCGCGCCGGCCGATCTGGTGCGAAGGTTCTAACTAATTTCAGGATTACTCGCATTAATATCTATAATACGTCTGATGTATATTTTATCATATTGTGTGGTTTAGGAGTATTGTAGATTTCTATTCTCAAAATAAATGTCATTTTAGAGTGTTGTTGCTTCTTTTGTTCTTTGAACTTCTTTCTTATTGTTTGTGGCGAGGTTGAGTTTCGCGTGAAAGGGACAATTATCCCCAAGGACATCGTTAAAAGGTTATTTTAAAGTTGTTAAAGAGTTATAGGGCAAACAATGTAATATATATCAATAGGTTATCGTGAGTATTTGTGCTCGATATTCCGAAGATGCGTGCGCGATGTTCTGTTTGGTTTTGTGCGCGATATACCGTTTGGCTGTGCTTGATGTTCCGAACGAATGTGCGCGATGTTCCGTTGTCGCGGTGGCGATCTGTGGATAACTGACAATCGAGTTGTGTGCACCGCCGTTAAATCGTGGCGCGAGTCGATTATATCTTGCGATCTGCAAGTAAAATCGCGCTGTCTCGCTCATTTTGGGACTGTTGCATAAAAGATCGGAATATCGCGCACGCATGCTGCGTGAGTTCCGACAGCGACCGTGAATGTGGCCAAAGGAAAGTGTAAAGAGCAAACATCGGAACATCGCGCACACCGTTTACAGCGACGGAGCGGGAAGTTTCCTGATGAGTGTCCAACGCTCAGGCAACTTCGACGGATCGGAATATCGCGCACATGACGTGGAATCAGATGCTCGCCGCCGTGTGTTCGCTGTCTCGATGCTCGAATACAACAACAGGCCGTCCACCTCTCGGGCCGAGTTCCAGCGCCAATTTATAATCTGGGATCACATCATCGTTGATGATCTTCAGGAGATCTCGTTTGAAGAAACGCAGTTCGCGTGACGTCCCAATCTTCTTCGCCAGTTTTTCAAGACTGATTCGCCAGGAGTCTTGGTTACCAAGATGCTTACGCCCGATCTCATATAATCGTCGACCGAGGCCACTCTCAAGATCGAAATAGGTGGGATTGATTGTCAGCACGCGTCTCTCTTTGACCAGCGCGCGAAACATCCAATCGTTCAGAGTAATCTCGATCGCGGCCATAATTTTTCGGCCCGTTGACGTCTTCCGTTCTACCACGCGCCAGGTCTCAATCCAGCCAAAACCCCGCCTATCTCTCTCGTCCGCTGATTCAATGGAGGTCATGATGTTGGTCGATCGAAGACGGAACAGCGCATCGAGAAGGAGCTCATAGCTGCGTTTTCCTGTTCCGCGGCCTGTGACTCGCAGAAGATCGTGAGCCGCGAAGCGGACAGTATGATCAACATCCATACCTCGTTCGATACGCTCGTTAATCAACGAGACAACGTACAGAAGAACGTCTTTATCCCAGATTGTGGCTAATCCCTTTGGTCCGGGTTCGATCGTAATTTGAGTTCTTCCATCGTCATAAATCAGCGGCTCCATTCTGGGCTGTTTCTGGATGCTAAAAAACGGGAACTCCATAAGTGCCCTGTCGTCTTTGAGGGGAGCTCCCACAAGAGAGTCGATAAAGAGGTCGGTTTCGTTTCCAGCCATAGGTTACCGGCTCCCGAGGAATGTGCGCGATGTTCCGAATAGTAGGAGGATGGTGAGGTTAAGGGTCAAGGATTTTCATCCTTGGCTTGCTCCAGTATCTGGTCGATTTCAGCCCTGAGCATGTGCAGTCGGGTGCGGTCGAGTTCGGTGAGATTGACATGTTGAGCCCGAACCTGGCTCAGACGGTGGGCCATCTTCTCGACAGATCCAAAAGTAAAATGTCTTGGTTTGCCCAGTTGTTGTTCTGGGTCCCGAACACCATCTAATTTTCCGAGACGAATGGCTTTAACGGTAAGCTGCCCGGATTTTGCTTGCTCGATAAGCTCATTGCGCCGATCTGGGTCTTGAATACGCGCGAGTTCGACCAGCGCGTTTCTTGCTACCGCACGTTCGGACGCTAGTTCGTTCAATATCTCCGGGGGCAAGGTCAGAATCTTGAGGATGGCACTGACTTCAGCGCGGCTCTTGCCCAGCGCTTCGGCCGCCTGCGTCTGAGACCAGCCTTTTTGGGTAATCAGACGATCTATAGCGGTTGCCTCCTCCTGTGGATTCAAGTCTATTCTCTGCAAATTTTCTAATAGAGATGCGATCTCCGGATCGCCGTCGTGCTCAATTCCAAGCAGCGTGTTCCAGCCGAGGAGCTTTGCGGCGCGCCAACGACGCTCACCCGCTACAATCGTCCATTTCGGATGCTTGGCGGTACTGTCCTGTGCTCGCCTGACAAGGATGGGCTGGAGCTGTCCTTCAGCATCCATCGTCTCTGCAAGTTTTGTAATGCTTTCTTGTTCAAATGTTTTTCTTGGCTGGTCCGGATCCGGCGCAGTACTCGCGACTTCCACTTCGAAAGTGTGTCGAAATCTTCCTCCTTGCCGGATGAAGTTATTGCCAGCATCAGTGACTAGTCCCGCAGCCACACCAAGAATGGGTGATGGAGCTTTTGTCTTTCGCTTCGTTGTCATTAGGGAGCTTCCTCCAAGGTCTGGATTTCGGCGAGCGGCAGGTGTGTCCTTGATTGAAGTGCTTTGGCGAGGTTCAGATACGGGACCGTGGCGTTTGCCGAAGGTGATGCTTCAAGAGCGACGCGTCCTGCACGCGCAGCGTGGCCGTATACTGCGCTGGCTGGAACTGGTTGCAAGACGGGCGCACGGTCTTTCATCATCAGCCACAAATGATGAAGCACTTCGCGGTCGACAGATTTTCTAACGCTGTACTGGGTTGGGAGAATTCCTGCCAATCTTAAACTTGGATTGAGACGTCTCTGTATTTTTCCTATTGTCCCGATAATAAGTCCGACGCCCATAGTGTCGTAGGGCTCAGTTCTAACGGGCACGATTGCTTCGTCGGCCGCCGCTAAACTCATCCATGTCAGCATTCCGAGATTGGGGGGGGCATCGATTACGATCCAGTCGTAATGCGCTCGCGCGGGCTCTAACGCTTCGCGGAGAGCTGCGTCGAAGCCAGGCTCTCGCTTTCCGTCTGTTTCGGCCAAATCAATGTGGCTTGCTATGAAATCGAAAGGTAGTGACCGGCCGTCAGGCAGCACACCTGCGTGCACTATCACTTCCGAAATAGGCTTGCCTCCCAAGACCAGATGGGCTGTGGTTTTCCCTTGGTGGTAAAGGTCAGTATTCGTGCCAGCTAGGATACCGGCTGTGGCTGTAGCTTGCGGGTCCATATCGATCAAAAGAACTCGGCAGCCCAACAAGGAGAATGCATACGCAAGATTGAGGGATGACGTCGTTTTTCCGACACCACCCTTTTGATTGGCGAGGACCAGGACCCGCGCTGTATCCTGGATAGCGCCAGTCATGCTTTCGATTATGTCGGCGACATCATCGGGGATAGGTTCCTTATCGTTTTCCCATCGGCTTATTTTGGGTTTGTCATAGCTTCTGCCTAGCCGACGGTTTAGTTCATCCTTAAGTTCGCCTTGGCTTAAGCGCAGATTTAGCCGGCTGTTGCGAAGTGCCTGCCCATTCACGTGCAATTCTCCAGGTTCTTAATGCTGCGTTACTCAACGCCATCAACATCAACAATGATGGTTGATGTTGTCTTTATCTTACGCTCGGAGTCAAGCTCTCGCGCCAATAATTGCCACTCGGACTGCGAAAAGGTTGGCGTGTGGAGGTCCGGCGCTCAATCGTTCCCGTATGGACACCTTGATGTTCTGACGTCAGAACATCGTCTCAACGTTACGGAGTCGGTCGTAGTTGGTTCGCAACGGTGTGGGCGGCGAGTCGATTGGTATGTGTTGCCGGTCGACGAATCTGAGGAATGCTCAGGTTACTGTGATCCATGTTCTGACGTCAGAACATGGCCGGTGCTGTAATCAGGTCGATCGGAGATTTGGAGACTGGCGCCACTAACGACCTCTCTCTCTGGCATGCCTGCTCCGTCTGAGTATTTAAATCAGTTGGTGCTATTGCACATGTGCATGTGTTTGGTCGTGTTAAGCGACTAATGTCAGTTCTAGGACCATTGTACGAAAACGAATATTCGTTCTGGTACGTGGAGGTGGCGTCGCATCGTGCTTGTATGCTGGCCCTTGCGGGCGCCATCGTGTTCAGGAGACCATGCGGCGCTCAAATGATCGGACGGACCGGTTGCGCCTCATCTGGCGCGCTCGAAACATGGGAATGCCGCGCGAATCATTACTGAAACCACCTGCAGCCTTCCGGTCGCACTCTTTTCTTTGCGACGGCGTCGGAAGACGCGGAACTCTTCCAGCAACTGTGCTTTCCGAGAATTCTATAAAAAGCAACAAAGGGTGATTATAAGGCGCCGCTCGCTACGCCAATCAGCAGATCCGGCGCTGGATGGAAGCGGGATGTTTCGAGGCTCTGGTCCACGATCTCCGGTCCGGCTGCATCTGACTGCGGGTCAGGTCAGTGACTTTCAAAGGGGCTGATAACCTGCTGAACAACCATCCGGATGAAACATCAGAAGTCATGGGGGACGGCGGCTATGACAGCAATAAAATCAGGCAGTCGCTTGCAAACCGGCATGTCACCGCCTGTTTTACGCCGAAGAAGAACCGGAAATCAAAGCCACCTTCCGGCTGGCATCTCTATAAAAAGCGCCACATCATCGAAAATATGTTCGTAAAACTGAAAAGCAGGAGGCGTGTCGCGACCAGATATGACCGCTGCGCTCGTACTTTCATGTAGCCGATCCACATCGCAGCAAGCTTCATTTTTTATCTCAAAGAATGAATATCTGCGTTGGTCAAGTGTGGCGTGGTTCCCATAATCGGTCATTGCGTAACAGAACATTTGCCAGAATGACAAGACGCCGCATGAGAGCGGTCAGAGCCACTTTTGCGTGCTTTCCCTTATCCGTCAGACTAGGACGTCTTGTGAGTTAATTCCCATGATGGTGGAGACCTGTTGCACTGCTGCGATGGAGGTTGACTTCAGCTTGGCATAGCGTGTCGCCTAGCCTCTGAACTGCTTCAGTTTGAAGAAGATGCGTTCGATGATGTTTCTGTTTTTGTTGAGTTGAAAGCTGATTTTCCGTGGATAGCGATGGTTTTTCCTTGAAGGGATGACGACTGTAATCTGCCGCTCTTTGAGTTTTTCGATTAGCGATCGGCATCATAGACGTTGTCGGCGGTGAAAGGTTTCGGAATCGGTTTCATTGAGCAATGGCTTAATTTTACTGATGTCGGTCCTTTATCCGGGAGTCAGGGATAGCGTCACAGCCTTTCCCACGGCATCGACAACAGCGTGGATTTTCGTGGTCAGTCCGCCGCGGGACCGTCCGATGGCCTGAGCCGCGCCCCCTTTTTACGGGCACCCGCACTATGCTGGTGAGCACGGACTATTGTGCTGTCGATCATCATGTATTCGCTATCATGGTCAGCAGCCAGATACCGGAAAATGCGCTCGATCACACCGCTTTCGCACCAGCGGCGCAGTCGCCGGTGGACATTCTTCCAGTCTCCCAAACGGGTTGGCAGATCACGCCAGGCAGTACCTGCGCGGTAGCGATACAGAACCGCTTCCACAAACAGACGGTTATCCGCGGCTGTATATCGTCGACGTGGCCTTCACGATCCGGGAGAAGGCCTTTTATCCGAGCCCACTGACCATCGCTCAGACCATACCGCCGCATCAACAAATCTTACCCGAAAAACAGGAAGAAAACATCATAAAACGCGTCAACGTACAAGGTCAGTATCGCTATCCGTTAACTGACGACATCGTCTAACTGAAGTTCTTGTTTTCAAGTTAAATTTCGTAATAGAAACGCGTTTGTCCGCTCTTAAATAAATAGATGGCTACTTCGGAGACGTTAATGGGACATATAACAGGGTTAATCGACCAGCATTGGCCATGGGTCTCTGCTCACGGCTTCACGCTCCTTGCTGGTGCTTGGGCAGTTTTTATGGGTTTACTTTCGAATAATAATGCTCAAAAAGCGGCGCTCTATGATGAAGATATTCCAGAAGAACGAAACAAGTTAAAGTCTGAATTCAATAAAATAACGGATTTTCAGTATAAATTTTTTATACCAATCTCCATGTTTATCGTATTAGCGATAATTCCGTACACAAACGAAGGTGTGTATCATGATTATGCGGAAATAGGTTTTGGAAATAGGTTTTGGAAAGTGGTTTTTAATAGACTGTGCATTTAGTTTAATCGCTTTTTCCTTCTTCTTTTTGATCACAAAGAATACAAAAAATGGTCAAAAACCTAAAATAATTATTCTAGCATCGGTACTTGCTATTCTTGTTGTTGCCATTATTCTAAGGATCAATATAGCAATATTTTCGGGAGTATGGTATAATATAATTGGAAAACTTTCAATACTTGCGATGGCATCTTTTATTTGTTATTTGGTAGCACCTTACGTGAAATTATTTCTAGATAAAAATAAGATGAAGTTGTTTTGGTTTAGCGCTATATTTAATTGTATAGTATATGCAAGTTTATTGTATGGTATCGCTATTTTTACATTTAATATAATAACTAAGTATAGTATAATATAGTCCCAAATAAGGGTGATTTGCCACAGCAAATCACTCTACGTTGGATACTCTCCGGGTCGTTCGCGTCTTAACAACTGTCGTATTTAGCTATATATCTTGTATCAGACTTACGCGAATACCTCCTTTTTGTTCTATTAACTGATTCGTGGACAGTCCGCTATTCCCCAGATTGTGTTGAAAAATTCTCGTTGCGGTTGGTGATGAAAGCACTCGTGGGATCAGCCTGATTTGTCTCTTTGCCACCCCTGTCGCTATCGCCATGCGGAGTGGAGCGAGTTTTGCCATCTTGAGGAGGTTGGGGGCGGTTGCGGCGAGGAGAAACTCATCATGAGCGCCCTTTGGGGCGCGCAATCGCAGGCGATACAGTTTCAGAATCCCCTTGAGGTGGACAAACAGCATCTCGACGCGGATTTCTCACACTTGAGGCAATTTCGGGTCATTTTGTAGAATTCAGTCATCCCACAGGAGCCCGATCTGGAATATTGACGATATTCTGCTTCTGGCGGCGGGTTCTGAACGCAGTGAGGGTGTCACGGCCTGAGAAGGCAGTGTTGGTGGAAGCTATGTGGTCTGTGCACTGTCTGTTTCTTCAGATGGCCTGCCGGAGCCTTCGCAATCGTGCATGAGCGAGGGCGAATTCATGCTGACAGGGGAACATGTCCGGCATGGAGAGGACAATCCGACGGACGCTGAGCGTGACACGTGTCGCGATTTTGAGCAGTCGTGCGCGGATGGTGCCACAGGTCGCCTTCTCCAGAGAGGTCTGCCCAAGGGCCATCTTTTGCAGAGCGGTGAGCAGGACATAGGCTGCGGCCGAGAACCACAGCCGGAGCTGGTTGGCGCGGATGGTATGGGAGGATGTCCTGTCTGAGAACAGATCCAGCTGGCATTCCTTGATGCGGTTTTCCATATCCCCGCGTGCGCAGTAAATCTGTTCGTA
>NZ_WOTH01000063.1 GCF_011516945.1 Acetobacter estunensis
CTCAATCAGAGGTTCCCAGATCGCCCATGTCTCGTCCGTAAAGGTGCCTGTTCTGTCTCCTTCTTCCATCCCTACAATATGGGAAGAAATTCAAGATCTAACAGGCCCTAGGCTTCAAAAAACGGCCCGAAGCAGCATCAATGTGATCTTTGTCATCATCTAGGGAAACGCGACACGGGGCCTTTTTTATGCCTCCCACCTAGTTGCGATAAAGGGAATTATCGCAACTAGGGTGAGGAGAGGGGGCTTTGGCACGAATGTCTGCACAGATTGAAGCTAATGGCTTCTTAGAATGAATTGACAGTCATGGGAGTGTATTCCAAGACTGTATTTCGCCTGTTCACCGTGTAGCTGTTTGTGCGTGATGCCGTTTGAGATTGATCCCGAAATTGACGATCCAGATTACCTCTTTCGCTATCAGTCGCGCCGGTCGCTGTTGCATATGCAGGAGGCAATCGGTGCCTATTTGAGTCCCAGCCTCTGGAGTGGCGAGCATCGCCATCGCGAATATGTGCTCCGCGAACCTCTGCTCGCGAAAGGCCATCGGATCTACACGCTGTCTGTTTGGCGGAACGAAGCACTGGCGCGCGCCCATTTCCGGCGCTGCTCCTTTTCCAACGAAACGTTTGTTCTGATGCGCATACCGCGCCACGCCGCTGAATTGGCTTCATTGAGCTGGATCGACGACGACAAGCTGCAAAGAGAGGCGCTTCTCCTGTTCGAAGAAACGCCATGGGTGAATGAACAGGTTTATGGCTCTGCGCGCATTCCATGGACGAAAATCGAGATGACCGCGTTGGACTGGTGCCCACTGGAAATGAGGGAGGAAGACCGGCATGTCGTGGTTAAACATCCCTATGCGGTGACCTATGTTCATTATCCGGATGACCGCAATGACTATGGCTTGCCGCAGTCCGAGAAACACGTCCGTGGTCTTTTGAGAGCGTTGGCGGATACTGAACGAGAGTTACAACGTCTTGGCGCGTTCCAGTGGCTCCGCCGTAAAGAGTTGGAAGCTGTCAGAAACTCCCTGTTCTGGCAGTGCCACGCGATTGATCGGACTGCTCCTTCGGTTCGTGCAGCGTTAAACCGGCTCGATAAGTTCCTGCCGTATGAGCACCCGTGGCGGTGCTTTCTGGGTTTATTCGCATGACAGAGAGAGGGACGGTAAAAGCGGTTCCGCTACGCAGCTCGCTGCTTTCAGCACCGCTCGCCAGCTTGCTGGTTAGCACATCAGTCGCCGTGGGACGTCTCGACCAACGTCTGCTGGGCCATCCGTTGCTGCCAGCATTTCTCTTGCGTGCTCGGTTACAGACCGTCAGCGCGCAAGCCGCGACTGACGGATATCACATTGACCCCTGGCGTCTTATTGCTGTTCTCGAAGGCTTTCCTCTTCGTCAGCCCGCCGAAGCGATCGATCGGGCAGATCTTCATGATGCGACGTGGTGTGCCTACGATCTCTATGCGTGGCTGACGTTTGGCGGCGAAGATCGACAACCGAGCGTTGACGCCGCACTCCGGGCTCTTGAAGCTCAAGATCACGCTCAGGGTCCGCTCCTGTGTGCGGGAGAGGCTTTTTACCATTGGATATGGCAGGACAACCGTAGGCGGGCTCCCATGCGCGCCGCCCTGGTTCGTTACTGGCAGACATCCGGCTTGCTCCGTAATCCCATTCCGTTGACGGGAGCTAGGGCCTTCCGAACTGAGGCGCCTCAGGACCGCTCGGAATGGATAGTGGACTTTCTCTCCGAGCTTCAGCGCGAAGCGGAACGCTTTGATACCCTGTTGTCGAGGCTGGAATACGCTTGGAGGACAGGACATCAGGTCATGCGGGGTCAACGTTCGACCTCGCGGGCTGGCGACGTTCTTGACCTTCTGACTCTGCGCCCGATGGTGTCCGCTACCTGTGCGGCAGAGGAATTGGGCATGTCCGTCAATACGGCGCTCCATTATTTCGAGCGGATGGTAAAGAAGGGTATCGCCGTAGAAATCACTTCCCGTCTCTCGAGGCGGTTTTTCAGTCTGAAAGATTGCGGGGGGCTGACGGACACTATTGCGCCACCACGTCGGTGGAGAGTAAAAAATCAGGCTTCGCAAGTGAGCGGAGATATTCAGACTGCATCGCGTGTCGTACGGAGTCCGCAGCGGTGGGAAAAGCTCGATTACGGAGATCTCGATCAGGCGCTTCAATCAGCTGAGCGAGCAGTGAAAAGATTTATTGAGAAGGTGAAATAGACTTCTTATTTACATAAGTGAAGTGTCTAGTGGTCCAACTATATTTTGTAATATGAATAAGTGAGTCGGGATGGACTGATTAAGGGGTTGAAATAAAGTAATTATTCATATTAAAAGCGGAGAAAACGAATGTTTTGAGAAAATGTCGTTATGTTATGAGGCAAAATGCCCGGATGATTGCAAGCTGGCTGCGTCTACCTATCTGGAGGGTCCAGACCAAATGGTGCCTCTTACAATAACCTGCAAATCTCCCAACGATGCGATGAGCGCCGTTTAGAAGGCGGGACGTATGGGGAAGTGCCGACGGTCCCGTTTTTTGGGTCATTGGTGGAGCCGCGCAAAGTTCGGGAAGGCTGGCTTTCTCAAGACAAGTTCGACCGGTCGTGCTGCTCCCATTGACGCAGCAGGAACAGATTGCCGGTTTTGCCTGCGCCGTGCGGCGGGAGGAAGCCCTCTTGCTCCGCTTGCGCCAAACCAACCAGCAGATCATGACCGGACTTGCCAGAGACCTTCTGACTGACTGACACTCCCCTTACGTTTTGAAACAGGACCAGATTTCGTGACCGAGCAGATTTCACAAGACACCATCAACAAGGCACTCTGGAATGCCTGCGATACCTTCCGTGGCACCGTCAGCCCCGATACGTATCGGGATTATGTGCTGACCATGCTGTTCCTGAAATACATCTCCGATGTGTGGCAGGATCATTATGACACTTACAAAAAGGAATATGGCGACAATCCCGAACTGATTGAAGCCATGATGGCACAGGAACGCTTTGTTCTGCCGAAAGGTGCCGACTTCTACACCCTCTATAAAGAGCGTAATACGCCTGGCAATGGCGAGCGGATTGATAAAGCCCTGCACGCCATTGAAGAAGCCAACGGCACCAAGCTCAAGGATGCGGGCAAGAGCGTGTTCCAGGACATCAGCTTCAATTCAGATAAGCTGGGTGATGAAAAGCAGAAAAACACCATTCTGCGGCATCTTCTGGAAGATTTTGCCAAGCCGGACCTGAACCTGCGGCCATCGCGCGTTGGCAATCTGGATGTGATTGGCAACGGCTATGAATTCCTGATCAAGAATTTTGCCGCCAGCGGTGGGCAGAAGGCGGGCGAGTTCTATACCCCGCCGGAAGTCAGTGAACTGCTGGCCCGTCTGCTGAACCCGCAACCCGGTGAGAGCATCTGTGATCCGGCCTGTGGTTCGGCCTCCCTGCTCATGAAGTGCGGCAAACAGGTGACGCAAAACCACAAGGGCAGCAAGGATTACGCCCTGTATGGGCAGGAAGCCATTGGCTCCACGTGGTCTTTTGCCAAAATGAACATGTTCCTGCATGGCGAAGACAACCACCGCATTGAATGGGGCGACACCATCCGCAGCCCCAAGCTGCTGGATGACAAGAATCACCTGATGCGGTTTGACGTGGTGACGGCCAACCCGCCCTTCAGCCTCGACAAATGGGGCCATGACGAGGCGGAGCAGGACGTGCACCACCGCTTTGCCCGTGGTGTGCCGCCCAAGACCAAGGGCGATTACGCCTTTATCCTGCACATGATTGCCACGTTGAAAGACCGCACCGGCCGCATGGGTGTTGTGGTGCCGCATGGGGTGCTGTTCCGGGGTAGTTCGGAAGGGAAAATCCGCCAGAAGCTGATTGAGGAAAACCTGCTGGATGCGGTGATCGGCCTGCCGGAAAAGCTGTTCTTTGGCACGGGGATTCCAGCGGCCATCCTGATCTTCCGCAAGGACCGCAAGACGAAGGACGTGCTGTTCATTGACGCCAGCCGCGAGTTCAGGGCGGGCAAGAACCAGAACGTGCTGACCGAAGAGAACATCACGAAGATTGTTGAGACCTACCGTGCCCGCAAGGACGTGGACAAATACGCCCATCTCGCCACGCCGGACGAGATCAGGGAGAACGACTACAACCTGAACATTCCGCGTTATGTCGATACGTTTGAGGAAGAAGAAGAAATCGACCTGAATGCCGTGCGGGCTGAACGGGCGGAGATCAAGGCGGAACTGAGCAAGCTGGAAGCCCAGATGGATGCCTATCTGAAGGAGCTGGGTTATGCTTCCTGAGGGGTGGAGAAAAAAGAGCTTTGGCGATGTGGTATATATTGCAAACGGATTAGTAGATCCAAGGGAAGCGTCTTTTAAGAATACAAAACACATTGGGCCTGAAAATGTTATTTCCGATACAGGCCGAATTGTTAATGAACGGACGTGTGGTGATTTGAAACTAATATCTGGAAAATATGAGTTTGATAAACACTCTATTGTCTATTCAAAGATTCGTCCAAACCTAAACAAAGTATGCACTCCATCATACTCGGGTGTATGCAGTGCCGACATGTATGTTCTTCACCCTCGCAAAGGAATAGATAAGAATTTTCTTTTTTTTAGTATATTGGGGGATACTTTTAAAACTCGTGCAATTTCGATGTCTATGCGCACTGGAATGCCTAAAATAAATCGAGAGGATTTATCTTCTATACCAATTCTCCTTCCCCCTCTCCCCGAACAGAAGAAGATCGCGGCGATCCTCTCGACGTGGGATCGTGCGATTGAGGGGACGGAGAAGCTTCTGGCCAACAGCCAGCAGCAGAAAAAAGCCCTCATGCAGCAACTCCTCACAGGCAAAAAACGCCTGCCGGGGTTCACGGGGGAGTGGAAAGTTAGGAAATTTCAAGACTTATTCCAAGAGCGCGTAGAAACAGAAAGAACAGATCTCCCACTTCTTTCTGTAACGGCGAATGATGGGGTTATCTTTCAAGAGGACAGTGGAAGGAAAGATATTTCAAAGGAAGATAAATCAAAATACAAAAGAATATATGTTGACGATATTGGCTACAATACAATGCGAATGTGGCAAGGCAGATCATGCCTTTCTGACAAAGAAGGTATTGTCAGCCCAGCTTACACAATCGTTTTTGCAAAGAAAGACATCTGCACGAGATTTGCATCTTATCTTTTCAAGTTTCCCCCCATGATCCACGTTTTTTATCGACATTCACAAGGTCTCGTATCCGACACGTGGAACCTAAAGTTTAAGCACTTCAAAGAAATTTCATGGAAACTTCCTCCTCTTCCCGAACAAAAAGCCATAGCCGCTGTCCTGAGCACAGCGGACGAAGAAATCACAGCGATTGAATCCGACCTTTCTCGCCTGCGTCAGGAGAAGAAAGCCCTGATGCAGCAGCTTCTCACGGGCAAGCGCCGCGTGAAGGTCGATTAAGTCATTTCAGTTTACAGGATATTTGAACATCATGGTTTCTGCCCCAAAATTTCAGGAAGAATACAGCGCCAAGCTTCCCGCCCTGGCCCTGCTCAGCACGCTCGGCTGGCGGTTTCTGCCGCCATCCGAGGCGCTGGCGTTGCGGGGCGGCAAACAGGACGCCGTGGTGCTGGACTCTCTCCTGCGGGCGGAACTGAAAAAACGCCGCTTTACGTTTGAAGGACAGGAGCACAGCCTGTCCGATCAGGGCATTGATGCGCTGGTCTCCCACGTCACGCATCCGGATTTCGTCTCCGGCCTGCGCGATGCCAATGACAAGATGACCACGCATCTGCTGTTCGGCATTGCCATTACCGAGTTCATTAACGGCCGCAAGGCCAACCCGACCATCGCCCTCATCGACTGGCAGAACCCGGACGATAACAGCTTTACCTTTACCGAAGAATTCAGCGTTCTGCGCACGGATCTGACGCAGACGCGCAGGCCGGACATCGTCTGCTTCGTCAACGGTATTCCGCTGGCCGTGATCGAGGCCAAGCGTCCTGATGGCCAGCCGGGCAAAGGCCCGACGGTGGACGCCGGGATTTCCCAGAGTATTCGCAACCAGAACAAGGATGAAATCCCCCAGCTTTTTGCCTACAGCCAGCTTCTACTCTCCATCACCGGGCATGACGGACGCTATGGCACCTGCGGCACGCCCAAAAACTTCTGGGCAAGCTGGAAGGAAGAAGACATTCCCGAAAGCCGGATGGAGGCGCTCAAGAACACGCCGCTTTCTGGGGTCCAGAAAGATGTGCTGTTTGTCGATCGAAAACCCCCAGCCCGGATATGGTTCGAGGACTGGGCCTCCCGCCCGCTGCATGTCTCGGATCAGGACCGGCTGCTGATTGGTCTGCTCTCGCCCCAGCGCCTGCTGGAAATGACCAGATACTTCACACTGGTCGACCGCAAGGCGGGCAAGATCGTCGCCCGCTATCAGCAGGTCTTTGGGATCAAACGCCTGCTGGAACGCATCAAGTCCCGCCGCAGCGATGGCGGGCGTGAGGGCGGCGTGGTCTGGCACACCACGGGGTCCGGCAAGTCCTTCACCATGGTGTTCCTCAGCCGCGCCCTCATTCTGGATGACGATCTCAAGCAATGTCGCATTATTGTCGTGACAGATCGCAAGGATCTGGAACGGCAGTTGAGCACCACCTTCTCCACCGGCGGCGAACTGGCGGACAAGAAGGACAAGGAAGAAGCACTCGCCACCTCTGGCCGCCGTCTGGCGCAGCAGATCGGGCATGGGCAGGAGCGGATCATCTTCTCGCTCATCAACAAGTTCCACACTGCCACCGGCTATCCCGAATGTCATAATGACAGCGCGGACATCATTGTGCTGGTTGATGAAGGCCACCGCAGCCAAGGCGGTGAAAACCATGCCCGCATGAAGCACGCTTTGCCCAATGCAGCCTTTATTGCCTTTACTGGCACACCACTGCTTAAAGGTAGCGAGACCACCAACCGTTTTGGTAAAATTGTTCACTCCTACACCATGCAGCAGGCGGTAGCAGACGGCACGGTAACACCCTTGCTGTATGAAGAACGTAAGCCTGACCTTGATGTCAATGACCGCGCTATTGATGCCTGGTTTGAACGCATTACGCAGGGGCTGACCGAGGAGCAGGTCACGGACCTCAAAAAGCGTTTTGCCCGCGCCAATCAGGTTTACAAGGCGGATGACCGCATCCGACTGATCGCCATGGATCTGGCCACGCATTTCGACAACAACATTGATAAAGACCTCAAGGGCATGCTGGCCTGTGACAGCAAGCTCTCCGCCATCCGCTACAAACGATATCTGGACGAGGTGGGTCTGTTCGAGAGCGCCATCGTCATGAGCCCGCCCGATACGCGCGAAGGCCATACGGAAGTGGATGAGCGCAAACAGCCCGAAATCCAGACTTGGTGGAAGGAGAATGTCGGCAGCCAGAGTGAGGAAGACTACACGCGAAATGTGATTGACCGCTTTGAGAACGACCCCAATCTCAAGCTCATCATCGTGGTCGACAAGCTGCTGACCGGCTTTGACGAACCGAAGAACGCGGTGCTCTATATCGACAAGCCCCTGAAGCAGCACAACCTGCTCCAGGCCATTGCCCGCGTGAACCGGCTGCATGACCAGAAGAAGCACGGGCTACTGATCGACTATCGCGGCATTCTGGCGGAACTGGACACCACGCTGGCCCGGTATGACGAGCTGGCGGCCGAGAATGTCGGCGGGTATGATCCGAAGGACATTGCCGGGCTTTATAGCCAGATGAGCACGGAATACCGGGAACTCCCTGCCCTGCACAAAGCGCTCTGGGCCATTTTTGACGGTGTGAAGAACAGAAGCGACCTCCAGCAGCTTCGTGCTGTGCTTATGCCCCGCATGGTGGAAGAACACGGCCAGATGGTGGATGTGAACCTCAAGCGCCGGGATGATTTCTATGAGGCGCTGACGAAGTTTGCCGCCTGTTTGAAAGTCGCGCTGCAATCCGTGGCCTTCTTTGAAGATACCAGCTTCACGGAAAAGGACCGCGCCACCTACAAGGAAACACTGAAACAACTGACCAGCCTGCGGCAAATGGTGATGCAGGATACGGGGGAGACGGTGGATTTCGACCAGTATGCCGAGCAGGTCAAGAAGCTTCTGGACCGGCATGTGGCCGGGGTGAAGGTTCATGACTCCCAGGGGCTCTATGCGGTCGGCAAGATGGGCCAGAAGCCGGAAGACAACGAACCAGAAAACTGGAGTGAGGAGAAAACCCGCAACGAGACGGATCTGATCCGCACCCGTGTGACAAAGATGATCGACCACGAGATGCAGGATGACCCTTACGCGAAGGAAGCCTTCTCGGCCCTGCTGCGCAAGGTGATTGCGGAAGCGGAAAGCCTGTTCGACCATCCGCTCAAGCAGTTCATGCTGTTTCAGGAGTTCGAGGAGCAGGTTGCCAATCGCAAGCTAGAGAACATCCCCTCTGTTTTTGACGGGCACCGCCATGCGCAGGCCTATTATGGCGTGTTCCTGAAAACACTCGCGGCCATCTTCAACCATAAGCAGACGGATGAGGAGAACCAGCGCTGGATTGATCTGGCGTTCCAGATTGACACAGTGGTGGACAAGGCCGTGCGGGAGAACTCGCTCAGCCGCCCCGATATGGAAAAAGCGGTCAGGAAAGAACTGCTGCCGCTCCTGTTCAGCACGGGCCAGAAAGCGGGCTTTGGTGTGGACAAGGCACAGGAGATCATTGAGCAGGTCATCCAGATTATGCGGGCTGGGCCTGCTGATACAGTACGTGGTTGAGCATGAGCGGCAAGGACCAGCGTATTCTGACCTATGGGAGTGAGCAGATCCGGGTAGAACTGCTGCCCCGTGCACGTCCTGGCACGACGCTACGCATCAAGGTACATCCAGACCTGACTGTGCAGGTGGTTGTTCCCGAAGGCACCTCGGATGTCGATCTGGAACGGGCATTAAAACAGAAAACCCGCTGGATCTGGCAGAAACTGCGGGACTTCCGAGCGGTGCAGGAACACGCTACGCCACGCGAGTATGTCAGCGGGGAAAGCCACTTCTATCTGGGGCGGCGGCATCTGCTGAAAGTGCATCATCAGCCTGATGCGCCGGAGACCGTGCGCATGTTGCGAGGACGGCTGGAGGTGTCCGTGCAGGAACGCCATGCCCTGCGGATTCAGAAGCTGCTGGAACTCTGGTATTTTACGCGGGCGCAGGACGTATTTCAGCACCGCCTTGATGCGCTGCTGCCGTCAGCACTCTGGGTCAGCACGCCCCCTGCCCTGAAGCTCCAGGTGATGCAGACGCAGTGGGGCAACTGCTCACCTGGGGGCACCGTCACGCTGAACCCACATCTGGTCAAAGCCCCGCGTGACTGCATTGATTACGTCATCCTGCATGAACTGTGCCACCTGAAGGAGCATAATCATGGGCCAGCGTTCTGGAAACTTCTGCGGTACCTCATGCCAGACTGGGAGCGGCATAAGGCGCGGTTGGATGAGATGGCGGAGCTGGTGCTGCGGACCTCATGAGGCCAAATCTCATTACGACTTACGTCTCAAGTCAGTCATACATGCGATTGGGAAAGTTTCTCGAAAGCCGACATTTGCTAGGCACACGTGAATTGACCGAGTTTGGGATGAAGCGACTGTTCTTGACGATATGGTTTCGACGCGGAAATCTCACAGAAGGGTTGTGCATCGGGTTAGATTATGAAAAAGTCTGTTTTGCACAAAAGAATTTTTCATAAGCAATAAACGAACCCGATGCAGACAGAGTGTAGCGCAGGCGCGTATGAGTTTCCAGCCTCCTGTGGACGGCGTGTTGTGGCCCGTTTTGACGGGGGTCGCATGAGTTCGGATGGGGGCGTCAT
>NZ_WOTH01000064.1 GCF_011516945.1 Acetobacter estunensis
TTCAACATCAAAGAAACCAGACTGCTTCATATCGCCATTCCCTCAATCAACGCAGAAGAAATAGAATCATACAGAAGACCTCAAAACCAGGGGGTTTTTAGAACCCTCCACATGGAAACTCTTCCTCAGAACTTGTCCAGGAAAGTGTGGTCCAGTTTTAGAAGCTCCATGACATCTTCAGGGTCAGCAAAATCACCCTGAAAAATAATGCCACGTACGCCCTTTGGCGCTGTAGCAATAGCATTATTCAGAATCTGTTCGCAGGCTTTGAAAATGTCTTTATTTGTTGCATCGGCATTATAATTATTTTTCTCAATGCCAATGGCTCTTAATGTTTTTAAGCCAAACTTCTTGGCCTCGGTCTGCCACTTCTGAATCTCTACAAGATTAGCCTTGGCTGTATCATTCGCCACAATAGCGAACGTGAAAGCCTCGGTTCCGTTAGCTGAGGGAAGTGCTGATGTAATAACTGCTACCATAAAAAATACTCCTTTTAGTTCATGCTTTTTCGTCCTTTTCGCATGGTGGTTTTTGGACGGGGTTTAGAGACGCTAGACCCCTTGCATTTCCAATATATCAGAAACTGAACAAAAAACAAGTGTTTTATAGACACCCATGAAATATTATTGGTAATATGTTCGTGATAATGGTTTATATACTATTAATATCAAAGACGAATACTAGAGAATATTTTTTTGACACCTGTCCTTATTTTTCCGGTATCACCCCCGACATGATGACGTTCCGAATATGAAAAAAGCGGGAAGAGTTCTTCTCGCTGATATCCCCCCCTTAAATTATCGACAAAATAGGAAAAGCCTTGCTCTGACAAGGGCTTAAGCCATGTTTTTGTCTATCGACAAACCGTTTGAGTCCCCTGTGATTCAAGCGTGCTGACTCATGGAGATTCGCCAATGGAAAACCACAATTTCGGGTATCTTGAAGACCTTGAAGAAATGAAATGGAAGCAAGAGGCTGACCGACGACAAAAAGAGAATGAGGAACGGAAAAAACAAGAGGCAGAAGCCTTAGAGATTTCCGCAATGATTGCGGGAAAAGCTATTATTGCAATCCCGAAAGACTACCGTTTTCCAGAAGTCTCCCGACACTCAAAAACCGACCGATATGCGTCCGTCAGGGGGTTGGAAAAGCCTCTTTTCCTACACCATCCTCATAATGTTCAGGGCTTGATTGAGACCGTTTCAGAGCAATGCCCGAACGGTCTGGAAGCGATTAAAGCCCTATCTCATGCGGATACCATTTACGCAGAATGGGGCAATGTTGTCCCTGCCCGTCCTGTATTGCTGGTGGGGCCACCTGGTAGCGGTAAATCAACCGTAGCGCGGGAATATTTCAGGTCTGGGGGCTTTCATACCAAAACCATCAATGTGGCCAGCATGACGGACTCATTGTCATTGGCTGGCACCCATCAGACATATGGGGATTCAAAGCCCTCAATCGTTTCCGAACTGCTGGCGAAATCGAAGCAGGCCAATCCTGTCTTTATCATGGATGAAATCGACAAGGCTCCGAAAAACCCGCATCATGGCAATGTGCAGGATGCTCTTTTGCAATTCCTGGAAAGCGCGGAAGCGGGCGAGTTTCACGATATCCACCTGAACATTCCCGTTAATGTCTCGTATGTCAGATGGGTGCTGACCGCGAACGACATTAATCAGGTCTCCGTGCCGCTTAAATCGCGCTGTCAGATTGTTCACGTCAACAGGCCAGACGCGGACCAGATTTACCCAATCGCCATGAATCTGATTGAGAAAATCGCGGAAGAACGGGGATTAATCTCGGGATGGTATGACCTGAATGAATATGAACTGGATAAGCTCAGGTTTTTTTGTGCTAACGGAGACATCAGAAAAATGAAACGGATTGTCGAAATCATCATGGACAGTCAGGCGAAGCTCTGGACAAGACAATGAAAGGATACCCACCATGACGGGTGATTATCTCACTCGTCATCGGCACAGAGCCGGTGGAAAGGGTGTTCCGAAGGAAAACCCGATGTGCCTGTCAGGTATCACATCTTCAGGGCTGGAACTGCTTTCATGCCCGGCACGGCCTTCAGGCCGATATGACTGATTTGCAGGTTTCGTTCATACTCTCTGTAATCGGCTCGGGCCTTCTTCAGGCCAACCTCTATTTTCTCGTGCATGGCGATACCCTGACGGATATCCGCGTCAATGACTTCAATATGGTCCGCGATATCCTTCTTCAGATTTTCACTCCCGAAGGTCTTGTGGATATCGGAATAGCGGGTCTCCTCGTCCTTCCACATTCTCAGCATTTCATCCCTGACTTCATGGTCCAGCGGGAGGAGTGAATTTTCCAGGGCTTTGACATATTCACGGGGATACAGATTGGCGATGGATTCACACATCCAGTCTCCACCCTGAGCCTGAATCTCGCGAAGAAAATGACGGAAAGACAGAGGAGACGGATGCCCGGCCTGTTTGCACAGGGTCAGGTATTTCCGATGCTCGCCCTGATATTTCTTCATGGCGCTTCGCAGGACATAATCCTGCTGGCTTTCCGTCATGAGGGAAAAAGTGTTTCTGTCGATGGCAGGACCAGTCCGGGGCACTTCTACTGTGACAGGACAGACCGCATAGGTTTTCATGGAATACCCGAACAGGCTCAGAATGGCCTCGATAATGGCCAGCAATACATCCGCATCAATCGCTCTGTTATGCTTCTCACCAAGTCTCTGCTCGTATCTCAGGGCTTTCAGCTTTGCCCAGTAACGGTCTTTATTCTCTCTCGAAATGGCCCAGCTTTCGGAATTGAGCGTCCTGATATCGTCAAAGCGGAGAACCTTCGTTTTCTGGAACTCCCGTCCTGCTGACCAGTCGTAATCCGTCAGAGCGTATTTTATTTTTGCCTGAGCAATAAGGCGTTGACGGCGTTGGTCAGGTCTTCCTGATTTTTGATTATCTGCCCCATCATGTCCTTCAGTTCCTGGAGCGGGTCTGTCTGTCCTTCTGGCGTATCGGTCAAAAGACTCAATATCTCCGTTGCCTTTCCATCCGTTTTCTCCACGACCTCCTTTGTTTCCGCCAAAGTCCGGGCGTATGATTTCTGCCCCAGATATTTCTGATGCTCTTCCGCTATCGCTGGCGGGACTGGTTTTCTCTGCGGCTTTCTGACAGGTGGCGCTTCTGGTTCCGGCTTTTTCTTTCGTCCAAACATCTTTGGTCTCCTTGTAAGTTGACAGGTTCAATGGGGCCAAAGCTCTCGAAACAGCCTCAGCCCTGATTTTCATGGGGTTTCCGTCTTCCTTGCTGGCTGAGCTAAGCAGACGTGCGACGGATGCCACGTTGCCAGTAGGGTCGATGACAACCGGCCCTTTATCCCCGATGGCCAGCAGGACGCCCCTGGATTTCAGAGCGTGCTGAAATGCGGATGCGTCATCCTGCCACGCCGTCAGGACAAGACGGGCAAGCTCTTTCTTGGGGATGCCCGTGCGTTCCTGCTGGGCGCGTTCCTGCGGGGTCAGTGACGATATAGCAGGCTTGCCCCTGTCGATGCCCGACTGTTTCAGAATGGCGACGGCTTCAAGGTTTCCCTCTTTCTCAAGAGCATTGATGACGGACCTGTTGTGTCTGCCCTTGATAATCTTCTCGCCCGTATGGATCTCCATCAGACGGGAGAGCTTCTCGTGCCGTCTTTTCATGTGGGGGAGCTTCAGACAGGTGCCATCTGGCCTGAGCAGAGAATAGCCCCGATGCTCATGTCTTCTGCCATTTTTGATATGAATGGCTGACTGAAAGGGCTGGTTCTGAAGAGAAAATTCTTTCTCGTATAATGTCCAGTAATAGGCCCACTGGTCCGCGTTCCATTCCTTCCCTGGATTGGCATGAGCATGGAGAAGAGGCTGATTGGCTCGGGCGTGACTGATGAGGTCGGTCAGTTCCCGAATGCCATCCCTGATGCCTGTGGAGACAAGCCCTCTGGAAGGACCGGGCAGGGTCTGGTCATTCTGCTGCTTATGGTCGTTCAGGTGGTTGGCGAGATGAATGCCACCGCGACCCAATGTAGCCCCGATAATCACTCATTTCACCTGAAGCCTGACTTTCAGCCTGTCGACCCTGCGGGTGTATTTCCTTACCTCGGGCAGGAGTTCTTCTATCTTCCCGTGTGTGTCGAGATGCCCGGCTTCTCTGGAACGGATGGAACATTGGACAAGAGCGCCACACGTTTCGGCCATGGCTTCGCGGAGCCTTGCGAGTTCAAGCACGTCATCAGGCTGGGCTTTGCGAGGTGGCTTCTTCCGTGGAACTGAAATAATCCTGCTGGACTGATTGCCAAGGTTTTCCGCTATCATCTCACGGATGATGGTGCCTGCGGACACATTGCGGGACACAGACCGGGCCATGATTGCGGAATGCGTGGCGTCATCAAGACGCACCTGAAAGCTGTTTTTCAATCTCCTTGTCTCTGACATCGCGGGTCTCCTGAATAATGATTATGGCTCCATAATGGGGGTCAACGGGGGAATATCCCCCTTGCCAGCTTGCCGTATGTGTTTCGCAAGAAACGGATACGGACACGGCTGGCTAATATTATTAGAATACCGGTAAATGATGAATATCACAAAGAAAACGCAACTTTATTTAATGAATTATATCCATTTATATATAATATAATTATCGAAATCATTTAAGGAGAAATATTATGAGTATCAACTTCAGACCCAATACGAAAGACGACAGCACCTATTCGGTTATTCAGTGGAACTATGATTACCAGACGAAAACTGCAAAACCCGAAGGTCTGGGAAAGATAGACATCTGGGCAGAGACCGTGCCTGAAGAGATACTGTCCAGACTGGATGTAGTGGAGCGTGGAGACCTTGAGGCATGGCTGAAGGCTACCAGAGAGGGAAAGGAAATAAGTCGCCTCCACGAACAACTTATGCTCATGGAACCGTTAAGCAGAGACCTGATTGCGGGCGTCCAGCGGGGAACGTGGGAGGCAGAAGAACTGACCCACATGATACCCCTGCTGGATAAGGCTCTCCGAGCACTCAGACGGGCTGAGAAAAAGGTTAATACACGGTGAAAATCTGATTTTTTACTTGTTACTTGGCAATTAATTCGTTTGTATTATCCTCTTCATTGTCAATTGCGTCTTGAAACTGAATTGTTTTCACTTCCTGTCCATACTTTTCCAAATATGAGTGGAATACAGTTTGAAATTTTTGGATTTCTTCGGCCATCCAGTCAACCATGGCTGGCCAGTTGCTTTTATCATACCCATCATAAGGATGAGCCAGAACAATGCGACTGGATTTCTTTTCGCTCAATCGCTTCCATTCCAATTTCGCACCTAAGCTATTTTCTATATCGTTCTTGTGTTCGTGTATTTTGTCGAACATCCATTTATTCCAAGATGCAGAGCTTCGTGAAAATGTGAGTTCGACCCGAGCTTCTTTTCTTCCGAAAATCAGACTGTAAGGGCAACCGCTCAACCCAGAACCAGCAGTCAACCAATGGTCATTACCCGGGCTGACATTTGCGTAAAGACCCACACCTTTTTTTCTGAAGGCATCGAGCATGTAGGACCAGAACTGGAAGCGTGTCTGATGTCGCTCTTTCTGGATACCCTGAACTGTCGCCTCTTCGTTTTCTTTAGAAGAGATACCAATCATATAATCACTAGCTTCAGGAGGTGGGATTATTTGGTCGATATCCACCAGTATTTCTTGTTCCAGGGAATATGGAGTAAGCTTGAAACACTGGATTACGATGCCACGACTAATGAGCCAAAGAACTGTGGCGGTGACTTCCTTTCTAAAGTAGGAGGCAATAAGCATGATGCGCTGACTGTTTCCTGAATTAAGGACAGCCTCATCCATGTCGTCAATCTCTAGAAACTCACAAACCTTCTCGCTGGCGATACCTCCCCCTTCGTATCTATTGAGATAGTCCTGATATATCTGGATAATCTGCATTTTTGTGAGACTGGAAACATATGCGGTGTATTTTAAGGACTGCCACACCACATCCCGACCAGAGTCATCCAGCTTGTTCTCGATGATAACCAAGTTACCACTTTTGTCTAATGCAAGAAGGTCTAGCCGTTCTCTCGTGTCGTCAAACCCATCGAACTCTTTCTGGATGATGAGGAGTTCTTCCCCCAGTGCATCTGGCTGATAAACAAGCCATTCCTGAATGTGGTCGCGCTCTTTGAAGCCTAAATCACTGAACCGTTTTTTGACTAATGGCTGTATACGGTTTGTGTTGCGGTCCACCTTAAACACACTGAAGCTCCTGCTGCTTTGATGTTGATACCTTCTATCGGACAGAAGATGTCGACAAGTCAGGGCTGGCGTGAAGGGTAAAAGTGATATCTGCCGAAAATACAGAACCGCGAAAAATCAAGACACTCTAAAAAGCCATTTAAAGCCCGTAGAGCGACGGTTTGCCACTCAGACGATACGAACTACAGAAAAGAGAAAGAAAGCCATTCAGCGTGGCTTACTTCGTGTTTACGAGCTATCGGAGCCATGGAGCAATATAGAACATTCACGGTTGAGAAGAAAAACGAACATCTGATAAAACCGGAATATCAAACGAAAAAAAGACGCTACAAAAAAGAACCAAAAAATAAAATTCCTGGGGTCGGTTACACAACCCATAGTTATCCGTCCCCACCGAGTGCCAAACCTTGGAACATTTTAAGAACATCTGTTATTTTCCGTTTTTTCTACGATAATATGTTCTTCTGCTGATGCCCATTGCCTCCCAAGGTTTTTCAGCCTTTAAACTTCCTTGAAAGACCGCTGAGCGCCATTCCTCACGTGTCTGGCCTTTGAACATCGGACGTTCTTCACGACCTTCTGTGTGGCGTTTCGCGCGTTTACGGGCTATCCGACAATCCAGAACATTCACGATTGAGAAGAAAAACGCCACGCGCGGATATAATAAAAATATATATATATCCACGATATCTATACTAAAGTATAGATATCCGTCCACACCTGTCCGGTTTTTATTTCATATTTTTCCTGATTTTTTTAATTCATAATATCTACTACGTTTAATTCTCATTGCTTCCCATGGCTTTAACTTGCTCAGATTGTTCTCAGATAGCCATTCTTCTCGCGTCTGACCTTTTGACTTTGGACGCTCGGAATTGCCCTGCGTGTGCCGTCTCTGGCGTTTTCTGAGCAATCTTTCCTCATGATCAATGAGCACAGTCATGTGCTTCATTTCTTCATGTGTCAGAGCTAAAAGCTGAATCATGTCATCGGTCGTATATGAGTAACCGCGCTTTTTCGCACCCTTGGCAAAATCTGTTTTTGCGTTTGCTATCAGGGTGCTGAGAAGCGTGTGACAGTTATCTGTCATCCATTCATCAAAATGCCCGTCCATCCATTTCCCGACCTCTTTCATGATGAAATCTGGTCTATGAATCTGAGCAATCATGCAACCTGCCAGAAATAGAGGCATGTCACGAAATCCCGGCTTCGCTTCCCGGCCATGGCAACGAATTTGTATCAGGGTTTTCAGGTCGTGCAGAACCTTCCTGCACCATGATTCCCACGAGCGGTAGCCTTTACGGTTTCTGGCTTCTGATGTGTCCGCATCAGTCCTGTGACCTATCGCCCGACTGAGATATGTGACGGACGTATCCCTCTTCACTCTCGGCTTTCTGGTTTTTCCGGCAGCTTTATTTTTCTGATATTTTTCCCGCCTTTCTTTCAGGGCTGAGGCGTGTTCTGCTTTTTGAATATCCTGAACAATATCAGGCTCAAGATTCATCAGTTTCGAAAACCTCAGAAGGTCCGATATCTGTTCTGGCTCCTTCCGACCGATAAAAGACTCATATAAATGATGAAAATCGTAGGTCTTCCCATGTTTGACGGCTGGTTCAAAATACTGCTCGGGCATCCATTCGCCCTGCACGGGCCAGACAATCCGGCAGGGTTTGCCCGTCTTTGAATTAATCGAACCTGGAACGCGAAGCACGCGGGATGTATCTTTAACCGAAGGGTCTGCATTCCAGTCGCTGAACAGTGAAATGAGTCTGACCATCATCTCACGGAACATCAACTTCGTTTCGTCGGTTGCTTTCTGATTTTCACGGAACTGCCAGAGAGCATAGGCTCCGTTGCCTGAGTCGATAATGTATGAAGGCATGAGAATACGATTATCATCACAGAACCTGCGAAGCCTTTCTGACTCCCATGCACCCATTCCGTCATCTTTTTCCCTGATGTGAAGAGAACGGAATGGGCTGGAAGCTGGGCTTTTATAAAAATCCAGGTCAACCCAGAGATGGCTTATGGACTCACAATGAACGCTCTTGCGGTCTCGTTCATTGAAAAAGCATTGGGAAAAATATCGGTCGGTCTTTCCCTGCTGTTCGCGGATGACTTCATTGAATGAAGCAGTTGAATATGATGTCTGAAGAGGCTGTTCGCCAGACCTGTCGAGTATCGAGAAGTATGTTCCTGATGGTAGCTGACGGCCTAATATTTCGTCTCTGTGGTATTCTGAGTAAGCCTCGTCCAGTAATTTAAAAGCATGTAATCCCATAATAATTTTCTCCATATCTATGACGGAGAAAAAATCGAAACTTTTTACTTTATTTTCTTGACTAATTCTTTCATATAATTCATAATCAAAATTAACAGTAAGCAAAATATTCCGATGGTTCGCTCCCATCCTGTTTTCAGGTCAGATGTTTCAGCATCTGGCCTTTTTTATTATTAAACCGGATACTGTGGAATAATTGCAAGTATATTATCTATATGATGAAATATAACAAGAAATAATAGTTAAACATTTTTCTGATGATGTTTAACACATGACCTGATTTCTTTACTTCCTTGCCATTCTTCTCGTTAAACTTGTTTTACATAGTCTGTTTAACAAGGAAGAACGGTATGGAAGAGAATGAAAAGACATGGGGTGTTCGCGGTATTCCTGCTGATATCCGTCAGGCTGTCATCACACAATGCCAGAAAGACGGAACAAAGGTCGGAGAATGGCTGACCCTCGCTATCCGTGAGAAAATCAAAAGAGACAGAAATCAGAGCAAAGCCGTCGCCCTGTCTGAAGGCATGAAGCCGCCTGTCCGACTGGATGATGCTTCTGCCGTTCTTGGATTGATGGAACGGCTTCAGGGAATGGGAATAGACGCTCCTGACAGCATGAGAAAACAGGCAACCACACTGGTCAGAAAATGCATGACATCCGTCAGAAGAGGCCAGTCCGTTAAACAGAACGAGGATTCCGTTTAACGGTATCGGTATCCCGTTAAACGACCGTTTCTCTCTCCTTGTTTCATGCAGAGGACCGGGCTATAATTCGCTCGCAAAAGTGGAGAACGTTCTCCACCAAGCACTACCGCAGGCAAATGTGGAAAGCCTGTAAGTCTTTGATTTATATAGGTTATGTTCTGTGGTGCATCTGGTCTATCCCGCTCCAGGTCCCCCAGCCATTTTCCTTATGTAATCTCCTAAAATAGCTGACTAGCATGATTTCTTTATGCGACAGCGTTTGGCAATCCTCACTTACATCGACAAGAAAATTCTTTTCTATCCATTCATCCAACTCTTTAGTGGGATACATAAACCTCCGTGTAATTCACTACACTTCAAAAAACGCGCCTAATTTTATCTATATATAGTTATAATTTTGAATATATACACTTCAATATAAAAAAATAATACTTGATGGACTATGATCCCATAACATCCATCAGTCTTAGAATACTGAGATCACCACCCTTCCCCCTTATGACTGCCCCACACCTGGAGGGTTCTAAAAACCCCCTGGTTTTGAGGTCTTCTGTATGATTCTATTTCTTCTGCGTTGATTGAGGGAATGGCGATATGAAGCAGTCTGGTTTCTTTGATGTT
>NZ_WOTH01000065.1 GCF_011516945.1 Acetobacter estunensis
ATGACGCCCCCATCCGAACTCATGCGACCCCCGTCAAAACGGGCCACAACACGCCGTCCACAGGAGGCTGGAAACTCATACGCGCCTGCGCTACACTCTGTCTGCATCGGGGTTTCTTGATGATTATGGAAATTTCTTTTCTACAAAACAGACTTTTTCATAATCTAACCCGATGTACAACCCTTCTGTGAGATTTCCGCGTCGAGACCCTCAGCGTCATTGTCGAATACGAAGACGATCTGATTCTGGACATCTATTTTAGCGAGACCTTCCGCGAACTTCACTAGGCTCAGGACCTATTAATTTATTGAACTGAGCGAGACGTTGTGATTCACAGGCTTACCAATGGAGGTGAGGCTGTGAGTGAGTTGTTTTTGATTTCGGAGAGGCAGATGGAACGGATCAGTCCATTTTTTCCTCTGGCGCATGGAGTTCCGCGTGTGGACGACCGACGCGTCCTGAGCGGGATCGTTTACGTGATCCGCAACGGTCTTCAGTGGAAAGACGCTCCGAAAGCGTATGGTCCGCACAAGACCTTATACAATCGCTTCATCCGGTGGAGCCGCCTGGGTGTCTTCGACCGGATCTTTGTGGCCCTGACGGAAAAGGCTGGCCGTTCGAAGCGTTTGATGATCGATGCAACACATCTCAAAGCGCATAGAACGGCAGCGTCCCTGCTCAAAAAGGGGCTTTTCCCCGCCATATCGGACGCACAAAAGGCGGCCTGAACTCGAAGCTTCATGCCGTCTGTGATAGCGAAGGCCGTCCTGTCCGTCTTCATCTGACGGCCGGTCAGGTTAGTGACTTCAAGGGAGCAGATGTACTTCTGACAGACCTTCCCGATGAGACAGAAGAGGTCATCGGGGACCGGGGATACGACAGTAATAAAATCAGGCAGTCTCTCGCAGAACGGAAGATCACCGCTTGTATTCCGCCGAAGAAGAACCGGAAATCAAAGCCACTTTACAACTGGCATCTATATAAAAAGCGCCACCTCATCGAAAACATGTTCGCAAAGCTCAAAGACTGGCGGCGGGTGGCAACACGATATGACCGCTGCGCACACACTTTCATGTCCGCTATCCACATCGCAGCAAGCTTCATCTTCTACCTCAAAGAATGAGTCCTGAGCCTAGAGGATTTTTTAATTCCAGATGTTTAGGGGAAATAAGTTCAAAGCGGGGGTATCATACCGCGCAACCTCTTGCGATTATCCGCATTGACGTGAGCCGCTGTTACAATCAGGCTTAGAAACGAATGTAATTTTAGTTTCTGGATTGATGACCGACCTGATTCTAGACCTTATCCTTCGCTGGCGGGACGATCCGGCAGGGACCTATCAGAGCTGGTTTCTGTGGGACGAACGTATCAAGAATTTTCGGTCTATCCGCCGTGGTCTGCAGCAGGTCGTTGCCGAGATAGCCGAGAGCACATTCGGGGTCGCCTATCGTGGTTCCTCTCTGGAAACGGTCGTCCATTCGATTGCGGAGCAGCGCCAGATTTTCAAGGGTGCGGATCACGCCTTCCTGTGGAAGCCGAAGCTGCGCATTCCCGATATCTACGAAAATCCTGCCAACCAGAAAGCATTCGGGCTGCTTCTTGATACCTGTCTGTGCTGCAATACCGAAGAGCATGTGGTCTCGGCCATTCATGCGATTGATGCCCGCAAGATAAAGGGACTGGGACCAGCCGTCGCCAATCTGCTGTATTTCCTGCACCCCACAATCATGCCGCCTTTCAATACGGCGATCGTGAAGGGCTATAATGCCCTGACCGGATCAAAGGTGAAGCTGGGGCGTTGGGAGGAATATCTTGCCATGCGGCAGGGCATCCTGAAGCTGAATGCGACTTATCGTTCGCTGCTGTCCAATGATCTGGGCGCCATTGGAGGACTGCTGTTTGACGTCGGAAGCGGACGCTATACGGCGCCGCCTCTCAATGATGATGAAACAGCGCGAAAACTCTGGGAAGCCGATCTTCACCAGGTGAGGGAGCAGAGCGCAAAAGAAGCCCGGATACTCGCCGCAGAGCGGGAAACGGATCACACCCATACCGAAATTCAGGGTTGGCTTCGCGATCTGGGGCTTTCCCTAGGGTATGATGTCTGGATTGCTGCCAATGATCGTGGCCGTCCATGGCAGGACGGTAAATTGGGAGATGGCTGTCTGTCGATGTTGCCGGGGTTCACGACGGAAACGCAGGGAGCGGAATCCGTGCGCCTGATCGATGTTCTGTGGCTCGGTCGGGAAAGCCACAGGATTGTGGCAGCCTTCGAGGTTGAGCATTCAACGACCATCTATTCCGGCATCGTGCGGATGCTGGATCTTGCTCTCGGGTCAGAGGCGCAGGCCCTGGAGGGACTGTTCCTTGTTGCGCCGGATAAGCGGGAAGCCGATGTGCGGGAACAACTGCGGCGACCGGCTTTCAGCAGGATTGCCGATCTGAAAGTCCGGTATCTGCCTTACGGGGCGCTTGAGAAGGATCGTAAGGCCATTGAGCGCTTTGGGCAGGGTATGAAACCCATTCAAGCTATATCCCATCTGCTGATCCCTGCGTGAAAATCTATGCTCTTGTAATGAACGGGTCATCGCTTCGTGTGGGTTCCTGTCGCGGATAGGCATGCCTTCCGAACGAAATAGGCAATCTGCTTTTATCGAAGTCTCAGGGCATTGAGCCGCAGTGCGTTTGTCACGACGGCCAGGGATGACAGGGCCATCGCGCCTCCCGCGAACATGGGCGACAGCGTAAGGCCAAAGACGGGATACAGGACACCTGCGGCAAGTGGAATGCCGATCCCATTGAACAGGAAGGAGAATGCCAGATTCTGCCGGATGTTGCGCATCGTTGCCTGTGCCAGGCGGCGGGCGCGTACCAGTCCGGCGAGGCTGCCTTGTGCCAGTGTCATCCCAGCACTTTCGATCGCGACATCGGTGCCTGTGCCCATGGCGATTCCGATATCGGCGGTGGCCAGGGCCGGCGCGTCGTTGACGCCGTCGCCCGCCATGGCGACACGGGCTCCCTTGTGTTGCATGTCACGAATGATTGCGGCCTTGTCCTCAGGCTTGAGGTCGGCATGCACCTCGTCGATCCCCGCCTGACGGGCGACGACTTCCGCAGTCCGGGCGTTGTCGCCCGTCAGCATCACGATCCGCATGCCGACTGCGTGCAGTGCCGCGATGGTCTCCTTCGCGTCGGTCTTCAACGGATCGGCCACGACCAGCAACCCAGCGGCCTGTCCGTCGATGCCGACGAACATGACGCCCGCGCCCTCCGCCCGGTGGCTGTCCGCGACAGGGATCAATGCTGACGCATCGATGCCCTGCTGCCGCATCTGGGCCTGGTTTCCGACGACGACGGCATGCCCGTCCACGGTGCCGGTCACGCCCAGGCCGGTCTGAGAGGCGAAATCCCCGACCGATGCGGCTTGAAGGCCCTGCGCCGTCATCGCGGCGACCAGCGCCTGGGCCAGCGGATGCTCGGACTGCGTTTCCAGTGATGCCGCCAACCGCAGGACGATGCTGGAATCCCATGCACCTGATGTTTCGGTCGCGATCAGCCGGGGCTTGCCTTCCGTTACGGTGCCGGTCTTGTCGATCACCAGCGTATCGACCGTATCCAGCGCCTGCAGTGCTTCGGCGTTGCGAACCAGCACGCCGGCTCGCGCCCCGCGTCCCATGCCGACCATGATCGACATCGGAGTGGCCAGGCCCAGCGCGCACGGGCAGGCGATCACCAGGACCGCAATGGCGTTCAGCAGTGCGTGTCCGAAGCGCGGTTGCGGACCGACCAGAAGCCAGACGACGAAGGTCAGCAGGGACACAAGCACGACCAGCGGCACGAACCAGCCGGAGACCCGGTCCGCCACCGCCTGGATCGGTGCCCGTGTACGCTGCGCAGCCGCCACCATGCTGACGATTCGGGCCAGCATCGTGTCCGAGCCAACGGCCTCGGCCGTCATCAGCAGGCTGCCGGTGCCGTTGATGGTTCCGCCCGTCACCTTGTCACCCGGGCCCTTGGCGACAGGTGCTGGCTCTCCTGTCAGCATGGCTTCGTCCACGCTGGAGCGCCCGTCCATGACGGTGCCGTCCACCGGGATGCTTTCCCCCGGCCGGATGCGGAGCCGATTGCCGGGCACGATCTGGGCCAGCGGTACGTCGTCCTCGCGATCCTGCGCGCCGACCCGGTGTGCGATTTTCGGTGCGAGATCCAGCAGGGCGCGAATGGCGCGACTGGTACGGGCGCGGGCGCGCAGTTCCAGGACCTGCCCGGCCAACACCAGGACCACGATAACACCTGCGGCTTCGTAATAGACTGGGACCGACCCGTCATGCATGCGGAAGGCAGCAGGGAACAGGCCAGGGGCTACTGTCGCGGCGATGCTGTAGAGAAAGCCCGCGCCGACGCCCAGCATGATCAACGTAAACATGTTCAGATGCCGGGTGCGGAGAGACATCCAGCCGCGTTCGAGGAACGGCCAGCCGGCCCACAGCACGATTGGTGCCGTAAGCGCCAACTGAATCCAGTTCGTCAGGCCGCCATCGAAAAATGCCAGCCCTCCCATATCCGCCGCCATGGCGATGACGACGAGCGGGACCGCCAATATGCTCGCTCCCCATAGGCGCCGGCTGAAATCCACGAGTTCCGGGTTGGGCATGTCGGCGTCGGATGGCTCCTCCGGTTCCAGCGCCATGCCGCAGATGGGGCAGGAGCCGGGGTGATCCTGTCGGATCTGGGGGTGCATCGGGCAGGTCCAGATCATCCCGGCCCGCCTGGGCTGAGGCTTGATGGGCGTCGTGTCCGCCTTGTGCAGGTAATGACAGGGGGCGGCCTCGAACTTTGTCTGGCAGTGCGCGCTGCAAAAATACCAGGTCCGGCCATCATGGTCGGCATGATGCGTCGCCGTCGCGGGATCGACCGTCATGCCACACACAGGATCCTTGACCAGGTGCGCGTCAACTCCGGTCGCTGCCGGGGTGGGACCATCTCCATGGAGATGGGACGCGCAAGCTGCTGTATTGTCGTTCGTCATGAAGCCCCCTTGCTTGTGGCCGCCAGCCGCGGCGTCGAAGTATGCCATAATCGCTTGCACTTCAAGGTATGCCCCGGTAGGGTATATCGCAATGAGGCAGTCACGGGTAAAGATTTTACAGGGCCTGAAACGGGTCGAAGGTCAGGTGCGTGGCATCCAGAAAATGGTGGACGACGACCGCTATTGCGTGGATGTTCTGCTTCAGCTTCGGGCCGCCAAGGCGGCGTTGCATCGGCTCGAGGGGCTTGTTCTGCGCGAACATATCGCGGGCTGCGTTGTAGAGGCGATCGAATCCGGCGATCCGGTGGAGCGTCAGGAAAAGATCGGAGAACTGATCGAAACGGTCAGCAAGATGACGGGGTAGACGTGCAAGGGATCGGCGCGACACGGTTGGGACGGTTGCTGGCCTGCCTGCTTCTGCAGGTGGGGCTGATGCTGGCGTCCATCATGCCGGGTCATGCCGCCACGGTGTCTTCTACAGTTGCTTTGGTTACCCAGCCGATGGTCGACATGCCAGGGATGCAGATGCCATCTCATGCGGATGCGGCGACCGCACATTGCAATCATGAACCGTGCCACGATCATCACCCATGTCATCATTGCGGCGATTGCTGTGTCCAGGGTTCCTGCGTCGCCAATTGGCTGATGCCACCATCCGTGACCAGGGCGTTTGATTACGCAGGTGTTACCGCGCCTTTCGGCATGTCGCGCTCAGATCGCATGGTCGGCCGTGCGTTCGCGCCCGCCCTGCCGCCGCCCAGACAGATGGCCTGATTCTGTTCTGACAGTCTCAGGGCTGGTCATGGACCTATGACCGGTTCCGCCTTCTCTCTTTTGCGGACTATTATTCATGTCAATACGATCACTTACGGGACGGGGCGCGATCACGCGCCGCCGTTTCGTCATCGGGACGGGCCTGTGGGGGGCGGCGCTGGCCGTCCCGCAGCGCAGCGCGGGCGCCTACGCTCCGGTCTATACACCGGCGTCGGGTCGGCCCGACCCGCTGCCTGGCACCCGTTTCGACCTTACGGTCGGTTCTGTGCCGGTCAATATCACCGGTGCGCGCATGCACGCGGTGGGTGTGAACGGCTCCACGCCCGCGCCGATCCTGCGGTGGCGTCAGGGCGACACAGTCGAACTGAATGTCACCAACCGGCTGGATGAGCCCAGTTCGATCCACTGGCACGGAATCCGGGTGCCGGCCGACATGGACGGCGTGCCCGGTCTGAGCTTTGGCGGGATCGCGCCGGGTGACACGTTCACCTATCGCTTCCCGCTGCATCAGAGCGGCACTTACTGGTATCACAGCCATTCCGGCTTCCAGGAGCAGACGGGCCTGTATGGGGCTCTGATCATCGACCCGAGAGACGGTTACGCGCAGCATTTCGACCGCGATTATGTGATGGTCCTGTCCGACTGGACCGACGTCGATCCTGAGGACATCGTCTCCAACCTCAAATTCCAGAGCGATTACTACAATTTCCGCCAGCGTACGGTGGACACGTTCTTCCGTGACGCACATCGGCAGGGGCTGGGTGCGACGATCCGAGATCGCCTGCAATGGGGTGCCATGAACATGGCGCCGACCGACATTCTGGATGTGTCGGGCATCATCTACACCTACCTGATCAACGGCCAGTCGCCTGCTGCAAACTGGACGGGCCTGTTCCGACCGGGCGAGCGCATACGCCTGCGCTTCATCAATGCATCGGCGATGACGCTGTTCGACGTGCGCATTCCCGGCCTGACGATGACCGTCGTTCAGGCCGACGGTAATGACGTGGAGCCCATCCCTGTCGATGAATTCCGCATCGGACCTGCGGAAACCTACGATGTGATTGTCGAGCCCACCGCCGATGGACCGTACACGGTCTTTGCCCAGGCTGAGGATCGTACCGGATACGCACGCGGCACGCTCGCCACCCGTCCGGGCCTTGCCGGTCCGGTCCCGCCCATGGACCCGCGCCCGCTGCGCACCATGACCGACATGGGCATGGGGAATATGGACATGAAGGGCGGCATGGCGGGCATGGAGATGGGGAGTTCGCCGGGGAAGCCCGGTGAAGCCCCTGCCAGCGGCGGCATGGACATGGATCACATGGACATGAAGGAGGCCAACAGACCCGGAGCCGCTGCGATGGATATGCCGGGCATGGCGGCTGCGTCGCGGCATAAAACAGAGCTGAAGCCCGGCGTCGCGGTGCAGAGTGTCGCCATGATGCCGATCAACCGGCTGGCGGAACCGGGCGACGGGCTGGAGAACAATGGTCGCCGCGTTCTGACATATGCCGATCTGCGGGCGACGATCTCGGGCGCGGACCCGCGCCCGCCATCGCGCGAGATCACCCTGCATCTGACCGGCAACATGGAACGCTTCATCTGGGGGTTTGACGGCAAGAAGTTCTCGGAAGCGGAGCCCATTCGTCTCACCCTGGGCGAGCGGGTGCGCTTCGTCCTGATCAACGACACGATGATGGAGCATCCGATCCACCTGCATGGGTTGTGGAGTGAACTGGAAAATGGGCAGGGCGAGTGCCGACCCTACAAGCACACGATTACCGTCAAGCCGGGTGAGCGGCTGAGTTACCTGGTCACGGCGGACGAACCCGGGCTGTGGGCGTATCACTGCCACCTGCTCTACCACATGGAGGTGGGCATGTTCCGCACGGTGGTGGTGTCGTGATCCGGGGTCTGATAGGTGGCACGGTCCTTGCCGCTGGACTGGCTACCGCGGTACCTGGCACGGGACGCGCCCAGTCAGTCCCGGCACGCCAGAGCGAAGGAACCCAGGAAGCGCAGACCGCCTCGGCTCCCGCGCCCGTGGTCTATATCAACGGCATCCAGCCGGTCATGGACCATAACATCTACATGCATGCGCTGCTCGACCAGTTCGAGGCGCGCTTTGGTGCCGATGGCGGGCAGTTCCGTTACGATGGGCAGGCTTGGTTCGGCACCGACTACGACAAGCTCTGGCTGAAATCCGAAGGCACGGTCGGCACAAACGGCAAGTTCGGTGATGGAGACCATGAGGCCCTTTATGATCGTGCTATCTCCCGGTATTTCGATGTCCAGACCGGCGTGCGTCTCGATATTGACAACGGCCCCACACGGGCCTGGGGCGCGATCGGGGTCGAGGGACTGGCTCTATATTTCTTCAATGTGGAGGCCACGGCCTATTTCAGCGACCGGGGTGCGGCGGGGCGTCTGCAGGGCTCATACGATATCCTGCTGACTAATCGCCTGATTCTCCAACCCCAGGTCGAGATGAACTTCTATTCCGCGTCCGATCGTGCGCGCGGCGTCGGAACCGGGCTGTCCGATATCGATACGGGATTGCGGCTTCGCTACGAATGGCATCGGAAATTCGCGCCTTATATCGGCGTGAGTTACTCCGGCACGTTCGGTCAGGCCGCCGACATGGCGCGTTCAAGGAATGAGCGTGTCCATGACCTGAATTTCACCTTCGGGATCAGGACGTGGTTCTGACCGCTCCTGCCCGATGTGAAGTCGTTGCGGGGCGCTCCGTGCGGCCCCGTTTCAGATAACAAAAGATAAAGAACTTACAAATGCTGACTATGAATTTCAGGTTCTCGGCCGCTCTGGCCGCACTTCTGGCCACGGTCTCGGTTGCGCATGCCCAGACCCCCGCTCCGGCACCGGCCCAGCCGCAGGGTCAGGATATGTCCGGGATGCAGGGCATGTCCGGCATGTCGGGGATGGACCACGACAAGATGAAAATGGACGGCATGTCCGGTTCCGGCATGGAGGGCATGGAGAAGGGCATGAAAATGAAGGGAAAGATGGGAGACTGTATGAAGATGAAGGGCATGAATATGTCGAACGGCCACGCCATGGCGCCGTCAGATCACAAGATGAAAATGGGCTGCGGTGACAAGGAAAGCGGCATGAAGATGCCGATGGGGCCGCAGGGCATGCCTGACGCGGTTCATCAGCGCTGATCGGGTCCTGACCGGAGCGGGGCGGCGCCATCAGCGTCGCCCCTGGAAAGGCCCAGGGAGGCACGTATGACAAGACTGATCTGGGGGTTCGCCGGTATCCTGCTGTTTGGGATCGGCGCAGGAGCGACCGTCGTTTTCGGTGGCCTGTATGATGTGAGCGCCACCTCGCCGCACTGGCGGCTGACCTATCGTGTTCTGGAAACGGCACGCCTCCATTCAATCCGGCATCACGCCGAGGGCATTACCGCACCTGTCGATCTTGAAACGCAGGCACGGCTCGTCGGCGGCGCATCGCATTTTTCGACGCATTGCGCCTCCTGTCATTCCGCGCCGGGCGTCGAGGCCGAGGATATGGCGGTGGGGATGTATCCGAAGCCGCCGGTTCTGAAGGATGTGGCGCAACGCTATACACCGGGCGAACTGTTCTGGATCCTCAAGCATGGCATCAAGATGTCGGGCATGCCGTCCTGGGCGGATCATGGTGATGATGATCTCTGGAACATCGTTGCGTTTCTCGGGAGCCTTCCGGGAATGAACAGTTCTGACTATCAGGCGCTGGTCGCCCAGGCAGGAGCAGCTGGCGGACATCATACGCATCACGACATGGATATGCCGATGCCCCGACCGTAGATGCCGCTGCGATAATTGATCGAGATCAAGGAAAATATGCCATACCCCCGTATAGTAATTTCTTATTCCTGACGACGTCCGGAAAATGGGTCGGTATGCGCTTTGCCGAGGATGATGACGTGTTGGAGAAACCATGAGGTGTTGATTTTCACCGAGAACTGGGTTCTTCCGCACTTTTCGTGATGGGTATCTTGTACTGAGGTTCCGGAACTGGGAAATCCAGAAAGTCGTTCACTTTCATGGATATTCCCCAGTGTCACGCCT
>NZ_WOTH01000066.1 GCF_011516945.1 Acetobacter estunensis
GGCTAAAGGCTTCGAGGTTCTGTCCCGACGCTGGGTCGTCGAACGGACGTTCGGTTGGATGACCCGCTGGCGACGCCTCGTGCGCGATTACGAGCGCCGCATCGATGTCTCACAGGCCATGATCTTCGTCGCCATGGGGGCCAATCTCATCCGAAGAAACGCTCATCCATGACTTTCCAAACAGGCTCTTAGGTGTTTAACTACATTTAGCCGCATTCTCCCTTTTCAATCCTGTCGCCGGGTCAAAACGTCGATCTGTATGTCACTTCCCTTTTAAGGATGAGTGCGAAGCTGATTTGGACGTCCTCTTTGGGCTTTCGCTGTCGCTAAGCGGACCGAGCAGTATCCCCGCCCCCGTTGCGGCCAGATCTCGCCATTTTTCAGCGCCATTTCCCCTTTATTCAAGGGGGGTCTGAAACAAACTCGTGTCCTCAAAGTAATGCACCCTGACTTTGAAGACATGCTACCCTATCCGTCACCGAGCAACCGGTCCATGCCGAAAGTAAACAATCCGACGAAAAGCGTCTAACCAAACAAAAACCGCATATATAAGCATAAAGAATAATAATAAATAAAATCAATACGTTTAGGGAAGTCATAATTCCTGAATTTACAATGTTAATTAATCATATAAATAATATATATAATTGAATTTATAAATATCCTATATTGATTTATTCTGGTTTTAGAGTGATTCAGATCATAGCCATCCTCCTAACCGGCATGAACATCATCTCCGCCATGGATCACAGACCCCTGGCGGGGCGATCCGCAAAAGGAGTTATCAAGTCATGCCAAAGAATGTCGTAAATCCGGAATTTCTGCCCGTTCTGGCGAAAATGCCGTCTTTCGACGGTCTTTCGGATCGTTCACTGCCGGAAGTGCGCGAAATCTTCCTTACTTCTGTCCGGCTCATGGAAGGCAGACCTTCGCCGGATGTCGATACACGGGAAGAATACGTCCCCGGTCTCAACAAGGCGCCAGACGTGCGCGTCCTCGTCTACAGCCCCCGCAAAGCCGCCCCCAATGCGCCCGCCATGGTATACATTCACGGCGGCGGTCTTATCTCTGGCCACCCGGAAGTGGACGATCCAAAATGCCAGATCCTCGCCAACCGTCTCGGCATGCACATCTTCTCGGTCGATTATCGTCTTGCCCCGGAAGTGAAATATCCCGGCGCCATCGAAGACTGTTACGCTGTCCTCAAATGGGTAAACGAAAACGCAGCCCGCTTGGGTATCAACCGCGATAAAGTCGTTGTCGCTGGAGAAAGCGCGGGGGGCGGCCTCAGCGCGGCTCTCGCCCTGATGGCCCGCGATCGCGGCGAATACAAACTCGCCTGCCAGATCCTTATCTACCCGATGCTCGATGACCGCACGGCAATAAAACGCGATCCTGCCCCGGCATTCGGTGAATATGTCTGGACCCGTTCGGCCAACAAATACGCCTGGCAGTGCTACCTCGGGGACGCGGCCGGCGGCGACAAAACCCCGGACTACGCAGCCGCCGGACGCGCAACGAACCTCGCCGGACTGCCGCCCACCTTCATCGGGGTTGGCTCCATGGACCTGTTTCTCTGCGAAGACCTCGATTACGCCACCCGCCTGATGGCCGCAGGCGTTCCCGTCGAAGTCTTCGTTGTGCCCGGTGCCTACCACGTCTTCGATATGTTTGTTCCGGACGCCGCTCTCTCAAAACGCTTCATGGACGCCTATTGCGACGTCATCAAACGTACGCTCGCAATCTGAAGATCCACCTGTAAAAACCTAGATACTCTTCTGATAAGAGGGGGGAGTCTGTCTCTCCTCCCTTATTCTGAAAGAGGCTGGGATTCGACACGAGCAAGCACGCCATTCGGCAGAGGTCGCTGAAGCCGCAGAGCCTCTGCCGCTGGGGCGTTCATCCACACATCCAGTTCGCCCGGTTGTGTCAGAATGACCGGCATGGCCTTCGGATGGATCGCGCCCACTTCCTGGTTTGCCTCGGTGGTCAGAAACCCGAACAGGTCGTCCGTCGTTTCCCCGTCAGCCAGTTTCCGCACGGACGTCCACCGGCACCAGATCCCGGCAAAGAAAGCCAGTGGTTCTCCGTCGCTGCGGGCAAACCACACCGGCCGCGATTTCCCGTCAGGCAGACGCTCCGGTTCCGAGAACGCCGTCAGCGGCACCAGACAGCGATGTTGCATGTCTTCCCAGCGTTTCCACCATGTCGAGATCGGATTGCGGATATTGGTCACACCGCGATCCACCTTGTGCCCCCTGAGATAACCGGGCGGTGTCGGCATGCCCCAGCGCGCCATGACCAGTTCACGGCCGTTCTCACCATTCCGCACGATCGGCGCCATCGTGTTCGGATAGATCTCGGGCAGCGGCTGTAGATTGCCCGTGCGATCCTCAAGGACTTTCGCAATCTCGCGGATCGCCTGCGGGTTCGAGGTCATGGAATAGAGGTTGCACATCCGCGTTGCTCCCTTACGACCACATGCCGCGCAGGCGAGCGGCCATGTCGATCCGTACCGACTTCACCGCCTCCTGCCGGGCCTGCTCTTCCGGTTTTATGACTGGCCACGACACAGCCTCGAACAAAGGCAGCATGTCCCGGTCGATGAAGCGCGTCCGCGAGGCATAGACATGCCGGTCGCCCCGGCTGTGCTGGCCATGCACATAGAAACGCTGCGGCACCATGATATCGAGACTGTCCTTCGCCCGCGTCATGGCGACGTAAAGCAGCCGGCGTTCCTCCTCGATGTCGTCCTGCTCGCCTGTCGCCAGATCGGACGGAATGCAGCCGTCGACGGCGTTCATCACGAACACGTTCTTCCATTCCTGCCCCTTGGCGGAATGAATGGTCGAGAGGATCAGATAATCCTCATCCAGCAGCGGCACGCCGGCCTGATCGGATGTGGCATCCGGCGGGTCCAGCGTCAGTTCGGTCAGGAATTTTTCCCGTGACGGGTACCCCCCGGCAATCTGCTCCAGTTGCACCAGATCGGCCAGACGGGTGGAGGCGTCCTCATGCAGCCGCTCCAGATGTGGTTCATACCAGTAGCGTACAGCCGCGATCTCGCCCGGCCAGCCGACCTGATGGCTGCTAGGGGCTGTCAGCAGGTTCACAAACCCCGTCCAGGCCTCGCCGCTGCGCTGTGGCGCTTTGATATCCTTCAGCGCCTCGAAGGGATGGGCACTCTCCCCCATCGTGTCCAGCACGCGTCGGGCTGAGGTCGGCCCCACGCCTGGCAGAAGCTGCAGGACCCGGAAGCCCGCGATGCGGTCGCGCGGGTTCTGGGCAAAGCGCAACATAGCCAGCACATCCTTCACATGCGCACTGTCGAGAAACTTCAGGCCGCCGAACTTCACGAACGGAATATTGCGCCTTGTCAGTTCTACCTCCAGCGTGCCGCTGTGGTGCGAGGCCCGGAACAGCACCGCCTGCTGCTTCATCGGCGTTCCAGCCTCCCGCTCTTCCAGCACACGATCGGCGATGTAATTCGCCTGAGCCGTATCATCCCAGATTGTCACAAGCCTGGGGAGTTCGTCGGACTGTCGCTCAGTCCACAGATCCTTGGTGAACCGCTCGGCCGCTTCGCCAATGACGGCGTTGGCGGCATCCAGAATGGGTTTTGTCGAGCGATAGTTCCGGTCCAGCGTCACGACACGGGCTTCAGGTTTGAACTGTCCCGGAAAATCGAGGATGTTGCGCACGCTCGCGGCCCGGAAGGCATAGATGCTCTGCGCGTCATCGCCCACGACTGTCAGCCCATGGCCATTCGGTTTCATGCCCAGCAGAATGTCCGCCTGCAGCCGGTTCGTATCCTGATATTCGTCGACCAGCACATGATCCCATTTGCCGCCGATATCAGCGGCCAGCACCGGGTCGCTGACCATCTGCGCCCAGCACAGCAGCAGATCGTCATAATCCAGCACGCCCTGTTCCTGCTTCGCCGTGACATAACCAGCGAAGAACTGCTTAAGCTGGGCTTCCCAGCCTGCACACCATGGATAGTGCTTCAGCAGCACATCGGCGAGCGGCGCACCGGAATTTACCACCCGGGAATAAATGGCAAGGCACGTGCCCTTGCCGGGAAACCGCTTCTCGGTTTTGGAAAACCCCAGATCATGCCGGATCAGATTCATCAGATCGGCGGAATCCTCCCGATCATGGATCGAGAAGGCCGGGTCCATGCCGATCTGCTGGGCATACTCCCGCAGCAGCCGGGCGCCGATGGAATGAAACGTCCCGGCCCAGGCCAGCGCGTCCGCCAGAGGATTGGCTTTGTCCCCCAGCACCGTTTTGCAGATCCGCTCTACCCGTCGCGTCATCTCGACACTGGCCCGCCGCGAGAAGGTCAGCAGCAGGATCCGGCGCGGATCGGCGTCCGAGGCGATCAGATGCGCCACCCGGTGCGCCAGCGTGTTGGTCTTGCCTGATCCGGCGCCGGCGATGACCAGCAGCGGGGATGAATCCGCCCCGCCTGTCGAGACTCCGGTCCCATGCGTGACGGCCTGCCGCTGCGCATCATTCAGACGGAACAGATAATCGTCGTTACCCGGAGAGGAAGAAGGTTCTGGATTCAATTCCTTAGCGCACTTTCATCAACGATACCGAACCGACATCGCTACCCAGCATGCCGGATACGGAGCGAATTTGCATTGACTTGCGTAGCATGAATGGAACAAATCAGGAACATATAATCAGGAAATTTGCCTGCACAAGGAACGTCGAGCCGTGACATGACTGCTGAAACCCATAAAAAACCTGGCCTGGAGACGCTGCGGGCCGCGATCAGCCGTCTCGAAGGGCACAGCGACCGACGCCACACGGTACTGCCCTTCGGTGTGCGCGAGATCCACAGCCGTCAGGCTGTGTTTGCGCCTTCCTTCAAGTGGATCGAACTATCGGCACAGCGGATGATCCAGCACTGCAGTTGTAGTGCTGGATAGCCTACGAAAAAGTCATCCGTCCATTACAGTCCCTGACGCAGCTTGCGCGAGGACGGTACCGAGGATTCCGGGACGATACGGCCCCTCAAACAGATCTCCCAACGTTCCATGTCAGCCGACGTTGCAGTGCGTGCCAGACGCGATCGTGCACAAGATGGCAGCGCTGGCAGAGGGCACGCAGATTGCTTAACCGGTTGTTGCGCGGGTCATGATCCAGATGTGCAGCGGCCAGCACCACCCGGGTTTCGCGCACCTCGATCAGGTCAATGAGGTCTTACGCCCTTTGGCGTCCCGCCAGTTTCCCGTGTCCACATCGAACCAGCGACCAGAAGCCACCACCCGGATCCGCTGGCCATGCGGACGGCCACAGACCTGGCAACGTCCCTGCGCTCGTTCAAACCTTACGTGTCGGCTGATCTGCGACCAATCGGGAGGGTAAAGCCATTTGAGTTCGGGGCGGATCGGCACAGCCTGTCATCCTGAGAAGTGTCACCTTTTGTTCTCATGGCATGGTGCGAAAAGAAATGCCGACACACGCTCGGATGACAGACTGGTTTCGCCTCACCTCGGTCAAATAGATGCTCTCACTAGCATCCCGATAGCGGACATGACGCATCCAAAAGTAAAATATGCCTGAGTAATCAGCGCTATAGTATATGTTGTGAGGGATAGATATCTCCAATTTCAGGCTTTCGGAGGCACTCCACCCTTCTTCAGAAGCGCTGCGCCAATACGGAAGAGATCGGGCATGTCGTAACGTTCGTCTGGCCGGCTGGTTAGGACACCCATCATGATTAGGCGATCAGCGAGCTTGGACTCTTGAGTGGATAGATCAGGTTTCTGAGACGAACCGGTCAACACTGGAGGAAGAGCATGCTCTCTTTGTGCGATTTTGATGGCGGCTTCTACTGTGGCATTCTCTGCCCAAGCATCAAAGAGGACCTGCGGCTCTGCTGGCACGCGTAGACCTGCTAGTGGTTGAAGAACCCGCTTGATCCAAGGGTATTCCGTATTAAGCTGTTCTATGCGAACTTTTGAAGCTGCTCGGAGCCCATCGCGGATTGTTTGCGGCAAAAGGATAAGAGTGCTCGCATCTCGAGATTGGGATCGTTCTGCGGCATTCTGCATCAGAATGAGAAAGCTACGAGGCGTCACATCGCCGAGGCCATCTGCCAAATGGTTATACGGCCAGTCGAAGGTTTTTCCCTTTCGCGGTCCTGCACCCATGAAGTAGCCTGCCATGGCCACAAAAAGTTTTTCTTGCTGGCTTTCATTACTGGATAGTTTCCAAGTGCGAAGCTCTTCTTGCTTTTTCGGCACTTTGCCCAAGCCATTGGCCTCAAGAAGACGGCCAAAAGCCTCCCCTCCATCTTCATCAAAAGCTAACCTTGCAAACATCAGCCCGTAGAGATCAGCTTGCCTCCACCCTAGTCTGGCCGCTCCACTGCGCAATTTTGATAGCTCTACAAACCGTAGCGTGAGTTCGCTCAACTGGTCCGATCGCATGAAAAGTTTTGCCCGAATGGCATTGAAGCCGCGCAAAGACCAGACCGAAGCCAGCAGCGCGTCAATAATCCTACTAAGCCGCTTCCAATCCTCCGAGATCGCGTCAAGGGCGTCAAATACGATGAGCAGTGTCTCCCCGCTTTTTTCAAGTTTGTCATCAACCTTCACCATGGTGTCTGCCCAATCTTGAGGATCAGAAAAACGATCAAGCATTTCCCTGGGGGGGTGCTTCTGATTAGGTTCAATCACCGTGAGGGCTGCGCCAGCGATGACGGCTTTCCAAAAGAGGCCTGCAGTCGCCTTCTCCTGTTCTTCGGGCACCAGTTTGTCGATGACTTCTTTAGACACCCCCGCGCGGCCCACCCCACCAAATCCAATCTCGACCCGGAGCCTGTCGATGCCCAGACGCGGATAGAGCTCAGCAGCGAGATGCCTAGTGTCAGGGTTGTAGAGTACGCTCGCCCAGAAGCTCTTGCCTGCACCACGCGCGCCGAGAACTAGCGTAGTCGCGGGATCAAGCGCTTTGCTGTGGCTCATAGGCGCGAAAATATCCCGCAGCTTGGCTTTGTCCGCCCCGACAATTGTCGACGATGCGCTGGGGTCAAATCGCGCGATCGTGTCTCGGATCGTGAAGATATCCTCTGAGTTGAGAGGTTGATATTTTTGACGAGTGGTCATTTACCCAGTTCCATCTGCTGGTCGAACCACTCCAGAAGGTCGCCGAAGGTAGATCTCACGAGTTTCTCATCGAGTTGCACCCGATTTTCAACTGGATTAAAGCTGCGATAGCGTTCGTCGTTAAGGATTCGTAGCAACGATACCGGATCTTTGGGGGAAGGGGCTGAATCGTCATTGTCAGCCCAAATCAAATCGAGGTCGTCAGGACCGAGCCTTTCGGGCTCTGAAGGCGAACCTTCTTCCCTGCCCCAAAGCGCGTTGAAACGCTCCTGCGCTATCTCGGCATCCCATGGATCTGCTTTAGCTTGCACAAACCAGGCGTTCTCCTCCCACTTTGCTCCCCCAGGAATACGTTCCCGGATGTGAGCCAAGAGGAAAGCGTAACCCTGAAAGGTCTGCGGCTCATTGATGCCAAACAGAAGTAGTTTCGCACCGAGACCAAGGACGGGAGCCGCCGTCGTTTCATGCAAGCCCGCGCGCCCGTCGATCAACACAACGTCATAGTCGCCAGTAGCTTCAAAGCTTTTAAGCATCTCATGCAATTGTGCGTGAAGGGGAAAAGAGACGCCGTCTCGTATGTCTTCGAGGCTTGCGCGTGCGATCTTGGCAAGCGCATCTGCGGGGTGTGCCCGCGTTTGGCTCCCAAACGCGGGCACGACCGAAATTCCGTCTAAAAGCGAAGACTTGCCAATGCAATCGGCTCGGAACGTGCCACCTGTCCCTGAAAGTCCGTTTTCGACCAGCCAATCGACTACACCATAAGTGGGTAGCTCATCTGGCTTCAAAAGTGTCGCCCCAAGCCCCGGAGCTTCAAGATCTAAATCCACAGTAAGAACTCGCAAGCCTGCCTGAGCAAGATGCATCGCTGCTATAGAGAGGGCCGTGGAGCGCCCTACACCTCCCTTGATGCTGATAAACGCAATGCGAGGAATAGCTTCTGGCCCGAGCACTGGAGCCATCATCCAGTCTGCTCCGACAATCCGGCGGTCGAGAAACCTGAATCTCACGCTGTCAATTTGCAGAACGGGCGCAGTCGTGGCTTCCTCGAGGATCCGGGAGATGCCTGACGTGTCCCAGGTCCGTACAGGGTCTTCCGGGCGAGCATATGGACCAAGTTCTTCTGTAACAGCACTGTTTAAACGCTCGAGAACGTCTACAGTAAGATCTGCTTCCCGAACCCTCAGAATAACTGAAAGACGTCCTTCGAAGTCTCGGACAACTATGTGCTCTTCGGCGGCCAGATCTCCAGAATACACAGCTTTGAGAGTGGCTACTAACTGTGGAAGACTATCGTCGAAACGAATGGGATTGTTCATGGCAATTCACTCTGGGCGTCTTGTGCATCCCTGCGCCACCGGTCTATCGTCGCAGCGTCGGGACGTGTTCCATCGCTATAGCGCATATCGATAGCCCAACCTTCCATGAAATGCTGATCAGTAAAACGCATAAACCTAGCTCCTATCCGGCCAGATAGGACGTCTCGAAGTTTGCTCTTAATTTTAGGAAAGTGAGCATAGACAGGCCCATCACGACTATCGGTGGTCCAAGAAATGTCGCGATACGTTGCCTTGATCGCGCATTCGGCGGCTATCCCATAGAGATAGCCCGCGGTGATGCGGTCTGGTGCTGTTGCATTTCTGAGGCTTTCCGCAGCGGCCCAATTGCGATAAGCGGCCTTGGTCATATTGCAGGTGAATTGGCTCATAGATTAACTGCTAATCCCTGCCGCACCGGCTGCCAAGCGGTTTATTGCGAGCACATTAATCTACCAGTCTGTTGGGTTGGGATAGACGACTGGGGTCGTCTTGCGCTTCACGAGGGAAGACCCTAAGAGCCTGTTTGAGAATGTGTTGATGGGGTGGCTTGGGCGTGATTCAAGCTTGGGATGTGGACCCGAGCGAGCCGTGGCCGGATTTGAGAAGCGGTTAAAGCGCTACCCGACCGATCTGGAGGACGAGGAATGGCTATCCATTCAGCCATTTCTGCCGTCAGCGGCCAAGCGCGGTCGCAAGCCTGCGACGGACCTGCGCAATGCGTTTGGTGCGCTTCGCTACCTGGCACGAACACAGTCCGACGGCGAGTGCTGGCGCTCAAGCGATGGCCCTGGCTCAAGCATCTGTTCGCTGATGGTGCTTACGACCGCACCCGCCTTATGGATGCCGTGACTTATAAGAATTTCGTCCTCTAGATCATCCGCCGCTCCGACAAGAAGGCCGGCTTCAAGGTGTTGCCCCGGCGCTGGGTCGTCGAGCGCACTTTCGGTTGGATGACACGCTGGAAGCGGCTCGTGTGGGACTACTAGCACAGGATCGACGTCTCGGAAGCGATGATCCATGTCGCTCTCGGCAGCCTCATACTCCGCAGAATTGTCCATCCATAACCATTCTCAAACGGACTCTAAGCGCTTTGCATGCAAATGTCAGCTTTCTAATAAAATATGCTCAACAGCCGACATTCTGCATTCCTGAAGGGTTTCGGGCGCCGCGAGGCGTACGAAAGTCTGGGAAGACCGAACCCGCGACACCGGGACTCAGTTATGGAGAATTTGCAACTGGCGCCACCCCGTGGGAGAG
>NZ_WOTH01000067.1 GCF_011516945.1 Acetobacter estunensis
CAACATCAAAGAAACCAGACTGCTTCATATCGCCATTCCCTCAATCAACGCAGAAGAAATAGAATCATACAGAAGACCTCAAAACCAGGGGGTTTTTAGAACCCTCCATCTTGCTGTTCATGCCGGATACCCTCTCCGAGGAGCGAGGGAACTGGACTGCTGTCTGCAGCCCCAGGCGGATCGTACGCTTGCGGCCATGACCGGCCTGTCACAACGCTCAATCAAGGTGATGCGCTGCGGGACGCCACAGGGGCGTCTCTGGGTTAGGGATCACGCCGTCTGGTGTCGCCAGTGTGTGCGGGAAGATCTGCTGGAGGGAGATGAGCCCTGGGAGCGGCGGTCATGGCGAACGGGTGCGGCAGTGTTCTGCGAACGGCATCGGCGAGTTCTGGAAGAAGCCTGTCCACGGTGCAATAAAATAGGCAAGGGATGTCTTTTTCTCAGTGACAAAGGTCGGATGCAGCCGCTGTGCGCTGTCAAAGGCGATAAAATCAATTTGTGGGGGGACGTATCAAATGATCAGTTTCCCTGGGGTCTGACGATAGACAGAACAATATCCCGGTGCGTGAACGCTCTGAGCATTGATCTCTGTCGCAGTCTTGTCGGGCAGACACTTCACGCACAATGGCGTGGCGTCAGCAGGGAACGCCGTCTGACGACAATTGTTGAAGAGCTTACGTTGATGATACTGATCACGATCGATTATCTCCCGAGGCCTCAACCGCCGCTTTGCTGGATGCTGGAGCAGTCAGACTGGAAAGCGGCTTTCCATTATACGCCGGCCATGCTGCCAGTTCCGCTGGCAGCCGGCATCATCATGCTGGCTTCAGTAGTATTGTCCGATCATCAGTTTTTCGAAGACCGGGTTTTCTGGGATCCTTCAGAATGTCAGATTGCCTGTGAACCACTCACGCCAGAGACTTATGTGATGTGGCTGCATCCGAAAGTAAGATCATGGGGACGATACCTCATTAGTGCACCGTTTGGTGTGTAGCGCCTTGTGTCTGTTTATCATCAATCAGTGGCTTTTTATCATTATCTTCTGCATTTTTATCGCGATTAAGTGGTTTTTTCGGCGACAAAAACAGCCGTCAGCAACGGATTATCATTATCTTCTGGTTTTCGACAGGGGCCTTTTTTTATGGTCTCCAACCTAGTTGCGATAAAGGGTATTATCGCAACTAGGTTGGGGGGAGGGGGCCTTTCTCCGGATAGTCGCGCAGTTTGAACCTAAATGGTTGTTAGGTTAAGTTAAGAACGACGCGGACTGGTCCTCATCCCGTGAGACATGGAGCTGCCTGAAATAGCCCGGACAAAAACCATTCCCGTCTGTGATGGACGCATGCAAGTGGAAAACGTGGGAGCGGTCCTGGTCGGCACGGTCAGCGCGATCGTGCGGCTCGACCACCGCTTGCGTGGCCACCCGCTCTTACCGGCCTTCCTTTTCAGGGCGCGTCTTGCGGCGATACGGACCCAGGCCACCACCGATGGACAACTCGTCGATCCATTCCGCTTGGTGGCGGTCCTTGAAGGTCTCCCTCTTCGACAGCCCGATGATCCTGAAGACCGCATGCTCCAGCATGACGCGTCATGGTGTGCTTACGATCTCTATGCCTGGCTTGCGCACCCAGGGAGTAGGCGCCAGCGGTCAATCAATGCGGCGATGCGGGCGATCGAAGAAGAGGATCCGGGTCAGGGTATTTTGCTGCAGGCGGCCGAGGCCTACTATCGCTGGATCTGGAAGCAGAACCGGCGACGTGCGCCCATGCGGGCGGCTCTGGTCAAGGCATGGCAGGAGGCCGGGCTTTTCGCGGCACCTGTTCCACTTACGGCTCCAGCGGCTTTCCGGCCGGACGCATCCACGGATCGGGTCGAGTGGATTGCGTGCTTCCTTCATGAACTTCAAGTGGAAGCCATGCGTTTCGACGACCTTCTATCACGCATGGAATACGCTTGGACGTTTGCAAGACGCGCTGTGCGAGGGCAACGCTCGACAAGCCGTGCTGGACTGGTTGTCGATCTCCTGATGCTGCATCCGCTGGCGTCCGCCACAGGGATTGCACACTGCACCGGGCTTTCGATCAACGCGACGCTCCAGATTTTGGAACGTCTTCAGGGGCAGGGCATCGTGGTAGAAGTCACAAACCGATCAGCTCGGCGGTTGTTCGCGATGCGGGCGTTCGAGGGGATCAGCGATTGCATTCGACCGCCTCAGCGCCGAAGCCGTGGCAAGACGACAAGAGGCGAAGGAGAGATCGTAACCTCATCCTTTTCGACCGCCCAATCCCGTGTCAGGCGAGACGAACTACCGCCACTGGATTACACGGATCTCGACCATGCGCTTGCTGCAGCTGACCGAGCTGTAGCCAGTTTTCTCACGACACTGGAGGGTGACCAACAGGACGTCCCGTCTCCCTCTTCGGGTAATCCCCCCATAAAAAGAGTGACTTTTGAATGAGAATTTTCTCAGCGTAAGAATTGAGGAGATTCTGATGAAGAGTGATCGCTTTACTGACGCCCAGATCATGGGTGTGATCCGCCAGGCTGAGGGCGGTGTCCCGGTTTCTGACCTGTGCCGGGAGCATGGGATTAGCAACGCCACGTTTTACCGGTGGCGCGCGAAATATGGCGGCATGGATGCTTCGATGATCAGTCAGATGAAGGCTTTGGAAGAGGAGAACCGTCGGCTGAAGCGCATGTATGCGGATCTGAGCATGCAGACGGATATCCTGAAGGAAGCCCTTGGCAAAAAATGAAGCGGCCAGCCCAGCGCCGGGAACTGGCGGCACAGGCTGTGGCGCATCATGGGGTCAGCATTGCGCTGGCCTGTCGGATTTTTGGGATATCCGAGACCTGCTTTCGCTATCGTCCGCGACTGGCAGCGGAGAACGACAGGATTGCCGATCTTCTTGTGGGGCTGACCCAGGCTCACAGGAGATGGGGATTTGGTCTGTGTTTCCTGTATCTGCGCAATGTGCAGGGACAGCTCTGGAATCATAAGCGGGTTTATCGGATCTATCGGGAACTGGAACTCAACCTGCGGATTAAACCCCGCAGGCGCCTGGTTCGCGAAAAGCCAGAAAAGCTGTCGGTTCCAGCCCTGCCCAACAGGGTCTGGTCCATGGATTTCATGGCGGACAGGCTGATGGATGGACGTGCTTTTCGGCTCCTGAACATTCTGGATGACTTCAATCGTGAAGGACTGGCGATCGAGGTTGATTTTTCCCTGCCAGCCTGTCGGGTTGTCCGCTGTCTGGAACAGGTTATGGAGTGGCGTGGCAGGCCAGAAGCCATCCGAATGGATAATGGCCCTGAATATGTCAGTCATACGTTGGTTTCATGGGCCGAAAAACAGGGGATTACCCTGATCTATACGCAACCGGGTAATCCGCAGCAGAACGCCTATATTGAACGCTACAACGGAACTGTCCGGCAGGAATGGCTGGAGCAGTATTTGTTTGAAAGCATTCAGGACGTGCAGGAGGTCGCAACACAATGGCTCTGGACATATAACCATGACAGACCCAACATGGGGAACAGCGGGCTAACCCCCGCCCAGAAACTAAAAACAGCTGCCTGAATTCTCATTCAATGCCCCACTAAAAATGGGGGGATTACCCCACCTTTTGCAGCATAAACCGCTGCATGTGATACTCCCGCACCACTCAGGAGCGTAGTAATCGATAAAAGGAATGAAAATCGATATATCTTGCTCATGAGAACTCCTTGTTTGCATGTGATGGGCAGCTAAAGAGAGAACTTGTTTTGATAAGAAGAGCAGGCTAGGCATCAGTACAGTATAATTGTGCGCCATCGTTACGTTCCGCGTTAGCAATATTATGAACACGGAACGTTATAATTGTGCCTATAATTTTAACTTATGCCCTCATCAGCAGTCGATCGTGGTCGTGCGTTCCCAGTCTGACAAGTGACTGCAATAGGCATTCCATTCCGCAGTTTTCAATTGGATATAGGGAGCCACCAGTCCCTCGCCAATTACATTCCGTAAACCTCTATCGGCATCAAGTGCGCGCAATGCATCCAGAAGATTTAGAGGAAGCTTTTTCGCGTCCCTAACCTTGTGACCGTCCGTGTACATATTGATGTCCAGCGGTTTTCCTGGGTCTATTTTCTGTTCAATACCATCCAGACCGGCAGCTAAAAGAGCAGCCTGCAAGAGATAGGGATTAGCCGCTCCATCAGGCAAACGCATTTCAAAACGCCCTTTGCCGGGAACACGAATCATATGCGTCCTATTATCACCAGAGTAGGTCACTGAATTTGGTGACCATGTGGCTCCTGAGACAGTGCGTGGCGCATTGATACGTTTATAGGAATTCACTACAGGATTGAGAAATGCACAAAGAGCATCTGCATGATTTATAAGTCCGCCAACAAAATGATACCCTTGCTTGGACAAACCCATTGCATCTTTCGCGTCAAAACACACATTCGTTTCCCCATCCCACAAGGAAACATGAGCATGACATCCGGTACCAGTCAGATGCATGAAGGGCTTAGGCATGAACGTGGCACGTAAGCCATGTTTTTCTGCAATTGAGCGAGCCATAAACTTGAAAAATACATGACGATCCGCAGTAACAAGCGCATCGTCAAATATCCAGTTCATTTCGAACTGACCATTCGCATCTTCATGATCATTTTGGTATGGTTCCCATCCAAGAGACTGCATCGCATCGCAGATTTCTGCAATAACATCATAGCGACGCATGAGAGCAGATGCATCGTAGCATGCTTTAGGTGCATCATCATGTCCGTCGGAAATGCGTTGACCATCTGGGGTGAGAAGAAAAAACTCACATTCCACACCAGTCTTAACCGAAAAACCAGCGCTCTTCGCACGGTTGACCATTCGCTTGAGTGTATTCCGCGGCCCTTGCTCGATCAGAGCGCCATGCATTTTCAGATCAGACGCCAGCCATCCAACTTCCGGCTTCCAAGGAAGCTGAATAAGGGTTGAGGGATCTGGAATGGCCACAAGATCCGGGTCAGCTGGTGAGAGAACAAAATTAGCTGCAAACCCTGCAAAACCTGCACCATTTTTCTGCATTCCAGCAATTGCTGATGCAGGAACCAGTTTTGCACGCTGTGCGCCAAATAGGTCTGTAAATGAAATAAGGAAATAGTGAATTCCGCGATCTGCGGCAATTGCCGCCAAATCAGGCGCTATCGTAGCTTGGGGCATGTCTGAAGCCTTGCAAATAGTCGTGTCTAAACGAAAGACGCCTCAATACACTCCGGCATTGAGGCGTCGAGGACTCAGAAACCGGTTTTACCCGGGTACCATTCTGTCCCTGCAAGCGGAATCCTGGTCATTGCTGCCGCTTCAAGGGTCAGCGAAACCATATCTTCGGGTTCCAGATTATGCAGATGACTTTTGCCACAAGCCCGTGCAATAGCTTGCGCTTCCATCGTCATGACCGAGAGATAATTGGCGATACGTCGTCCACCAAGAATCGGGTCAAGACGGGCAGCCAGTTCCGGATCCTGCGTCGTAATACCAGCTGGATCCCGTCCTTCCTGCCAGTCATCATAGGCTCCAGGTACGGTCCCGAGCTTGGCATATTCTTCGGCTAGATCCGGACTTTGATCGCCCAGCGCAATCAATGCAGCGGTGCCGATCGCCACAGCATCCGCACCAAGCGCCAGAGCCTTGGCCATATCCGCACCACTCCGAATGCCTCCGGAAACAATCAGTTGCACCTTGCGATGCATATCAAGATCCTGCAGCGCTTGCACGGCGGAGCGAATAGCCGAAAGAATAGGCAACCCAACATGCTCGATAAAGACTTCCTGCGTTGCAGCAGTACCTCCTTGCATGCCATCAAGCACGATCACATCTGCACCAGCCTTAACCGCCAAAGAAACGTCATAATACGGTCTGCTTGCCCCCACCTTTACGTAAATTGGCTTTTCCCAATTTGTGATTTCTCGAATTTCTTCAATTTTTATTTCGAGATCGTCAGGACCAGTCCAATCTGGGTGACGGCAGGCTGAACGCTGGTCAATTCCCTCAGGTAAATCACGCATCTTGGCAACACGCGGTGAAATTTTCTGACCCAGAAGCATACCGCCACCGCCTGGCTTTGCCCCCTGCCCGACCACGACCTCAATCGCATCCGCACGGCGCAGATCATCGGGATTCATCCCATAGCGCGAAGGGAGATATTGATAGACAAGGATGGAGGAGTGTCCGCGCTCCTCTGGAGTCATCCCGCCATCACCCGTCGTGGTGGACGTACCAACAGCGCTGGCGCCTCGACCCAGAGCTTCCTTCGCCTGCGCCGACAGCGCACCGAAAGACATGCCCGCGATCGTCACAGGCGTCTTCAGGCGTATCGGCTTCTTTGCAAAACGCGTTCCCAGAACTACCTCTGTATCGCACCGCTCACGATACCCTTCGAGGGGGTAACGAGAGATTGAGGCACCCAAAAACAGCAGATCGTCAAAATGCGGAAGCTTGCGTTTTGTTCCAGCTCCCCGGATGTCGTAAATACCGGTCGCTGCAGCGCGCTGGATCTCGGAAATCGTAAACTGATCGAACGTGGCCGAAAAACGCGGCGTTGTGCGAGGCGGCGTGTTTTTACTCTGTGACATCATGACCTCAGTACGCAGCAGCGTTATCAACGTGAAAATTGTAGAGACGGCGCGCGGAACCGTAGCGACGGAAACTCTCGGGGCTGTATTCCGTGATTCCCGCCTCTTTCAGTAACCTTTGGAGAAGCTGTAGATCCTCTGCAGTCATCTCCTTTTCCTCGCAGTCGGCACCGAGACTTTTGACAGTCCCGCGCACGAAAATGCGTGCCTCATAAAGGCTGTCACCAAGTGCATCACCGGCGTCACCGCAGACGACCAGATTGCCGGATTGCGCCATGAAGGCACTCATATGCCCGACGGATCCGCGCACAACGATATTGACACCTTTCATGGAGATTCCGCAGCGCGCGCCCGCATCTCCCTTGATGACCAGCAAGCCGCCGTGCGCGGTCGCACCGGCTGCCATACTGGCATTCCCTTCGACGCGCACCGCACCGCTCATCATGTTCTCGGCAACACCAGGGCCGGCATTCCCCTTAATCACCAGATTGGCGTGCTGGTTCATACCGCCAGCGTAATATCCTGCCTGACCATCAATGGTAACATCAATTGGTGCTGTCAGCCCGACCGCAATGGAATGTCGCCCCTCTGGATGGCTGACCAGCCAGGTACCGGTGGCGTCTTCCGACTGCAGCGTAGCGTTGAGTTTACGGATAGTCGTTTCGCGCAGGTCGATCGCCTGATGATTGGACAGCGCCACGCTCATGCCGCATGCTCCCAATGATAGACACGTTGCGGCTCAGGCTCGAAAACCGTTGCGCTCTCAATCCCCGGCAGACCGGCGAACGCCCGATATTCGGATGCGAATGCAACATAATCATCCGTCTCGGCCATCACGGCCGGCTTGCAAGCAACGGGGTCACGCAGCACGGCAAACCCATCGCGCGTACCGACGACGAACGTGTAAAATCCGTCCAGGTCGGACAGCGAAGCCGTCAGGGCTTCATCCAGCCTTTCTCCTTGGGACAACCGCCAGGACAGATAGCCAGCAGCTACTTCCGTGTCGTTTTCGGTTTCGAAGCTTAGGCCGTCGCGCACCAGCTGGCGACGCAGCGTGTTGTGATTGGACAGAGATCCATTATGCACGAGGCACTGATCCGGGCCGGTCGAAAATGGATGCGCGCCAGCCGTGGTAACGGCGGATTCGGTCGCCATCCGCGTATGGCCGATTGCGTGAGTTCCGCTCATCTGAGCGAGCTGGAAACGCGCCGCCACCTCTTCGGGAAGACCGACACCCTTATAAAGTTCGATACTATCTCCACTGGAGACGACCGTGACGTCGGGTCCATATTCCGCAACCAGTTCCCGAATAGCCGAGACGGCATCATCCGGGCAGGACACCACGAGATGATCGTCCCGATAAGAAAAAGTGGCGCTATCGCTCAACGACAAGACGCTCTTTTCGAAGTCCGGCCGCAAAACCTCCGTAACACCACGCAGCGTCATCTTGGTGCGGCCATGCGCACCGCCTCCATAAATAGCGAAGCCCGCGCTGTCTGGACCGCGTTCTGTCATGGTTTTGAGCATTTGCGCCGTCAGGGCGCCAAGCTGTGGCTGTAGAGCCGGATTTTTCAGGAATAACCCAACGATGCCGCACATCGTATTTCTCCGCGATCAAAGGAAACGATACGGCAATGAAGCGCATCCTTTCACGCGGAGTCAACGGAAAAGAATAAAATATTCCTAAAAGGAAAGTTTTCAGTTCGTCTACGGTGTGTCGCTTTTCCGGGGATAGATGATGATTGAGAGATAACGCATTGGGTTTTCGAGTAATTCCTCTGGTCCGTGAGGTGCCTGGCAGTCGAACAACAGGGTATCGCCGGGCTCCATGTCGTAGCGTTCCTCGCCGTGGCGATAGAGGACACGGCCACTGAGCATGTAGATCAGTTCCACGCCCTCATGCCGAAAATGACTATAGGATCTGGCTTCCTCGTGAAGCGTAATCATATAAGGCTCGACCACGGTCGGACCGCCGAGAAGATGCCCGAGCAGTTCATATTCATGGCCGGCCTTGGTTCCACGGCGCTCGATAACGACGCCATGACCGCTCTTGACGAAGGAACAATCCCGCTGCTCTTCAAACGTTGCGAAAAGCTGGCTTAATGGCACATTCAGCGCCCTGCTGACGGACTGAAGCGTAGTCAGAGACGCCGAAATCTGTCCATTCTCGATCTTTGACAACATGCCGAGCGAGATTCCCGCCGCGTTCGCCAGATCGGCGCCTGTCAGTTCCGCCTTGCGCCGACGCAGTCTGATTTGCGCGCCCAGCGACTCTTCCAGCGTCAACTCACGGACGGGCTCGGCTGATGAGCCGGTTAGCAGATCTCCGGCATCATCCGGAGTAACAGGGCGAGAAGGCATTACGGCAAGGCTTAAACTCCATATATGTTATCCTGAGCCCGGCTCAGCGTAGGCAGGACGCGCTTGCTTCAGCCAGACAGGATCAATCCAGAACACGCATCGTAGACGCAAATGGGGCGAACTGATCTACTAAAGATGGAAGACTATGTTCTTTCAGAGATTTACGGAGCGTTTCCGCCAGATCGAGGGGCAGACGACCAAACTCACGTCGCCGCGCGACCAGTGTCATGCGGCGACGAAAACCGGAGATCGGCAACGGATGCACCGCCAGCCCCATTTCCGGCCCGTATCCCGCTTCCCTAAGAGCCTGAATCAGAAAGCGGTTTGATTGATTTTCCGCAGAACTCTGCGGATATGGGCAATCATCAACCATGCGCAGGATGACGAGATTGTTGCCTCGACATCCTTCGTGA
>NZ_WOTH01000068.1 GCF_011516945.1 Acetobacter estunensis
GCCAAGGCAATGAGGTTCAATCAGCGCCCATTGGGCGTCTGTCAGCACAAAGCGTTCCATCCGAAGCTTGAATCATAACCCAAGCCTCATGTGAATCCCCACAAACCCTAGGCCAATTAGGCTTCCGACCGTCGCAAAATCTCTGTTTCCTGGATTTTTCTGGCTTGCATAAGCAAGCAAGTGAACATCCACACCAGTCATTGATTTCAGATTTGCCTCGACATCTGAAATCAATGAAACAAGTGCGAGCGAGTCCAGAGGACCGCCTTCACTAAAAAGTTTTGCGGTATCGCCCTCATTTATATCCACAGGAGTATCACTATTTTCATTATGGTATTCTATGGAGGAATAAATAATGTCCCGGACGCTATGCTTCATGATGCACCTATTTCTGTCTGCGGCAGTCTTAAAAACAAAACTTGCGAGCCGTTTTTATTGCTTTGCGGAGATTCCGGATTGTTGTCTTATGGTGACCGGTTACGGGGTAGCTGGGATTTGCGCTCTTGTTCGGATGCCTCCTTGATCAGGGACAGCATGCGTCGTCGAAGCAGCCCACTCGGTGCCCTGATGAGGAGCCAATAAGGAGAAAACAGGAGTAAAGCGAGTAATCCATTGCATTTCACGCGGGTTTCAGTTGAGAGAATACATTTGCTTGCCGATATCGGATGAACGGAGAGAATGAATGTCAGCTTGTAGGAGGATGATGCGGGAAATCCGCCCCCTCGTGAAAAATAGCGGCACACACCAAGGGAATCTGAATCGACGCGCGAAGGGACAATCAATCCTCTGATGATTTCTTTATCGGGTTCCGAGTAGAGCACCGTGAAATCTTCAAAGTCGAACATCGACCGACCCGACGATTTAACGGTTTTTCGACTGGGGAAACGCAGTGTTAGAAAAAACCGTGCAGCCGGATCATGGCGCATCCTGAACTGCTCAGCGTGCGTGAACACCGTATCAGCTCCGCTCTCGACTTCGACCGAGTGCTTTTCAGCGAAGTCGTATGTCGGCATGAATTTGTCCAGCAGTGCCCGATCGCTGCGTTGATCAACGGTCGAACTCGATTTTTTTGTGCTATCCGACACGAAGCTCATATGCGCCACCCCCCTCCCATCGCCCTAAAGCATTCAACGGCAGCCCGGAGTTCCTCTGCGCGGGTAGACGTCAGGGTTTCCTGCGCCTTGAGTAGGCTGAGCCGGGATTGCAACACCTCGCCAAGCCCCATAGCGCCTGTCGCATAAGACTGCTGGGTCAGAACCGATACCCGTTCCAGCGCATTAACGTCCCGTGTTTCAGATGCCAAAATCCGGTGAGTTTGACTAAGGTGGAAAAAAGCGTTTTCGACGTCTTCCGCTGCATGCAGCATCGTCGAACGATAGTCAGCGAGCGCCTCGGCATAATTTCCTCGCGCGCGGGCAACTTCGCTGGAAATTTTGCCAAAATCGAAAATTCGCCAGCGCAATGCACCTGTGGCGGTCGGCTGAAATCCCGGTGCAACGAACAGTTGCCGCGGACTCATGCTCTCAAATCCCAACGCGCCCTGTAGCGATATCTTCGGATAATAGGCCGCCAGCGCGACGCCAATATCCGCATTCCTCGCTGCGAGGCGTCGTTCGGATGCGAGCACATCGGGTCGGCGTCGCAACACATCCAACGATTGAGCCGCTACTGCTGGCTTGGGAACGACCGGCAATTCTGTCGTTGTCTCGAGCTCACCGGCATAGGTCCCCGGCTGGGCACCCATAAGTACATCGAGACGATTGAGGTGAGTCTCCTTCTGGCGCTCAATATCGAGGACCCGCTGCCTTTCGGTTTCCAGTGCAGCTGCGGCTTGTGATCTTTCACGATCGTCCGCAACGCCCCGGTCGTGACGTTGCTGGACAAGATCCAGGAGCTTTTCACTGGCGTCTACCGCCTCTCTTGCGTCCTGGAGACTTAACTGAATGCCGCGAATGCGGAAATATGTGTCAGCTGCTTCGGCGGCGATACTCACGCGCACACCGGCCTGCTCCGCTTCGGCTGCCTGAAATTCATCTCTCGCAGCCTCATGTGCCCGTCGAAGCCCGCCAGCAACATCCAGCTCCCAGCTGGCAACACCACCAACATTGTATTCCCGATAATCGCGATTGAAATGAGGAATCTGACGGACAATATGTCCGATCAATCCCTCTTCCGAGAGCCGGGTTGCCGATACCTGCGGGTTGAGATCGATCGTTGGCAGCATTTGTGCCGCAGCCGAGCGCGCTACGGCACGTCCTTGTAGGACACGCGCGAACGCAGCCCTGAGATCAAGGTTCATAGCTAGAACCCTCGTTTCAATTCTATTCAATTCAGGATCGCCAAAGGATGTCCACCAAGCGACGTCATTTTCGCGGGTACCGGACGATGGTGCGATAATACCGACGTTATGAAACGGTCGAAGCGGCGTTATTGGCCGGTGATAGTCAGGCCCCACCGCGCACGCGGTCAGGCCGAGCAACGCTGCCGCGGCAAGAGCGCCGCGCCGGACCGTTGTCCAGCGCATTTTTACCCCTCTAAAGCTGGAACGCTTCTGCGTTGCCCCGCGATATGAGCCATGACTCAACCCCGTACCCCTTTCTGAAGGTCAGATCACCTCAAAGTCCTCAAGTGACGTGTTCCATATAACGTCACTCATTGTCAACGCAGATCGGCAGAACTATGTAAGAGGCACAGCGCTTCACAAAAACGAGGTTCCGATGAGACCAGCAGGTAACGGCCAGAGAGGCCCTGTGGATCATGAGCGGCGAGAGCAAATACTCGGCGCAGCCAATGAGCATTTTCGCCACTACGGATACAAGAAAACTACAGTTGCCGATCTCGCGAAGGCGATCGGCCTGTCCACCGCGTATATTTACAAATTCTTCGACTCCAAGCGGGCAATCGGCGAGGAGATTTGCCGACAGTGCCACGACCGGGTGATGACGGACATCGAGGGTGTCGTAAGGTCCGGCAAGCCGGCGTCGGAAAGGCTGCGCCTTATCTTCCTAACTCTTGCCCGTGATGGAATCGACCTTCTGTTCAACGACAGGAAAATGCACGACATTGTTCTTGCGGCTCTTGAGGAAGGCTGGTCGACAGCCACGGACTTCGACGCCGAACTGCTGCTACACGTCAGATCGGTTATCGCCGACGGTCGGGAGACGGGGGAGTTCGAGCGCAAGACGCCGCTGGAAGAAGCCTGCCGTGGCGTGGTGCTCGCACTTCAGCCCGTCCGACATCCCGTGCTCCTTGAATTCAATCATAATACTCTTGTCGAGGATGCGTCTCTTCTGGCCGGCTTGGTGCTCAGGAGCCTTTCAGCTTAGAAATAACAAGTGACGAATTGACAATATCATCACTCGCGGCGAAGATGGCTTCCACGATGAATCGAGGGAGCAATGGGGATGCCGCCAAAAAGACGGTTTTTTGGAAGATGCTTGGTCACATTGCTCATCTTTCCCCTGACCGCTTGCCACAAGCATAAGCCACCAGATCCACGGACAGGTCCTCGCGCCGTCATCGCAGTTGCTCCCGGCCATGGTGCGAATTCGTCTCGAACGTATCCAGCAATCGCCGCCGCACGCATACAGACCACGGTCGCCTTTCGTGTTGCAGGGAAAATCGTCTCCCGGGCTGTTGATGAAGGTCAGAAAGTACATCGCGGCGACGTGCTGATGACCCTCGACAGAACGGATCTCGCCCATGACGTGACCAACCAGGGTGCGAACGCGGCATCCTTGCGCGCGGCCTGGGAGAACGCCGCAGCGGACGAACGCCGCTACCGGGGCCTGGAGCAGACAGGGGCAGTGTCCAAGTCGTTCTATGGCGGAATACGCAGCCGGGCCGAGAGTCTCCATGCGCAACTGTGGGCGGCGGAAGCCAATCACAGCATCGCCCGCGACCGGAACGACTATACTGTCCTGAAGGCGGATGAGGACGGGACCGTCCTCACCGTGATTGCCGAAACAGGTACAGTCGTATCGGCTGGCCAGCCTGTTTTGACGCTGGCACAGGCAGGACCGCTGGAAGCGTCCGTGGATCTTCCCGAAAATATCTCTCCTGATGTCGGATCATCCGCGATCATCGCGGATGCCGGGAGTGGGCGGACCATCGCTCCTACCGCGCTGCTACGTCAAATCGGAGCATCGGAAGATCCGGCGACCAGAACAATAAATGCGCGATACGTCATCCCGAATGGTGCTGGCACTCCAAGGATCGGACAGACGCTTTCGGTCACGCTCTCGTCGCCGACGGAGGATCACGTAATCATTCCTCTTTCCGCGATCCTTGATCGTGGCGAGGGACCAGGTGTGTGGATCATTGATTCCACTCACAACACGGTTTTCTTTCATGCCGTCCATATCCTGGGCATTGAGGCCAATCGTGCTCTCATTGTCTCTGATCGGACGATAAATAACCTGAGCATTGCTCATGACCTACACATCGTATCCGCAGGTGTTCATGATCTCCATGCGGGAGAAGCAGTGACGATCTCACCTGACAGGGCACAGATGCAATGAAGGCGTTCAATCTCTCGGCATGGGCCGTCAGAGAGCAGGCGATTACATTGTTCCTGATCGTCGCCCTTGCACTGTCCGGTGCATATGCTTTTTTTGCGTTGGGTCGTGCGGAAGAGCCAAGTTTTACCGTCAAGACACTGACAGCGACCGTGCTGTGGCCGGGTGCCACAGCCGAGGAAGTCCAGAATCTGGTCGCCGATCCGTTGGAAAAGCGCTTGCAGGAGCTGACGTGGTACGACCGGGTGGAAACGATGACGCGCCCGGGCATGGCGGTCATGATGCTTACCCTGAAGGACAATACGCCTCCCTCGGTCGTACCGGAAGAGTTCTATCAGGCGCGGAAAAAACTGGGGGACAGCGCGCATGTGCTTCCACGTGGCGCTATAGGCCCTTTCGTCAACGACGAATATTCCGACGTGGTCTTCACGGTCTACACCCTTGAAAGCAAGGACGCCCCGCTCTCTCTGGTGACACGCGCGGCGGAGACCGTGCGAGAAAAACTGCTGCACGTGCCCGGTGTCGAAAAAGTAGCCATCGTCGGCGAGCAGCCAGAGCGGCTGTATGTCGATCTTTCCCATACGAAGCTCGCGGAACTTGGCCTCGGCGTGACGGACGTTACCCAGGCAATTCAGGCGCGGAATGATGTCGTGGACGCGGGCTTTGTGGAAACGCAGGCAGGGCGACTTTATATTCGCACACGGCAGCCGCTGTCAGGACCGGACATTATCGGAAATACCACGATCAGTGTCGGTGGTCGTACTCTTCGGCTGGGTGATATCGCGCAGGTTCGGGAGGGTTACGAGGATCCTCCAGAGTTTCTGGCCCGTCACAACAACCAGACAGCCCTGGTTCTCAATGTCGTGATGCGACCTGGCTGGAATGGTCTGAAGCTCGGGGACGCACTGTCCCATGCCGAAGATGGCATCAATCGAAGCCTGCCTGTCGGACTTACGCTCACGAGGATCGTCAATCAGGCACAAAACATTCACGCCGCTGTCGGCGAGTTCATGCTGAAATTCTTCGTGGCGTTGAGCGTCGTCATGCTGGTCAGCTTTATCAGTCTCGGCTTTCGTGTCGGCCTCGTCGTTGCGGCTGCCGTGCCCCTGACGCTGGCCATCGTCATGATCATCATGCTCGTCACGGGCCGCGCCCTCGACCGGATCACGCTTGGCGCACTGATCATCTCACTCGGACTTCTTGTCGACGACGCGATCATCGCTATCGAAATGATGGTCGTGAAGCTTGAGGGAGGCATGAACCGCATCGCGGCCGCGTCATACGCCTGGTCACACACAGCGGCTCCGATGCTCGCGGGGACGCTCGTGACGATCATTGGTTTCATACCCATCGGGTTTGCGCAGTCTGCCGCAGGCGAATACGCAGGAAACATCTTCTGGATCGTGGCGTTCGCCCTGATCACCTCATGGTTCGTCGCCGTTATTTTCACGCCTTATCTGGGTGTCAAATTCCTGCCGGACTTCCGGGTGGCCCACGACCAGTCCCCCTATCACTCCGCACGGTATGAACGGTTCCGGCGTCTGGTTCGCAGCGTGATAACTCATAACAAAGCTGTCTGTGCCGGTGTGGTCTGCCTCTTCGTGCTGGCGTTTGGCGGTATGGGATTTGTAAGGCAGCAGTTTTTTCCCAGTTCGGACCGGCCGGAACTTCTGGCGGAAGTGACGATGCCGGAAGGCGCGTCTATCCAGAGCACCGCTGCTGCAACGCGGAAAGTCAGCGACTGGCTCCAGAAACAGTCTGAAACCCGGAGCGTCACAAGTTATATTGGAGGGGGGGCGCCTCGCTTCTTTCTTGCCTATAATCCAGAGTTGCCCGACCCGGCGTTTGCAAAGATTGTCATTATGACCGCCGACGCGAAGCAGCGAGATCGGCTCCGGGACAGTTTGCGGCAGGCCGTCGGGAACGGTCTGGCCTCGGAGGCCAGAGTCCGGGCAACCGAGTTCGTGTTCGGTCCCTATACACATTATCCGATCATGTACCGTGTCATGGGGCCTGACGCGCAAACGGTCCGTCATATCGCTCAACAGGTCAGCGATATCGTGCGGGCCGACCCCGACACGCGGCAGGTCAACACCGATTGGGGCGAAAAGCAGCCATCCCTGCATTTTGTGATGAATCAGGGCAGACTGGCGCAATTGGGTCTCTCACCCGAGACTGTCTCACGTCAGGCGCGATTTATGTTGCAGGGCATAAACACCGCGCAGGTACCCGAGGACATTCGCGCGGTTGAACTGGTAGTACGTTCTGACGGCCAGTCCCGTGCAGATCCGGCCCGACTGCTCGATCAGGAGCTTGTCGCTGCGAACGGGCGTCGTATCCCGCTCCGTCAGATCGGCGTGCTGGAGTATCATAGCGAGGAACCGGTCCTCTGGCGGCGGGATCGTATCCCTACGATAACCGTGCAGGCTGATATCAACGATCAACTTCAACCTCCCGAGGTTGCCGCTCGACTGGACAAGGCGCTGGGGTCGTTGCGAGCCGCTGTTCCAGAAGGATACCGCGTCGAGACCGGCGGCAATACGGAGGAATCAGCCAAAGCCAATGCGGCAATGGCGCCGATCTTTCCCATCATGATTCTTCTCATGCTCGGGGTTATCGTTGTTGAAACCCGATCCCTTTCGGCGATGACGATGGTTTTTATGACGGCTCCGCTCGGGCTGATTGGAATGGTCCCCACGCTTCTCCTGTTTCACCAGCCATTCGGCTTCAACGCGATCCTGGGGCTTATTGGTCTCTCGGGCATCCTGATGCGCAATACGTTGATTCTGATCGGCCAGATTCATACCAATCGTGAAGAGGGAATGGAGCTTCTTGATGCCGTTGTCGAAGCCACGGTTCAGAGGGCTCGCCCGGTCATTCTCACCGCGCTTGCGGCAATCCTGGCTTTCATTCCCCTAACGGAATCGATTTTCTGGGGAGCACTGGCATTTACTCTAATCGGCGGAACGGCAGCGGGGACTGTCCTGACACTGCTCTTCCTGCCTGCTTTGTATACGCTGTGGCCTCAAGGAAAGCCTGAGACATCGCGATGAACAAGGAGGATCTCCCCCCCAAGTCATGAGCACACGGAACTTGAAAACGGAGAACAATCAATGGACATTCAGATGATAAACTCGACCGCATTTTGGAAAAAAACATCTATCGAACCCGATCTCCTGCATAAAAATTCCTGCGATGACGTCCTCATTTCTGCCCCCAGATATGCCCTTCCATCGATTTTGACATCCGCCGAATACCACCAGATCATACGCGATACGGACAGCGAGATCGGGAAACTGTTTGTTCTATCACCCGAAGGTGGGTTCTACCTTTTCAAGGATTTGAAAAATATATCTTCCGTCTCCAGCGAAAGAGTAGGAATCCCGCATCAGGTTGCCCTTCAATTTGGCGTTGACACTCAGACCCCTCAATTTCAGGAAACCCTTTCTGCTTTTACGGATGACATCCCTCCCTTCTCTTTTACGATGAAGAATTCTGCAGATCATTATTATTTCTACAGAAAAGATCATGAGCATGTCCCTGGCACAATGCTGATCGAGGTCGCGCGCCAGGCCGTCTATTTTTCGACCTATCAAACCGGGTATAAGCGCGGAACCGTCTCAGAGCCTGAATCAGAAAGCGGTTTGATTGATTTTTCGCAGAACTCTGCGGATATGGGCAATCATCAACCATGCGCAGGATGACGAGATTGTTGTCTCGACATCCTTCGTGA
>NZ_WOTH01000069.1 GCF_011516945.1 Acetobacter estunensis
TCTGCCTCCAGAGGCAAAATGCCGTTGTCATTCCAGATCAGACGCACAGGACACAGCTCTCAGAACAGAGAATAACACTCTTCAGACAAAATGTGAGAAATCCGCGTCGACATCGCCATCATGTTCGGCGGCATGGCTGGGGCCATGACCTGCGGCGCGGCGTTCGTTCTGTTTCTTGGCAGCGTGCGGGACGCTTCGATCGCGTTGTGGCTGGTGGGACTGTTCGGGGCCGCGCTGCTGTGCACGGTGGCGTCTCTCGGCACGTTCCTGTGTGACTGTTTCCTGTCGTGGAACACGCTGCGCCTGGAGGGGCCGCTCCCGCGCACGGTAAAGCAGAGCACGAAGAGCGGCTGAAAGTAAAAAGGCCTCCACCCTGTTGGGATGAAGGCCCGTTCCGTCACTCGTAGCGATTGCCGTTCACGGTAATGGAACCCGGCACGTCCCATTTGCGGCTTGTGCCACGATGGGTCCAGTCGATGCCCTGACGGCGCGGAGAGTCGTAGTAGTAACGTCCGATCACATCGGCTTCGTCGCCTTTGTGGACCCACGGCCACGCGGGGGCGTTCATCTCATCGAGATTGGAGACGATGCGGATCGACACGCCCTGTCCGACATCGACATAGAAATAGCCATGCACGCCACTGCGGGTGCGGTGTGCGCGGGGCGAGACGGCGATCACCCGGCCGCAGATATGCACGGCCCTGTCGCCATGCGCCCCGCCATTCTCGAAGTCGGATTGCGCAGCGAGAAAGCGCGCGTTGTCACAGCTTGCCGCGACCTCGCGCGCCTGTGCGGGAAGGGTGGGCGCAAGCGCGAATGCGGCCAGTGCGGGCAGCACGCGCAGGAAGAAACCTTTGACTCGGGTCATTCACTCTTTGTCCGGATTGTAAGGAAAACATAGGCCACAGAATCTCAGCCGATGCCGGGACCGGAGGCTGCGAAGTAGCGATCGATGGCGTCACGCATTGCCCCTGCCACCATGGCGCGGTGCCCGGCCTGTCGGAGCGCCGCTTCGTCTTGGCGGTTGGACATGAAGCCCATTTCCACAAGTACGGAGGGAATATCGGCGGCCTTGAGCACGACGAAAGCCGCGTGGCGATTGGGATGTTGCAGCAGAGCCACGCGCTGATGGAAGGAGGAGACGACGGCGTGGGCCATGTGTGCCGAGCCGCGCCGTGTTTCTTCCGAAACGAGACTGGCGAGGATTTTCTGCACTTCGGGAGACGTGGCGTGAACATGCGGGCCGCCAAAAAGGTCGGCACTGTTTTCGCTGCTGGCAATGGTGGCGGTCTGGGCGTCGGATGCGGTGTTGGCCAGCGTATAGACGCTCGCTCCACGCACCGAAGGATCGTGTAGGGCATCCGCATGCATGGAAATGAAAAGCGCGGCCTTGCGGTTCTGGGCCATCTCCACACGTCCTTCGAGCGGGATGAAGCGGTCCGCCGTGCGGGTCATGGCCACACGGTAGCGCCCTGATGAGAGCAGTTGCCGCTCCAGTTCGGCGGCGGCGGCTTCCGAGACGTGTTTTTCATACGTGCCCGACAGGCCGATGGCGCCGGGATCTTTGCCTCCATGGCCGGGGTCGAGCATGACCAGCGGCGGCAGGGGAGCCGCTCTGCGGATGATGGCGGGGGCGGTCAGCGCGTGGTGGTGGGACACACTTTTCTTTGCGGTATGTGTTGGCGCGCGGGCAAGGGCGGAGGCGCTGATAAGCGGTGTGGCCAATCCGGCGAGCAGGAGATGGCGGCGCTGTGTGGTGCTGTAGAGCAGTCCATTGATCCCGTCCGGGGGAAGCGGTCCTGCGGTCTGTGTCACGTTTCCCTGTCGGAAAACCGCCCGCGATGGCGCGGCGATATGTTCTTTCGCGCTGTTCGCTTTCGGCTCCCGCGTCATGACCTCATCCTGTTGCCAGATCCTGCGGGTGCATCCTGACATGCACTCGGGTGCAAGTCATTAACGCTTTGCTTCCCAACGCGCTCTGGCTGTGGGCGCTTGCGCGGCGCGACTCTTTGCTCCATGTTCGCTAGAACGTGGTCCGTCCGAAGACGACCGTCCACGTCGCCCGGGCGGAGCCGTGGCCGTGTTGCCTCAAGTCAGGGACGCGGGCGCGCTGCGGACGGAGCGCCACCTACGCTTGATCGACAGGGACGGATGAGAGCAGTTACGGCGACACGACAGAAAGCGAAGGCAGGCCCGTCAGGTCCGGCCCGTTTTGCTGTCATGTCCCCCTCATTCAGCCTGTGCCCTGTCGCGCTGCGGTGTGCGCCCATCTCCCCGGATCAAGCCATCAATTCGCCCGCAGCGTTCCCGCGCGGCGCCCGGACCGTCTGGGTCCGGCTGCGCCCGGCTGGACGAACGCCGGGGCGCCGGAGTTTTTTCCTTAATGACCAAACGCATGCTGATAGATGCGACACACGCGGAAGAAACGCGCGTCGTCGTGATGGACGGAAACCGTCTTGACGATTACGACGTCGAGGCCTCCAACCGGAAGCAGCTCAAGGGCAATATCTATCTTGCCAAGGTAATCCGCGTCGAGCCGAGCCTGCAGGCCGCCTTCGTCGATTACGGTGGCAACCGCCACGGTTTCCTCGCCTTCAGCGAAATCCACCCCGATTACTATCAGATTCCCGTCGCGGATCGCGAGAAGCTCCTCGCATTGCAGGAAGAAGATGCTGAAAGCGCCGAGTCCGAGGAGGATGCGGCTGCGGAAGGTGAGGGCGACGCGACGGACGAGACAGTCGCGGACGACAATGGCGCGACCGAGTGCAAGGACAGCACCCCCGAAAGCGTGGGGGGTGAGACGGATACGGGCGAAGAAGCCCTCGTCCAGAAGCGCATGGCCCGCTTCCTGCGCAGCTACAAGATTCAGGAAGTCATCCGTCGCCGACAGATCCTGCTGGTGCAGGTGGTCAAGGAAGAGCGCGGCAACAAGGGCGCGGCCCTGACCACCTATGTCTCGTTGGCGGGGCGCTACTGTGTGCTGATGCCCAATGCCCTGCGTGGTGGCGGCGTGTCGCGCAAGATCACGTCGGTCAATGACCGCAAGCGTCTGCGCGACATCATTTCCGAGCTTCAGCTCCCGCGCGGCATGGCCATGATCGTGCGGACCGCCGGTGCCCAGCGCCCGCGCCCGGAAGTCATGCGCGATTGCGAGTATCTGCTGCATCTGTGGGATGAAATTCGCGAGCACACGCTGAAATCCGTCGCTCCGGCGCTGATTTACGAGGAGGCAAGCCTCGTCAAACGCGCCATTCGTGACGTGTACAGCCGCGACATCGAGGAAATCATCGTCGATGGTGAGCCGGCATGGCGTGGCGCGCGCGACTTCATGCGGATGCTCATGCCGCAGAATGCGGGCAAGGTCCGCCTGTGGCGCAAGGAAAGCCAGCCGCTGTTCAGCCACTACCATGTGGAAGGACTGCTGGATGCGATGCTCTCGCCCACGGTGCAGCTCAAATCCGGTGGCTATCTCGTCATCAACCAGACCGAAGCGCTTGTTTCCATCGACGTGAACTCGGGTCGTGCGACGCGTGAGCGCAACATTGAGGAAACAGCAGTCCGCACCAATCTGGAAGCGGCTGATGAGGTGGCCCGTCAGTTGCGCCTGCGCGATCTGGCCGGTCTGATCGTCATCGACTTCATCGACATGGAGTCCCGCCGCCACAATACGCAGGTGGAGCGCCGTCTGAAGGACGCGCTGCGCAATGATCGCGCGCGCATTCAGGTGGGCGGAATCTCGCATTTCGGTCTGCTGGAAATGTCGCGTCAGCGGCTGCGTCCGTCCGTTGCGGAATCCGCCTTCGCCATGTGCCCGCACTGTCAGGGCACAGGCATCGTGCGCGGGATCGAAAGCTCGGCGCTGCATGTCCTACGCGCCATCGAGGAAGAGGGCGGCAATCGCCGCGCGGCCGAAATCAACGTCCATGTCGCGGCCGAGATCGCTCTCTACATCCTCAACAACAAGCGCGACTGGCTCGATTCCATTGAGCGGCGGCACCACATGACCGTGATCTTCACGGCCGATGCGACGCTGCCGCCTCCCGAGATCCGCATTGAGCGACGGCGTGCGCAGACGGTTCGTCGTGACGCGCCGGAGCCTGCGACCGTCACCAGCGATCTGCGGGTCGAGCCGGAAACGTCCAACAACGATGTGACGCCAGCCGTTGAGGATGAGGCCACGAACCGTCGTGTGATCGCCATTTCCGACACGCCGCCAGAAACGGCGCGGGAAACCGGGAATGGCGATGAAGCGCCCGTGGAAACGCAGGATGAGGGCGAGAACGGTGTGCGTCGCCGCCGCCGTGGCCGTCGCCGTCGTGGCAACGGAAACGGGCAGCGCGAAGAAAATGGCATCGCCGCTGAGACCAACGGCAACGCCGATGGCGCTGCCGTGAACGGGCGGCCTTCTGCACCTGTGTCCGAAGAGGCTGCGGAAGAAAATCTTGTGCCGGGACGCACGCGCACCCGTCATTCGCGGAAGGTGCCGCAGACGGACCGGCAGGTGGCACCTGCGCCAGCACAGGCAGCAGCGCCTGCGCCGGCCCCGCGGGCGGCCCCTGTTCCGGCAGCGCGCGAATGGCGTGGTCCGACACCGGCCGATCCGTTTGGGGGCAGCTTCGATATCTTCGATATCATGGAGCAGGCAGACCTTCAGGCCGATCGCAGCGCGGTGGCCGCGCCCGCTGGCACCGATCTTGTGGCCGAGCCGGATGAGGCAATTGCTACAGTTGCGGAAAACAGTGTGACGGCACCTGAAGCCGAAGCAACGGAAGAAAAGCCGTCACGGGGTCGTGGGCGCGGCCGCCGTCGCCGTCCGGCAGCAGAGGAGGCAGTTGCTCCTAGCGAGGAGGCGCCTGCCGTTAAAGCGGACGTGGCGACACCTGAAGAGGCCCCTCCTGCACCGGTGGAGGAAGAGGCTGCAAAGCCGCGCCGCCGCACGCGCACCCGGCGCAAGGCCGCGGAACCGGAAGCGGAGGTGAGCCTGGCTGAGGAGGCTTCCGCGCCAGCGGAAAAGTCTGTTGAGGCGAAAGCTGAGGCTGCTTCCAAAACGGACAAAAGCAATGAGCGCAAGCCGGTCATCATGGTCGAGCCGACCGTGATCGAAGATGACGCACCGCCCGCTGCCCCGCGTGCGGGGTGGTGGCGCCGCTGATCCACGGCACCGTCCGGGTGGGTTTGTGCCATCTGGACGGGCTGCCGCTCTTGCGGTCTGACCTTCGACACGCCATTTCGGAATAATGGCATCCAGCGCACGTCCCGTTTCCGGCAGCACGCCGGCTCTCCTGTTCCAGCCCGAACGTCTCGCTCCACGCGAGAAGAAGTTCCGCATGAAGGTGGTCTCGGAATACGAGCCCGCAGGAGATCAGCCGCAGGCCATCAAGGAACTTGTGGCGGGTGTGGAGCAGGGGGAGCGCGATCAGGTTCTCTTGGGCGTGACGGGCTCGGGCAAGACCTTCACCATGGCCAAGGTGATCGAGGCGACGCAGAAGCCCACGCTTATTCTTGCTCCCAACAAGACGCTCGCAGCGCAGCTTTACGGAGAGATGAAGCAGTTCTTCCCAGAAAACGCGGTGGAATACTTCGTCAGTTATTACGATTATTATCAGCCCGAAGCGTATGTGCCGCGTTCGGACACCTATATCGAAAAAGACAGCCAGATCAACGAGCAGATCGACCGGATGCGCCACGCCGCCACGCAGGCGCTTCTAGAACGCAATGACGTCATCATTGTCGCGTCTGTCTCGTGCATTTACGGTATCGGTTCGGTCGAGACCTACTCGCGCATGGTCGTGCGGCTGGAAGTGGGAGGCGAAATCGACCGCGACCGGCTCATCAAGGCGCTGGTGGAGTTGCAGTATCGGCGCAACGACGCGGCGTTTGCGCGTGGCGCGTTCCGTGTGCGTGGTGAGAGTATCGACATCTTCCCTTCCCAGAATGAGGATCGGGCGTGGCGCGTCTCCCTGTTTGGGGACGAGATCGATCAGATCATCGAGTTCGACCCGCTGACGGGTGAGAAAACCGCCGATCTGGCGGAAGTCAGCCTGTATGCCAACAGCCATTATGTCACGCCACGTCCGACGCTCAATCAGGCCATCATTGGCATCAAGCAGGAACTCAAGGAGCGGCTCAACCAGTTCGTGGCCGAAGGTAAACTTCTGGAGGCCGAGCGCATCCAGCAGCGCACGCAGTTCGATCTCGAAATGATGGAGACGACCGGCGTGTGTAAGGGGATCGAGAACTACTCACGCTATCTCTCGGGTCGCAAGCCGGGCGAGCCACCGCCGACGCTGTTTGAATATCTGCCGGAAGACGCGCTGCTGATCGTCGATGAGAGTCACGTCACCGTGCCGCAGATCGGCGGCATGGAGCGCGGGGATCACGCGCGCAAATCCGTGCTGTCGGAGTTCGGTTTCCGCCTGCCTTCCTGCCTCGACAATCGTCCGCTCAAGTTTGGGGAATGGGACGCTTACCGCCCGCAGAGTCTGTTCGTCAGCGCGACGCCCGGACCGTGGGAGATGGAGCGGACCGAGGGCGCGTTCAGCGAGCAGGTAATCCGCCCGACCGGGTTGATCGACCCGGTGACGGAAGTGCGTCCTGTGGAACGGCAGGTGGATGACCTGTTGGCGGAGTGCCGCGAGACCATCGGCAAGGGCGGTCGTGTGCTGGTCACGGTGCTGACCAAGCGCATGGCGGAAGACCTGACGGAATATCTGGATGAGGCCGGTATTCGTGTGCGCTATCTGCACTCGGACATCGATACGCTGGAACGTATCGAGATCATTCGTGACCTGCGGCTGGGCGCATTCGATGTGCTGATCGGTATCAACCTGCTGCGTGAGGGACTGGATATTCCCGAGTGTTCGCTCGTCGCCATTCTGGACGCGGACAAGGAAGGTTTCCTGCGTTCGCGCACGTCACTGATCCAGACCATCGGACGTGCGGCGCGAAATGTGGACGGCCGCGTGCTGCTCTATGCCGACCGCATGACCGACAGCCTGAAATACGCTATCGAGGAAACCGCGCGGCGGCGTGAAAAACAGTCCGCGTGGAACGAGGCGCATGGCATCACGCCGCAGAGCGTGCGCAAGCAGATCGGCAACATCGTCGGCTCCGTATTCGAGCAGGACTATGTCACCGTCACACCCACGGAAGGCGCGGAAGCCGACGAGTTCGTGGGCAAGAATCTGGACGCGACGATTGCGGAGCTGGAAAAGAAGATGCGCGCCGCTGCGGCCGATCTGGAGTTCGAGACGGCGGCCCGTCTGCGCGACGAGGTAAAACGGCTGGAAGCGCTGCAACTCGGCATCGAACCGCCACCGCCAACAGCGCCGCGTCAGGGCGGAGGCCCGGGGCGCAAGCGCAACACGACACCCACACCGCTCGGGCCGGGCGGCGGTGGGTATGATCCGGACGCGAAGCGCGGTCGTGGACGCGGTGGTAAGCCGGGCGCCGCGAAGGGCCGCGCACGCTCCTGAAAGGGGTGCTCAGCCCAGTTCGATCAGCACCATGACAAACGGCACGACAGCCAGCGCCACCCATGCGCCCATGGCGCAGGTGGCGAGGGTGCGTGCCGTCGCGCGGCTCATGCGCTGCGTGACGGTGCGGGCGAAAATGGGGGCTTGGGGTCGATCCATGACACGCTCTCCGTGAGTGCTGCCTTGTGTGAGAGCCGCACTCGTGACGGAGGATCGTGGCGGGAGGATGGCGGAGAGACTGTACAAGCCTATCTGGACAGAGCCAGGCAGAGAACATATTGTAAAGAAGTATTAAGTAATACCACAAAAAGGCATCTGTTTCTGAGTTGAATGGTGATGGGTAAAAACAGGTCTCTGCTTGTCCGTATCGGCAAGCGCATGCGTCCAGTGTTTAATAAGATGGAGGGATCGAAGAACCCTTGATTGATGTGCTTGGCCGGTAATTTCTGGGTTTTGGCGATTTGATTGACGGTTTTTGCGATGGCGTCCAGTCTGCGTTTTGAGCAG
>NZ_WOTH01000070.1 GCF_011516945.1 Acetobacter estunensis
TACACTCTGTCTGCATCGGGTTTTCTTGATGATTATGGAAATTTCTTTTCTACAAAACAGACTTTTTCATAATCTAACCCGATGTACAACCCTTCTGTGAGATTTCCGCGTTGATCGTGCAGCCCGTGCGGCGCTGCAGTTCCATGAGCTGAAGCATCTGCCGGGGCGCGATCTGTCCCACCTCGTCGATCACGAGAACGGTGTTCTCCGTGACGTGGTGATCGCCCTTCTCCAGACGCATCAGGAACGGGGCCAGCGCCCAACGATCATGGATCCCGGCTTCGGCCAGTGCGTCGGCCTGACGCCACGCCGTCGCCAGACCGATCACCTCACGCCCCTCGGGGGCGAAGGTGGTGTCAGCCTTCCACGCCGCCACAAGCGGTTTGAGAAGGAAGGTCTTTCCCGACCCGGCGACACCGGTCAACATGGACAGCTTACCGCCACGTCCCAGGGCGTAGATCGCGGCTTTCTGGGACTGGCCGTGCTGGTCATCGTAATGGCCACCGCTCGCCTCAATGGCCGTGCGGATCTGTTCGTCCGAAAGCGAGGCGCTGCGGTCACGGCTTGCGCGGGCCGCCTCGCGCGCAAGGGTCTCCTCGATGCGGATCTGCGCGCTGTTGGTCACGCGCACCCGGTCATTCCTGAGCGTCGAGACCAGCGACACATGCTCGTCGTGCAGCGTAAGGCCCCGCTGCTCGATCATGGATACAACCGCGTCGATGTCTTTCACGCCACCCGGGATACCGGCGCCAATCAATCCGCGCGCGGCATACATCCGCAGTTTGTCGTGATCGAGCACGGCCGACGTCTCAAACTCTTTGGCAAGATGACGCGCCGCGAACTCATAGGCCTGCTCGTGCCGCAGCGCAGGGGCACTCGCGTCTTCTATGGGGCTGCCGAGAAGGGAGCGGGTCTGCCAGCCCAGCTCGTCGGCCTGACGCTTCCAAACCTCCCGCTCGTCCGCGTCCCGCTCCTTTTCGTGGCGCGACGCCAGCCCAGCCATGGAAAGGATACGCTGCTTGCGTTCGATGGAGATCTTCTCCCAGTCGAGGCCTTCCTTCGCGGCATAATCCCTCGCGGCCTGTACGACCTGACGCCGGCCTTTGCTGAAGAAGTCACAGATGTCCTGCGGCACCGCTGAAATGACAGTCGCCTGTTCATTGGCATCGTAGGTCTGGGCGATGCCGAGCTGGCGCAGGTTATCGGCCAGACGTGCCTGGAAGTAGGCCCCGAACTCATGGACCCGCGAGCGCAGCCTTTTGGTGTCGAGGGAGCCTACGTGCCCGTCCTCGGTGACGACCACATTGAACAGCGCGTTGTGGATATGGGCGTGGGGATCGCCACCCGCCCTGCTGTCGATCAGATAGGTCTGGCCTGACGCCGGATCCTTCGCCTCGACCGTGGGGCGCGCCGTGGTGTGGCGAAAGGACACCCAGGCGACGTCCCCCTTCTCCGCACCGTCTTCGCCACCGTGCCCACGGCGGGCATACCCCAGTTCACGCGCCACATAGCCCATCGTGTCGTCATTGGCTTTGTCGATCGCGTGCCAGATCGCGGCCCCCTCGGCCGCTGTCGGCGCAAACTCGGCCGCAAGCGTGATCGACTTATGGGGCGCCATCGTCAGATCGTAGGCGCTGATCTTGCGCTGGGCGTCCGACCACGCTTCGCCCGTCTGCGCATTGGAGGCTTCGAACAACTTCGAGAGTTCGGCGTTTTTCGGCGGCTTACTCGCATCAATACCCAGCGCGGCTGCAACCTTTGCCGGCATCTCGGGACGCCATGAGGCGCGACCATCGCGACCCGTGTAGTAACTTGTCAGACGTGATCCATCGCCATCGGGCACCTTTCCCGGTTCCGTCCTGAAATCGTGTAATGGGTCGGGCTCCCCCTCGGTGAGGTAGGCCACGATCAGATCGCCCCGTCCCATTGCCGAGATCTTGCGGAAGGTCATCATGACAGGTGGGCGTCCTCGTCGCCATCGCGACGCACGGGGCGCCCCTCGAGATGGTCGAGCGTGAAGCCCGTCGTGCGATCGATCCGCCGCAGGATGGGGTTCTGTTCCTGAACAACCTCGATCAGGCGGGCCAGAAGATCGTCGAGCGTCGGGCCTTCGGTCTCCTTGGGTGACAGGATCTCGATCAGAAGTGAGAGCTTTTCGCTGACGCTCCGCAGTTCTTCCCTCTGCTCATCCATGCACTCCTGTAGGTTACTCGCCCATTTCGGGACGGCCGAAGAAGCGGACGGCTCAAGGGTCTCGTTCATCGCCGTGTCTCCCTGACGGGAACCGATATGGCCGCTTTCGGATCCTCCCTATCCGGTCTGAGAGCCAAAGCACCCGCGCCTAAGGCGGCCGCGATCCCTATGGTCCGGTTGAGGGCGACAACGTGATCGCCTGAGATCGTGCCTGCCTCCAGATAGGCCACGTGGGTCCGCCACAGGGAGTCCACCAACCCGATAGCGTGAACCATCCCCTGCACGTCACACCGCGCGACGCGAGCCAGAAAGGCTTCGTCAGGCTCCTCCTGAATTAGTGGAAACTCACCGATTTCCCTGCGAACCACGAGGTAGCGCCCGGGACGCCGCAAGTAGGTCAAAAGCGCACAGTCATCCGAACTGAGTTGAGACGTGTCCGGTGAGGCTTGGTAGCCACCTGTGCGACGAATGGAGGGCAGGACCTCCTCTGTCACCCATCGACGAAACCTCTTCGCTTCGGGGCGACGGGAGACGAAAGTGAGCTGATACATTCCGCTTTCACTCACAAACCGAACCTGCTGCTCGCCTCCATTGGTCTCGCTCACCCCTAGTCGGACCTCATCCTCGTCAAGCCGGCTGCAGGCATCGCTCACATTCCGAATGCCCAGGATCCCGCATACCTCACTCGCCTTCAGCCACAGTCGTTCACCAAAGGTCTCCCAGTGGAGTGGCCAATGCTCGAACGATGACGGCGGAAGAGGCCCAGGCGAGCTGCTCGATCCTGCGCGTCGCGGTGTTGTCTTCTCACTCATGGAACGTCTCCTCGTCAGATATGAGGACGGTCCCATCACTCGCTGCGACTGAGAAAACTTTTCCCCAGGTCCGGACACCGTGAGCAACGAAGGGTCTCGGCATTACCGATACCCTTTCGGTAGCCCTCGGCGCAGCCCCCGCACCAACGGTGCAATGGTGTATGAAGCTCTTCTCCCTATGGGTGGCGGAGTAGCGGCACATAGGGGGCAGTTCAGTGGGATGACGGTGGTGGTTGGGTGCCTTCGCGGTGGGCTAGTGGTGTCACTAAGGTGCTGACGCGGTGGTATAAGGGTGGTATCGGGTGGCCGATGGGTGGAACCCGAATGCCGGGAAGGACGTCATGGCGAAAAAACACGGTCGGGAGCGACTGGCTCTGCTGGTCTCGGAGCCACACACCAAGCCCACAGCGACAGCGCTCTATGAGTGGGTGCTGGTCAATTATGACGATATCGAGAGTCTTCGGCGCAAAGGGGACTCATGGGCTCCTTACGTGAAAGCCGCCCGAGCGGATGGGGTCGATCTGCCTGATGAAAAGGTGGCGCTGCGCCGGATAGAGCGATGCTGGAGCCGTGCCGTTGCGCGAACATCACGCCGCATGAACCATGCCTCACCAGCAACGGACGCCCTTCCAACCGAGAAACCGCCTGCTCGGCTTTCCATGCCAAGTCGTGAGGATCGGGACTGGAGCCCTCCCATGATCGACGCGTCAGACGACACGCAAAAAAGCTCACACAAAGTCGCAGAGAGAGACGTCATTGTCGGGACTGAGCCGGATGGCAAAGAACCTCCTTCACCAGAGGTGCAGGCGCGGCTCGACAAAATTATGGAGAAGGTCCGCCGCGCTCAGATTGAACAGTGGGGTGGGCCAATGGAAGGATAAGGCATGAAGGACGCAAAGACGAAAACAGGACCGGAGACCCGTCTTCCTACGCTTTACGTCGCAATCGGACGTCAGAGGGTGGGCAAGACAACGCTACTGAAACTGATCGACGAAGTGACCAAGCATCAAGGCGGCGATATTGAGGTCTGGAATGCTGACACACTGAACAAATCAAACTCCGTCGCGACAATCGGGCGAGAGGTTGTCCAGGCGCCCGGGCAGAGTGTGCCAGAGCAGACAGACTGGCTTCTTGAAAAACTCGACGGCATGAAAGCCAAGGGAAAGGACGTTCTCCTTGATGTCGGGGGGGGCTGGACGGCGTTTCATCAGGTTGTCAAGGAAACCGGTCTCCTGGATGGTCTCCCTGATCTGGGGATTTCTCTGGTGTCCTATTTCGTCATCGGAAACGAAAATGGCGATCTCGATTATCTCGACAATCTCCAGCAGCAGGATTTTTTCCCGCCACGCTGCGCCATCGTGATCAACGGGAGCCTTCTGCCTCAAGGAACAAACACGCCTCAGGCGATGGCCGACATTCTCAACCATCCGGTTGTGATGAGGGCGATCCAGCACGGCGAGACAGAGGTTTCGGTTTTCCCGGTGCTGAACGGGATCAAGAAAGTCAACGACCGGAATCAAGGCTTTCTGGATTACGCCAATAATGTGCCAGTGAAAGGCTTTCCGCCCAGCGGAGTTCTGGATCGTCTTCGCATCAAGAAATGGCTTCAGGAAGCCGTTCCCAAATTTTTCGACGATCTTGGGCCTGAATTGCTTCCTCGCATGCCACAAGGCATTCCATCCGTGACATGGAATATCGGGTGAGACATGGACTCGGCATCCTCATTCCCCGAAGATGAAATTTCACGACAGTTCTCGAAGCGTGTCAGCGAACTCCGAGAAAGCGCCGAGGAATGGATCGGACGACCGGTAGAGCCAGAACAGAAGCTTCTTCGCGACATGATTTTTCTGATGGTGGCACTGGGAGACCAGTGTCACGGAGCACGCGCAGCTCTGAGGGAAACAGCCGCCCAGTGTCGCAAGGACACGACCGAAGAGATCCGTGAGAGCCGCAAGCTGATCGGTGAAGGCGTCAAAGCGGTCGAGACGCTCAAACAGGTCAACGAAAAGACCGTGGACGCGCACCTTGCCAAACTCCTGATCCGGATCGGCAGGGATATTTCGGACTCAGTGCAAAAGAGCGTGGATCTCGGCAACAAACGCGCGGCGCTGGAGATTCATTTCCGCACCGTTCTCTATGGGTCGATCATCTTCTGTCTGGGGTTTGTCTTCGGTCATGTGATGTAGGTGTGACAGAAACTGACACACCAGTCCTGCTCTCGAAGAATAAAGGGAAACTACCCCGTAAAGTCGCACGATGTCCACTCATCATGGCGTCTCCACATAACCATGGGAGACGCCAGTGCGATCCACCATTTCCCGAGCCCCACGACGAACGGCTCATGCGGCCCTCGTCCTTGGGGCACTCATGTCACCCGCAACCGTGCTTCACGCCCAGACCATCACGGTGCCGAACGGAATGCCGCAGGGACCGATCCCCACATTTGAGGAAGTCGGGATCGGGGGCTTTACCCTGCCGACATCTGGCAGCACGCGAACCATCGGAAGTGATGGGTCAACGGTTCGCACTTCAACCGCCCCCAGTGCCGCAACCGGCTCTGACGCGCTGGAGAAGATGTATGGTTCATCATGGGGATACCAGGCGGCGCAGAATGCTGAGACGGTAGGCGTCAATCCAAGCGCCCTTGCTGCAACCTGCGTGGTCGAGTCCGGCTGTCGGAACCTGTATACCGCCAACGGGAAGACCACGATTACGGGTGCGTTCCAGATGAGTAACGGCACTTACACGGAACAGCTTAACAGGGCGCTCGCCCAGCACCCCGAGCTTGCCGACACGATTACATCCGGCATCGCCGGTCAGCAGGATCCCGCTACACAGGCCGTCGCAGCAGCGCAGTATCTGAAACAGGCTGCCACCTCACTGCAATCGGCCGGCGTGGACAATCCCACGCCCGTGGACACACGCGGTTACTATAATTTCGGTCCAAAGGCCGGCATTTCCATGGCGCGCGCGTCATCTGACACCCCGATGTCCGAATTCATCTCGGCCGACAAAATGGCAAAAAATGGTGTGACGCCCAATGAAACAGTCGGCCAATGGCGCTCGGCCGTTGCCGGGAAAATGGGTTCCGCCGCTACCCAGAGTGTTCTACTCACACATTAAAGAATGAGAGAAAAACCAATGAAAATCATTCCTGTTGCCGTAGCTCTTGCATCAGCACTCACATGGACGTCCGCTGTCGCCGCTGATCTGCACCCCGTAAAGCCATTGGCTGGATACCAGTGTATGGTGGTGGACACTCCGGAATCCATGGACATGGACTTCGATCATCCGGTGTCCCTCCATCAGGAGCCATCTTCGAATTCACCGACTTTCGCCCCAGTTGCGGAGATTATTGCTGTCGCTGAACCACCGGAGACGCAAAACGGCTTCGTAAAAACCATGAACTTTGCCTTTCGTCCTGGCTGGATTGAGACCAAGTGGCTCAAGCCTTACACCGCAATACATCCGGGGAAGACATGCACACCGTCGGTTATGAATGACGGAAAACTAGGTTTTGATTTCCGACGCCGGTAATCCACACCGACAACCAAAAAGGCCGTCCTTCAGGGACGGCCTTTCCTTTATCACTCTCAAAATCTCAACCGCTCAGGATTGACGGACGCGCCCCACGCTCCATCGCACGCCCCGGAACAGGCAACGGCCGATCATGTAGGTGGCGGCTATCAGCATGAGCAGTCCGAGCACGGACACGCAGGCGGTCACGAACATCACTGCGTGGGTCTGAGCCGGATGAACGAGCAGGCCACACATTTCGCGCGCCGTGGCCAGATGAGGATCGACGCGGAAATCTCACAGAAGGGTTGTACATCGGATTAGATTATGAAAAAGTCTGTTTTGCACAAAAGAATTTTTCATAAGCAATAAACGAACCCGATGCAGACAGAGT
>NZ_WOTH01000071.1 GCF_011516945.1 Acetobacter estunensis
TAACCCCGGACCAGATGGCCAACAGCAACGCCGTCAGAAGGGCGGCATAACAACAACCGGGTATAGCTTATCAAGCCCGCAAAACTGTCCGAACGGACGGGACCACCTCAACCTTCTGGCATCGCTGGCGCTCGCCACCGGCACATATGGACTGGCGCATACGCTGGGCATGTCCGGCCCCATTGCAGTCGTGGCGGCCGGCATGAGTCTCGGGTCTGTCCGCGGCCGCACCTACATTGCTGGCCATTCCCGCGAAGAACTTCAGACGTTCTGGACCCTGATCGACGAAGTCTTCAATGCTCTTCTCTTTCTCCTCATCGGACTGGTCATCTTCGCCATTACGCCAACATGGTCGAACTGCATCCTGACACTGGCCATTATCCCTCTGGCTGTGCTGGCACGCGGTCTGAGCGTTTTCCTATCGACCGTGCCTATGCATCTTCATCCGGGAAAAGATCGCGGACGGCTGCTCAGTATCCTGACATGGGGAGGATTACGGGGAGGCATTTCCGTGGCACTGGCCCTCAGCCTTCCCGAAGGAGCCTTGCGCGATACGCTTCTGCCGATCTGCTATGGCGTTGTCGTATTCACGATCTTCGCCCAAGGGCTCACGATGGAACGTGTGGTGCATTACCTCTATCCCGAACTCGGAAACAAGGCATGACGGCTTACGCTTCCACATCCAGAAAGCGCCGATAAACCCGGTCATAGGCTGCCACCACCCGGTCCATGCCATAACGCTGGCCACAGGCCCGCGCATGTCTTGCAAACTCGGCCCGCTTTGCGTCGTCCATCATCTCCCTGATTGCGGCGATGATAGCGTTCTCGAATGTGGCATCGTCTGCGTCGAGCGGAAGGAGTTCGCCAGCCAATCCGCCGTCATCCGCCGTCATCATGGATCGCACCATGCCCACATCCGTCGCGATGGCGGGCGTTCCCACCTGAAGCGCCTGAATGAGCGTCAGCGGAAAGGACTCACCGGGAAAACGGGTGGGCAGAAGCATGCAATCGGCCATGCGATAAAGACCGTTGATGCAATCCTGATAGCCCAGCAGATGAATATTCGGCAGACGGCCGAGTTCTTCACGATACTGCTCATAACAATCGCCCGTGCCGCATAGAAGAAGATGTACCCGGCGCGGAGGATCTTCCTTATTGAGCTGCTCAATGGCCTGAGCCGCCTGCACCCAGCCTTTTTCCGGAATGGCACGGCTTGCGACCGCCACAATGAAGTCTTCCGGGCCAATCCCGAGTTGCTCGCGCGTGAGCGGAAAGGGACGCCGATCCAGCGTCATGCCGTTCGGGATATGAACGATATCCCCGCATGGCACGCTGCCATCCAGCCCACGTAGATGTGCGAGATTTTTCTCCGCCAGATAAACCCACAGAGTGACATCGCGCCGCAGCCGGGCGAGCATGTCTTCTCCAAGCGTGACACATTCGTATGAACCGTGCAGCGTCACGATATAGGGCACCACTGTCAGCGTCCTGTCGTCGGGGAAGAAAGGCAGATCGCTCAGACAGATATGGGAGTGGATCAGGTCCGCATGAATGTCGAGAATGAACCGCCAGACACCGACCTCTTTCGCCTCAAACATTGAATAGATAGGAATGGCTCTGTCCAGCAACGCAAGGACATCCGGGTCCGTGCGCGTATCATCCAGCACCAGAAACGATACCATATAGCCCTGCCGGAGCAATCCGTTCGCCAGTGCAATGGGGAAAAGCTCGCCTCCCCCAAGCATAAATCCGAGAACATTGAAGACGATATGACGTGGTTCGTGTTGGACGCGCAGAATGGCATCGAGATCGAAAACGTCTTCGAACACATCGGATCCGGTCGAGGCGCTTTCAAACATCTCGCGCAAGCGCTCGGCAAGACGACGCACCTCAGTCTCCGGGATACCCCATTTTCTGCACAGATGTGCAATCAGAAACTGATATTCTTTGTAAAAATCAGGCAGTTGCGCTGGAGTGGCGCGTGCTGCCTCACAGGAAATACCTGTCGAAGCATCCAGTACAAGCTGTCCTCCCGCCATCAGTTCGGCAAGAAAGAACCATGTTTTCCCAGTGTGCAGAGATACGATCGTTTGCCAGACCCTTTGGTCCACCTGATGGCGACGCATCAGACATCCATCGATTTCCGGCGCAAGATCGGCTTCAGCAAACGACGTCGTAAACCACTCTCCCGCCGACCGGATAACAGGAGCTACATCACTCTCTCCAGCCGAAGAGCTTCCGAATGCCACCTGCACACTGGTATCGGCAAAATGACGCACCAGACGTTCAACAAAATTGGCCTCCGGCTGCACATCATGCTCCCGAAGCCAGATGATATCTCCTTGCGCCTCTCTGAAAGCTACCTGCCACAGAGAAATATCCTCACTTTCTTTCGGGCATGAGATGACACGGACATCATCATCGCGACGGCAGGTCGTGACATTCTCTTCCGTATCCACAACGAGAATTTCAAGTTCGCTATAGGTCTGGTTGCGGATCGATCCGATCTGACGTTCAAGCGTTTCTGGATCGACAATTCCCACGATCACCGCGCTGACGAGGGGCTTGTACTCACGCTGTGCCACCCGTCGGACATGCGGGAGCGCCACACGGCCTTCCTTGCGGCCATACACCAGCCAGTGCCAGAAAGGGTCGATCCCTGCCCTGCGAACATCCTCATGTAGAAACAGATAATGACGTGTGACAAAGTCAGGATGCGGGTCCAGATATTCTGTCCGACCAAGCGTCAGGTAATGCGCCGCGGCCATCCTGTGATCGAGGGTCGCTTCCCACGGTCCAAGCTGTTTCTGGTAATAGGCAAGGTCGATGCCCTGCGCGACGTCTTCCAGCATTTTCGGATCGCACGCGGTCACGTCGATGGCAGGTCCGGCTGGAACGGGCGCCTCCACCGTAACAGAAGCGCGTGCTCCAAGCCTCTTTGCCCTTCGACGGATACTGGCAAACCGTTCAAGCGCCCATCGAACCGGGCGTGTCAGCCGCCATGTGGTGCTGTTGGCAATCTCTTCATAGCGCTGCCGAAACACTTCCAGTTCGTCCACGCGCGCCGAGAGTTCCGCGCAGGACGGCTCCAGAATAGAGTTTGCCTTTTCAAGACCCTCAACTCTCTGGCGCGCCTCGAACAATTCCCGTGCCCGACGGATGCCTTCCACCTTCTTCCGATCCACCTCATGCAAAAGCTGCGCGGCATCCAGTCGATCGGGAGAAAAGCCGTCTTTCACGCAACCTCATCCAGATAGCGGCGACGGATATGGGCAAGATAGGCCTCCGCCCCGAGCGGACGACCCGTCGCGTCTTCAATGATGCGCATGGTGGATACGGAACTTGCCCGCGCATGCACTTTCTCACGCAGCCAGCCCAGCAAGGGGGCCAGATTCCCTGTGCCGATCTCGGCCTCCAGCCCCGGCACAGCACGTCCGGCCGCCTCATAGAGTTGGGCAGCCGTCAGCGCACCCAGCGCGTAACACGGAAAATATCCCCATAATCCCAACGGCCAGTGAATGTCCTGAAGACAACCGAGCCGGTCTTCGGGAACGTCTATTCCCAACAGTTCCTTAATCCGCGCATTGAAGGCCTCGGGCAAATCACGCACAGCGAGTTGCCCTCCGATCATGGCGCGTTCAAGATCGTAACGGGCAATGATATGGGCCGGATATGTCACCTCATCGGCATCCACCCGGATAAACCCGGCCTTCACCTGTGTCATCTGACGGTGCAGCGTCTCGGTTTTCCAGTCTCCGTTATCCCCGAACAGCTTCTGCATGAGAGGAGCAGCAAATTTGGCAAACGCTTCCGAACGGGTGACCTGCATTTCCAGCAAAAGCGACTGACTCTCGTGCAGCGTCATGCCACGGGCGGCTCCCACCGGCTGCGCTTCCCATGCCTTTGGAAGCCCCTGCTCATACAGTGCGTGACCCGTCTCGTGCATGGCACCAAGAAAAGCCGGCAGAAAATCCATTTCGTCGTAGCGGGTGGTAATGCGTACGTCCCGGATCGCGCCACCGCAGAAAGGGTGCGCGCTGACATCCAGACGCCCGCATTGTGTGTCGAAACCTACGCGCGCCATCATCGTGCGCCCAAGTTTTTCCTGCAACGCCAAGGGGTAAGGGGCTATCCCGGCATGACCCGACTTGGACTGCCCTTCCTGACGCGCCAATATCTTCTGCATCAGAGGCGGTAGATTCTGTGCAAGAACCGCAAAAATTGGTGTGATCGTGGCCTCGCGCATACCGGGGTCGAAACCATCCAACAGCGCATCATAGGGCGAAAGATCGAGAGCCTCTCCAATCGCAACCGCCTGCTCACGAGTGAGGGCAAGCACTTCTTCCAGCGCAGGACGCAACGCGGCGAAATCGCTCGCCTGCCGGGCGGCCCGCCACGTCATTTCCGCTTTGGAGCATGCCTCCGACAGAGCCTCGACCAGCCGTCCCGGCACGGCCACAGCACGCGCGTGCTGACGCCGCATCTCCGCCAGATTAGCCCTGCGCCATGGGTCGTCACCGGGGTCGGCTTCCACGAGAAGAGCGGCATTTTCTTCCGCCGTCAGAAGTGCATGGCGGAGACCTTCCAGTGTTGCGAGATCCGATGCGCGTCTTTCTCCCGCACCGGCTGGCATCATCACATCCCGATCCCATGAAAGAAGGCCAACCGCGTCGTTCAGCGCGGAAATACGAGCAAAACACCGCTCAAGCTTTTCCATGGGGGTCATTGCGCTACTCCATGCAGATCACAAGAATCAAAAACAATACATCCGCAGCAGGATTTATGGGTGTTGCCTGCCCATCATCCCGCGCAATCCATGAAGAACCTTCCCCAGCACCGGAATTCTGAACAACGCATAATATCTCTTGCTCAACTGGTGGAACCAGGAACTCCTCATCTCCTCCACCAAAGCCGATAGCGCGTGAATATGTGCCTCTTTTTGTTCATCCACTCGCACTGTTTGCTTCTCTCGCTCAAGTTCGACCTGAAGCGTCTCCACCCGTTTGAGCAGCGCATCGTTACGTTTGAGAAGAGCATCGTTGCGCCGCAGGATGGAGCCTGTGTGCTCCCGTTCGGCCTGCTGCTCCGCATTCAGGCGACGCACCGTCTCGCGCAGCAATTGGTTGCTGAACCGAATCCCCTGCTCGGACGGTGTATAATCCGTCTCTTCTTCCTGAAATGTGACGTTGGGAAACCGGTGCAGGGTGTAATCGAACACTGCGCGGTTCTTGAAATATATCCCCGGACGAACATCGACATTACGCCCGAGCTGTGTGGAGAGAACAGCCATATGCAACCGGTCCGTATGCACATGATCGAACTGACCGATCAGCCCCGCCACGGCACGCAAAGGTTCTGCGCACTGTGCCTCATCCATCCACTGGATATCGTTGATCAGGAGCGAGAGATCGACGCTCGCACGATCACGGTTTTTGAGAAGGCGCTCTTCATCATTGCGGAAAATACCGATGTCCGGATAGCGCCCTGACAGATCCAACCCAGAAAAATGCGCCGGATCGCAATAGAACGCGAGATCATGACAGAGAAACACACGGTCTTCTGGCATTCCCTGTGTAATGAGTTGCCGGTAACTTTCCTCTTCACGGCAGAACATCGTGACCTGATCGGCATAGGGCACAAATTCGGATCCGAAGGAGGAAAAAGTGCTTGGCAGAATGATCAGTCGGCCGCCTTCCTTTAGGAAAGACAGGGTCAGATCGAGATATGTCTCCCATAACCCTTTTACCCAGCCGCCACCTCCACCCATGACAACATGGGTGTAGCCCGAGAGCGTTGCCTGTTCACGTCCCTTGATCCGCGGGAAATCACAACCGAGATCACGAAACAGATCCAGCGTTCCAAGCGCGATCAGCGCATCGCCCAGATTGCCATATCCCGCGTAGAAACCCGCTCCAAGAGACGCAAACTCGCGCAGCCCCTCAACGAGCGTCTTATTGCCTTTTATTTCGTCGCGGACTGTCGTGCGAACGTCATCTGACGGATACGTCATACTTTCTCTCAGCCCTTGTGAAACACTGAATATATTTCGGAGACTTTTTTATCGTATATCTGCGCCTCATGCTGACGCGAATATTTCCCGTACAGTCTTTCCACTCTCTCGCGCAACTCGTCCGCCGAACAGTCCATGAATCTCTCGATCTGCTCGACATAACGCAGAACCAGATCGCGATCGTCCGCCGTTTCCCGCACCAGAAAAGCGGTGTCCTCGGTCAAAAGTTCCGAAACGCCGCCGACATTGACCGAAATGATGGGCACTTTCTTCTCGATGGCCTCCAGAATGATGTTGGGCATGCCATCGAACAGCGACGTGTAAAGGAAAGCATCCTGATCGGTGAACGGGATGCTGTCGAGACCAGCGAACGCTCCCATGTAAGTCACATTGGGACACTCGACGAAGAAACCTACATCGAAGGAATCCAGCACGGAAGAGCCATAAACGAGAATGTCCGGTGCGTCTTTGGATGAGGACAGTTCCAGCGCGATCCGTCGCAGAATGTCGGGGCGTTTCTGGCGATCCAGACGAGAAGCCCAGACAAGCCGGCGTGGGGCCATCGCATCGGACCGAAGAGGCGCATGCTCCGAAGCGCAGGCGTACAGAAGTGGCCCCCATTTTTTGGACAGAGCGGTAAGCTATCATCTGGCCTGAACGAGGACGGGTTTTATGGGCAAGGTTACGCGGAAACGGTATGCGGCAGAGTTCAAGTCACGGGTTGCCCTGGAGGCGATCCGTGGGGAACTGACGCTGGCGGAGTTGGCGTCGAAACATGGCGTGCATCAGACGATGATCGCCCAATGGAAGCGCCAGGCGATCGAA
>NZ_WOTH01000072.1 GCF_011516945.1 Acetobacter estunensis
CAACATCAAAGAAACCAGACTGCTTCATATCGCCATTCCCTCAATCAACGCAGAAGAAATAGAATCATACAGAAGACCTCAAAACCAGGGGGTTTTTAGAACCCTCCAGATGATGGACGGGTTTTGCCGGCCAGTTCCAGGTTTCGCCAAGAGCAAACTGAAGCAGCACCAGAAAGGCGGTGGTCCAGTGAAGGACGATCGTCGGCCTGTCGTAGCGCAGGGTGTCGGTAATGTCCGGCGTTGAACAAGGCATATGCGTCTCGGTGAAAAGGAACCCTGGATTCACTTCCATATCATGCTTACCTGACAGGATTCTGAACAGAGAATATTTTACGAAAATATAAATACTATTGAAAATAGCTCGCAATATCAGAATAAAATGCCTATTGCCGTGGCAAAAACAGGGGCCTAAATCTGGTTTGTATTTATCAGAAGCAACAGGTCACCTTATGTCGCGTCTCCATCCTCTGGCCGAACGCCATGCCGTCGAGAAACTGGGGTGGCTGCGCGCGGCCGTTCTCGGCGCCAATGACGGAACGCTGTCGACCGGCAGCCTCATCGTCGGCGTTGCCAGCTCTCATGCGACACGCGGCAGCATTCTCATCGCGGGACTATCCGCGCTTGTCGCGGGCGCCCTGTCCATGGCGGCTGGCGAGTATGTCTCGGTCAGTTCCCAGGCCGATTCCGAACATGCCGACATCGCCCGCGAAAAACAGGAGCTGGCCATGGACTGGGAGGGGGAGGTCGCCGAACTGGCCGGGATCTATCAGAAAAGAGGACTGGATGGAGACCTCTCACACGAGGTCGCCGTCGCCCTTATGAAACATGATGCGCTCGGTGCTCATGCCAGGGATGAACTGGGTCTGTCCGAGGCCACAGCGGCAAGACCCATACAGGCGGCATTCGCCTCGGCAACCGCCTTTTCGTCCGGAGCCTTGCTGCCCGTACTGGCAGCTGTTCTGACCCCTGTCGCGTGGGTATCCTGGGGCGTGTCCCTGACCTCGGTCGTGGTTCTCGCCGTTTTGGGCGTCGTCGGCGCGCTTGCCGGCGGCGCGGCGCCTCTGCGGCCAGCACTGCGTGTGACGTTCTGGGGTATTGTTGCGATGATCGTCACGGGCGGAATCGGCCGCCTGTTCGGCGTGTGACACCGTATTCCAGGTTTTGAACGAGGCATGTCCTCGGTAGTGTTGACTTCATCCAATATATCCGTGATCGTCGATTTATGGATACAGAATCTGCCCTCGCTGCCCTGAGCGCTCTGTCGCAGTCCACGCGAATGGAGATCTTCCGCCTGCTGGTGCGCCACGAACCGGACGGACTACCCGCCGGAGACGTCGCGCGGCATCTCGATGTCCCGCAGAACACGATCTCGGCCCATCTTGCCACCCTGACCCGTGCCGGCCTGCTGACCTCGCAGCGCCACAGCCGGCTGATCGTCTATCGTGCGCGCCTTCCGCGCTTGCGCGACCTGATGCTCTTCCTCGTAAGAGACTGCTGTGCGGGCAGCCCCGAACTCTGCGCGCCCCTGGTCGCGAACCTGTCCTCCTGCTGCCCATCCCGGGAATCCTGCCCATGACCATCACGATCTACCACAACCCGGCCTGCGGCACGTCGCGCAACGTGCTGGCACTGATCCGCAACAGCGGCGAGGAGCCCCGGATCATCGAATATCTGAAAACGCCGCCGAGCCGGGCCGAACTGGTCGATCTGATCGCCCGTATGGGGCTTCCGGTGCGCTCGGTCCTGCGGGAAAAGGGCACGCCCTTTCACGAGCTCGGCCTCGATAATCCGACCCTGACGGACGATACGCTGATCGACGCCATGATCGCACACCCGATCCTGATGAACCGGCCGATCGTCGTCACCCCCCTCGGTGTTGCGCTCTGCCGTCCGTCCGAGGCGGCTCTGGAAATCCTGCCCAACCCGCAGCGGGGCGCTTTCGTCAAAGAGGACGGCGAGAAGATCGTCGATGAATCCGGAAAGCGGATCTCCTGATGCTGGCTCTTCTGCTTTTCGTTGTCACGCTGGTTTTTGTCATCTGGCAGCCTCGGGGGCTGGGCATCGGCTGGAGCGCAATGGCAGGTGCCGCCGTGGCCTTGGCGGCTGGCGTGATCCACTGGCATGACATTCCTGTCGTCTGGCACATCGTCTGGGACGCGACCTTCACCTTTATCGCGCTGATCGTCATCTCGCTGTTGCTGGATGAGGCAGGGTTCTTCCATTGGGCCGCCCTGCACGTCGTACGCTGGGGCAAAGGGCGAGGCCGGACGCTATTCCCGCTGATCGTGGTGCTGGGAGCGGCCATTGCAGCGGTTTTCGCCAATGACGGCGCGGCGCTGCTGCTGACGCCCATTGTCATCGCTATCCTGACGCAACTGCGCCTGAGCCATGGCGCGGCGCTGGCCTTTATTATCGCCACTGGGTTCGTCGCGGATACCACCAGCCTGCCGCTTGTCATTTCCAACCTGGTGAACATCGTCAGCGCCAATTTCTTTGGCATTGCGTTTGATCGCTATGCCGCGATCATGGTCCCTGTCGATCTGGTGGCGCTGGGCGCGACGCTGGCTGTGCTTTGGCTGTGGTACCGGCGGCAGGTGCCTGCGACCTATCCCGTCGCCGAACTGCCAGCACCCGCTGCGGCAATTCGTGACCACCATGTATTTCGGGCGGCATTTCCGCTGCTGGTCCTCGTTCTGGCGGCCTATTTCCTGACAGCGCCGTTTCATATCCCGGTCTGTGTTGTAGCCTGTCTGGCCGCCGGAACCCTGTTGCTCGTCGCCGGATATGGCCGGGTGATCCCTGTTCGCAAGATGCTGATGGGCGCACCATGGCAGATCGTGATCTTCTCGCTGGGCATGTATCTGGTGGTGTATGGCCTGCGCAATGCCGGGCTGACCGACTACCTTGCGGCCGCACTGGTCTGGCTTGGCCATCAGGGGCCGTTCATCGCCACCATCGGCGCCGGCTTTCTGGCGGCTGTTCTGTCGTCCATCATGAACAATATGCCGAGTGTGCTGGTCGGGGCACTGGCGATCCAGCAGGCGCACGACATCACGCCGCTGACACGCGACCTGATGGTCTATGCCAACATCATCGGCTGCGACCTCGGGCCGAAATTCACGCCGATCGGCAGTCTCGCGACACTGCTCTGGCTGCATGTGCTGGCGTCCAGGAACCATCGGGTCACGTGGGGGCAATATATGAAGGTGGGTCTGGTGATCACACCTCCCGTCCTGCTGGTCACACTCCTGGCGCTGGCCCTGTGGCTGCCTCTAATCAGCCAGCCGTAATGCATGAATGGACCGATATCACAATGACTGAACCTGACTTGCCGGCCCTTCACCCCGAATATCTTGAACAGGTCGATCTCGCGCGGCTGGAACCGCAACCGCGTGTGGACCATCCGCCGCGTATCCTTCTGCTCTATGGCTCTTTACGCCCCCGATCCTTCAGCCGGTTGCTGGTGCTTGAGGCAGAACGCATCCTGAAGGTGCTGGGGGCCGAGACACGGGTGTTCGACCCGACCGGCCTGCCGGTAGCGGATTCCGTGCCCGCAAGTCATTCGAAGGTGCGGGAACTGCGGGAACTCTCGATCTGGTCTGAAGGCCAGGTCTGGTGCAGCCCCGAACGGCACGGCAACATCACTGCCGTGTTCAAGAACCAGATCGACTGGTTGCCCCTGACGGAAGGCTCGATCCGCCCGACGCAGGGCCGCACGCTGGCGGTCATGCAGGTTTCGGGCGGATCGCAGAGCTTCAATTCCGTCAATGCCCTACGGGTGCTGGGCCGGTGGATGCGGATGTTCACCGTCCCCAATCAGTCCAGCGTGCCGATGGCCTATACCCAGTTCGGTGACGATGACCGGATGAAGCCATCCCCCCTCTATGACCGGATGGTAGATGTCATGGAGGAGCTGATGAAGTTCACATGGCTGCTGCGCGACCGGGCCGACTACCTCGTTGATCGCTACAGCGAACGCAAGGCGGAATTCCGTCTCCCGGAAAGTCTGTGAGCCGGGCAATGGCGGAACAGTTCGATGTTGTGATCGTGGGAGGCGGTCAGGCGGCCCTCGCCGCGTCGTATTTTCTACGACGGACCGGACTGCGTTACGTCATTCTTGATAACGGGACGCAGGCGGGTGGTGCATGGGTGCATGGCTGGGACTCCCTGCATCTGTTTTCACCCGCGTCCTACAGTTCGCTGCCCGGCTGGCCGATGCCAGACACGCCGGATGGCGGCTATCCGACCCGTGACGAGGTGTTGGACTATCTGCACCGCTACGAGGCGCGCTATGCGCCGCCGATCCGCCGTCCGGTCATGGTCGAGTGTGTGGAGCGCGCGAACGGAAAACTTCTGACTGTCAGAACCAGCGCGGGTGATTTTCTTGGCCGTGCGGTTATCGGGGCGACCGGTACGTGGTCAGCCCCCTTTGTTCCCGATGTCGCGGGGCGTGACCTCTTCGGCGGGACGCAACTCCATTCCAGCCATTACCGGAATGCCGCGCCCTTTGCCGGCCGACGTGTACTGGTGGTGGGTGGGGGCAACTCCGGGGCACAGATTATGGCGGAGCTGTCGCTTGTCGCTCAGGCAACATGGGTCACGCTGCATGATCCCATCTTTCTGCCCGATGACGTGGACGGACGGGTCCTGTTCGAGCGGGCGACCGCTCGCGTTCTCGGCGGCCCGTCGGCCATGCCCACCAGCGGCTTTGGCGATATCGTCATGGTCCCACCTGTGCGCGCCGCCAGGGAGCGAGGCGTGCTCCACGCGGTGCGCCCGTTTGTACGTGTGACGGCGACGGGCGTCGTCTGGCCCGACGGGCGGGAAGAAGCCATCGATAGGATCATCTGGTGTACCGGCTTCCGACCCGCGCTCGGTGTATTTGCATCACTCGACGTGATCGAGCCGGACGGCTTGATCCGTGTTAACGGGCAGCAGGCCGTCAGGGAGCCACGTCTCTGGCTGCTGGGTTATGGCTCCTGGTGTGGGCCCGCATCCGCCACGCTGCTGGGCGCCGGCCGTGTCGCCAGATCCATGGTCCGGCAACTGGCGGCCTGGCTTGCGTCGCCGATATAGAAGGTCTGCTTATGATTCCAGAGCTGTCCCTGCACATTGCGCAGATACAGGAAACACAGACCAAATCCCCATCTCCTGTGAGCCTGGGTCAGTCCCACCAGAAGAGCGGCAATCCTGTCGTTCTCCGCTGCCAGTCGCGGACGATAGCGAAAGCAGGTCTCGGATATCCCAAAAATCCGACAGGCCAGCGCAATGCTGACCCCATGATGCGCCACAGCTTGTGCGGCCAGTTCCCGGCGCTGGGCTGGCCGCTTCATTTTTTTCCAAGGGCTTCCTTCAGGATATCCGTCTGCATGCTCAAATCCGCACACATGCGCTTCAGCCGACGGTTCTCCTCTTCCAAAGCCTTCATCTGACTGATCATCGAAGCATCCATGCCGCCATATTTCGCGCGCCACCGGTAAAACGTGGCGTTGCTAATCCCATGCTCCCGGCACAGGTCAGGAACCGGGACACCGCCCTCAGCCTGGCGGATCACACCCATGATCTGGGCGTCAGTAAAGCGATCACTCTTCATCAGAATCTCCTCAATTCTTACGCTGAGAAAATTCTCATTCAAAAGTCACTCTTTTTATGGGGGGATTACCATGAGAGCAGAGCATGTGCGCGCCAATAAAAGAGTGATTGGGCCAGATGATCTCTGTCATGAGAGGCTTATTGCGACACTCACGTCTGTCACCCCGACGCTGGATGTGGTGCTCTGTGCTCCGATCACCTCAGCCAATCCGTCTGTCTCTACATTGATGGATATTGCGGCGCAGACATGATGCTGGCTCAGGAGATGATCCAGTCACTCAGCAAGTGTAAGGGCCGTGCCTTTGTGAAAGGCGATATGACTGGTTTTAAGGCTTTCTATTTCATATTGAGGGTGTTCTGCCGTCGCGTGATGCTGATAGCCGTTGAGCAGAAAGGGCGCCGTATGAATGGCTTTGATCCGTCCACTGACGTATCCCGCTTCCGAGTTCCAAGATACGATGTCTCCGATCTGGAAAGTTTGTGACGGCATGGAAAACTCCGTATCCAATGTGAACCTCGCAGGGGAGGCAAGATCATCTTCTTGTCATCCATTCTACACCATTGGGCATTCCACGCTTGCGCTATCTGATTTTATCGCGCTTTTGCGTCATTATGGCGTGACACTGATCGCGGATGTGAGGGCTTTTCCGTATTCCCGGCGTAATCGAGACTATGATGGCACCAGTCTCCAGCCGGAACTGGCGGCACAGGGGATCGGATATAGTCATTTTCCAGAGCTTGGTGGACGACGGCCACGGTCGAAGACGATGCCTGCGGAGACCAACGCATTCTGGCGTGTCCAGAGTTTTCATAATTATGCGGATTATGCGCTTGGAGAAGATTTTCACCGAGGTCTTGCCCGGCTTATCGAGGCGGGACAGCAGGCAACTGTTGCGATCATGTGCGCGGAGGTGCTCTGGTGGCGCTGTCACAGGCGCATCGTTACTGACTATCTTCTGGCCCACGGGGTGACAGTCTTTCATATTCTGTCCATGACGGATGCCGTTCCCGCGCACCTTACTGAATCTGCGATTATTGATAGTAGCCGTCATATTACTTACCCACAAATAAACACTTCCAGAGGCTGAAGGTAAAATGTAGGCATAAAAACAAACGATCTCGAAAAATTGGTAATCCCCCCATTTTTAGTGGGGCATTGAATGAGAATTCAGGCAGCTGTTTTTAGTTTCTGGGCGGGGGTTAGCCCGCTGTTCCCCATGTTGGGTCTGTCATGGTTATA
>NZ_WOTH01000073.1 GCF_011516945.1 Acetobacter estunensis
TTCAACATCAAAGAAACCAGACTGCTTCATATCGCCATTCCCTCAATCAACGCAGAAGAAATAGAATCATACAGAAGACCTCAAAACCAGGGGGTTTTTAGAACCCTCCAGATAGAATATTCTGAAATGGCGATAGGACAGTGTTATTTGCCATCCTTACGGTGAACTGCTGGATTTGATCAGTCGGAGCAAAATGGAGAATCAGATTTCCATGTCCGCTATTCGGATAGTAGCTTGGCTCCATTCATGTCGTGAATGAGGCGGAAGCAGCCTGTCTGCTTCATATTACTTGAGTAGACAGGCAGTTTAGTTGGGGGAGACGGAATGTCGGCTTTTAGGTTCGAAAAACAAAGAAGTAGACAGTCGTGTGATATATGGTTCGATATAAAACAGTTGATCGAATTTTAATCACCTTGAGGTGTATTCATGAAAGTTCTCGCGCCGTGTTTTGAATGCACGTTTTCTTCTAACCCTCGCTTTGAATCACAATTGGTCGATTATTTCGACGATGGGGTTGCATTCGTAACATGTTCTGTAGGGCACAAATTTGCTGTCATAGTGCAGGCTCAAAAATTTGAAATACTTTTAAATTCAGGAGGTGCGGCGCTCCTAGAGGGGTTCACGCTTGAGGCGTGCGCCAGCTTTTCAGCGGCCCTCGAACGCTTCTATGAATTCTTTATCAGAAGTTCTGCAAGAAGCAGAGAAATTTCGACTGATCTGTTCGATGAGATGTTCAAGACTATGGCGCAGCAATCAGAAAGACAGTTTGGAGCTTTTCTGATGCTATATCTCTTGGAGTTCAACGCGCCCTATAAAGAAAACCCAAAGATAAGAACATTTAGAAACAAAGTTATACATAAAGGAGAGATACCAAAAAATGATGAAGCTACTGAATTCTGCTCTTGGGTATACGACGAGATAAATAAAGTTTACCAAAGCATGTTAGATAAAGGCGATAATTTTTACCTACAAGAAGCGACTATGGAAATGGTGGTTAGTCGTCGAAAAAATATACCAAATGGTATGCGTGTCGCAACGGTTGGTGAGGCAGGTGTTTTTCCTTTGTGTAATAAGGACCAAAAGGCCTCTTTTAGTGAAGCGTTAGAGGCTTTCCGGAAATCACGTGAAATGTTGCGGGGAACAGTTATTGACCCCTTTCCGATGGGCAGACACGGCCATTCAGAGTAAAATTAATATTATATTTTGCATGTCGACCGCCTTCAGGTTCCAGGATCACGCTGGCAGGCTACGTCCAGTTTCGAGAATCCATTAGTCCCGGCTAAATGTCCGCGAAGAGGGCGTGAGCGGACTATTTCCTAAGCCTGATGATTCCGAGTTCGTGCCACATCCACCCAAAATCGTAGGCAGCCATGGCACCGCCACTCCCTTGGGCGCGGACCGTAGTGTTTTCGATATCCTTCAACCAGATGGCCACTTTTTTACGTCCTGAGGCTGTCTGGACGGCCTGGCGCGGCGTCAAATCCCCCAGGGCCGGGACTGGCTCATCAAGCACCTGCCGATAGTGCCGCTCCAGCATCTGCCCGATAATCCGGGCTTCCTCCTCGGGCGGGATCTGCAGTTCTGGCGAGACCTCCCGTCCATGCGTCCCCCGGTCTTCCATCGCCTGCGCCGGCGTCATGATCTGCGTGAACGGAGCGTGCACGAGATCTCCCAGACCAACCTGCAGCATGGCACGACCACGTTCGGCACGCTCTTTCGAGTTCACCTGCAGCCGCAACTGCCGCTCCTTCAGATCCAGCGTGCCCAGCACGATCGCACCATCATCCATCTCCGTGCGCAGGAACCGCCCGTTTTCATCTCGTCCAGCCTTGCGCACGGGATCGCTCATCGGCTCTTTCAGCCAGTTCCAGAATGACCGGTTTTCCGGTCGCAGGGCCATGATCCCGTCAAGCACGTCCGCCACTGTCTTCTGCGTCACGCCCTTTGCCAGCGGAAAACACACTTCATGGAAGACCAGATCCTCTCCGTCCCCATTGAACAAAGCTGGCCCCTCCATCTGCCGGGCCATGTCCTCCAGTGTCCGGAACAGCCAGGTCAGCGTGAACATCGGCGCAAGCTCACGCAGGGTCTGCGTATCGACTTTCGGAAACTCGGCCTTGCCCCGCCGCTTCCGAAGCACCTTGTAAAGGTGCGTCGCCAGATCTTCGCAGGCACCCCGTGAATAGGCGAGCAGCCCGCCTGCCAGAATGGTCTTTCCATCGGACAGCACGAGACGTGCTGCAATCCGGTCCCACTGTTCCAGTGTCCGGGTTGCCGTGCCTTCATGCACCAGAACCGGATCACCACCCCGCAGCAGGTCACGCGCCATCAGGCTCTGGCCGGGTTTGATGTCCGAGACTTCATACAGGCTCATGACCGAAGCCTTGAGGGCACGCATATAGGCGCTGTTACGCGGCCCTTCCTTCCAGCCCCGACGCTTGAGGTAAACGTCCACGAAGTTCCGGCTATCGTCCCAGTCCTGCCCGAGAAAATCCTCGAAGGCGCAGCCCCATAGCGTCATGGCGACGTCGGGACCGATCATCTCCGCCAGATCCTCGAACGTGATGTCGCCCGCTTCCAGCGCCGGACCGATGTGATCGCCGAGCACTTCGCCAAAACACTCCTGCCAGTCCTCCTGACCGAGATAACGGATCAGTCCCGTGAGTTCGTCTGCGGCCATGGCTGCTCCTGCGTCTCCTGATACGGACAGCAGAGGGGCAGACTGTCCTGACTCGACAAGCCTAGAATGATACCCCAAAACAGGCGACAGGGTGCCTCACTCTTCAATCACGCATTTGTGAAAGTGGACAAAAATGCGCCCCGGTACCTTTTCGTCTGTTTCCTATGTGTTTCCTGCGGGGAATTTTAGGCAACAAAAAACCCGCCTGTTTAGGGCGGGTTTATCGTGTCCGATCAAGGACGTACGCTTGGTTACGGGGGCACACAACCAAAGAAAACTGCTGCTTGTCAGCGGCTTCGTTGAACGGTTGTGAGCACATTTAACTAACTGAAAAAATAAAATATTTTTCTCTACTTTTGTTTGATCCTTTATCACCCTTGCTCCGAAAGAACTGGATGCCCCCTGCCCTACGGCCAGTCTGTTACTATGTCAGAGACTATGGATTGCCTTTCCCGCGATCCAGAAGACACCAAAAGCATTGAGTGCAAATCCGTGGCTCACGATTCAGGGGAAAAACAGCATGTAGCCGCTGCTTCTTACTCCCGTACCCTCCCCAACCAGAATATCGCGTATCACGAGATCATTGATATCTCGCATGACTGTACCCGCCTCGCATTATTCCGACAGTTATGGGGGGGGAAAGGAGAATGTCGGCTGTCAGGCATGAAAACCCGACCTAACCGAGAGGCATATTCGCATTCGTGAACGCATTACGTCCCACGTCTGATCTGGTCCTGCCGGACTGAGTGTTCAATTATCGTCTTGCCCTGCACGTTCTGTTTTTCAGATATCCCGGTATAGAAAGACAAGGAGCGGGACGGGCCACAGGAACGGAAAACTACCGTGCAAGGCCAGCCCCATGGCGGCGGCCATCACGCCAGCCAGAAAAGCCCCCCACGAAAGTAGCGGCAGAAAAATGCTTCCTGCGACAGGGCGAGTGTTCCTGTCCGGCGCAAGACATGACGCTACCCATTCCGCAATTCACGATGCGGCTTTCAGCAGGTTTGTTGTCACGACGATCGTGGGCATGGGCGTGCCGGAGAATTTCGCGATCGTTTCGCCCTGAACAGCCAGCAGTGCCGGAAGCACGAGAAATTCGCCCCAGTAGCGTAGGGAGGATCCATGCACGATCTGTGCCAGAACCATGAAGATTGTCATCACCATGGCACCATAAGCTGGCGACCATAACAGCCGCATCAGGCCGGACAGGATGGCGGCAAGGAAAAAGACACCCAGCACACCCACCAGAAGCAGGCCATGGTGCCAGTTTCCGCTGATAAACGAGGCGCCCATATGCGTGGTATTGCCCGTCATCGCGCCTGCAAAGACACCGCCCAGATCGACGAAACTCAGGGCATCCACATAGCCTGCGACAAGCCCGAGAATGAGAACCCGCCGGGCGGAAATCGAGACCGGGAGAAGGGAGGAGGGCATTATTGCGACCGGGAAGCGATTGACGGATAGAGCCTGCGGGCGACCCGCTCCATGGTCAACCCCTGCACGATGATGGTGAACACCACGACACCGTAACAGACAGGCAGCAGCAGGTCGCGCAGGTCTCCGGGTGGTAGGCCAAGCGCCAGAGAAACCGAGATGCCGCCACGCAGGCCGCCCCATGTCAGGATGCCGAGGACACGGCCCCGCTCCCACTGCCGGAGATGAACCGGCAGGGTGGAGAACAGCACACTCAATGCCCGCACGGCAATGGACAGCGGGATCACGACAAGCGTCGCCAGAACCGTGAACAGATGCGGCGTGATCTCCAGTATTTCAAAGCCGATGAGCATGAACAGCAGGACGTTCAGCACTTCGTCAATCAGCGTCCATGCAATGTCGAGTTCCTTGCGCGATACTTCATCGAAAATGGAATGGCTGTAGCTGGTTCCGAAGCAGAGACCGACCACGACGACGGCAATCGCACCGGACATCCCCAACTGATTGGCGATGCTGAAGGTTCCGGTCGCCAGAGCCAGCGAGGTCAGCAGATCAATATGCGGGTCACGCTGTCCCTTGAGCACACGAAGAGCAATCCACCCGGTTATCGCTCCAAGAAGACCACCACCGAGCGCTTCGCGGCAGAAGCTCATGGCAATCTCAGAAGCGCCCACCCCTTGACTGTCTCCAGTCGCCAGCCCGATCGTCACACCGAAAATGACGACGCCCACGCCGTCATTGAACAGGCTCTCGCCCGCAAAGACGGCCTGTAGCGGTCCTGGCAGTCCCAGACGTTTCAGCATTCCCACGACCGAAACCGGGTCTGTCGGAGCGAGGATAGCGCCGAGCACGATGCACCATGTAAAGGGAACGGCATGGCCCAGCAGCGGGAAAACACACCACGCCGCGACCGCCAGAAACGCCACGGCCAGAACGGTTCCCAGAATGGAGAGAGCGGTCACAGACATCAGCTTTGCTCGCAGATGCCCGACATCCACCTGCATGGCTCCCGCAAAAAGCAGCAGCGAAAGGGCACCGTTCAGAAGTGCCGCAGGCAGATTGATCGCGCCGAGTACAGACCGTGGGAGAGCCTGAAGGTCATAGGCCGGGATCAGAGGGTTCAGGATCATGACCAGAAGCGAGGTCAGCAATGAGAAGACCAGAACGCCGATCGTGACAGGAACACGCAACGTATGGTGGTTGAGAATGCTGAAGCCTGCCGAGAGCGTCAGGAGTAGAGCAAGAAGGCTGATGGTATCCATGACCTCACCGCTGACTGCTCAGGCTCCTTACGTCAAGAAAAACCGAAAATAGTCCGCTATTCGAGAAGCTTAACCGGGCATTGAATGACAAAAATGAGGCGTGTTCTGACGGCAGTTTCTGCTTCACGAACAGCGTATTCGCTTGATGGGGTAATGATCCATTTGTCCGTCTTCCGAAAGAAATGTGGCGTGTTCAGCTTGCGCCTGCGCCATCAGGAGATGGTCAAACGGATCACGATGATGCAAAGGCAAAGACATAAGAATCTGCAGGTGTTCGGGCTGTATTTGCAGCAGAGAGAAACCTTCCGCAGGAATGGCTGCTAGAATATCGTTCATATCCGCATCAAGCTTTCCGATACGGATTTTGATCGCAATCTCCCATAATGATACGATACTCACCAGAATATCGTGGACGGGATCTGCGATAATTTCTCGTGCAGTCTCACCCAGCCGGTCGGAGCCCGAAAGCCACCACAGCAACGCATGCGTATCAAGCAGAACCTTCACAGGTCGCGTTCCATGCTTTCAAGAAGGTCCGGCGGTGTCTCATCAAAATCTTCGCTCATTCTGATCCGCCCACGAAGAGCTCCTGGCTGACGACGAGGACGATAGGAAGGAGCTGGCGGACGCAGTTCAGCGACAACCTGATCGTGAGACGTCACGAGGATCGTACTGCCCTGTCTGACCTGACGCAGATACGCTGTCAGGTTTCCCCGGAACTCCCGAACACCGATTTTCTGTGGTAATGGTGCGTTATCTGAAAGATGCTGGCTCATGGTCTCCTCCCCATGTGTCATCATAACATGTACACATAGGGAGGAGGTAGAGAATTCCTGAGGCATGTTTGTTTCAGAGATCAGTGGCTTCCGACAGTGCCAGAGCGTCCTCGACATCCACCCCAAGGTATCGAACCGTACTATCCAGTTTTGAATGACCCAGCAGGATCTGCACGGCTCGGATATTACCGGTTCGTTTGTAAATCATGGCAACCTTAGGGCCTGTTAGATCTTGAATTTCTTCCCATATTGTAGGGATGGAAGAAGGAGACAGAACAGGCACCTTTACGGACGAGACATGGGCGATCTGGGAACCTCTGATTGA
>NZ_WOTH01000074.1:2500-5714 GCF_011516945.1 Acetobacter estunensis
CGTGCCTGTTTCCTGAAAGGTCGGAATACGTTCTGGCATGGATGGTTTCTGTGCATGGTGGCGAGTGAGTGCGAGAAGGGCATTCGGTGGATGCCTTGGCACCAGGAGGCGATGAAGGACGTGGCACGCTGCGAAAAGCCATGGGGAGCCGCGAGCAGGCTTTGATCCGTGGATATCCGAATGGGGCAACCCCCTCGCAAGAGGATCCTGTACTGAATACATAGGTGCAGGAGGCGAACCCGGGGAACTGAAACATCTCAGTACCTGGAGGAAAAGACATCAATTGAGATTCCGCTAGTAGTGGCGAGCGAACGCGGAGCAGGCCAGTGGTTATTGGAAGACAAGCGGAACGCTCTGGAAAGTGCGGCCATAGTGGGTGATAGCCCCGTATGCGTAATGCTTCTGATGATCCTTGAGTAGGGCGGGGCACGTGAAACCCTGTCTGAACATGGGGGGACCACCCTCCAAGCCTAAATACTCCCTGGTGACCGATAGTGAACAAGTACCGTGAGGGAAAGGTGAAAAGCACCCCGACGAGGGGAGTGAAATAGACCTGAAACCGGATGCCTACAAGCAGTCGGAGCCTCTTATGGGGTGACGGCGTACCTTTTGTATAATGGGTCAGCGAGTTTCTGTTTGCAGCGAGCTTAAGCCGGTAGGTGTAGGCGTAGCGAAAGCGAGTCTGAATAGGGCGACGAGTTGCTGGCAGAAGACCCGAAACCGAGTGATCTAGCCATGGCCAGGCTGAAGGTGCGGTAACACGCACTGGAGGGCCGAACCCACGCCTGTTGAAAAAGTCGGGGATGAGCTGTGGTTAGGGGTGAAAGGCCAATCAAACTCGGAAATAGCTGGTTCTCCGCGAAATCTATTGAGGTAGATCGTCAGGTGTTGACCCCGGGGGGTAGAGCACTGGATGGGCTAGGGGGGCCCAAAGCCTTACCAAACCTAACCAAACTCCGAATACCCGGAAGTTTAGCCTGGCAGACAGACAGTGGGTGCTAAGGTCCATTGTCGAGAGGGAAACAGCCCAGACCACCAGCTAAGGCCCCCAAATCGTGGCTAAGTGGGAAAGGATGTGGGGATTCCAAAACAACCAGGAGGTTGGCTTAGAAGCAGCCATCCTTTAAAGAAAGCGTAATAGCTCACTGGTCTAATAGAAACCCTGCGCCGAAAATGTAACGGGGCTCAAGCCACGTGCCGAAGCTGTGGGTGCATACTATGTATGCGCGGTAGCGGAGCGTTCCGTAGGTCTGCGAAGGAGACGGGGTGACCCTCTCTGGAGATATCGGAAGTGCGAATGCTGACATGAGTAGCGACAAACAGTGCGAGAAACACTGTCGCCGAAAGTCCAAGGTTTCCTGCGCAAGGTTAATCCACGCAGGGTCAGTCGGCCCCTAAGGCGAGGGCGAAAGCCGTAGTCGATGGAAATCAGGTTAATATTCCTGAACCTGCCAGAAGTGACGAATGCAAGATGTTGTCAGTCCTTATCGGATTGGGCTGGCTTTTTGCGCATTCCAGGAAATAGCTCTGGCGTATAGACCGTACCCTAAACCGACACAGGTGGACTGGTAGAGAATACCAAGGCGCTTGAGAGAACGATGCTGAAGGAACTAGGCAAATTGCTCGCGTAACTTCGGGATAAGCGAGACCCGTGAGTGGGCAACCATTTGCGGGTGGCACAGACCAGGGGGTAGCGACTGTTTAGTAAAAACACAGGACTCTGCGAAGTCGAGAGACGACGTATAGGGTCTGACGCCTGCCCGGTGCCGGAAGGTTAAGAGGAGGTGTGAGAGCACTGAATTGAAGCCCCGGTAAACGGCGGCCGTAACTATAACGGTCCTAAGGTAGCGAAATTCCTTGTCGGGTAAGTTCCGACCTGCACGAATGGCGTAACGACTTCCCCGCTGTCTCCAGCATCGGCTCAGCGAAATTGAATTCCCCGTGAAGATGCGGGGTATCCGCGGTCAGACGGAAAGACCCTATGAACCTTTACTGCAGCTTTGCAGTGGCATCAGAGACATTCTGTGTAGGATAGGTGGGAGGCTTTGAAGCAGGGGCGCCAGTTCCTGTGGAGCCATCCTTGAAATACCACCCTGAATTTTTCTGATGTCTAACCGCGACCAGTAAGCCTGGTCCGGGACCCTGCATGGTGGGCAGTTTGACTGGGGCGGTCGCCTCCCAAAGTGTAACGGAGGCGCGCGATGGTGGGCTCAGGCCGGTCGGAAACCGGCTGTCGAGTGCAATGGCATAAGCCCGCCTGACTGTGAGAGTGACAGCTCGATCAGAGACGAAAGTCGGCCATAGTGATCCGGTGGTCCCGCGTGGAAGGGCCATCGCTCAACGGATAAAAGGTACTCTAGGGATAACAGGCTGATCTCCCCCAAGAGTCCACATCGACGGGGAGGTTTGGCACCTCGATGTCGGCTCATCACATCCTGGGGCTGGAGCAGGTCCCAAGGGTTCGGCTGTTCGCCGATTAAAGTGGTACGTGAGCTGGGTTTAGAACGTCGTGAGACAGTTCGGTCCCTATCTGCCGTGGATGTTGGAGATTTGAGAGGATTTGTCCCTAGTACGAGAGGACCGGGATGAACATACCTCTGGTGCACCGGTTGTCGCGCCAGCGGCACAGCCGGGTAGCTAAGTATGGACGGGATAACCGCTGAAAGCATCTAAGCGGGAAACCCACCTCAAAACTAGATCTCCCCAAGGGCCGTGATAGACCATCACGTCAATAGGCCAGGTGTGGAAGCGCAGTAATGCGTGCAGCTAACTGGTCCTAATCGCCCACAAGTCTCACTCAATAACCCACTCCAACGAGTGGACCATGCACAGAAATCATCCATGCCGCACATTTCAAAAACACCAACCGCATCACCAACCTAAAGATGGGTTGGATGACCTGGTGGCCATGGCGGGGGGAGACCCACCCGATCCCATCCCGAACTCGGCCGTGAAAACCCCCAGCGCCCATGATACTGCGGCTTAAGCCGTGGGAAAGTCGGTCGCCGCCAGGTCTTCCAATCCATCTCACAAACAACACCACCGCGGGGTGGAGCAGCCCGGTAGCTCGTCAGGCTCATAACCTGAAGGTCATAGGTTCAAATCCTATCCCCGCAACCAAGCGCAAGTCCTTGATAGGACACGATAAACCCGCCCTAACACGGCGGGTTTTTTTGTGCCCGAAACGCGGCGCAGGATGCGTATAGGATGCAGA
>NZ_WOTH01000075.1 GCF_011516945.1 Acetobacter estunensis
ATCAGAGGTTCCCAGATCGCCCATGTCTCGTCCGTAAAGGTGCCTGTTCTGTCTCCTTCTTCCATCCCTACAATATGGGAAGAAATTCAAGATCTAACAGGCCCTAGGCTTACGCCTCAGTTCACTCATTGGTTGGACCGGCTCAAGGATAGTCGTGACGTTGCCAAGATTAAGGCGCACCTGATTCAGATGGAGGCAGGCTCTTTTGGGAACGTGAAGCCGTGTGGTGAAGACGTTTCCGAAAGCCGTATACATTACGGACCTAGATATAGGGTTTATTTCATTCAGCCCGGCGCAGTTTTTGAGGTTGTTCTCGGTGTGGGGGTAAGCGCACGCGGGATCGCGATATTGAGATTGTCAAACAAATTGTACGGTCTTTGGAGGACGACATATGAAGCTTTCCGAGCTCAAGACGTTCAACAGTGCCAAGGCCGCCAAGGATCCTCTGGTGCTGGAAGAACTTCTGAATATGGCGTGGGAGGATGGTGATATTCCCGCGTTCACTCACGCTCTTTCCGTGATTGCCAAAGCACGGGGGATGGCTGAGACGGCGAATAAAGCCGGCATTACGCGCCCGGCACTCTATAAAGCCCTTTCAGAAACGGGCAATCCAAGTTTGTCGAGTCTGATGGGAATCATGAGGGCGCTGGACATTCATGCGACGTTTCGAACGTCTGGCCCTGCGGGAGAGTAAGTCTGACGTAGCCACTGTTTCGGTAGGCTTGATTGAGTGCGGGTTGAGAAGAGAGTACGGAGCGCCCTTTGGGTTTGTTCGCAGGCTCACTCGTTCACTCAGCTTCACTAACCGGCCGAGCCGGTAAGTTCAGTCGAGCCGCCTTGCGGTGTCTCGCCCCTTTCGGGCTTAGGTTCACCGCCGTTCTTTTCCGCTGGCGTCAGGATGTTTCGGGTGGGTAGCGGTGTGGACGGTTCCTCAACCCCTCTGACACGGCTGCGCCGCATCAGAGGGGCACGTTGCGGGACTTACGGCCGAGAGCATCCAGCGATCAGTGTGACAGCACCCCGTGCAGTTCCTCAAGACGACCGCGTTGCGGTCCCGCTTCGCGGCTACGCCACCCTCGCCGCGCCTTGGCCATCGTGCGTTCATCGCAGGGCGTTGCCCCGCGCTGCCCGCACGCTGACCGGCTTGCTCAGACGGCTTCGGTCCTGACGATCTGCCCGGTGCGCCGTCATGGCCGGTGGCAGGATGTGGCTCAGAAAAACGCCTTCAGTCCCTCCACTCTCGTCACCGTCAGCGGGCGCTCGCCGCCCCGCACCGCACCCAGGCAGGATATGGTCTTGTAAAACGCTGGTTTAGACCAAGTATTGCAAGCAATAAAAACGACAATTCTGGCGATTTATTTTCGATTATTGGCGGTTTTCCGGGCTTTTTTGCTTGTGACAACCGGCGGTCTGTACTATTCTTTTCTTGTGGACAGGGAATGGTTCCCACCCACAGGACGCCCCGCCCGGTGCTGTAACACCGAGACGGGGCTGACGTCAGACAGAAAGGGTATTTTCATGTCAAACGCTGCCGCTACCATCGCCCCGAACGCTTCCGAAAACAAGGGTGACGCGCTCCCCAAGGCGACCCGTGAGGAAGCCCGCCGCGCCAAGGAAGCCCGTGCCCGTTTCTCCAAGGAGAAGAAATCCGGCATCGAGCTTGCCGACGTGCTGGCGCTCGCTCCGAATGACGACCAGATCACCAAGATTCAGGCCGCTTTCGCCGTCGAGATTGGCGATCTTGACGAACTGATCGGCTTGGGAAGCAACATGATCCGCGACCAGTTTGAGACGCTCCGCGACGTGCTGGTGACGCTCTATCGTGGCGAGGACGACATGCGAGGCATGAAACTGCACCTTGACCGCATCGTGGACGGCGCAATTCGCTCCGCACATGGCGCAGCCTGCTACTACGAGGCCCGCCGCCAGATCGCGAAAGATGAGGCCGATTCCTTCACCAACGCAAACCGCGACGAGGACCGCATGGGAATCGACGGGCAATCGAACCGGGTTGAGCGCCTTCGGGAGATTGCCGCGCAGCATGGCGCCAAGGCCCACGCTCTCGCTTGCGTTGCACGCGGAGCCTGTGCCGGATACGCCGAGGTAATGGGCGAGGAATGGAAGCCCTACGTGGCGCAGCAGAATGGCCGGAGCGTGAGCGAGCAGGCCGCAGCCCTTCGCGCCGAGGCTCTTGACCTCTGATTCACAAAAGGGCCGGGCAAACGCCCGGCCTTGTCATCCAGTTTGAAACTTTGAAGGAGAGACAAGTTTAATGCTGATGAAACGAGCCATTTTAGCCCTTGGGATCGTTCTATGTCTGGGAGGCTTCACGTTGATGCAATACGAGGAGATTTTCGGATTGCCGCTTCTGGCCGCAATGTTCGTCTGCATTGCCATGTGTAGCGTCCTTGGTGCCGCGTTTGTGCGGACATGGGCAGCGGACGAATGACGCGCAATGCCGGGTTGGCCTCGGGAAAGCGGACTGCTTTGCATCGCAAAGCAGAATTATCCTGCGGCCGACGCAAGCGTCGGCATTGGGCTACCGAGAGAAAGCTATGCCGCTCTACTACGGCTCGCCGTTTAAGGTCAGATAGCGCTGAGCAGCGTCGTAACCCTGTCGCGACTCAATGCGTTGAGCTTTCCTAAGAATAGGGCCATCTCGGTTTCTCCGTGTTGTTCGTGTTTTGATCTTATTGGCGGTTTGCTTCAGGTGTTAGTGAAATCTGTTGCGTTCTGAAGGACGTGTTCTGGGGGCGCCCTTCGGGTTCGCTCGCAGGCTCACTCGTTCACTCAGCTTCACTAACCGGCCGAGCCGGTAAGTTCAGTCGAGCCACCTTGCGGTGTCTCGCCCCTTTCGGGCTTAGGTTCACCGCTGTTCTTTTACGCTGGCGTCAGGATGTTTCGGCTGGGTGGCAGTGTGGACGGTTCCTCAACCCCTCTGACACGGCTGCGCCGCATCAGAGGGGCACGTTGCGGGACTTGCGGCCGGGCATCCAGCGATCAGTGTGACAACGCCCCGTGCATCTCCTCAAGACGACCGCGTTGCGGTCCCGCTTCGCGGCTACGCCACCCTCGCTGCGCCTTGGCCATCGTGCGTTCATCGTAGGGCGTTGCCCCGCGCTGCCCGCACGCTGACCGGCTTGCTCAGGCGGCTTCGGTCCTGACGATCTGCCCGGTGCGCTGTCATGGCCGGTGGCAGGATGTGGCTCAGAAAAACGCCTTCAGTCCCTCCACTCTCGTCACCGTCAGCGGGCGCTCGCCGCCCCGCACCCAGGCAGGATATGGTCTAGTAAAACGCTGGTTTAGACCAAGTATTGCAAGCAATAAAAACGACATTCCGGGCGATTTATTTTCGATTATTGGCGGTTTTCCGGGCTTTTTTGCTTGTGGCAATCGGCGGTCTGTACTATTCTTTTCTTGTGGACAGGGAATGGTTCCCACCCACAAAACCAGTATTCGCTGTGTTCTCGTAAGTAATAGCTGTGTGGAGTGTGTTATGGCTGGTTCCGTCAATAAAGTCATTCTCGTTGGTAATCTCGGACGTGATCCCGAGGTGCGGTCGTCGCAGGGTGGGCAGAAAGTTGTCTCGTTCGGTCTCGCGACAAGCGAAACGTGGAATGACCGCGCTTCCGGTGAGCGCCGCGAGCGCACCGAATGGCACCGTATCGTCATCTTCAATGAGCGCCTCGGGGACGTGGCCGAGCGTTTTCTCAAGAAAGGGCGCAAGGTCTACCTTGAGGGAAAATTGCAGACGCGGAAATGGACCGACCAGTCTGGTCAGGAAAAATACACCACAGAGATCGTGCTCGATCGCTTCGGTGGTGATCTGGTCCTCCTCGACACCAACCACAACAACGAAGGCGGTCAGGGCCGTGAGCAGGGTGGCGGAGCGCCAGCCGGTGGTGACTTCGGGGGAATGGACGATGAGATTCCCTTCGCGCCATGCTTCGATTGAGCGTCAGGGGGCCGGTCTCCGGCCCCTTTCCCGAGGATCGTGGCGTTGGGGCATCGTTTCAGCTAGGTGCGGAACGCGATTGAAGTAGGAAACGGCGGGTGATGATGACAGCCGATGTCGTGCAGGTGGTAGGAATGACGGTGGGAAGCCTCGGTGCTATCCGGGGTGCCCGTCTGACTGTTTTCGGCAAGACGAAGCAGCGCAAACGTCTGGGGATGCTGTTCGTGTTGGGCGGCATATGTTTTGGGGTTGTCGTCGGTGGCGTAGCGCATGCCGTGCAGCAACCGGGCGAAAAGCCGCCCGAAGGACTGGCCACCGTCAGGGAGAAATATCTCTCGAAGCAGTGGTGGCCGCTATATGGCTACATCGGAGAGGGCAGGCCCGAGGTACGGATCAAATTGCCGACCGGGTTGACCTATGACGTTGGCGTGTCGAGGGACGCCTACAACGCTCTCTCCGTCGGTCAGGCCGTGCGCCTTTCATGGTCGCTCGAACCTTACTCCATCGCGTTCATGCAGGGTGGACGATGGGTCGGTCATCTCACCAGACCGGAATAAGAGAGGCCGAATGACGGGCGTCCCACAGCACGTCGTTTTCTTTTCCGGTCGCCCCTAAAGTCGCACGCCTGGTATGCTAATAATGACTCACATAACTTAATTTGCATGGCATGATGGACGGAAGAAAATGAGCACCAAGAGTTCTGCCAGACAGAGAGTGACCCTCACGACTATCGCTCGGAACGCTGTCCGCAATATCGTGGACGCCTACACAGGCCCGCAAAAATGGGAGAGCGTTTTTATGGGGCTGGCCTTTGCATGGTTCGGCATGAGCGTTCACTGGCGGAACCCGTCAACGACTGATTTCGCTGTCGTGGCGCTGTCCGGGATCTGGTGCATGGTGTCGGCTGTGTGCGCTCTGAAACGCTGTAGCGCAGAAGGAGAGACCGTCACAGGCCCCATAATCGTCCTCGGAGCAGGCCTGATGTTTTACGTTGCCGCGAGTAGCTACGGAATCGCAGGGACATTCTTGTCTCTGTGACGTCAGCCCTTGGGGCGAGATATCGGGGTGAAAGGAAAGCGTCCTTCGGGGCGCTTTTTTTTTTCGGCTATCCCGTACAGTCGCAGGCGGGGTTTTTACGCTTGGGGCATGAGCAAAGACACGACATCCCCATCCGTCCGGCTCACGGGAGCCAAATTGTCCATGGTCCTGTTCCACATCGGCTGGACCTCGGAGAACGCCGCCGCTGAAAAGTGTAGGATGCACCGGACGCAGTTGCGGCGATGTCTTGAAGGGCGCTCCGCACTGGATGAAGCGCGCTCGGCCTGGCTGCTCCGCTTGCGTGATGCCCACCTTGAAAACCCTTGTCCCGTAAGACCCAAAAACGACGCGATCCTGCGCGAGCTGGAGAGCGTAAAAAGGGCGGACGAAGAAGGAAGAGGGGCTGCGGCATGACTGAGTCCGTGCCGGTATCCGTTTCCACGAGCCTGCTGGGTCTCACGGACGCCTGTCGGGCGTGGTCAGCCCCAGTGACGCAGGCGACGCCACCAGAGAGTGCCCTCGACGCGGATTTCTCACATTTTGTCTGAAGAGTGTTATTCTCTGTTCTGAGAGCTGTGTCCTGTGCGTCTGATCTGGAATGACAACGGCATTTTGCCTCTGGAGGCAGA
>NZ_WOTH01000076.1 GCF_011516945.1 Acetobacter estunensis
CGTGCGCGATTACGAGCGCCGCATCGATGTCTCGCAGGCCATGATCTTCGTCGCCATGGGGGCCAATCTCATCCGAAGAAACGCTCATCCATGACTTTCCAAACAGGCTCTTAGAACCATGACGGTTCATGGCGCAGTCTCACCCTACAGGTGCAATGTTTTGATGAATGAGGCTATTACGTAGTAATACTGACTCGCCTTAGCGGGGTCGTTCGCCGACCATTCGGTGAGGAGAACGTCATTGAGGGACTTTTGGGATCTGCCGCCTCAAGAGACCGGTGCGCTGGCACGCCATCGCAGTTTCGCGGCCGCCTCCTCGTACGCGCTCGGGCTCGTGATACTGGGGACGCTCATACGTTTCCTGATCAATCCGTTTCTCGGCGGCAGGACGTTGTTTCTCTTACTGCTTCCGGGAGTGCTCGTCGGCGCGGTGATCGGCGGTCTCTTTTCCGGTCTAGCCGCAGCCACACTTGCATCAGTGATCGGCTGCCTCCTTCTCGCGCATGACGGCGCGCCGCCGATCGAAAACTGGGTCGAGACGATCCTGTTCGCGACACTCTGCGTCCTGATCACGTGTGGTGGCGAATGGCTGCTACGTGCCCGTCGGCGCACGGCCGCGATGGCGCAGCGTATCCTTGAGCGGGAGGCGCATCTCAGCGCCATCCTCGACGCAGTTCCCGACGCTATCATCATTCTCGACGAGCGCGGCATCGTGCAATCATTCAGCAACGCGGCGGAGACACTTCTGAGGTCTAATGCGGCAGAGGCGATCGGGACGAATATCGCAGACATCGTCCCCGAACTCGGAACGGCTCCAGTCTCCGATCGGCACGGAATAGCGGCAGTCGCCCGTCGGAAAGACGGGACGACTGTCCCCGTTGATCTGTCTACCGGACGCCTGACATCAGGAGAGGGCTCCTTTACAATCGCGTTCCTTCGCGACCTCACGGAACGCGAGGAAGCGGACCGACGCGTGCGACAGTTGCAGGCCGAAGTCACACATATCTCACGCCTGTCAGCCATGGGCGAGATGGCAGCCACACTGGCTCACGAACTTAATCAGCCTCTGACGGCCATCACGAACTTTCTCAACGGCGGACGCCGTCTCCTGGAAGCCGAGAACGGGCAGAGCACGCGCGTGCAAGAGGCCATGGACAAGGCGGCCGCGCAAGCGCTGCGGGCCGGTCGGATCATACGGTCGTTGCGGGACTTCGTGTCTCGGGGAGAAGGTGAGCCGGGACTGGAAAGCCTGCGGGCGCTTATCGAAGAGATGGCAACGCTGGCCTTGGTCGGAATTGCGGAGCGCGGGATCGACGTATCCTTTCAGCTGGACTCTGGGGCCGATCAGGTTATCGCGGACAAGATTCAGATCCAGCAAGTCCTCCTCAACCTGATCCGCAACGCCGTGGAGGCCATGGAGGACTGTGACGAACGGCGTCTGGTCGTCGCGGTCGACGCTTTCGAAGGCATGGCACGGATCCGCGTGACGGATACTGGCCCCGGTGTGAGCCCCGAGATTGCGGGCAGGCTGTTTGAATCTTTCTCAACGACGAAGGATCATGGCATGGGAGTCGGGCTGTCGATCTGCCGCACCATCGTGGAGGCTCATGGAGGACGCATCGGAGCGCAGCGGGAACGCGGGGGAGGGATGTGCTTTCTTTTCACTCTTCCCTGCGCCAGGACAGAGGAGTTTGGCGAATGAACCCGGATGGTATCGTCCATGTGATCGACGACGACGAAGCCGTACGCGAATCCCTTGCCTTCCTGTTGCTGACATCGGGACATACCGCGAGGACCCACGCATCGGCGGATGAGTTCCTCGCTATCCTCGACGGGGTCGAGTGCGGATGCATCATAACGGATATCCGGATGCCGGGCATGGACGGCATCGCTCTTGTCGACCGTCTCCAGAAGCGCGCGACGGTTCTCCCGGTCATTGTGATCACGGGGCATGCTAACGTCCCCCTAGCGGTGCAGGCCATGAAAGCCGGCGCCCGCGACTTCATCGAAAAGCCGTTCGACGATCATACCATTCTCGACGCGGTGGCCTCCGCTCTGCGGTGCGGTGACGAGAACGGCGCCGAACGCGCGCATGCACATGTCATTCGCCAGCGGATCGCCGCTCTGACGACGCGGGAGCAACAGGTTCTCCGTGGCCTCGTCGACGGTCAATCGAACAAGGTCATCGCCCGGGAGCTTGGGATAAGCCCGCGCACGATAGAGATTTATCGGGCCAATCTCATGATAAAGATGGACGCTCGCAGCCTGTCTGAACTCGTGCGGATGACGCTGACAGCCACGGAGCGGCCGCGATAACACAGTCGACCTGAAATCAGGACGGGTCGTTTCCCTTACGAGGTTTTACGTACGTAGTTTTCCGGATGCGCTGGAGCTCGGGTGGGCCCAAGATGACATTCAGTCATCCAGCGGCGGCCGTTCCGAACGAAGCGCATGACTTCCGCACGCCGTCGAACCGCGAGGAGAACACATGAGCCACGCCAGCACGATCCGGGGACAGGAAATCCTCAACAACCCCGCCCTCAACAAGGAAACCGCCTTTACAATGACTGAGCGTCAATCGCTCGGCCTTGAAGGTCTGCTTCCTCCGACTGTGGAAAACATCGACCGGCAACTGGAGAGGGTTCAGACGCAACTCGCCGCAAAGCCGAATGATCTCGAACGCTACATCTATCTCATGAGCCTGGCGGCCAGGAACAAGACGCTATTCTACCACACGCTGATGTCCGACCCCGCGCGGTTTGTGCCGATTGTCTATGATCCGACCGTGGCTGATGCCTGTCTGGCATTCGGACATATCTATCGCGGCAGCGCGGGCATGTATCTCACGCGCGACATGAAAGGTCGCTTCAAAAAAATTCTGCGCAACTGGCCGGTAAAAGACGTTCGGTTCATCTGTGTGTCCACCGGCGGCCGTATTCTCGGTCTTGGCGATATCGGCGCTAACGGCATGGGCATTCCCATTGGCAAGCTCCAGCTCTACACCGCCTGCGCGGGGGTGCCGCCCGAGGCGCTGCTGCCTGTGCTACTGGACATAGGCACCACGAACGCGGCGCTCCGGGCCGATCCGCTTTATCTTGGTCTGCGCGAGCTCCCGCCAGACGAAGCGGAGGTGGATTTGATCTCAGACGCATTTATCGAAGCCGCTACAGACGTGTTTCCCGGTGTCTGCATTCATTTCGAGGACTGGAAAGGTACCGATGCGATGCGGCTTCTCGCCCGCTATCGCGACAAGGTCCTGTGCTACAATGACGATATTCAGGGAACCGCAGCGATCGCGGTAGCAGGCCTGACCACGGCACTGCAGATCAAGAACGAGACTTTCGCCGATCAGCGCGTCCTTTTTCTGGGCGCAGGCTCAGCCGGGATCGGTATCGCAAGTATGATTGTCTCGGCGATGGTCGAAGCGGGTCTGGGCGAGGCCGAAGCGCGTGAGCGTATCGTACTGATCGATGTCAACGGTCTGATCGAGACCAGCCGGACCGATCTCAACGAGTGGCAGAAGCCGTTCGCGCACGAGGCGAAACCGACGAAAGATCTTCTCGAGGTCGTCAGAACCTTCAAGCCGACCATTCTGATCGGCGTCAGCACCATCGGCGGCGCATTCACCGAGGAGGTGGTCCGCGAGATGGCAAAACTGAACGAGCGGCCGGTGATCTTCCCGCTCTCCAATCCGACGAACAAGGCGGAATGTACGGCCGAGCAGGCCTATACCTGGACAAAAGGCAAAGCATTATACGCCGCTGGAGTCCAATTTCCGGACTTCGAATATCAGGGAAAGAGCTACCACCCGGGACAGGCCAACAATTTCTATATCTTTCCGGCAATCGGTCTCGCCGTTTACGCGACCCGTCCCGCGCGGATCACGGACGATATGTTCATCACCGCCGCCGCCGCGACAGCGGATCAGGTGGGACCGAGCGCACGCGAGCATGGCATGCTGTTCCCGCTCCAAGCCAACATCCTGGAGACCGAAGTGACGACCGCCACGCGGGTTGCGGAGCATATCTTCGATAGTGGACAGGCCACCGTCGAGCGTCCGGAAAATATCCGCGCCTGGATCGAGGGGCTGCTCTACAAGCCGGTCTACAAGGAACTCTGACACACCTAAGTCATCCCCGGTGATCGGCTCGAGCCGATCACCGGGGATGATGACGCCTTCTCTCACCAACCCGGAGCAGATCCGTGAATCTCGTGATACTCGTCGCCGCCATCGCTCCGGTTGTCCTCATATTCGGGCTGGGCTATCTGGCCGGGAAGTACAAGGATTTCGATCACGATCAGGCCATCGGTTTCAGTCATTTCGCGCTGAAATATGCCCTGCCGGTTGCGCTCTTCCTCAGCATGGCGTCCTTCAAATGCGACTTGCTCCTTCAGCAGGGGCCACTCGTTGTGGTCATGATCATCGGATATTCGCTCTTCTTTGGCGTGAGCTATCTCGTCCTGTGCATGATGACGCGCGACCGGCTGACCGCAGTCCTCCTCGGCTATGCGGTGTCCTCCACAGCCGCACCGATCTATGGCCTGACGGTCCTCGATCCAATCTATGGCGATACGGTCGGCGGCGGCGTAGTCGGTCTGGCTGCGGTTGTCACAAACCTCTTACAGGTTTCAGTCGTCATCTACCTGCTCGAGAGCGCGTCCAGGTCAGAAACGTCGAGACCCTCGTTGGCCCGAACGCTTGGAAAAACGATCAAGAACCCCCTTGTGTGGGCACCGGTGCTGGGCACCATCGTGTCTCTGTCCGGTCTGACGATGCCGCCGGTTTCCGTGTCCGTGCTCAAGCCTCTAGCAGTCTGCGCACCAGGAGCGGCGATCTTCGCCTGCGGGCTCGCGCTTGCGTCTTATTCCCTTAATCTCAGATCTAGGACCGTTATACTGGGATCGCTCGTCTGTGTCGTCTTGCAACCAGCAGTCTTCTTCGTCGCCCTCAAGGCATGGGGACTAAAATCCGCTATGGCGAAAGCAGCTTTTGTCGCAAGTGCGATGCCTACCTCCACACCGTCTGTCCTGTTTGCCCAGCAGTATGGGAAGTGCGAGGTAGAAACAGCCAGCATCATGCTGCTCACGACGCTCGGCATGGTCGTCGTCATTCCCGCCACTGTCGCTATATGCGAGTGGATATAACGCAAAAAAATAGATGATTGGAAAAGTTCTCTGGTTTTAAGACCTGCCCTATGATTACAATTCCATGCACTGATTGGAGAAAATGAGTCCTGAAAAGGTCTGTTTTCCGTTTTGAGAAGCGTTTTGCTCATTTGAGTGCTCTAGCAGCCTGTCGGGTTGGGTTACCCAGTGAAGGGGTAAGGTTGTAAGGTGGTGAGATGAGCAGCTTCATCCCGTTTGACCGGTCTCAGCCGTATCTTCTGCCTCCTGATCTGA
>NZ_WOTH01000077.1 GCF_011516945.1 Acetobacter estunensis
TCGTCCGTCATGTCAGACGGGTAGCGTTTCGTCTTGCGGGTGATCCTGGCCATCCGGCCCCTCTGCTCTGGCGTCCACATCCAGAGCTTGAATCACATCAGACCGATTTTCTAAACAGGCTCTTAGCCATGGGGCTTCTTGACGCATTGCCGCACGCTCCGCGCTACGTCGTCTGCGATTGGGGCTATGCCTCGAACCGGTTCCGAGAAGCCCTGTGGGAAAGGGGCTCACGCCCGGTCATCCCCACAAAACGCGACGAGCCGCAGGTAGCCTGCCCCAAATGGATCTATCGGCATTAACATCTGGTTGAAAACCTATGGGCACGTCTTAAGGAGTAGAGAGCGGTCGCTACACGATACGAAAAAACCGCCACATCCTTCATGGCCGTCATCTGCATCGCTGCAACCGTAGATCATCTCAAGACCTAACAGGCCCTAAGCAGCGTTGAAAACGTGTCATTTCAGGGGGAAGAAGATTTCTCCACTCCCTCCTGTTCCAGACCGAATGACAGCTGCCTGCAATAATCCCGTTCTCAAAGCTGTTGCCAGCCGCATAAAGCAGCGTGGCAAACCCCACTCATCGCGATTGCACGACGTCTAGTCACAATCGCAAATGCTATCCTGAAAACAGGCTCGCCCTGGCGCGTTGCCTCATCCGCTTAAACATAGTTGCTAGATCACTCGATCCGTTTAAATCGGATGATACTGCGGGAGAGCTTCCCCGAGTCCCAGTTTGGCATTATTCGCCAAGGTGTAATAACATTTGCAAAATCACCATTAATTTCAATGGTACGCCTTTGCTCCGTCCCGACCCATTCGGGCGTCCAGGCAGTCTGCACATTCGTGACCCACTGGTTTCCTTCGATCCTGTAGCGCCCAATGTAGGCAACGAGAGTCTTCATAAGATGGGCGCGCTCCACATCTGTCTTTGGCGGCTGTCGATCGCTGCCCTCAAGGTTAAATGCGACCCACCCGTGAGGTGTAAAAATGACACGCCCCCGAGGGGAAGAACCCATTGCATCAATCGTTCGCCCCGTCTCTTTGTCTTCCACTTTGTAAGAAACAAGCCCCCAGACACCGACGATGTCCTTCTTGAGATCGGCGGTTTTTTTTGTATCCTGCGCGTATGCAGAAGTCGCTGCGGACACCACGGTGATCGCGCATACCACGATCAAGGATATGAAGTGTCTCGAAGTGCGAGTTTTTGAGACCATGAGAACTAGCCCTCTTTCGATTATTTATTTAACAATTTTCCGTACACGCCAGAAGCACCCGAGTGCTAAGAGAATGGCGCCCGCTGCCATACCGACACGGATTAAAACGAGCAGTGGTGACCGAGCACCACCATGACGGATGAGAGCGACCTGCGATGCCGACACGGAGACATTTTTCCTACCGTAGGTATCAAAGATATATTTCGAAAGCTTTGCTATTTCCGAATCATTCAGTTGAGTGGCATCTGTTTTCTTGCCGCCAAAACCAGGCATGAAAGCCTCGGCGTCAGACACATGCCGGTCAACACCGAACAGAATGGTTGCGATCAGGTTGTCTGGACTGGAGGCCCCTGTGACGGAGTTATGCCACAATGAAGGGTAATAACCGTCCCGACTGCCCTGTGCCCGGTAATTGTGGCAGGATGCGCAGTTGCCCATAAACAGTTCCGCACCAGATATATTTGGATTATCATCTGAGCGGATAGGTCGACCTCCTCTGACCTCATCAGCGCTGGAAGTAGGCTTTCCCAGCACGAAGCGTGAAACTTCTCCGTCTGCGGGGTCACGAACAGGCTTCGTGGTCGCAAGATATGTTGCCAGCGCGTTCAGGTCGGCATCTGTCAAATGCTGGAAACTGTGTTCGACCGCTTCTCCCATTCCATCGGCGGCTTGCGCGAGCCCGTCAATATGGCCCGTTTTTAGATAGGTCTTTATATTTTCACGCGACCAGTTGCCTATCCCGCTTATTTTATCTGAAGTTATATTAGGTGCATACCATGCACCCAGGCTCGCGCCACTCAAATCCTTGGAGGATTTCTCCTGCATGAGAAATCCTCGAGGAGTATGACATGTTCCACAATGCGCCGGTCCTTGCGCAAGATACGCGCCGCGGTTCCATTCTGACGAGCGGGATGGATCGGGTTGGAAAGTCCTGTCGTTACGAAAAAGCACATTCCAGAACATCATCGAACCCCGAATGTTCATCGGAAAGGGAAGAGACGTTTTCGACGGAGCGCTTTCTACTGACTGAACGGATTTCATGAAATAAACATACAGGTCGTGTACGTCCTGATCTGTCATGTACGAATATGCCGTGTAGGGCATGGCAGGATAAAGATTGCGCCCGTCCTTGCGAATACCTTTTCTCACAGCACGCGAGAAATCTGCTTCGCTGTAATCACCGATACCGAATGTTCTGGATGGCGTAATGTTTGTCGAATACATCGTGCCAAGCGGTGTTTTCATTGCCAGGCCGCCAGAAAACGGCTTGCCGCCAGGCGCTGTGTGACAGGCCACACAATCGGAGGTCACAGCTATGTAGGCGCCTCGATCAGTTGATCCGTCGCTTTGTGCCGAAGCCGTGCCGTAAAGAAATATCGAGGTGCAAAAAGCTCCGAGAAGGGTTATCCTGTCTGGCAATCTGCTATGCATCATTTTAGCCATGATGCAGTTGCCCGATGATCGCATCTGCGGCCTTGATGGCCAATGCCGCCATGGTTATTGTACTATTTCCGCTGCCGCCCGTGGTCATTGCGCCCCCACCGGGAAGAAAGAGATTCTCATGGTCATGGGCGCGACAATCTACGTCCACGACGGAATCCTTCGGATCATTGCCCATGATGACGCCACCCATGATATGATCACTGTGTAAAAACTCAGGCGAGATCCTGATATCTGTCGCTCCCAGGGCTGCCGCCAGCTTTTTTAGAAGCGGTATTGTGTATTGCTCGGCGCTTCGACGCACATAGTCGCCGACATCATAGTGGATGCGCGGACGGCTTAGACCCAGCCAATCCTGTTTGTCAGAGAGAGTCAGCCGGTTAAATGGTAGCGGCAGAGGTTCGTGCTCAACTGTCAGGCGCGCCGTGCAGGCCGACAGCCGGCGAATTTCTTGATCAAGAGCCTTTCCGTATAAACCTTTTTCCAGAGCAGCCAGACCACCGAGTGTACTCCGTGCCATGTTTTCCATACGGAACATTGCACCGGCATAGTCGCGTCGAAACTCGCCCTGGCTCGTGTTCATGATACTGCTGCTCTGGACAGGTCCTACGCCGGTCCAGAGCGGTTCAGTCATTTCGACATCCGCAACCAGTTTTGGCTGATCCATCATATTACGACCGACTTGATCCGAACTATTGGCGACACCAGAGGGATTTTTCTCGTCAGCCGACAGAAGGAGCAGCTTGGGCGTTTCTATTCCGTTGCAAGCGAGAACGAAGATCTTTCCGGCAACTGAGTGTGAATTCTTGTCGGAATCAAAATAATGGATTGCCGCGACCTTCTTCTGACTATTCGTTTCAACACGGTACGCGACAGCGTTCGTGATGATCTGACCGCCCTTTGCTTCGATGCGCGGTAGAGCTGTTGCAGCATCATATTTGGCAGCGATCGGACAGACCGGAAAACAGTTGTTGTTTCCACAACAGGGAGGGCGGCCGTCAAACGAAACGCCACTATTACGTGCCTGGGGCGCCGGCAGGTTCTGCATGCCAAGGGTCGCAGCGACATCGGTCAACCGCTGTTCGCCAGGCCCGAAGGGAATGGGTCCCATCGGGTAGGGCCGCGAACGCGCTGTATTTGGAGGCCACTGTAAAGCCGGATCACCGGGGCCACAGACACCCATCGCATGTTCGGCGCGCGCATAATAAGGCTCCAGCACATCGTAAGAAAAAGCCCAGTCGCGTCCTACTCCATAGAGGCTTTTGAGACGTAAATCGTCAGGCGTCATACGCCAGCAGATACCTGCCCAATGCCAGGTGGCCCCCCCCGCGTAGCGGACATACCCCTGCTCGTAGGCCTTTGCATTCGGTCCGGTCAGATCAAGATAAGAAGATGCCTCGTCTGGAGTGCGTGTCTCAAGGTGAGGTGCCCACGGCTTGGGCGGGTACGGCGCATTCCAGTGGTTGCGCAATGTGGGCGCCAGATTACGGTAGTTTTCGACAATTGTGTCGCGACTGACACGGGGCCCAGCTTCAAGCATGAGCACCGAAAACCCGGCATCCAAAGCCTGTTCTGCTATCAGACAGCCGACTACGCCAGTACCTACAATGACGACATCGCTATTGAGATCGGATGGCATAAGAAATTCTCCGGAGAAATTCAGAATGACGGCATGTTAAGGAGCGGAACTGCTGTCGCATTCCAGGCATTGGGCGCCGATTTTGCGTAAGATGGTATCGTCATGACATCGCTGCTTACTTTGTACATGAGCGCATCTTCAAAAGCGATTACATGATCGCCAGATTTTCCGTGCACAACACCCGAATACCACGCCGATATTATCTTCAGTGCCGAGTTTTGCAGTTTCTCATCTGTCAATGCTGGCATAAGATGTTCAACATCCACTGAAGCAGTTTTTACTATGAAATTGTGAATTGCGTGTATCGTATTATCAAAATTTTCTTCGACATCATTAAGCGCGACGTAAATTCTATGGCCGACAACAGGGTTCAGTTGATGAGGGACGAGAATTTTCGATACAGACATAAAGCGTGATACGCTATCGGACTGATGTAATGGTTCCGCAAAACCCTTCGACTGTGCAAAGCTGGCTACGGTGGCGAGCGCGCTCATGCCGAGCAACAGATATCGCCTATTTATTTTTAACTCCGCATGAAATAATGCCACCTATTCTCTCCTCACCCATTGAGTTATTTATGTATCTATCCCGATACTTGGTTGATAATGATATAAATAGTGCATTGACGCCGTTAGTGACGGTATAGAAAATATCCGAAGGAAACATTTAACTATTTATACAAGGCCGAAATTCTCTGCCTTTTAGAGCCTGTTTGGAAATTCGGTGAGGGTGTGATTCAAGCCCTGGATGTGGACGCCAGAGCAGAGAGGCCGGATGGCCAGTATCACCCGCAAGACGAAGCGCTATCCGTCTG
>NZ_WOTH01000078.1 GCF_011516945.1 Acetobacter estunensis
CTGCCTCCAGAGGCAAAATGCCGTTGTCATTCCAGATCAGACGCACAGGACACAGCTCTCAGAACAGAGAATAACACTCTTCAGACAAAATGTGAGAAATCCGCGTCGAAGCCATGGAGGCAGCGCTGAAAGCGGAGCCCGCCGCAGCCGTGATCATGGAAACCATTCCCGCCACCTATGGGTTTCCCCTGCCTGCGCCCGGATATCTCGGGGAAATCCGACGCATGTGCGATGAGACCGGCACACTCTATATCGCCGATGAAGTACAGACCGGCCTGATGCGTTCCGGCGCTCTCTGGGCCATCTCACGTCAGGATGTGCGCCCCGATATTCTCGTCACGTCCAAGGGGTTGGGAGGCGGCATCTATCCCTTTGGCGCCCTGCTGCTGACCAAGCAGGCCAGCGGCTGGCTGGAGCAGGACGGCTTTGCCCATATGTCCACCTTCTCCGGATCGGAAGTGGGCTGTCATGTCGCCAGTGCCGTGCTCGACCTGACGACAAGCGCCGAAACGGTGGCCAACGTCCACGCCATCATCACGCAATTCGCAGAAGGGCTGGCAAACATCCGCAAGCGCTATCCGGACTGGTTCATCGGCATCCGGCAGGAAGGTCTCATCATCGGTCTGGAATTCGCGACCGCCGAAGGCGCGAAACCCGTCATGCGTGAACTGTACAAGCGCGGCGTCTGGGCCATCTTCTCCACGCTCGATCCCCGCGTGCTTCAGTTCAAGCCCGGTCTCCTGCTCCAATCAGGACAGGTGGACGACATCCTGCAACGACTGGACGACGCCGTCGCTGCCAGTTCGCCCTTCTGAGAGGAGAATGCCCCATGACCGCCCGCGCCTGGCAGCAGACCTCGTGGAACTGGCATGAAAACGTCGCGCCTTTCCTGCCGCTTTATGGCCTCGCCCCTGATTCAGCATGGTCTTTGCTCAGTTTTTCAGAAAATGCCGTCTATCGGATCAATACACCGCAGGGTGAGACTTTCATTCTCAGACTTCACCGCCCGCATTACCGCAGCGTGGACGACATCCGTTCGGAAATCACCTTCATCGAACATCTGCGCACCGACAAAGTGCTTCTCACGCCCGCAATCCTGCCCACGTTGAACAGAGAGACGCTGAGCTTCACCGGACAAGGAGAACAAGAACAACATGCGGTCCTGTTCGCATACCACCCCGGTCACGCGCCCTCGGAAGACCGTCTGGCAGAGGAGTTCCATGAGCTTGGACGAATCTCCGCACGCCTCCACAACTACACAGCCACCCATACCAATCTGAATCGCCTGCGTCGTCCTGTCTGGAATGTGGACGTCGCTATCGGTCCAAACGCCATGTGGGGCTGCTGGCGTAACACCAGCAACATGACCGCAGAACAGACAGCACTTCTCGATGCCGCTGACCGTATGGTCCGAACCAAGCTGGAGCGTTACGGCCGCCCGATTGCACGCTGGGGCCTCCTTCATGGCGACATGCGCCTAACCAATATCCTGCGCAACGGAGATGAGACCTGCATCATCGACTTCGATGACTGCGGCTTTGGCTGGCACATGTACGAATTCGCCTGCGCCTGCACCTTCATGGAATGCTGCGACAACATCGAGGCTCTCACCACCTCATGGCTTCGTGGCTACGCGCAGATTCGCCCTCTTTCGCAGGAAGATATTCAGATCGTGCCAACGCTGCTGATGCTACGTCGCCTTCTGATGGTCGGCTGGTTCACCACACACCAGCATTCAGCCGAAGCGCGCGCTCTTGAACCCGGATTTCTTAAAAAATCTCTCACCATGGCAAAGGATTATCTCGATGGTACTTTCCTTTCCTGTCTGACACGCACAACAGAAAATGCCTGATATTGTTTCACTTGCCCATTTTATTTCGGAATAGAAACATAAATCAGGAAAGCTCACCTGATCCGGATCACGTGAAAGGAACTTTTTACAGAAAAGATGCCTGTCACCTCATCAGAACGCACTGCCCGTATTCATAATTGGAAATCATGTGCGCGTCACGGGTATGATTATGGTCGGGCTGGACGAAAGGCTCATATCCGCAACCCGGCAGAAAGCCTGACCATGATCTCTTTCTCTGACCGTCAACCCGTACTCTTCGTGCCGCATGGTGGCGGTCCGTGCTTTTTCATGGACTGGCCCGGCTGGGAAAAGCTCGATGCTCACCTCCGAGATCTCGCAGAAACCCTCCCGCGCAGACCCTCGGGTATCCTCGTCATGTCAGGTCACTGGGAAACAGCCGCACCAACCGTCACGATGGCGGAAAGGCCTGAACTGATCTTCGATTACTATGGTTTTCCTGCGCACACCTACGAACTGACCTATCCCGCACCCGGCTCGCCCGCACTGGCGACGCGCGTCAAGGAATTGCTTGAGCAAGCAGGCCTTCCCTGCGCGCAGGATAATGCGCGTGGTTTCGATCATGGCGTATTTATCCCTTTCCTGCTCGCCTTTCCGGACGCGGATATTCCTGTGGTCGAGCTTTCAATGGACAAAAATCTGGATGCCACTCGGGAACTTCAGGTGGGACGAGCGCTTGAAGCCCTACGCTCGGAAAACATTCTCATCGTGGCAACCGGCATGACCTATCATAACCTCCGCCACTTCATGAACGGAGATCCCGCAACGGACAGGCTCTCCCATGACTTCGACAGATGGCTGACCACCACAATCGAAGCCGATCCATCCGTGCGTGACCGCAATCTGAGTCAGTGGGAGCGGGCTCCCGCAGCACGGATCTGCCATCCCCGCGAAGAGCATCTGCTGCCATTGATGTTCGCTGCGGGCGCGGCTGGTTCCGATCGGGGTGTACGAACCTATACCGACACCGTTATGGGAAAAGCGCTCTCGGGTTTTCGGTTCGGCTGACTCTCGCTCATGGGAGCCTTCGCTCCCTCTCCAAGGAGTTGCAACCTCATGCAGAAACATCTCTTGGCTGCATCCACTTTTCTGGGCGTTCTATGTTCTCTTGCTGCCGCTCATGCAGCCCCTCTGCCCGCCGATGTGAAGAGCGGCATTTATGGTGTGGAACCCGCCCACACGCAGGTCATCTTCTCACTTCTGCATTTCGGTTTTACCCATTACTCCGGATTACTTTCAGACGCCTCGGGCACACTGGCCTTCGACCCAAAAGACATGACGAAGACAAAACTAAATGTTGTCCTCAAAGTGGATAGCGTACAAACCACCAGCCCCCGCCTGACCTCTGAATTGAAAACGGAAAAGTGGCTCGATACGGGTCGTTATCCCACAGCTACCTTTGTTTCCGGCGTCGTCACACCTACGGGCGAAGGCACAGCCAATATCGCAGGCAACCTCACCTTGCATGGCATCACAAAACCCATCGTCCTCCGGGCCACTTTCATCGGTGCGGGCGAGAACCCGATGGACAAAGCCTACACACTCGGCTTTGAAGGCATGACGACCATCAACCGCAGTGAGTTTGGCGTGACGACGTATGTTCCGATGGTGGGCGATCAGGTCCAACTGACCATCGCAGGGGCATTCGAACGCGAGTAAGATGCAACAGTCACGATACTTTTTCCCTTGGGCATGCAATGATGCATGAGCATATGACGACAATCACCGCCGCCGATGGCAACCCACGTTTCCAGTAGAAAACACTTATGTGCGCACAGAACTCAGCCTTGCGTTAGTGGCCACGCACTCTAAAATAAAAATAATGTAGACTGACTTATATTTACGTATCAGGTTTTTCTTCCACAGCAATTTTTCCTTTCTGCATCGCTTCAGTCATCTCAAGATGCTGCCTGTATTCCTCATAATGTTCGGGCGCAGCATGCACAAAATGCGGATCGTCCATATGAGGCACTCGACCATGATGTCCAAAATTGACCAGACGGGCCTCCATAAGATGAATTTTACCGAGTATGTCGGCTTTGAGCGCAAGAACAGCCAAGGAAGAGCCGATGAACGGTCCCAGAAGATAAATCCATAAACCATTCCAATTCCCAGCGAACAGATCGGGGCCGAACGATCGGGCAAAGTTCGCGCTGTTGCCTGAAATCCAGGCCGTAAGAGGGTTCATGACGAAGAAAAAGACGCCGCCAATCCACGGCGTTATCCATTTATGGCGAGGATGAGCGGCCAGCCAGTAGAGAGTGACGATCAGAAGCCCCGTAACCAACATTTCCGAACCAAGGGCAAACCAGACGGAAATGCCCATGTAGGGCACCGTCGCTCCGTAATGAGCAGCAAGGGCGTCCACCTTCCACGATGAAAGGAGATATCCCGCGCCATAGACAATCGCTGTTCCCAGAACCGCTCCAATAACCTGTGAGATCACGTAACCCAGAGCGTCAATCCACACGATCTTTTTTGACAGCATGAACGCGAGCGTGACAGAGGGATTCAAATGCGCTCCACTGACCTTGCCAAAAGGGGTCATGGCGGCAGCTGTTCCTGCCAGACCAAAGCACAGACCGCACAAAGCCGCCTGCAGGGCTGGATGGGGGGCCAGCCTATCGCCTAGCCATGTATTGGGTGCGGAAAGCAGAATTACACAGGCAAGACCTATGATCATCAGGACAGCAGTCGCAACCATTTCGCAAAAATAAAGCCGCCAATGAAATGGTCGTTCCGGATGTGGCTCACCGGCCAACGGCCGATCATGGAAGTGGATATGGAAATGTGGCCAGTGAATGTGCGGCACTTTGATGTGAGAAAGAGGAAGATGAAAATGCAACGGATGATCCCGCTTTCCCGCTTGATTTCTATTGTCTTTTGACATCTTTCTTCTTTATCGCAATCAACATTTTTGACCTGAACATGATCGTATGTCGAAAATAATTTCGACTTCGCTTTTATTCATGTATGGATGAAAAGTAGATATTCAACGTAACATTTTCTTGATTGATTTCATCAAACACAAATGAATATGTATTATATGTATATTACATATCAAAAACATAGCGCATCGCAAAAAAAGATGCACATCTCTAGGGCCTGTTAGGGCTTGATCCAGTCTGCTGCGGCAGCGATGTGGATGACCGCGAGGAACGACGTTGCTGTTTTTTCATATCTGGTTGCGACAGCGCGCCACTCCTTGA
>NZ_WOTH01000079.1 GCF_011516945.1 Acetobacter estunensis
CCGATCTGCTCAAAACGCAGATCAAAAGCTCCCCCAAAAACCGTCAATCAAATCGTCAAAAGCCTGAAATCACGAGCCAGGCGCATCAACCAACGGTTCTTCGATCCCTCCTGTTAGGTTTTTCTATTCCAGTTGATGTTTTTGTTGTGCAAACAATTTTTCTATGAAATAATTCCGAGGAAAAATTCATGGAGCAGGTGGGATTTGCCTCACTTGCGCAAATCAGGAGTTATGAAAATGAGTCTTCTCTATGGATATGATAATACTGTAACAGACAGTGGGAGCTACACATTAGTTCCCACAGGATGGGTTCTCGGACTCCTTTCCATAGGAGGAGCAGGTGTAACATTTACCGGAGATATTACTGATACATTATCGTTTGGCGCTTCATTAATAAGTGCAGTTAACCCCTATATTGTTACGCCAGAAGACGGTGCAAACGTTACAGTTGATGTTTCATCAAGTGTTCTTGGTGCGTTAACGGGATCTTCTTTTACCGCCGATGGTGGGACTATAAATATTACTGGAGATAACGCTATTTCTGCTCTAAGCGGAAATAGTTATACAATTGAGAACGGCGGCACCATAAATCTAGGAACGCTCTCAACATCAGAAATCAGTGCATTAGGCGGCTCAACTATCACCTTTGGTGATGGTGGCGGCACCTTGGTGATTACACCAGCTAGTGGTGTAACACTTTTAACTTTCAGTAATATTTCCGGCTTTGGAAACACTGGATCTACTATAGAAATACCTGGATCTAGTAAAGTTACAAATGCAACATATAACAGCACTTCAAACACAACAAGCATTACAACAGATACTGGGATTACTGTTGAAGTTTCTGGTGATTATACCATTTCCAATAACTCTCTGTATCAACAAGAAAGTGGTGGAAACCTGTACATCAGCGCTTCTCCGACCAATAGCTTAGGAACAAGTGCTGTCCTTGTCTGCTTCCTATCTGGCAGCATGATCCGTACATCGAAAGGTGATGTTGCAGTAGAAGATATCCAGATTGGCGATCAAGTCGTTACTTTTGACTGGCGAAACAATCAGGATGTCATTCGTCCAGTCGTATGGACAGGCAAAGGACACTGCAAAGTACGATTTGACCTCCCCGACGATGAGGCAGGCTGGCCTGTACGTGTGCTCAAAGATGCCATTGCCGATGAAGTGCCTTACAAGGACATGCTAATCACCGCCGAGCACTGTCTGTTCTTCGAAGACAAATTCGTTCCCGTACGCATGCTCGTTAATGGACGATCGATCTTCTACGACAAGTCCATCACGTCCTATGATTACTATCATGTAGAGACCGAACGGCACTCCGTCATTACGACAGACGGAATGCTCACGGAGAGCTACCTCGACACCGGCAACCGTCGCTCCTTCCGTCAGGAAGGCAAGGTCGTATTGTTGGGCGGAACGCCCCGAAGCTGGGAAGAGCATGGCGCCGCAGACCTGTCCGTTTCCCGTGAAATCGTAGAGCCTCTCTTCCGCCACCTCGAAGCCCGCGCGGAGACAAGTGGTCTCACCAACACAGCTACTGCCCTAGTCCTGACGGAAGATGCCGATCTGCACCTCGTCACGACGGACGGCCGAGTCATCCGTCAGGCTCGCCAAGCCAACGGCTACGCCATGTTCATGATTCCGTCGAACATAACATCGGTCCGCATCGCCTCACGCACTTGCCGCCCCAGTGACACGATCGGCCCCTTCGTCGACGATCGTCGTCATCTCGGCGTTCTGGTCGGCGAAGTGAGCCTTTTCGACTCACGGCAAACACGGAAGATTGACACGCACCTGACCGATGCAGGCCTCCTCGGATGGGATGTACAGGAAGCTTCACCCTGCCGATGGACGAACGGTAACGCTCTTCTGCCGCTCGGTAAGCGCCAGCCTAACACCTTTGGAATGCTCGCCATCCAGATCCTCGCGGCCGGGCCTTACAACATTTCTCCCGAGACAACCCAGGCCGCAATCCATAAAGCCTGATGAGACCGAAACCCGCTCCTTCCCAGAAGCGGGTCTTCCTATAGACAAATCCAGTAAGACATATGACCAGCCTTCAGAAACATCAGACCAAAGTCATCCTTCAGGAAACCGAAGGCCGAAACACAACCCCTGCCATGGAACTGGCCAAGAAAATTGGCGCACTCCGCAAAACCAGTGGAATGAGCCAGGAACAGCTGGCGCTGGCTCTTGGCCTTTCCCGCTCCGCGATCGCCGCGATGGAAACTGGACGCACCAGTAGCGCACGCAAGCACATTCCCATGCTGGCGCGAATATTTCAGGTTCCCTCTGAACTCTTTGTCAGCGGCATGGTCGAGAAAGAAGTCTCCATGACCCTTTCGACAGATGAGGTCGATCTCATTGGTCTCCAGCTCGTTCTATTATAAAAATAAAAATCCCTCTTTTCCCCGGTCAGGAGTGGTGCCTGGCATATTCCAATCGTGAGAAACGATTTATTATCTCAATAGAAGGCAGAAATATATTTTATATTAAAGAATATGACAGAATAGGGTCTCACTATCGCACAGGTGGAACGATCAATTTTCGGAATTGGATCAAACGTGCCGCCGCATCTGGAGGGATCGAAGAACCGTTGGTTGATGCGCCTGGCTCGTGATTTCAGGCTTTTGGCGATTTGATTGACGGTTTTTGGGGGAGCTTTTGATCTGCGTTTTGAGCAGATCGGGGACTGCTCTCCCGCTGGATGACTATGCGCTCGCGTTCAATCTTTCGAGGAAGAGGAAGCGGCGCATGTTGTAGACGATATTGGCCAGCCCGATCCTCATGGTGGCCCGGGTGATACCGACAGTTCGGATGAACAATCCCGTCTGTGATTTCTGGTCGGCAAAGACGTGCTCGACGCGCGATCGGATCACGGACTTTCCAGCATTCGATTTCTGGATATGTCGGGGCATAGGCTTGAGATGCGGCTTTTTTCTGTGAACCTTTGAGACAAAACCCTCTTTGTCCATGAAGTCCTCATTCGCTTTCGAGCGATAAGCTGTATCAGCCCAAACGCTTGAGGCCGTATTGGTTTTATCTAACAGCCCCTCTCTCAATCGCGCACCATCACTGGCGGCGGCATCCGTCGTCTTCCATTTTCGGATGAACCGAAACTTCCGGTCGATGGAGACGTGGGATTTGTAGCCAAAGAACGGGATGGCGAGATCGCTCGACGGTATGGTTCCATCGTCCTGCCGCTTCGCCTTCGTGAACTTAAGTGTCCATCGTGCATGACGATCCTTATGCGACATCTTTGCGGGCTTGTCCTGCCAGTCTTCTGGAATACGTCCTGCCCGGAGATCCGCTTTCTCAGCCTTCGTATTGCGCTGCTTTGGAGCAGCCACCAGTGTTGCATCCAGGATCTGGCCGGACATCGGGAGATAACCGGCGTTCCGCAGGGTCGCGTCAAATCGGTCAAACAGCCTTTCAATGGCACCCGCCTGTGTCAAACGCTCACGAAACAGCCAGACCGTTTTGGCATCCGGCACGCGGTCCGACAGCCCCAATCCCAGAAAGCGCATGAACGACAGGCGGTCGTTGATCAGATACTCTGTCCGTTCATCAGACAAATTGTTCAACGTCTGGATGACCAGAATTTTGAACATCAGCACCGGATCAAACGGCGGACGTCCGCCTTTACTTCCGTCTGAATAGGCCAGAGCCAGCTCCAGATCAGGGCGGAACACCTCAAAATCCACAGTCCGGGAAAAGGCCTCCAGCTGATCGCCAAGCCCGCTCAACCGGGCAAGGCGCTCTTCAACATCAAAAAAACCAGGCTGCTTCATCTTCCACCATCCCCAATCAACGCCGAAGAAATGGAATCACACAGAACAGCTCAGAGCCAAGGGTTTTTCGAACCCTCCAGTTGCGCCCTGTCGAGAACAAGGGGCAGGCCAAGTTCGCCTTCTGAACTTCATGCCGGGGCAAGATGCCCCGGCGCTGCCACGGTGAACTTGGAGACGGTATACCCGATCAATGCACAGGCAATGTCAGTAACGTTCTGGAATTTGTTTTCCTACGCGCCCTAGCGCACCAAGACAGAACGCTTGATGTTAACATAATATCCCAACGTGGTAGCAATATGCATTTTTCCTGACACGTCAGGCTGATCCGTCAAAGAAATCCAGTTTCTTTGACATGTCATATTCTACTGTCGGCTTTTATCCCCTGAAGACTATTCCTGCTCTGCCGGAACAGTGATAACATAGGGTTTCTGAGTTTTTTCCTGACCCGATGCCGCTTTCTGGCAGGCTGCAATCCTGTCTCTGTTGGCCTCAACCAGCAGGCTGTCCTCACGTACACGTTGCCAGCCTTCAGGATTGCTGACCGCCATCATCATGGCCCCAGAGTTCCAGCGATCTTTCTCCCCAACAATAAAGGATGCCACTCGCGTCC
>NZ_WOTH01000080.1 GCF_011516945.1 Acetobacter estunensis
TGACTTGAACTCTGCCGCATACCGTTTCCGCGTAACCTTGCCCATAAAACCCGTCCTCGTTCAGGCCAGATGATAGCTTACCGCTCTGTCCAAAAAATGGGGGCCACTTCTAACACGCCTTGCCCAATGCGGCCTTCATCACCTTTACCGGCACGCCGCTGCTCAAAGGCAGCGAGACCGTCAGCCGCTTTGGCAAGATCATCCACTCCTACACCATGCAGCAGACTGTCTCGGACGGCAAAGCCCCGCGTGACTGTATTGATTGCGTTATCCTGGATGAACTGTGCCATCCGAAGGAGCGTAAAAGCATAGCCAACATTCTGGTCGCTTCTGGAACGCGTGATACCGTAATGAGAGAGCCATAAGGCTAGACGGAATGGCGGAAATGACGCTGCAAAAATAGTGCGCTTTGACCGCTAGGGGGGTGCGGAATGTCGCTTGATCGGGCGAAAATAACCGAAAGCAGCCATTCGTAGCACTCACATGCATGACGGCTACCCGACCAATCGAAGACGTTCAGCGCCGTTTTCCGGCAGGCGTTCGATCTTGATCTACCCCTCGTCAAGCGTGCCGGCCACGCCGATCCACCCCTCTGCAGGGCGATCCCCATGCCATTGAGAATAGCTGTGTCCTTCCGGTCTGTACAAGGAAAACTGAGCACTGCATGGAGACCGGGACTCACTATCCCGCGACCCTCAGCGGGCGGGTGTCACTGGCGTGCGCCAGTCTGGTCCTTCCAAGAGCATCGAAAGCTTTGCCGGGGTCAGATGCGCGGTCTGCGGTGCGCCCCGGTGACCCTGCGCAGTTCCAGGTCCGGTCGCAAGTTTGCAGTGCGGCTCGGGCTGAATCCGTTGCAAAAAACTCGAGTGGTGGCAAAGAGCATCTTAAACGGATCAGCCAAATGGGCGATCAGTATCTCCGTCGCCTGCTGGTGATCGGAGCGACCGCGATGGTGAGACAGTTCAAAATGCGACCGGAAAAGACACCGCCGCAGGTCGCTGCACTGCTGGCCCGTAAGACGGTTCGGGTGGCGACTACCGCCATGACGAACAAGGAAGCACGGAGCGTCTTATTGGGCGGCCAAACAGACCTTTGCCACTCGACGTGTTGTTGTATTCACGATTATTGTACTCGGGCCGAACTCTTTGGTATTGTCGACACTGCTCGGTTCGTTTTTTAGACCGTCGAGAGGGGCGCATGGAAGATGGGGAGCTTCGCCCAAAACACGACCCGGATGTTGTGAGGGCTGCTGAAGAAGACGATGATGATCAGATCGAACTCCTCTATGATGGAGATGAGGTCGATATCGATGAACTCGCAAGAGTCATTCGGCCAGACTTTGTCGCCAAGGCATTCAAGGCCCTATCTGCCGATGCCCAGAGAGGTGGCGGATCGCTAGCGCGCGCCGACGTCAACCGCACCTATCTTCGCCGTAAGTTGTCGATCGCTGAATGCGTCGAGCTCGAGGTGCTTCTAGCTACCGCGGGCCATAAGATCGTTGAAGTCGAGGAAGAATCGCCGGTCCAAAACAGCGCGAACACCAGCTCTTGCACCAAAAGGATTCGTTATCTAAGTGAGACGGAAGAGCGGGAACTGGGACGTCGCATCCAGCTCGCACTTCATCTGCCTGAGCTCACCGACGGTCTCGATCAAGCCTATGTCGATCGGGTGCGAGCCGATGCGGAAAAGGCAAGGGCGACATTCGTCACTGCAAACCTCCGATATGTCGAAATGGTCGCCCGGCGTCGTGGCCAAAAGCAGCATATGGCGCTCGAGGATCTCGTCCAGGAAGGCGTCATAGGATTGATGCGGGCGACCGACCTCTATGACCCGGATCGCGGCTTCCGTTTCAAGACATATGCGACCTGGTGGATCGAGCAGCGCATTCAGCGAGCGATAGCTGACAGCGACAGACTGGTCCGCCTGCCTGTGCACCTCCATGAGAAGATGGCGCGGATCAGGCGCGCAGAGGCGAGATTGACCTTGGCGAACGGCAGAGCGCCTACCTCGGAAGAGCTGGCGACGGCGATTGGGATGGATTCAGAGCGTTTGATGAAGCTACTCTGGCGTGTTCAAGCCACGGACTGCATCGAGGGTGACACCCCGATCGGGGAGGACACGACGTTGCTCGCACTTGCCGCCGATCCAAGAGATTCTGCGTTCGACATGGTCTCCTATCGAGAACTCCAAGGTCGCTTTAGCGACATCCTGATGACGCTGACTCCACGAGAGGAACGGATAATGAGAATGCGCTTTGGGATTGGCATCGACCGTGACCACACGTTGGAGAGCATTGGCCAGGATTACAGCGTGACCCGCGAGCGCATCCGGCAAATCGAAGCGAAAGCACTTGGTAAACTGCGCCATTTCGTCAGAAGCTCCCGCCTCCGCGGCTTCCTGGACAGCTGAGATGGCGCGCTACATCGGCTTAGGCTCGAACGAGCCCATTGATGATTCCGAGCGCCGGGTTGCGAATGCATTGCGTAGGCTGCCGGACCCATGGACGATACTGCATCATGTCAGTTGGCAATCGAAGCGCGGCGGACGCCAGGGTGATGGTGAGGCTGACTTCATCATCCTGCATCCCCGCGAGGGGGTAGTCGTCATCGAAGTGAAGGGTGGCGGGATCGATGTCGATCGTGGCCGATGGATGACAACTGATCGCTTCGGCAAGCGTCACGACATCAAGAACCCCTATGAACAGGCGACGGCGTCAAAGCACGCGCTCATCGGGTGGCTCCGCGAACATGGACTTGGTTCTCGAGTGCGCGTTGGCCATGCGGTCGTGTTCCCACACATGGACGCAGTCCCATTTCTGGGGCCGGCTGCACAGCGCCAGATAACGATCTCCAAAACGGATCTTCTGGACGTGGATGCCGCGGTAGCGCGCAGTCTGACGCATTGGTCGCTTGAGGCAAACCTCTCGGCCAAGGATTTAGAGGAGGTCGTCGCCCTGTTGGCTCCGACGGTATCGGCGTCTCCAACATTGGCGAGCGCCAGTGACGACGCCGAAGCCAACATGATCGTTTTCACTGCCGAGCAGATCGAGGCGTTCTCGCGACTTCGTGCCCAGCGTGGTGGCCTAGGGCTTGTGGGGATTCACCGTGAATGGATAATGGCTGCGGCGAGATAGATCATGGCGCTGAAGCTTTTGTCTGTTTTGTCTGCCCGCATTGCGATGCGTTTGAATTCC
>NZ_WOTH01000081.1 GCF_011516945.1 Acetobacter estunensis
AACATCAAAGAAACCAGACTGCTTCATATCGCCATTCCCTCAATCAACGCAGAAGAAATAGAATCATACAGAAGACCTCAAAACCAGGGGGTTTTTAGAACCCTCCAGGTGACGGCGGTGGCTCCCGGCATGGGGCAGGTGATGTTCGGCGGGCCTGTGCCGGACAAAAGCGGGGAGAGCGGACAGGGTGAAGGAAGCACGCCATGAGTGCGACAGGTTTTTCCTCCGCCCCCGATGTCGGGCGCGGGCTGGGGCATCACACCCGTCAGGCCACGGCCTCCGAGCTTGGCTCCCTGATGAGTCGCGCCGAGCGGTGGGGGCTGGGCACGCGATTGGTGCTGGCCATGGTGGCCTGCTGGCTGCTGGTGATCGCGCTGGCGTGGAAGTATCTGGTGTCGTCCAACAGTGCCGTACCGGATCTGGCGGCGACAGGAGCCGCCCTGCTGGTAGCGGCGCCTGTTCTGAGTGCGGCGATTGCGAGCCTGCGTCATCCATCCCTGCACGGTCTGACGGATCAGCTTGTGGCGGTGGCGATGCTGGCGTCGTGGGCGACTGGGGATCTGCTCACGGCGGCCCTTCTGCCCATCGTGATGATCGTGGGCCATGTGCTGGAGGAGCGTTCGCTTCTTGGGTCACAGGAGGCGATCCGGGCGCTTGAGCGACTTGTGGACACCACGACACTGCGCCTGCACCCGGACGGAACGACGGAGACGGTGACGGCTTCCCAGCTTGCGGTGGGAGACCGACTGGAAGTGCGGGCGGGTGACCGCGTGCTGGCGGACGGGCTGATTCTCTCGGGGCAGTCCTCTCTCGACATGGCGTCGCTCACAGGTGAATCGGTGCCGGTGGAGGTCGGGCCGGGCGAGCATGTGCTGGCGGGCACGATCAATCTCTCAGGTGTGCTGACGGTCGAGGTGACGCGCACAGGCGAGGAGACGGCTCTGGGGCAGGTCATCGCGCTGATGGAAGTGGCTGAGGAAGCCAAGCCCCCGCTTACGCGTCTGCTGGAGCGTTACGCCGGACGTTACATGGCGCTTATCATGACGATTTCAGCGGCGGTGTGGTTTGCCTCCGGCTCTACTGCAGCCATGCTGGCCGTGCTGGTGGCATCCTGTCCCTGTGCCGTGGTGCTGGCGGCTCCGGCGGCGTCCATTGCGGCGATTGCCGTGGCCGCGCGTCATGGAATTCTCATCAAGGGCACGGCGTTTCTGGAGCATCTGGCCGATGTGACATCTCTCGTCATCGACAAGACGGGAACGCTTACGACCGGTCGTCTCGCGCTCAGTCGCGTGCTGCCCCGGCCGGGTATCTCTGACGAACAGTTGCTCGCGCTGGGTGCGAGCCTCGGCGCGCTTAGTTCCCATCCGGTCAGTCGTGCGCTCGCGCGTTCCATGGACGTGCCGCAACCTTTCGATTTCGTGGATGTGCAGGAAGAGCATGGATTGGGTCTGCGCGCAGTCGCGTCGGATGGCACGGTGTTCCTCATGGGACGGCCAGCGTTGCTGGAAGGGGAAGGGATCGCGCCGGAGCCTGTGCCTGAACACGATGGGCCGATGGTGTGCCTCAGTCGTGACGGCACCCTTCTGGGCTGGCTTCTTCTATCCGACAGCCTGCGTCCGGAGGCCGAGCAGGCGATGGAGGAGCTGCGGGGGCTCGGTCTGACACGTCAGATTCTTCTGACGGGCGATCGTCGTGCGGTGGCCCAGCGAATTGGCGCGGACGTGGGCATCGATCTTGTGGAAGCGGAGGTACTGCCCACCGACAAGATGGCCTGTGTCCAGCGTGAGGTTGCGCATGGACAACGACCGCTGGTGGTGGGGGACGGCATCAACGATGCGCTGGCGTTGCGCGCGGGTGCCGTAGGCATTGCCATGGGCGCGGACAGCACGGACGTGGCGCTCAGTTCAGCGGATCTTGTGCTGATGCAATCCGATCTGCGGCGGTTGGGAACGACCATACGTCTGAGCCGTCGGTGTCGCCGCACCATTCAGGTCAATGTCGGGATGGGTGTGGGGTGGACAGCCATCCTCATTGTCTGCGCGGCGTTCAACCTGTTGGGGGCGCAAGGGGCCGTCATGGCGGCCGTGCTGCACAATGCGTCCACTCTGGCGGGGCTTGCCAATGCGGGGCGCCTTCTCCGGTTCGATGAAACACGCTTACCCGGCATAAGAAAAGCATGACGCTCTTCCCATCCATTTCGTTGCGTGCCTGTCTTGTGGCGGGAGGTGTCATGATGTGCGGGGTGGGAACGCCTCTGTACGCCCAAACACCCGTGCCTGCTGATACGGAGGGTTCGGCTGAGGATCTCGCTCCAATCCTCAGCCGTCCTTTGTTCGAGCCTGACCGTCGCGCAAAAGGTGTGACGCACGGTGAAGAGGGCGCGTTTCATCTTGTTGGTATTTCCGGACATGCCGGTGCATGGCGGGCAATTTTCCGACCTGAGAAAGGGGATGGGCGCAGTCGGATTCTCTCCGAAGGGGAGAAAACGGAGGGGTGGACCATCACGTCCATCGCACCTTCGGGGGTAACGCTTGCTCAGAACGGAAACACGAAACATGTGGCGCCTGTGTTTTCGAAATATGAACCTCCACCTGTTTCTGAAAAACAGAGGATCGATTCGGTACATATCATGAGTCACAAAAGGGTCGATCCGCATCTGGCATGGTGAAATTTCGCATTTAGGTTGCAAACCATTGCGGAGAGTTTCGTTTCACAAAACGATAACACCACATGACAATTCCTTCATTTACTTAACGCGCTGTCTCCACCACCCCAGCCGGGGCCGGTCGATCGGAAAAGTGCTCAAGAATACTCCTATTTCCGATATCCGGTTATGCCGCGCGTAAAGAAAGGTTCCGTGACGTGTTTGCAAAGCGCACGACGCGGAAATCTCACAGAAGGGTTGTACATCGGGTTAGATTATGAAAAAGTCTGTTTTGTAGAAAAGAAATTTCCATAATCATCAAGAAAACCCGATGCAGACAGAGTG
>NZ_WOTH01000082.1 GCF_011516945.1 Acetobacter estunensis
TAACCCCGGACCAGATGGCCAACAGCAACGCCGTCAGAAGGGCGGCATAACAACAACCGGGTATAGCTTATCAAGCCCGCAAAACTGTCCGAACGGACGGGACCACCTCACATCGCCGAGTTGGCGATTGAGGAAGCAGAAGCGTATCAGTGGGTCAAGTTCGTCTACATCGATGATCCAATATCATCACTAGACGAACACAATGCTATTTCTGTGGCGAACCACCTCGCTCAACTTCTCAAACGTGAAGACAATAAGCTGAAAACAGTCATTTCGACACATCACTCATTGTTCTTCAACGTGCTTTGGAACGAGTTTGGAAAAGCCAAAAAACTATTTCTGACCAAGGCAGGGTCGGGCAGCGGCTATTTGGTTCGTGAAACTGGAGATACGCCCTTCTTCCATCATGTCGCAATATTAACAGAACTACGCAAGGCAGCGGATAGCGGCAATCTCTATACTTACCACTTCAACATGCTCCGCTCGGTACTTGAAAGAACGGCCAGTTTCCATGGGTTTCGAGGGTTCTCGGCCTGCATTAGGCAGGATGATGATGACCCGGAGGGCATCCTGCACACTCGGCTTGTCAACGTAATGAGCCACGGGAACTACTCGCTTTTCGAGCCAAGCGAGATGGTTCCGGAAAACAAGGATTATTTCCGGCGCATCCTGACCGACTTCATGGAGCGCTTCCCCTTCAATCCTGAACTCTTTGCCGACGAAGCGCAGCAGGCCCAGCCAGCAGGAAATCCACAATGACCGATCAAGAACAAAAAAAGCTGGGCCAGACCCTTTGGAACATCGCGGACCAACTCCGCGGCGCAATGAACGCGGATGACTTTCGCGACTATATGCTTGCGTTTTTGTTCCTACGCTACCTCTCCGACAACTATGAGGTAGCGGCAGAGAAGGAGCTGGGGCCGGATTATCCGCACTTGGACGAGGAAGACCGTCGCGCCCCGCTGTCTGTCTGGTATGCGAGCAACGCCGATGACATAGCGGATTTTGAGCGACAGATGCGCCGTAAAGTGCATTACGTCATCCGCCCAGAACACCTCTGGACGAGCATCGTCGAACTTGCGCGAGTGCAGAACAAGGCACTTCTCGATACCCTGCAAAAAGGGATGAAGTATATCGAGGATGAATCATTCGAAAGCGCCTTTAGCGGTCTGTTTTCTGAAATAAACTTGTCATCAGAAAAGCTGGGCAAGACACCCCCGGATCGAAACGCCGCACTCTGCAAGATCATCACCGAGATTGCCAAGGGTTTGAAGGAATTTTCGACCACTAGCGATACGCTGGGTGATGCCTATGAGTATCTGATTGGGCAATTTGCCGCTGGATCGGGGAAGAAAGCTGGAGAGTTCTACACGCCTCAATTCGTGTCAGACATCCTATCAGCAATCGTCTCTCTGGATGGGCAGGAGCCGGCGACGGGCAAACGCGCCCATATAGACAGCTTGCTCGACTTCGCCTGCGGTTCCGGATCGCTGCTTCTCAACGTGCGCCATCGGATGGGACCGCACGGAATCGGCAAAATCTACGGGCAGGAGAAGAACATCACGACCTATAACCTCGCGCGCATGAACATGCTGCTACACGGGGTGAAGGATACAGAGTTCGAAATTTTCCATGGCGATACGCTCACTAACGAATGGGAAATGCTTCGCGAAACCAACCCGGCGAGAAAGCCGCGCTTCGATGCGGTCGTCGCCAATCCGCCTTTCAGCTATCGCTGGTCGCCGTCCGACTCAATAGCCGACGATGTGCGCTTCAAAAACTATGGCCTTGCGCCCAAGTCTGCCGCCGATTTCGCGTTCCTCCTTCATGGCTTTCATTTCCTCAAAGACGATGGAGTCATGGCAATCATTTTGCCGCATGGCGTGCTGTTCCGTGGCGGCGCGGAAGAGCGCATCCGGACGAAGCTACTCAAGGACGGGCATGTTGACACAGTGATCGGCTTACCCGCCAACCTGTTTTATTCGACCGGTATTCCCGTCTGCATCTTGGTTCTCAAGAAATGCAAGAAGCCGGATGATGTGCTGTTTATCAATGCCGCTGAGCATTTCGATCGCGGCAAGCGCCAGAACCGGTTGCTGGAAGCGCATATCAATAAGATCGTTTCCACCTATCAGCACCGGACGGAGGAGCCGCGCTATTCTCGGCGCGTGCCGATGTCTGAGATCGCAGACGAGAAGAATAACTTCAACCTCAACATCTCGCGCTATGTCAGCACGGCAGAGACGGAGGCGGAAATCGATCTGACGGAAGTGAATACCTCTCTGATCGAGATCGAAAAAAGGGTGAAAGCCGCAAGCGCGCAGCACAACGAATTTCTAAAGGAGTTGGGGTTGCCGCTTTTGCCATTTTAACGCGAATAGAAGCCTTTTGGTGGGCACCGACTTGCCTCGGTGCCCAACGGATGAGGCGGTACTATAGGGGAATAGCGTAAACGTAGTGATCATCACTATCGGTCGCGGCCCGCCAGAGACAAACAAATAATCTATAAATATCAGATAAGATCACTTGCTCTGTTTGCCGACAGACGGAACGCATTGAAGACAATGAAAGTCGTCACTACACTACTGGCATGTGTCTTTCTTCAACACTCACTTTAAACAATTCACCACTCAGTGGCATCAAATCAGATGCAATTGGAGGGTTCTAAAAACGTAAGCTCCCGGCGACTGACGCCTTGCTGAATACTTCTGGTCTGGTTCAGCTATGAAGCATGAACGATTTAAGAGATAGGGACGCGGTACTACCTGCGAGTGTCGCAGGT
>NZ_WOTH01000083.1 GCF_011516945.1 Acetobacter estunensis
GTAACCATCCGGCGAGAGACGCGGGCGTATTCAGGCGGCGATGGTATTGTGGACCTGCTGGTGGGCTTTCCAGTGCCAGGGCAGGAGTTCATGGAGGCGTGGATTGGGAATGTCATTGATCCGTGCCAGGACATCGGCGAGCCATGCCTGGGGATCGACATCGTTCAGGCGCGCGGTGACGATCAGGGAATACATGGCGGCGGCGCGCTCTCCGCCACGATCGGACCCGGCGAACAACCAGGCTTTCCTGCCCAGGGCGATGCCGCGTAGGGCGCGTTCTGCTGCATTGTTCGTCAGACAGATACGGCCATCTGTGAGGAATCGTGTGAATGTATCGGCACGCCGTAGAAAATAGTTCATGGCCTGGGCAATGGGATTTTTTGTCGACATGCGCCGGCAACACTCCCGCATCCAGTCGAACAGATCGTCGACCAGAGGGGCTATGTCTGTTTGACGGACTGCCAGCCGATGTTCTGGGGGCGTACCGTTGATGGTGCGCTCGGCTTGGAATATGGCGTCGATCCTGCCTATTGCCTCTATGGCGAGGGGCGCCTTGTCTCTCTCGGCGATTTTGAACAGTCCCCTGCGTCCATGCGCCCAGCATCCGACGGAGACAACCGGCGCGGGTTGGCGTCCCGGTTTCGCCAGAGTATTGTAACCCGCATAGGCGTCTGACTGCACAATGCCGGTCCAGCCGGTGAGATGATCCGTGGGATGTTCGCCCTTGCGGTCCCGGGAATAACGGAACCAGACGGCTGGGGGCGCTGTGCCTCCAAAGGGGTGATCGTCCCGCACATAATTCCACAATCGTCCGGTGACTGTCCGGCCTTTCGCCAGAACCGGCACGGTGGTGTCGTCCGCGTGCAGGCGTTGTGCCGCCAGCACATGCGCCCGGATCAGCGTAGTCAGGGGGGCCAGCGTCGCGGTGCAGGCTCCCACCCAGTCAGCCAGCGTTGATGTGTCGAGATCGATCCCTTCGCGGGCAAAGGCATCGCTCTGGCGGTTCAGAGGCAGATGCTGCAGGAACTTGTCGCACAGGATGGTCGACAGCAGCCATGGGCCGGCGCGTCCGCGCGCGATCGGATGGAAGGGGGCGGGTGGCTGGGTGATGCTCTCGCAGTCCCGGCAGGTGAACTTCTCCCGCACCGTCTGTATGACCTTGAACTGGCGCGGGATCACCTCCAGCGTCTCGGTGACGCTCTCCCCCAGTTTGCTCAGACGATCGCTGCCACAGCACGGACACTGTGTCGGTGCGGGGATGACGACCCGCTCGCGCGGCAGATCGGCACGCAGGGGCTGGCGTCCCCGGTTGCTCCGGGGTGCTGTCGTGCGGACAGCGGGATCCGCCGCATTTTCGGGCGCGTCCTCGGCGAGCGTCGTCTCCAGTTCTTCCAGTTCGAGTTCGAATTGGGCCAGCAGGCGGCGCCCCCGCTCCGACGAGGCGCCGAAACGGTCCTGGCGCATCCGCGCGATAAGATGTTTGAGATGGGCAATCTGCGCTTCGGCGCTGGCCGCGCGCGCTTCTGCATCAGTGGCCCGGATTTCGGCAGTAGACGCCCGGAGTTCGGCGACCTGGGCACGCGCCTCGGCAGCGGCAAGTGCTGCGCGCAAGGCGATGATGTCGTCCGTGTCTCCCGTCATGAAGGCAGTTGATCACATGGGCGCTCAAAAGGGTACCAGTATATGCTGACCTGGCGCGGTTTTTATTATCCCGCCAGTTCAGGTCTCCATGTTTTCTGCGGATTGCGCCAATCCACACCCTCCAGCAGACAAGTCAATTGTGACGGGGAGAGATGGATCGCTCCGTCCTTTGCCGAAGGCCACAGGAAATGCCCGCGCTCGATCCGCTTCGCATATAAGGAAAGGCCGATCCCATCGTGCCAGATCAGTTTCACCAGGTCGCCGCGTCGGCCCCTGAAGGCATAGACGTCACCCGCGAAAGGGTCACGACCCAGTGCTTCCTGGACTTTCAACGCCAGCCCGGGCATCCCCAGGCGCATATCGGTTACACCGGCCGCCAGCCATATCCTCAGCGTGGAGGGAAGCGGGATCATGATCGTAGTGCGCCCACAATCTCACGCAGACGATCAGCGGACAGCCCTGTGTCGAACTCCAGCCGCACACCGTCCGGAAAGACCAGGCTGACGGCTCGGTCGGACAGCGTTCCCTGTTCTCTCCGACGCTCCAATGGCTGCGGCTCGGGGGCCGGGGCCACCATGACAGGTATGAACGATGTCCCGCCTTTGGCCCGAGCCTCTCGCCGCCAGCGAAACACCAGACTTGGATGGATCCCATACTGTGCAGCCACCTCCCTTATGGGGCGTCGGCTCTCGTAGGACGCGATGACCACTCGCGCGCGAAATTCAGGGGCGTGCCAGCGGCGGCGATCCGAAACGATCTCGATCCGCGAGGCGCCCGCCAGCCTGTCCCGCTCGCCTGTCTCTCTACCGCTCCTTTGGAGCCTCTCTGCGGTACTACCTGCGACACTCGCAGGTAGTACCGCGTCCCTATCTCTTAAATCGTTCATGCTTCATAGCTGAACCAGACCAGAAGTATTCAGCAAGGCGTCAGTCGCCGGGAGCTTAC
>NZ_WOTH01000084.1 GCF_011516945.1 Acetobacter estunensis
TGAACTCTGCCGCATACCGTTTCCGCGTAACCTTGCCCATAAAACCCGTCCTCGTTCAGGCCAGATGATAGCTTATCGCCCTGTCCGAAAAATGGGGACCACCTCTGGTGACTTGTAATACGGCCTTTACTGTCCTCAATCGGAATACCAGCCTTTTTGCACAAAAGCGGGATAACAGTCTGATTTAAAACTTCCTTCGCGATTGGCTTGTTCCGAAGTTGAAAGAGAAAATGTACATGTTCACCGGTTCGCCGATCAAGATGTTTGCGGGGTGACGCTCGTTTTTTCATCCAGGCCGTAATGTACTTATGAACAGCATGGCCGACCGGTTTAGTGTACGCGACCGAAGTTTTACCTTCCGGAACATCAAGCCAGCAGACCTGCCCTGCCGGAACGACGTTGCCAGACTGATCAACCACATCCTCTGATTGTTCGCGCGTGCAGTCGACCCGAAGTCGGGCGATCTCATTGCTCCGAAGGCCTGCATGTGTCCACACCACGGCGATTGCCTGCAACAGGGCGAATGGATAGAAACAGTCAGGAGAAAGATCGTCTGGTTCAATGTTGAAGCTGGCCCAGGTCAGTTTCAGCCAAGAAGCATCATCTATGGTCCTAGGATTTACGCCAAGATATTTCGCAATATTCTTCGGTGTCGAGAGATGATATCGCGGATTACACCGGAGCTGCGCCCATTCCCAACTCTGAATATCAGATAAAAACCGACGCATAACCTGATAATAAGCAACTTTCGTTGGAGCCTGTAGAGGCTGGCCAACTGTTGGGATCAGACGATAATCAAAGGTGGAACCGCCCCAATCGCCAATACGTAACCTGTCGACGGCGGCGAGATAGTCGGCACATACCGATACCGTCCATTGCTCTGGTCCTGTGACCTCAGGATGCTCGCGACCCAACCAGATTCCGATACGGGTCAGAGTGTTGTAAACTGCTCGCCTCGACCCTTCTCGCAAGGTTGTTGTTTCCAACCAACGCCGGCACCATGTCATCCACTCAGGATTGATATTATCAGTTTCAGTTCCATGACGAGGTTGGTATGCCCGGAAATGAATAACCTTCGATGTAAGCCCCATTGCGGCCAAACCGGTTGACAATATTCCAATCCGCTTGGCGATATGATTTCCTGTGTAACACTCTCGTGTATGTTCCAGTATCTTCCTATCAAAACTTTCAAGTTTTGGATTCTCACCTTGTAATGCAACTGCAGCAAATACTGATGGTACGAGGGGCCGAACGGTCTGACAGACGAAGCCGACACGGGTTAGGGCCGAGAACAGACGCTCACATTCTGTATCAACAATCTCCGCTCCAAAAACCAATCGGGCAACGACAGCCGTCGCCACATTGCGTTGAATTTTGTACACGCTTCGAAAACCACACAGAAGATAAGCGACTGCAATCAACTGCGGTACCATTCCGGTTTTTTTCAGAACAGGACTATTATTGATAATCTCAACCCACAGGTCTTCACTCCACCCCCAGTAGGGTTTTTCCTGGTGTGCGACCGTCAGAAGCAAATACTTCAAAGCACGATGGCTGTTAGCGCGGTCGAGATTGCTGCGATACAGGATGTCCGTCAGAGGCTTATGAAGACGCGGAGCCTGCCGTTTCGTAATAACAAGATTTTCTTCTTTCCAACGTCTGACAACTTTTAATTCGTCTGCAGACAATGTCGCCCGTCTGTCGTATTCATCGAGATTAATGTGGAATTTGTATTCGGGCTGGATGTGAGAAACCTGATATTCGGCCACTGTTCTATCCTCCGAAGACCCTGTTACCAAGATTCATATCCATCTGTTCGACCGAGTGTGCGATTTTACGGAGAAGATCTTCACCAGATAGATGGATATAAAGTGTCGTACTTTGAACATTGCGGTGTCCGGCATACGTTGCGATATCGTGCAGACGCCAGCCTGACCGGGCCAAGTGCGTCAGTCTCAGATGTCTCAAGGTATGAGTACTGAACGCCGGTATGCCGGCTTGAAGGGCAAGACGTCTGACAGTTTTGCTCCATGACCACTTCGTTATGGGCTGTCGAAAGTTTCGATCTGACTCAGACAGAAACAAGGCACCTGAATGGGTTGTCGCACCGCGTCGACGATGTAAATACACTGCCAACACAGGACAAATCACTGCTGAGTAACAAACCACTCGAGCGTGTGCACTTTTACTCGTCTCAGCTCGAATAGTGAGGAGACGTCTCGCAGGGTCAATATCCGACACCCTGAAACCTACTAACTCTTCTCGGCGCAGTGCGCCATAGTAGGCCAAGGCGAACATGAGGCGATTTCTGACTGTTTCCTGTGCGACTATTTCTTGCAAGCGAGCCCATTCTTCGTCAGATGGCAAATATGGCAGTAATTTGGAACGACGTACCAAACCATACCTGAACCCGACATGCTCCGAGAGTGGGCCGCGCCCTACAACCGCCTGCCCTCGCGGCACCGGATTTCGACGCGGAAATCTCACAGAAGGGTTGTACATCGGATTAGATTATGAAAAAGTCTGTTTTGCACAAAAGAATTTTTCATAAGCAATAAACGAACCCGATGCAGACAGAGT
>NZ_WOTH01000085.1 GCF_011516945.1 Acetobacter estunensis
TCCTGAAGGGTTTCGGGCGCCGCGAGGCGTACGAAAGTCTGGGAAGACCGAACCCGCGACACCGGGACTCAGTTATGGAGAATTTGCAACTGGCGCCACCCCGTGGGAGAGCCTGAGCCAGAGCATACAGGTGCGTTTGTGGAACTGGAACGGGTTTTTGTGACCGGATCTGCATGACGCGATGTCAGAACTGGCGGTGCAGGCAGCGATTTTCCCGATTTTTTCAGTGATGCGTACAGGAGCCTCGGTTTGCCGGCGCGGAGCCACTCCGACATCGGGATCGGTCATGCTGTCGTATCTGCGGGCTGTCATGGTGATCCCTTGGTTGGATCACTCGCCTGTGGCGGCCCTCGGGGCTGGCACCATCGGGGAAGGATCTGGATGACGACCATCGGACCACCACAGCATGGGCACGGCGGTGGCGTGACCGGTTCGGCTTCCGGGACTTCTGGCGCTGGTGTGGATATGACATTCAGCAGTTCCCGCACCCGGGCGAGGCTGGCCTTGCGGCTGGAACTGGCCAGTAGGCCATAATGGCGGATGCGATGAAATCCCCGTGGCAGGACATGCAGCATGAAGCGGCGGATGAACTCATCCGTGGCGAGTGTCATGACCTGCTGCTGGTGGGCCGTGTCCCGCCGGTAGTCCTTGTAGCGGAACGTCACGCCGTTTTCGTTGAACGCCAGGAGGCGGCGGTTCGAGATGGCGACACGGTGGGTATAGCGCGACAGGTAGGCCAGCACTGCTTTAGGACCGGCAAAAGGCGGTTTGGCGTAGACGACCCAGCGCGTGCTGCGCACAGGAGCCAGATACCGCATAAAGGCACGGCGGTCTGCCAGAGGGGCAAGCTGCCCCCGAAAGGCCAGCCGGTCGGCATCGAAAAGTGCGCGCAGCCGGGTCAGGAACAGGCGGCGGAACAGTTTGCCCAGCACGCGAACGGGCAGCAGGAAGGCAGGGCGTGACGAGATCCAGCGCCGGCCATCGGGCGAGAGACCGCCACCCGGCACGATCATGTGCACGTGGGGATGATGGGTCAGCGCCGACCCCCAGCTGTGCAGCACGGCGGTGATGCCGATGCGGGCACCCAGATGCCGGGGATCGGCGGCGATCGTCATCATCGTCTCCGAGGCGGCCTGGAACAGCAGGGCGTAGAGAACGGCCTTGTTTTGAAGTGCGATGTCGGCGATCCGTGCAGGCAGGGTGAAGACGACATGGAAATACCCGACCGGCAGCAGATCGGCCTCCCGCTCGGCCAGCCATGTCCGCGCGGCGTTCCCCTGACAGCGCGGACAATGACGGTTGCGGCAGCTGTTATAGGCGATCCGCCAGTGTCCGCAGTCCCCGCAGGCCGCGACATGACCACCAAGGGCCGCGGTGCGACAATGTTCGATCGCCGCCATGACCTTGAGCTGCTGCAGGGGGAGACGGCCGGCATGGGCTGCCCGCCAGGCAGGGCCGGCAGCCCGGAAGATGTCCCCCAGTGCGAGGGAGGCGGACATGACCGCCCCCGCCCGGGGATCAGCCGTCGGGCCTTGCCTGCGCCGTCGTCAGCATACCCAGCCTGTCGAGCGGACTGATGACGGCCCGCACGGTCCGTGTCGCAACTTTTGTATAAAGGGCCGTGGTCTCCAGACGGGAATGACCCAGCAGGACCTGGATCACGCGGACATCGACACCATCCTCAAGCAGGTGCGTGGCAAAGCTGTGCCGCAGGGTATGAGGCCCCACACGTCTGGTGATCGAAGCAGCCCGCGCGGCATCGACAACCACGCGATGGAGCTGCCGTGTGCTGATGGGCCTCATGGTGTCCTGCCCGGGAAACAGCCAGCCACCGGAATGCATCACGCCCTGCTGGCGTCCGGCCTTCCACCACTCCCGCAGCAGGGGCAGAAGGTCTGCCGGAAGCATGGCGTTGCGATATCGTCCCCCTTTGCCCCGTTCGACCCTGAGCAGCATGCGCTCGCTGTCGATATCGCTGATCTTGAGAGCTGCAACCTCGGCCACCCGCAGGCCTGCCCCATAGGCGACCGACAGGGCGGCCTGATGCTTGAGGCATACGGTCGCGTTGAGCAACCGGGCAACTTCATCGCGGCTCAGCACGACGGGCAGGTTGCGGGGCTGCGCTACCCGTACCAGCTTGCGTGCAAGGTCGGGGCGGTCGAGCGTCTGGGTGAAGAAAAACCGCAGCGCCGACACGATGGCATTCATGGTCGGTGTCGGCATGCCAGCCTCGTTCTGCGCAATCTGGAACTGGCGCACATCCTCGGCTGTTGCCGTATGGGGTGAGCGGCCCAGAAACGTGGCGAAACGGCCGACATCGCGAAGGTAATTGCGCTGCGTCTCCCGGGAGAACCGCCGCACCGCCATGTCATCAAGCAGGCGCTGGCGAAGGGGACTGATTGCAGCAATGCACAGGGACTCTGTCATCATCCGGCTCCTTCTGGTGGGAAGAAGCCAGAGTGCTTGGCCCGATCAGGACAGTTCCAAATAAAACAGATCGCTCACGCCGTGGTGACAGACCTGCACACCGCACCAATCCCGCGCAGCGGGTTCGTTC
>NZ_WOTH01000086.1 GCF_011516945.1 Acetobacter estunensis
GCCCTGGGCCTGAAGCACGGCCTCGGAGACCATGTTCTCGGAGGCGATCAGTTCGATCCCGTCGCGCTGGCGCTCAAGCTCGGCACCAATCGCCGACGCAACAGCAGGGTCGACCTCACGCAGGGAGGCTTGGAAAAAACGATGCAGATCCGTCTCGCTCACACTGGAACTCCCTGTTTCCGAGCAGCACATCACATTGGCAGATAGGGTCGCGTTGCAGCTTTCTGGCCGCGCTCACCCTTGCCCTTGGCGCGCTTGTAGCCTTTTCGGGACAGGAAAACTACCATTCGTGGAAGGGCGTCACGTTCCGTCGCCCGTTTCTGTCAGAAAAAAGACCCCTGCCGTATGTCGCAACATTCGCTATCCCCGCTCTCCTCTCTTTTCCGTCGCAAATCGATTGCCGCCGATGTGGGAGATGCGGGACTGAAACGGGTGCTCGGACCGCTCAGTCTGGTTGCCCTTGGGGTTGGCTGCACCATTGGCGCCGGTCTGTTTTCGCTGACGGGCGTGGCGGCGGGCAACAATGCCGGGCCGGCCGTGACACTGGCCTATCTGGTGGCCGCCATCGCCTGCGGGTTTGCGGGGCTGTGCTACAGTGAACTGGCGGGCATGATCCCCATCGCAGGCAGCGCGTATTCTTATGCCTATGTCACGATGGGTGAACTCGTGGCGTGGATCATCGGTTGGGATCTGGTGCTGGAATATGCCGTTGGTGCGGCGACGGTGTCGGTAAGCTGGTCGGGGTATATCAATTCGCTTCTGGCCGGATGGGGGATCCATCTGCCCGCGCGGCTTGTGGCCTCGCCTTTCGAGACGGTGCATCTGCCCGATGGAACGCTCACGACAGGCGTGGCCAATTTGCCAGCGGCCTTCATTCTCATGGCCGTGTCGGCCCTGTTGATCCGCGGCACCTCGGAATCAGCAAAGGTGAACGCCGTCATCGTTACGATCAAACTGTTGGTGATTGCGGCGTTCATTGCCTTTGGCATCTCCTATATCGAGACGGCGAACTATCACCCGTTTATTCCTCCCAACACCGGGACGTTCGGTCAGTTTGGCCTTTCTGGAATCATGCGCGCTGCCGGGACCGTTTTCTTTGCCTATGTCGGGTTCGATGCGCTTTCCACGGCCGCACAGGAAACCCGCAATCCAAAGCGGGACATGCCGATCGGCATCCTTGGCAGTCTTGCGATCTGCACGCTGGTTTACGTCAGTTTCTCGCTGGTGCTGACGGGGATCGTGAATTATCGCGCAATGGCCTTCGATCCGGCGCCTGTAGCCACGGCCGTCGACCGTACACACATCGCGTGGCTTCAGGTTGCCATAAAACTCGGCATTCTGTGCGGTTTCACTTCCGTCTTGCTGGTTCTGCTGCTGGGCCAGAGCCGGGTTTTCTTTGCAATGGCGCGTGACGGTCTGCTGCCGTCGCTGTTCAGTCGCACGCATCCGCGTTTTGGCACGCCGTGGCTGTCGAACCTGTTCTTCATGGTGCTGACCAGCCTCCTTGCGGCGTTTCTGCCTATTGCCGAATTGGGGCATATGACTTCTATCGGCACATTGCTGGCCTTCATCATCGTTTGTGTGGGCGTTCTGGTGCTCCGCAAACAGGCCCCGGAGGCCGAGCGGCGGTTCAGGGTGCCGGGCGGCCCGGTTTTTCCCATTCTGGGCGTGGTGTCATGTCTTGGGATGATGGTGTCGCTGGACGGCCTGACATGGGTCCGGCTTCTGGTATGGCTGGTGATCGGCCTGGGTGTGTATTTCGGCTATGGGCGGCGGCATAGCCGGTTGGGGAAAGCCTGAAAATGGACGTCTGCCGCTGAATACGGCCATTCCAGATCGTTCCACGCATTGGTTTCACACTCTGTTCTTAAATATAGTATGGAGTATCAAAATCTGTGTACACCTCACGCCTGAGTATCGGAACAAAATGTTTGTCACGTATCAGGGCGACTAGTTGGGAAGAAGGTCGATGAAAACGGCAATATGTTTGGTGGTCAAGAATGAAGCTGTTGAGTTGCCCTATTGGATAGCGTGGCATAGTTCTTTGGGTTTTGACAGTTTTATTATCTATAATGATTTTTCTGATGATAAAACAGAAGAAGTTATACTTTCCCTTAAAAAGGGTTTTGATATTCGCTACAAGCGGAATCATGTAAACCGGGATCGGCACGATATAAGACAAATCCGTGCTTATAATGATGCCTTGACCTGTTATGGACAGGAATTTGATTGGATCGCTTTTTTTGATGCAGATGAATATCTTGATTTGTACGGGAAGAATATAAAGTCATATTTGACGGATCTTGGCGATGTTTCTCTGGTTGCATTTAACTGGAGGGTTCTAAAAACCCCCTGGTTTTGAGGTCTTCTGTATGATTCTATTTCTTCTGCGTTGATTGAGGGAATGGCGATATGAAGCAGTCTGGTTTCTTTGATGTTGAA
>NZ_WOTH01000087.1 GCF_011516945.1 Acetobacter estunensis
ACCTGCGACACTCGCAGGTAGTACCGCGTCCCTATCTCTTAAATCGTTCATGCTTCATAGCTGAACCAGACCAGAAGTATTCAGCAAGGCGTCAGTCGCCGGGAGCTTACGAGGAAGCAGCGTAATTACATTGATGGAACTGCTGGCGTGTCAGGGCAGACAAAGACACCATGGTTTCGACGTACTGTGCCAATATCGCCCGGATGCGGGAAGCTTCAATTTCCGCCACATAGGACATCACTCGTTGAAGCGCATCCTCTCGGCTTTGCGCCAATTCTTCCAACTCATGACGCACAGTACGAGCCTCTTCGCGCCGTCGCTCAGCACAGCTTTCTGTCACAATAATCTGGCGCTCCAGCCCATCCAATTCACGCTTGCGAGTTGCCAGATGTTCCGGGAGTTCAGAGAGTGCCGTATGCCCGTCAGTGGTAAGGCTGGCTTCAATCTCCTGCTGGTAGAACGCATCGATCTCATCGTTCACGCCGGAGAGGGTTCCCCGACGTTCCTTGAGATCGGCGGCAATACGCTCAGACTTGTCCGCAATTTCCTGCTTGGCATGATAGTCCGCCAGTAGCCCTGCACGCGCGTCCTGAAGGTGCTTCAGTGCGATCCGCTTTTCCGTAAGCGGATCGGAAGCCGTCCCAGCCTGCAACTCGGACTTCGTGGGGACGATAGAGGGCAACTCCTCGCCAAACTGACGCGGCTCAGCGGTTTGCGACTCATCTTGCTTCCCGCGTAGCAGGGATGGAAGACCGGAAATCTTGATCATATTGAGGCTCCATGAGGAGGGTTTTTGCCGCGCAGGGACAAACCCCATCGGTGGGAGTGGCGAAGTGCTAAATTTCAGGATCCGTGGCGGCGATTGGCCAAGGCGAGCATTCGTTCGCCAGGTGAGGCAGCGGCTAACTGGGAGCGTCCAGAGCATTTTTTTGCCTCAGCTTGGCGCACATGAGCAGCGACAAGCCGGTGGCCTGGCGAATGATCATTTTTCGTCACGACCGTAGATACAGCCGGCGCTTCTCGCGCCTGATCCCGGATCGGTCTTGCGGCTTCATGGGCAGCGACAAGCCGCGCACCGGCGGACGGCTGTCTTTCGTTCAGGTGCAGGAAGCGACTGCTGAAGCCTTTATTGTCGGCCGCGGCTTGTCGCTTTCGGGCCGCAGTCGCCTTACGCTTCCGCAGGTAGGAAAATGGACTGTTCATGCGTGGATGGTTCCGGTCTGCGGAACGACGGCACGGCGAAGCCAAGCACGGAAGTGATCTTCGCGGATGAACACGCGGCCCCCAATGCGCGTCACGTCCGGTCCGATATTGTCCGCCAGGTAACGACGCATTGTGCGGGGATGAACCCGTGCAAGACGTGCCGTTTCATCGACCGAAAGCAGGCTTGGGTTCTTCACCGAAATCGCTCCCTTGTGTGGTGGTGGAAGCGATATTCGATGGATGCGGAATGTTGACAAGAGAGGGCGAAACGGGGCGTTTCTGGTTAGAGATGCACTGAAACGCATGGCGACGAATCAAGCCGCATGATGCCGCATTGCCGCTTTAGATTAAGTTTTTGTAATCAAGCGAATCAGCGCCGCAGCGGCACGACTTTGCCATCCGAAGGCTCATTCCCACGTTTTTCCGCCACATTCAGCACGTGTCGAGCCCATGTATCCAGCGCTGCCGCCCGTTCCGTCAGAAACTCGTGACGCTGATAAACGGCAGCGACGCCTTTGATGGCTCCCTGCACATGGTTTAGCACCCGATCGGCGACATGATGCCCGATCCCGAGCCGTGCCATGACTGTTACGCCGGTGCGCCGAAGATCATGGAGCCGCCAGTCTGTGGTGGCCAAGGACGAAGCATTTTTTCTGAGTGAACGAGCGGCTTTCGTCATCAGCTCTTCCAGCTTGGTTTTGGTCTTGGAAAACCCCGAGATGGGCGTGCGGCCATTGCTGGTGAAGACGAAAGGCGAGGGGCCGTTGCTCTCCGGATCCATCTGCCTGGGCAGCTTGGTGAGGATCTGTCGGGCCGGCTCGGAAAGGTGGACGATATGCGCGCGTCCGTTTTTTGCTCTCTCAGCTGGAATAGTCCAGTGAGCCATCTCCGGATCCAACTCCGCCCATTTCATACCGGCCACCTCATCCCGCCGTTGCAGCGTTAGGGTAAGCAACTGGATGAAGGGGCCGAACGGATAAGCAAGCCGACTGGCTGCGGTCCAAAGCTCGCGAAGCTCGTCATCTGTCAGCACGCGATCCCGCGAGGTATCGCGACCCTCCATGGTAACCGAGGTGAAGGGGTTGGTCGGAACGAGATTGCGCTTTTCAGAAGTGGCCCCCATTTTTTGGACAGAGCGGTAAGCTATCATCTGGCCTGAACGAGGACGGGTTTTATGGGCAAGGTTACGCGGAAACGGTATGCGGCAGAGTTCAAGTC
>NZ_WOTH01000088.1 GCF_011516945.1 Acetobacter estunensis
CATACCGATAGCGTTGAGAGCGGTGTTTACGATGCTGGGCGCGTTGAGCCCGGCCTCGTCGTATTGGGCGGTCTGTGTGTTGTGGTCGATGAAACGATCGGGCAGCGTCATGGTGCGCAGCCGGACGTTGTCGAGCAGACCCGTGCGCGAGAGATGCTGCGCCACCATGGAGCCGAATCCACCCATCGCGCCTTCCTCAATGGTGATCAGCACCGCGTGGTTGCGCGCAAGCTGCTCAAGCAGTTCCGTGTCCAGCGGCTTGGCGAAGCGCGCGTCCGCCACCGTGGGCGGCAGGCCGTGCGCGGCCAGTTGATCGGCGGCCTTGAGCACTTCATGCAGGCGTGGGCCGAGCGAGAGGATGGCGATGCCGCCCTTCTCGCGGCCCGACTGCTGGCCCATCTCGCGCACGATACGCCCTTTGCCGATCTGGATGATCTCGCCCTTGGCGGGCAGTTCCAGCCCGTAGGTGTTGCCGCGCGGGTAGCGCAGCGCGATCGGGCCTTCATCGAACTCACAGGCCGTGGCCGTCATGTTGAGAAGCTCGACCTCATCGCTGGGCGCCATGATGGTCATGCCCGGCAGGCAGCCGAGATAGGCGATGTCGAACGACCCGGCATGGGTCGCGCCGTCCGCGCCCACCAGACCGGCACGGTCGATGGCAAAGCGCACGGGCAGGTTCTGCAGCACTACATCGTGCATCACCTGATCGTAGGCGCGCTGCAGGAAGGTGGAGTAGATCGCGCAGAACGGCCGCAGCCCTTCCGTCGCCATGCCGGCGGCGAAGGTGACGGCATGCTGCTCGGCGATGCCGACATCGAAGAACCGCTCGGGAAACTGTTTGGCGAACTTGTCCAGCCCCGTGCCCGAGGGCATCGCGGCGGTAATGGCCGTGATGCGGTCATCGGTGGAGGCGCGGTCGATCAGTTCGCGGGCGAATACGTTGGTCCATGATGGCGGACCGGGAGGGGCCTTTTTCTGTTCGCCGGTGACGACGTTGAACTTGGCCACCGCGTGATACTTGTCGCCCGCCTTCTCGGCCGGCTTGTAGCCATGGCCCTTCTCGGTGATGACGTGCAGCAGGATCGGCCCCTGATCCGTGTCGCGCAGATTGCGCAGGATCGGCACCAACTGGCTCATGTCGTGCCCGTTGACGGGGCCGACATAATAAAAGCCCAGTTCCTCGAACAACGTGCCGCCGGTGATCATGCCGCGGGCGTATTCCTCGGCGCGCTTGGCTGTGCGCTCCAGACGGTCGGGCAGCTTCTTGACGACCTTACCCGCCAGATCCCGCAGTCCCATGAACTGACGCGAGGACATCAGGCGCGAGAGATAGTTCGACATCGAGCCGACGGGCGGCGCGATCGACATCTCGTTGTCGTTAAGGATGACGATCAGCCGCTCCGCGCCCGGCCCGGCCACGGCGGCGTTGTTCATCGCCTCATAGGCCATGCCGGCGGAGATGGAACCGTCCCCGATCACCGCGATCACATTGCGCTCGCGGTAGGATGGGTCTTCCTCGGCGCGCAGATGGTGCGCCACCGCCATGCCGAGGCCGGCGGAGATGGAGGTGGAGGAATGCGCCGCGCCGAACGGATCGTAGGCGCTCTCCGAGCGGCGGGTGAAGCCTGAGAGGCCACCGGGCTGGCGCAGCGTGCGGATGCGGTCGCGGCGACCGGTGAGAATCTTGTGCGGGTAGGCCTGATGGCCCACGTCCCAGATCAGCTTGTCGTCGGGGGTGTCGAACACCGCGTGGATGGCGACCGTCAGTTCCACCACGCCCAGCGAGGCGCCCAGATGCCCGCCCGTCGTCGAGACCGTGTCCACCGTCTCCGACCGCAACTCGTCCGCCACCTGCCTGAGCTGGTCAATCGACAGGTTCCTCAGATCAACAGGCAGGCCAACCCGGTCCAGCTCAGGAAAACGGCCGCGTGTGGG
>NZ_WOTH01000089.1 GCF_011516945.1 Acetobacter estunensis
TCTGCCTCCAGAGGCAAAATGCCGTTGTCATTCCAGATCAGACGCACAGGACACAGCTCTCAGAACAGAGAATAACACTCTTCAGACAAAATGTGAGAAATCCGCGTCGAACACTTCCTGAGGCACAACGTAGTTGAGGGCTACGCCGACAAGATAGAGCGAGACGGTCAGCAATATCCCGCCATAGGGCACGGACTGCCGATTCATGGCGGCCAGAAAGGAGGGGGCGGCTCCGCCAAGTGCCATGGCGCGCATGACGCGACTGGTGGAATAAAGACCGGAATTGAGGCTGGAGAGAGCGGCGGTCAGCACCACCAGATTCATCACGCTGTCGGCGTAAGGCACGCCAAGGGCGTTGAAGAACGTGACAAAGGGGCTGGTGCCCGCGTGATAGGCTTTCCATGGCAGAAGACAAACCAGAAGGACGACAGAGCCGACATAGAAGATGGCAATACGCCAGATCACGCTGTTGATGGCGCGCGGGATGACGGTCCGGGCATCTGCGCATTCGCCTGCGGCGGTTCCTATGAGCTCGATGCCTGAATAGGCGAAGACCACGCCCTGTGTCAGCGCAAGCGCTGCAAATAGTCCATGCGGGAAAAAGCCACCGTTTTCGGTAATGAGATGAAAGCCGGTGTCGTGACCGCCCACAGGCATCCCTGAAGCCAGAATAATGGTGCCGACGACAAGAAACAGAACGAGCGCCACGACTTTGATGAGGGAGAACCAAAACTCCATTTCGCCGAAATATTTCACGCCCAGCAGGTTCATGCCGGTGACGAGACACAGGGCAAGCAGGGCGAAAACCCACTGCGGAACAGATGAGAAACTGCTCCAGAACTGCATGTAGAGGGCGACGGCCGTAATGTCGGCTATGCCAGTCATCACCCAGTTGAGGAATGAGGTCCAGCCCGCGACATAGGCAGCTTTTTCTCCGAGAAACTCTTGAGCGTAAGACACAAAGCTGCCGCTGCTGGGGCGGTGCATAACCAGTTCACCCAGCGCTCGGAGGATGAGAAAGCCGAAAAAGCCACAGACGGCGTAAACGAGGGCGAGCGAAGGGCCGCCGCTCTCCAGTCGGCTTCCGGCTCCAAGGAAAAGACCCGTTCCGATGGCACCTCCGACGGCGATCATCTGGATCTGGCGACGGCCAAGATTCTTTTTGTAGCCTTCGGAAGACAGGGAGGGGGAGTTGGTCATAGACGGTGCGGCCTATTTGGTTCGATGGCGATCATTCTGGAGGAAGAGAATGAAACGATAACGAAACAATGTCGAGCGGAAGCGAGGTAAGGCGGGTTTGCTAACTTTTTTCATCGACCGACCTAGGCGCCCTTGGCAGGGGAATGGCTCTGGGTTAGATAGGCAATGGCGTGGACCCGTAGCTCAGCTGGATAGAGCGTCGCCCTCCGAAGGCGAAGGTCGAAGGTTCGAATCCTTTCGGGTCCGCCAGTATTATCAAGAAATTGCAGAATAACGTCGTTCTCGCGGGCGATTAGACAATCGGCGTAATTTATCGATCCCTGATTCCGGCGCTGGTGGCGCTATGTGCGTAGCTATCTATCTCAGTTGTGGTTTTTCCATTGTAACGGATAACTTTGTGGGCGCAGCCAAATCGTAGTTACTTCTTGGTTCGTCTGCGTTCATTAATTTGAGAGAGAAATCTTGGTTGCGACGGGCGCGGTGTTCTTCGCGGTCGTGAGCCGGCTTTCGAAGCGACGGAGTTGTCGCCGGCCTGGAACTTCAATCAATCGACGCGGATTTCTCACATTTTGTCTGAAGAGTGTTATTCTCTGTTCTGAGAGCTGTGTCCTGTGCGTCTGATCTGGAATGACAACGGCATTTTGCCTCTGGAGGCAGA
>NZ_WOTH01000090.1 GCF_011516945.1 Acetobacter estunensis
GGTTCTTCCGCACTTTTCGTGATGATGTTTTTTGATTATGCGGGCTGAAGGACACGCGCCCTGAGGAGTTCGAAGCCTGCTCTTCCGAACATGGTTCGCTTGATCATTTTCAGTCGGCTGATCTGTCCTTCAACCGGGCTGGTTGTCCAAGGTGTGACAAGAGACGCTTCAATGGCAGCCGCATCCCGTTCAAGCACGGGAATCAGACGTGACAGTAGCGTCGTCTTTCCTTCTTTCAGCAGAGCCTTCAGATTGCCTTCCGTGCAGGTGTCACCTCTTTTACAGAGCAGGGTCTGCATTTTCCTGAGCCAGCAGAGCGTGACGGCCAGTTGCGGTTCGGCTTCCAGAAGGGCAGGAACCAGAAGTCCCTCCTGTCCGGCAGATAGCGGGTCATCTGCAAGGAGAAGCCGCGCAAGTCTGCGTCCCAGAGGTGGAGCGACATGCGTGGAAGGAGCGGATTTCGCGGAATATCCCTGTCGCGTCGCCACCCATTTCCAGACGGTGCCATATTGTCCTGCAAAGCCCTGCTCCAGGAGTTCCCGCCATAGCTGACGACTATTGCGACATCCTTCGGACCATCTCTTTTCCAGGTGGGCTGTGTAAGGCACGAGTATGCTGCGTGACGGAACCGTTCTTTTCCATGGTGGTGCATGGCCCCGCTGAAACCAGCGCCGCACGGTTTTTCTCTCTACCCCGATCGTTGTGGCGATAGCCTGAATGCTGTGTCCCGCTGCTTTCAGGGCAAGAGCTTCCTTGAAAAGAATGTCACGCCGTTCCCCAGAGGCTGACCTGACGACCGCCTGCGCCTCTTCTGGATGCGCTCTGATTGTTTCAGATATTTTGCTTACGACCGTTGATACGTTCATCTGTCGTGTCAGGGTCCTGACAGTCGTCGTAAAACGGTCCAGAATGCTGACAAAAGCGTCTGACAGGTTCTTCAGCAGATGCCAGCGGTCTGTCACCTGAAGAGCGGATGGTGCGCCTCTGCGGCATCCGTCTGCATAAGTACCGGCACGGTCTCTGGCAATGATTTCAATACCGGGGTGGACCTGCAGCCATCGGGCAAGGGTATCAGCGTCCCGATCTGGCAGGAGGTCAATGACATCATTTTTCTCAAGATCGACCACAATCGTTCCATAGTGATGTCCCCGCCGCCATGCCCAGTCATCCACCCCCACCACACGTGTACGGGCCGTGCCTTTTGTGGTGTTCTGCGCACGTGAGAGAAGACGGCGGACAAGAGTATCGGCGCTGATGGGGCAACACAGGCGCACGGTCATTCGTGCACCAGCGGAACCGCCCAGGGTATGGGCGATATAATAATGAAGATCGGTAAGACGTGTGGTCTGTCTGCCATGACGCACGGTTATCCCCTCAAGGGGCATGACAAACGTCCGACGTGGACAAAGCATCGTCTGGCAGAAAAAGCGCGGCACAGAAACGATCAGCGTGGCTGGACGGCCCTGCCATGGAAGATCCGCGAGTTTTCTCTGATAGAAACTGTGAATGCGTTGTGTCGGGCACTGACAGTCCGGACACACTGCACTCCGTTTTCGCAGACCGACTTCGATCTCCACTCTGTTATCCAGTGCAACAACACGACGAACGACGAGGGAACGGGGAAGATCAAGAGACCGAAGGCGTGACACTGGGGAATATCCATGAAAGTGAACGACTTTCTGGATTTCCCAGTTCCGGAACCTCAGTACAAGATACCCATCACGAAAAGTGCGGAAGAACCCAGTTCTC
>NZ_WOTH01000091.1 GCF_011516945.1 Acetobacter estunensis
TGCTGTCCGTATCAGGAGACGCAGGAGCAGCCATGGCCGCAGACGAACTCACGGGACTGATCCGTTATCTCGGTCAGGAGGACTGGCAGGAGTGTTTTGGCGAAGTGCTCGCCGATCACATCGGTCCGGCGCTGGAAGTGGGCGACATCTCCTTCGAGGATCTGGCGGAGATGATCGGCCCCGACGTTGCCATGACGCTATGGGGCTGCGCCTTCGAGGATTTTCTCGGGCAGGACTGGGATGATGGCCGGAACTTCGTGGACGTTTACCTCAAGCATCGGGGCTGGAAGGAAGGGCCACGTAACAGCGCCTATATGCGTGCCCTCAAGGCTTCGGTCATGAGCCTGTATGAAGTCTCGGACATCAGACCCGGCCAGAGCCTGATGGCGCGAGACCTGCTGCGGGGTGGTGATCCGGTTCTGGTGCATGAAGGCACGGCAACCCGGACACTGGAGCAGTGGGACCGGATTGCAGCACGTCTCGTGCCGTCCGATGGAAAGACCATTCTGGCAGGCGGGCTGCTCGCCTATTCGCGGGGTGCCTGTGAGGATCTGGCTGCGAACCTTTACAGGGCTCTGCGGAAAAGACGGGGTAAGGCGGAGTTTCCGAAAGTCGATACGCAGACGCTGCGTGAGCTTGCGCCGATGTTCACGCTGACCTGGCTGTTCCGGACACTGGAGGACATGGCCCAGCAGATGGAGGGGCCAGCTTTGTTCAATGGGGACGGGGAGGATCTGGTCTTCCACGAAGTGTGTTTCCCGCTGGCAAAGGGCGTGACGCAGAAGATGGTGGCGGATGTGCTTGACGGGATGGCAGCCCTGCGGGCAGAGAGCCGGTCGTTCTGGAACTGGCTGAAAGAGCCGATGAGCGATCCCGTGCGCAAGGCTGGACGGGATGAAAACGGGCGGTTCCTGCGCACGGAGATGGATGACGGCGCGATCGTGCTGGGCACGCTGGATCTGAAGGGGCGGCAGTTGCGGCTGCAGGTGAACTCGAAAGAGCGCGCCGAACGTGGTCGTGCCATGCTGCAGGCTGGTCTGGGAGATTTCGTGCGCGCTCCGCTCACGCAGATCATGACGCCGGCGCAGGCGATGGAAGACCGGGGGATGCAGGGACGGGAGGTCTCGCCAGAACTGCAGATCCCGCCCGAGGAGGAAGCCCGGATTATCGGGCAGATGCTGGAGCGGCACTATCGGCAGGTGCTTGATGAGCCAGTCCCGGCCTTGGGGGATATGACGCCGCGCCAGGCCGTCCAGACAGCTTCAGGACGTAAAAAGGTGGCCATCTGGTTGAAGGATATCGAAAACACTACGGTCCGCGCCCAAGGGAGTGGCGGTGCCATGGCTGCCTACGATTTCGGGTGGATGTGGCACGAACTCGGAATCATCAGGCTTAGGAAATAGTCCGCTTACGCCTCATGTCGGTCATCCATGCGGTTGGGAGAGTTTCCCAAAAGCTGACATGAATCATCCGACGCTCTAACTGAAAATGTGGCGAGTGGAATTACGCAAGCATTCCACTCAGTCGAGGTTCGAATCTCGGCAGGCGGGCCCCGCCGAAACCGGATGAGAACTAGGGCCTGTTAGGGCTTGATCCAGTCTGCTGCGGCAGCGATGTGGATGACCGCGAGGAACGACGTTGCTGTTTTTTCATATCTGGTTGCGACAGCGCGCCACTCCTTG
>NZ_WOTH01000092.1 GCF_011516945.1 Acetobacter estunensis
CAACATCAAAGAAACCAGGCTGCTTCATCTTCCACCATCCCCAATCAACGCCGAAGAAATGGAATCACACAGAACAGCTCAGAGCCAAGGGTTTTTCGAACCCTCCAGGTGAGTAGAATTGGTTATGCTCGTGTCAGCACGATTGGCCAGGCTCTTGATATGCAGATTCAAACGCTCAATGGTTGTGAGTGTCATAAAGTTTTTCGTGAGAAAGCAAGCGGAGCCGATGTTGAACGTGTGCAGTTACGTCGTCTTATAAAAAACCTTTCCTATGGAGATACAGTTGTTGTCACTCGGATTGACAGGTTGGCACGTAGTACATTCGACCTCTTTGCCATTGTAAAAGAAATTATCCAGAAGGGAGCGCAGTTTTACTCCTTGGCGGAACCTTGGGCCGATACGACAACAAGTACTGGTCGTTTGATGCTTGCTGTTTTAGGCGGGCTAGCGGATGTTGAGCGGGATCTGATCCGAACCCGTACGGCCGAAGGTCGTGCGAGAGCTGTGCAACTTGGCGTAAAAATGGGACGACCGGCAAAAGTCTCAGAGCTTCAACGACAAGATATTATTAGGCGTCGTCAAAATGGAGAGTTTTTAAAAGATATTGCTGAGGCTTTTGACGTTAGTGTCGGCACAGTGTCGCGGATTACAACTGGAGCAGACAGCCACAAAAGCCGTAAAAATAAAAAGACTCTTTAACAGTAATTGCGAGAAATACTCTTGTGTTGGCTACCGACGAAAAACGGTTACCTTCTTCGGAGAAAGTGCATTTATGTATTAAATAGAATATAGTCAGATTGGGACAACCCGGAGCCACGGTGTATCAAGGCCTGCATGGTGGTTTTTCCGGGAGGGTTCAAATGGGACAGCGCGCGGTCATCTATTGCCGGGTTTCCACGGCCGATCAGTCCTGCGTGCGCCAGAAGGACGAGCTGAAGCGGTTTGCTGAACGTGCGGGCTATGAAGTGCTGGACGTTTTCATGGAGACCGGCTCTGGCGTTCGAGTGGATCGGGCCGAGCGTCGAAAGGTCATGGCACTGGCCCAGGCCCGTAAAATTGACGCCATTCTGGTGACGGAGCTGTCCCGCTGGGGGCGTTCGACTATTGATCTCATCTCCACGCTTCAGGAGCTGGAGAGCTATCGTGTTTCCCTGATCGCCATAACGGGGATGACGTTCGATCTGGCAACACCACATGGACGGATGCTGGCGACGGTTCTGGCCGGGATTGCAGAGTTCGAGCGGGATCTGATCAGCAAGCGGGTGAAGTCCGGTCTGGCCGCCGCCAGGGCGCGAGGGAAGATTCTCGGCCGACAGAAAGGAGAGCGGCCGAAGTCTGACCGTCTGGCTCCGAAGGTTCTGGCGTTGGTGGCCGAAAAGCGGAGTTATCGGTGGATCGCCCGCGATCTGGGAATCAGCAAGAACACTGTCGCTGCCATTGTGCAGCGGGAAAGATAACACGTCACTGTGTTTATGTGTTAACACATAAACATGATAGCATTATATGGGTGCTAACGGCATCGGTCTGAGACATGCGGAATATTGGGTTCGATTAGGGTTTGTGGGGATTCACATGAGGCTTGGGTTATGATTCAAGCTTCGGATGGAACGCTTTGTGCTGACAGACGCCCAATGGGCGCTGATTGAACCTCATTGCCTTGGCA
>NZ_WOTH01000093.1 GCF_011516945.1 Acetobacter estunensis
CTGCCTCCAGAGGCAAAATGCCGTTGTCATTCCAGATCAGACGCACAGGACACAGCTCTCAGAACAGAGAATAACACTCTTCAGACAAAATGTGAGAAATCCGCGTCGAGATCGCGGCAACAGGCGTTGAACATCAACGCAACCTACTTCTGGGTGGGCTCATAATCGGCAGCATTATAGGATTGTATTATTACCTGAACATCATCCGTGTCATGATGTCAGCGCAATCACTGCCATCTCCCAGCCTGAATCGAGATGTTCGCCCGGAACTGATGGCGCTTGTCATCGTTCTCACAGTAATCGTGGTGATTGGAGGGCTTTTTCCCGCTCGCGCTCTTCACCCTCTTCTTCCTGTATCCACCATCCCGTCTGAGACAGAGGATGAGGTGACGATACGTTGATGAAAACACTTTTCGATTATCCCGAAACATGGAAAGGATTTTCCCATGTCCTCTCATGTCTTCCATATTCTGGCGCAAAAAGGCAGCACGGTCATCACTGTGCGGGCGGACGATCCAGTCGTGAGTGTCGCCAGCACACTGGCGCAGCATAATATTGGTGGCGCACCCGTTCTGGGCCCTGATGAACACCTGATCGGCATGGTCTCTGAAAAAGGGATCGTTCATGCGTTATCCCAACGCGGTGCGGACATATCCACCCTGACCGCAAAAGATATCATGACGAAGGACATACCAACCGCAACGCCTGATGACAGCATTTATGATATTGCTTGCCGCATGACGTATTCCCGCAATCGACATATCCCTGTTTTAGAAAACGGAAAACTTGTCGGGCTGGTCAGCATTGGAGATATTGTCAAACTACGCGCTGAAAATGCTGAACAAGAATCGCGTGAACTGCAAAATTACGTGACTGGCAAAGACCATGCGGCAGTCCAGCCTCCCCATGAAGCTCCCCCCACGCAATGCGGAAAAAAGCAAAGCTGATTTCCGACTTCTACAGCAGGAGAGATCGAAGAGCCGTTTTAAATGTCATTTCTGCCTGATTTTGAGAGCACCGAACGATAATTGATGGTTCTGCGGACAATTTTCGCTCTGCTTTTGGAGGAGAGTGAGAATTGCTCTGTTATGGTCCGCTGCACGGCTACGCTGATCCGCTCCATGAAGTAAGGCGACGCATGTTATAGACGATATTGGCCAACCCAATCCTTATGATGGCGCGTTGAATACTGGACTTGTAACGGTTTTGTGCCGGTCATCTGAGCGTTTTAAGCTCGTATCAGGAGACCGACGAGACCATGAAACATACGAAAGATTTCAAGCGCGAGGCCGTGAGGATTGCGTTGAGCAGTGGACTGTCACGCACGCGGGTTGCGACCGATCTGGGTATTGGCAAATCCACCCTGGCGAAATGGATAGTGGATTATCGTCCGGACGAGCTGGAAGGATCGAAGAACCGTTGTTTGACGCCGCGTTCTCGTGATTTCGTGTTTTTCGCGCGTTGGTTGATGGTGCTTGTGTCTGATTTTAGCGCTGCGTTTTTCGCAGAGCGTTGGACATTGGCTTTGGCTTGCTACGTGGCGACCCTGATCCTCTCGAGGAAAAGGAAGCGGCGCATATTATAGATGATAT
>NZ_WOTH01000094.1 GCF_011516945.1 Acetobacter estunensis
GGAAGAAGCCAGAGTGCTTGGCCCGATCAGGACAGTTCCAAATAAAACAGATCGCTCACGCCGTGGTGACAGACCTGCACACCGCACCAATCCCGCGCAGCGGGTTCGTTCATCCCCCCTAGACTGTCTGTCGGCTCAACGAATGGCAGCAGACAGGCCGTAGTCGCCTCATTCGAGACTTGCAGTGCTCTTGGTTACATTCCGTATAGCGGACATGCGTAGCTTATATGGACAATTGCGCTCATTTTTATAGTTCTTTCATTCGTTGCGTGGGTCATTACCACGCAGAACTATGAGCCATTCTTCAAAATCGTCAGTTCCATATTTGTTTTTGGCCAGATTACAGGCCAGATGAGTTATGTGAACATTCTCTTCATCATATGCTTCATTACTACTATCTATTCGGTCAGCAGAGGGCTGAAGCATTTTATTCCTTGTTCCCGGCAGCAGGAGACCGCCGCACAGAGCGCATAGTCCGCGTTGATCGACCTGCCATTTTCGAGTCAGCATTGGGTAAAGATCGGATATGTTTGGAGCCGTGCGATTGGCATTGGTGACAATGCGTTGGGTGCCACCATTACGCACGCGATTGATAATGAGGTCGGCCATCCGCGTTGCCTCTTCACGGATACTTTTGGGTGTTTCGGAAACACTGGCTCGGACGTTGATATAAGCTTGTACCTCAGGCGATAGATGTAGGTCCAACGGAGTAATTGGCAACGCCATAACCGCTGCACGCTCTTCGCCGATAGCTTCGACAATACCCCCTCGGTTTTCCATTAGCGCGAACTGACGATATGCATTTGGAATGACGTCATGAGCCTTCGGATAAGGCGGTCCTTCCATCACAGCCGCCTTGAGAACCGCCATGGCATGGGGCCACTGCTCGCCTAAGTTCGGCCAGAAATTTTTCGATATGATTCGGCGCGTTTCAAGCACCTGACTCGGTTCGATCACGACAGCAGCAATCAGCCTGCCGCGATGTTCGGGATCTTCGGTCAGATTACCATTAAGTGTTCCGACATAGATCAGAATATCACGGCCAGGGACAAACTCCTGCCTCAGCATATTCCCTACGGAAGAACGAGAGAACGAAATACATGGCCATTCGTCACTGATTTGGCCAAAGACGCTTTTTAAAAATACCCGTCCATCGGGTTTCATCAGGTCCCTGACTTGCACTAATCGCCTCACTTTTTGATCAAATTAATAGTAATATTCAGTTCATATTCATTTCCAATTACGTGATGAAATGTTATCTTATCATGTCACCCACCAGTTTTTCCCTGGTGGTAGTCGCCCTTCAAGTTGGATATACAGTTATTTCAATGCCTTTTCGCATAGCGGAAATGACCAAATTAAGGCTCTCTTGTCGATTTTGTCTGGTATTTAACTGGAGAATAGCCTGTAATTCAGCATGGGAAAGCTAGGGCCTGTTAGGGCTTGATCCAGTCTGCTGCGGCAGCGATGTGGATGACCGCGAGGAACGACGTTGCTGTTTTTTCATATCTGGTTGCGACAGCGCGCCACTCCTTGA
>NZ_WOTH01000095.1 GCF_011516945.1 Acetobacter estunensis
TCGACGCGGATTTCTCACATTTTGTCTGAAGAGTGTTATTCTCTGTTCTGAGAGCTGTGTCCTGTGCGTCTGATCTGGAATGACAACGGCATTTTGCCTCTGGAGGCAGATTCTGGACGCAGTTGGGGTCTTAGCGCCTGAGAAGGCGGTGATGGCTGTGAGTATGTGGCCTATGCTCTGTCTGTTTCGTCAGGAAGCCTGGCGGAGCCTTCGCAATCGTGCATGAGCGAGGGCGAATTCGTGCTGGCAAGGGAATATATCGGGCATGGACAGGACAATTCGACGCACGCTGACCTTTACGACTGTTGCGATTTTGAGCAGTCGTGCACGTATGGTGCCACAGGTCGCCTTCTCCAGGCTGGTCTGCCCAAGGGCCATCTTTTGCAGAGCGGTGAGCAGGACGTAGGCGGCCGCGGAGAACCATAGCCTGAGCTGGTTGGCTCGCATGGTATGGGAGGACGTCCTGTCTGAGAACAGATCCATCTGGCATTCCTTGATCCGGTTCTCCATATCTCCGCGTGCGCAGTAGACCTGTTCGTAGAGATGGCGGGGGTCGGACATTCCCTGTGGTAGCGTGGTGACAATAAAGCGATGATAGCGGTTGCCGTGGCGCCATTCGGCCTTGGCCACCACCCGCCTGCGGCGCGTCCAGCTGTCCTTTGTGATCCAGTCAAAGGAGGCGAAACCGCGCGCAGCTCTGCCTGTCGTGGCGGCTTCGTCACGAACCTCAGCGGACAAAGAGGCAATCCGGTCATACAGGCGGGTGTTGCCTGCAAGCCCGAACAGGAAGTCAACGTGGTTGTCTTCGCACCATGTCATCAGAGTGTCCCGGGAGAAGCCACTGTCCCCGCGCACCAGAATACGCACCCTGGGCCAGCGGTTCCTGATCTGCTGCACAATCCGGCGGATGTCAGCCAGCACTTCCTTCCCCGGGTCCCTGTCTGCCGTGCGCAGGGTAGCGCTGAGGAGATGATCCCCGCAGAAGATGTATAGCGGCAGATAGCAGTTATGGCCGTAATACCCATGAAAGGCCCGGCCTTCCTGATGGCCATGGATACGATCATCGGTCGCGTCCACGTCCAGAACGATCCGGGCAGGAGCCCGATCATGCCGGTCCATGTAGAGCGTGACGAACAGGGTAGCCAGGGCCTCATGATCAGCAATGATCCGACAGTAACGATCTGCCTTGTACCCACTGCGCTCCAACCGGTTCAGTGTGGATTTTCCGGCCAATGCTGCGCAGTTTGCCCGGCCTCCTGACAGACGGCCCGAGGCCAGACCAAAGATCAGGTCATGCCGCAGGGCATCGTGATCATTGAGATCTTCATAGCCCAGTGCCAGGCCCATGATCCGCTGACGGACAAGGTCTTCAACCCGGTATTCCACAAAGCCGGGATGCCGTTCATCGCGAAAACAGGCAGCAAAGCGGCGGCTGAGCCCCAGAATGTCATCAGCCTGCTTCACCAGAATGACGCCCCCATCCGAACTCATGCGACCCCCGTCAAAACGGGCCACAACACG
>NZ_WOTH01000096.1 GCF_011516945.1 Acetobacter estunensis
CAGCCTGTCGGGTTGGGTTACCCAGTGAAGGGGTAAGGTTGTAAGGTGGTGAGATGAGCAGCTTCATCCCGTTTGACCGGTCTCAGCCGTATCTTCTGCCTCCTGATCTGAAGTCGTGGCTTCCTGCTGACGATATGGCGCATTTCATTGTAGCCGCCGTTGAGCGGGTTCCGATGAGTGCGTTCTGCGTGCCAGTGCGCACGGATGGCAAGGCACAGTACCATCCGCGTCTGATGTTGGCCCTTCTGATCTTCAGCTATGCGAACGGGTTGTTTTCCTCACGCCGGATCGAGCGGGCGACATATCGCGACATCGGGGTACGCTTCGTGGCGGCGAACCTGCATCCGGATCATGATACGATTGCGACCTTCCGCCGGACGAACAGGGGCGCCATTGAAGCTGCATTTGCGCAGGTTCTGCTTCTGGCGCGCGAGGCGGGTCTGCTGCGTCTGGGTGTAGTATCGATCGACGGCACGAAAATTGATGCCGACGCTTCGAAATACCGTTCCCTGCGCTACGACCGGATCAGGGCGCTGCGCGAACAGCTGGCGGTGGATATCGCGAAACTGATGGACCAGGCGGAGCACGCAGATGCCACAGACAGCGATCTGCAGGCATTGCCGGAAGCGCTTGCCCGACGGGAAACACTGAAAGCGAAGCTGGACGAAGCCTGCGCCCGGCTGGAAGCAGATGCGAAGGCGCAGGCCGAGGCGGCGCGATCGGCATACGAGAAAAAGAAGGCGGTGTATGACGCAAAAACAGGGCGTCGCGGCCGGGCGCCCAAACCGCCCGATGATGAACCACCACCCGACCGGCAGATCAGTCTGACCGATCCCGACAGCCGCCTCATGCGGCGTTCGGACGCTCACGAGTTCCGGCAGGCTTACAATGCCCAGGCCGTGGTCTGCGCCGAAGGCAGTCAGTTGATCGTGACAACCGACGTTGTCGCCACGTCAGCGGATGCGCCATCCTTTGCCGACACGGTGCTGTCGATGGAAGACACAATCGGTCTCCCGGAGAAGGTGCTTGCCGACACCGGTTACGCCAGCGGACAGGCGGTCCGGAAACTGCAGGAAAAGGGCATTGATCCGCTGGTCGCCATTGGACGGCCCTGTGCCCGCAGGCCTTACGACTTCCGACCCCATCCCGAAGCAAAGGAGCCACGCCGGATAACCGAACCCTGGCGGCTCGCCATGAAGGCGAGACTGGAAACCACAGAAGCCGGAGATGTTTACAGACTACGAAAACAGACCGTGGAGCCGGTCTTTGGAATTATCAAAAGCATCATGGGCTTCAGAAGGTTCAGTCTGCGCAGCCTTGCAAAAGTCACGACCGAATGGACACTCGTCGCTCTCGCATACAACTGCAAAAGAATGGCACGGCTTCAGGCGGCATAAGCCGGGTCAGCCTCGGCCTTATAACCCTCAAAATGACCAACCCGACAGGCTGCTAA
>NZ_WOTH01000097.1 GCF_011516945.1 Acetobacter estunensis
ACTTATAGATAGGGAATTTTTTACAGAGTTCCCGGACTCTTTCGTGGACATTGTTTTCCACGTCTGCGTTGCCTTCACCGCCGGAGGCGGCAAGGGCGGTGAGCACCTCGTCGATCATCTCGCCGACCAGCCGGAACTCGGCCTCACGGAAGCCGCGCGCGGTGGCGGCGGGGCTGCCCAGACGGATGCCCGAGGTGATGGCGGGCTTTTCGGGATCGAACGGCACGGCGTTCTTGTTGGCCGTGATGCCCGCACGCTCAAGCGCCTTTTCGGCAGCCTTGCCGGTCACCTTCTTGGGCCGCAGATCGACCAGCAGCAGATGGCTGTCGGTGCCGCCCGTGACCAGATCGAAACCGCGCGCGAGCAGCGTCTCGCCCAGTGCTTTCGCGTTGGCGGCCACGGCCTGCTGATACTGCTTGAACTCGGGCTTGAGCGCCTCGCCGAACGCCACGGCTTTGGCGGCGATGACGTGCATCAGCGGCCCGCCCTGCAGGCCGGGGAAGACGGCGGAGTTGATCTTCTTGGCCAGTGCCTCGTCGTTGGTGAGGATCACGCCACCACGCGGGCCGCGCAGGGTCTTGTGCGTGGTGCTGGTGACGATATCGGCGTGCGGCAGCGGGCTGGGATAGAGACCGGCGGCCACGAGGCCTGCGAAATGCGCCATATCCACCATCAGCAGCGCGCCGACGTCATTGGCGATCTTGCGGAAGCGGGCGAAGTCGATGATGCGCGGATAGGCGGAGCTTCCGGCGACGATCAGCTTGGGCTTGTGCTCGCGGGCGAGGGCTTCCATCTGGTCGTAGTCGAGCAGGCCGTCCTGCTCACGCACGCCATACTGCACGGCGTTGAACCACTTGCCGGAATAGTTGGGCGCGGCGCCATGGGTGAGGTGTCCGCCGGCGGCCAGCGACATGCCCAGCACGGTGTCGCCGGGTGTGACGACGGCCATGAAGGCGGCCTGATTGGCGTTGGCGCCCGAGTGCGGCTGGACGTTGGCGAAACCTGCGCCGAAGATCTGCTTGACGCGGTCGATGGCGAGGATTTCGACCTTGTCGACCTCTGCGCAGCCGCCGTAGTAGCGGCGTCCGGGGTAGCCTTCGGCGTATTTGTTGGTCAGCACGCTGCCCTGGGCCTGAAGCACGGCCTCGGAGACCATGTTCTCGGAGGCGATCAGTTCGATCCCGTCGCGCTGGCGCTCAAGCTCGGCACCAATCGCCGACGCAACAGCAGGGTC
>NZ_WOTH01000098.1 GCF_011516945.1 Acetobacter estunensis
CTCAATCAGAGGTTCCCAGATCGCCCATGTCTCGTCCGTAAAGGTGCCTGTTCTGTCTCCTTCTTCCATCCCTACAATATGGGAAGAAATTCAAGATCTAACAGGCCCTAGTGCTGACTGACGATCGGCTAGGTTACGTTTCTTCAATTCAGATTCGGCAATGTAAGTCTGTACCAGCACCAAAAGAGGAAGATCTTCTATACACCAGTCACGGGCGAACCTGGACGACAGAAACTGGTGATAAAAAAGTATATCTGCACAATGGGCTCTACTTCGGTATCCTGGTTTGTAGCGAACTTCAAAACATACGATATCGCGAAGGTTTTCAGGGTCACATTGATTGCTTGATCACACTCTCGTGGAATCAGGATCTGGAAAGCCTTTCGGCTTTGGTTGATGCTGCGGCCCTTGATGTACATGCTTATATGGCACTGGTAAACAATCGTCGATATGGCGACAGTCGGCTGCGACGACCGGCCAAGCGCTCGTTCGAGCGTGACGTATGTCGTATTCGTGGCGGGCTGAATGATCAGCTGGTAGTTGTCGAGATAGATCCCACTCGGTTGCGTCAGCAACAAAGCCGCGCAAAGCGCTGGCCGCGCACAACAGATTTTTACAAACCCGCGCCGGAGGGCTTCAATATCTCTCCTGCGCGCCGGTGCATTCCCGATTGATAGTTATGAGATCTTTTGTAAGTGGCAGCTTTCGGTAATACCGGCTTGATAGCCGACTTTCTGCTTCCCCCCCAAATCAGACCAGCAGATATTTCTCCCATATTCCTCCACCTGCCACCATTTACACTACGCACAAGGGCAAACGCTCACGCACTCCGCCCCTGCCGACGTGCATTCCAACGCTCTATGCCTGCCTTCGTATCTTTGACAAACGCGGAATACCGAACACCCATCAGGAAGATCTTCTGAGCAATGCGCCCAATGCCGGATACAGGGCGCTCAAACTGAATGAACAGGATACCGCGTATCTCATCCGTGTCGTTCTCGACACAATGCGTGTAGGTATCATCAAATATAAAAAGCTTCCCCTCAGCCCAATACTGTTTGCGCCCCCCGATCTCAATCCTGCATTTCGCGCTGTCTTTGGGAATGCTGAGACCCAGATGGAGGGTTCTAAAAACCCCCTGGTTTTGAGGTCTTCTGTATGATTCTATTTCTTCTGCGTTGATTGAGGGAATGGCGATATGAAGCAGTCTGGTTTCTTTGATGTTG
>NZ_WOTH01000099.1 GCF_011516945.1 Acetobacter estunensis
TACCTGCGACACTCGCAGGTAGTACCGCGTCCCTATCTCTTAAATCGTTCATGCTTCATAGCTGAACCAGACCAGAAGTATTCAGCAAGGCGTCAGTCGCCGGGAGCTTACTCCTGAAGTCTGGGAGGACACCTGTAAGCAAGCTCAACATTTCTTCCGCGAAGCATTGATCCGCGCCTATCCAATTTCCCATACACTGCCGCGTGCCCGAGCGTTCAAAGAATTGCTCCATGACCTTGAACTGCCAGTAGACGAACTGGAGAGGCTCGCTACGCAAGCATGCGAGGCGGATTGGGCTCGGATACCTTATCGAGAACATTTACGCACCGATGCGAAAAGGCAACCGGCCGCGCAACCAGATGAGGCATTGCTAGCGGCATGTTATCAGCACGAGGAGTGTCTCAGGCAGTTCTTGGAGCGCACCACCAACCATAATAGCTCCGAGACGCAGCCACGTCGCATAGCAAAACAGAAAGACTTAGCGGCGAACACTATCGGGTCGCCGTCGATCTTGCCTTTTTTGTTCCCAACACGACCCTATACACCAGAAGAAATTGCGCTTTACCTGCCCAATGAGTGCGTATTCGACGAGGCTGTCTCAGCTGCCCATACTTGGGCCAATTACACACGCGCGTTGCGCGGTGTTTGGGTACGATCCGTTCTAGCGACAGAGCTGGTCTCGGAAGCTGACAGGGGCGAAAATGGCGGAGGTAAGAAACCGCCGGTTTCTGCAGGTACAGATGACAGCGACGATCGTCGGCCAATCGTTGTAAAGCGCTCTGCGCCTGACCGACCTGTGAGGCTGGGATTGACCAGCTTCGAGGTGACTGACAAGACTTGGAGCCAAGGAGCCGCAGACTCTCCCGACCTGTCGCCACAGCGGTATTCACAGCTTGCACGCATTGTGAACACAGCGATCAGTACTATACCTAAACCAGATTATCTCCTCCTGCCTGAACTGTCGGTACCTGACCGCTGGATCAACACAATCGCGGGGCGTTTACGTGCCAATGGAATCAGCTTAATTGCTGGGCTCGACTACGAACATCACCCTCCCCATCAGATCGATAGTTCCGCAGTTCTAGGGCCTGTTAGGGCTTGATCCAGTCTGCTGCGGCAGCGATGTGGATGACCGCGAGGAACGACGTTGCTGTTTTTTCATATCTGGTTGCGACAGCGCGCCACTCCTTG
>NZ_WOTH01000100.1 GCF_011516945.1 Acetobacter estunensis
ACTACGAACGCTGCGCCTCAACACTTGCCGCAATGCACATCATCGCCTTCGCAGGCTTCATGCTCAGAAACGCAGCTAACCTACTCATGCAAAGTGCATAACACCCTCTAGGAGTAGGGCAGTTCTCATTCAAAGCCATGACCGTTGTCGCGAACTGATCCCACCGGTTCAGATCGGTTCGTATCCACCATTCCCTCGTTCGTACGTCCGCTTTAGGCGGTCACCAAAGACGATTGACGGCGAAGTTGTCAAACAAGGCCTCGTTGGAGATCAACGTCATACCCTCGGCCTGCGCCTGGGCAATCAGGAAACGATCAAACGGGTCTTTATGAGCAATGTTCATCTCGCCCGCGATGCGAGCATGAGTAACGCTGATTGGTAGCTCAACGAACCCCTGCCCGGCAACAATAGCCTCAAAATCCTGTGCCAGCAGGGCCGCCCCCGGCAGTTTACCGATGCGGAACTTGGTTGCGACCTCCATGGCCGAAGCCGCGCTCACGGCTATGACGTTGACCTCATCCGCTATGGCCTCTTGGGCGCGACGGCTCAAATGCTCGTCGCCCGCCAACCACCAGATCAACGCATGTGTATCAAGCAATAGCCTCAAGCGAGATTCCACCCGTCCAGTTCATCGTCGGGCAGCGCCTCATTGAAGGTCTTATCCAGGGTGATCTGGCCTTTGAGCGCCCCAAACACGCGACGACCCTGCGGCTCCACCGGCACAAGGCGCACTACTGGTACAGAACCACGTGCGATCACCACATCGCCACCCGCAAGCGCGTCGGCAATCAGGCGAGACAGGTTGGTTTTGGCATCGTGAACCGAAAACTGGGCCATGAGGCACCTCCTTAGCTAAGGATATAGCTAAGAGACCTCCCTTTGGCAAGGGGCGCCTTCCATTCCGGCCTTGTGATTGCCCAGACTTGCCACCTGGAAGAGATCGTCCACTCAGGTCTCGGCTTTGCGGCAATATCTCCCTTTCCTGCGTGAGCCGACATATTCTACGAGAGGTGGTCCCCATTTTTCGGACAGGGCGATAAGCTATCATCTGGCCTGAACGAGGACGGGTTTTATGGGCAAGGTTACGCGGAAACGGTATGCGGCAGAGTTCAAGTCA
>NZ_WOTH01000101.1 GCF_011516945.1 Acetobacter estunensis
CTCTGTCTGCATCGGGTTTTCTTGATGATTATGGAAATTTCTTTTCTACAAAACAGACTTTTTCATAATCTAACCCGATGTACAACCCTTCTGTGAGATTTCCGCGTCGATACCACCTGTGGAATTCTGCGCGTTGTCTTCCTTAATGACGGCCGTGCCGACGGTCGCGTTGTCCGGCAGCACGTAATACTTCCCGCTTTCCAGCGTGACGGTGCCGGAATTGGAAGCAAGGACGTAAGGATCGGTTTCGGTGCCGGCACCGCCGGTTGTGGCCGCATATTGAGTTGTCGTGGTGACCATGATCTCGAGTCCTTCTTCTTGCCTCCAGACGCGGAGGTTACTGAAGGATTGTTTAACGACCTGAAAAGCCATCCGTCAACGAAATAAAACGTAAAAGTTTGTTTTTTTCAAACAATTTTGTTGATTTTTAGCAGCGGACATTATGAAAAGGCTGAGCGCAGCAAGGAAAAATATTAAAATAATGTTTGTGATGGACTGGAAATCAAAGCGTGGCAGTTAAGCTATTGAATCTTCGTTAACAATATTATCTCTGGAACGAGCGTTGAAAAAATATTAACAAAGCCTTGCCTGGATGTCGGCAGCAGCCGCATTCGATCAAGGCGGTCCACTCTGTCATCAGCTTTCCAAGGAGGCAGGTGGGCCGACAAGTCCTGTTATATGGAGTCTGATAGAAATGCGTGATCTTACCACGACAGAACTCAATGAAGTTTCGGGCGGTTGCGGTGGCGGCGGTTGGGGTGGCGGTGGCTGCCAGCCGAGCTACAACCCCTGTGGCGGCTACCAGCCGTCCTGGAACAGCTGCGTCAGCAGCGCCGGAATGATCGCCGCTTATGCCGGTTATCTTGCTGGTGAGTACAATGTGACAGCCGACATCTACAATCATGCCAGTTGCTCCACGATTCAGTCGGCTGTCTGCAATGTTTATGCCGATGTGAAGGAAGGCTATACTCTAGAGGGTGTTATGCACTTTGCATGAGCAGGTTAGCTGCGTTTCTGAGCATGAAGCCAGCGAAGGCGATGGTGTGCATTGCAGCAAGTGTTGAGGCGCAGCGTTCGTAG
>NZ_WOTH01000102.1 GCF_011516945.1 Acetobacter estunensis
TGGAGGGATCGAAGAACCCTTGATTGATGTGCTTGGCCGGTAATTTCTGGGTTTTGGCGATTTGATTGACGGTTTTTGCGATGGCGTCCAGTCTGCGTTTTGAGCAGATTGGGAGTTGTCTCTCGCTGGATGGCTATGCGCTCGCGTTCAATCTTTCGAGGAAGAGGAGGCGGCGCATATTGTAGACGATATTGGCGAGCCCGATCCTCATGGTGGCTCGACTGATACCGACAGTCCGGACAAACAGCCCCGTCTGTGACTTCTGATCGGCAAAGACATGCTCGACACGCGAGCGGATGACCGACTTTCCAGCATTTGATTTCTGGATATGCCGGGGCATAGGCTTGAGATGCGGCTTTTTGCGATGAACCTTGGAGACAAAGCCCTGCTTTTCCATGAAGTCTTCGTTGGCTTTTGAGCGATAGGCCGTGTCGGCCCAGACACTTGAGGCCGTATTGGTTTTATCCAGAAGCCCCTCTCTCAATCGCGCGCCATCACTGGCAGCGGCATGCGTTGTTTTCCATTTGCGGATGAACCGGTATTTCCGATCGATGGAAACATGCGATTTATAGCCAAAGAACGGGATGGCGAGATCGCTGGATGGCATGGTTCCATCATCCTGCCGCTTCGCCTTCGTGAACTTCAGTGTCCAGCGCGCATGACGATCCTTGTGCGACAGCTTTGCGGGTTTGTCCTGCCAGTCTTCAGGAATACGGCCTGCTCGCAGATCCGCTTTCTCTGCATTGGTGTTCCGCTGCTTCGGAGCCGCTACCAGCGTGGCATCCAGGATCTGGCCTGACATCGGCAAATACCCGGCGTTACGCAGGGTCGCATCAAAGCGGTTGAACAGCCCATCGATCGCACCCGCCTGGGTCAGACGCTCGCGAAACAGCCAGACCGTTTTGGCATCCGGCACCCGATCTGAAAGTCCCAGCCCAAGGAAACGCATAAAGGAGAGGCGATCGTTGATCAGATATTCCGTCCGCTCATCAGACAAATTGTTGA
>NZ_WOTH01000103.1 GCF_011516945.1 Acetobacter estunensis
TAACCCCGGACCAGATGGCCAACAGCAACGCCGTCAGAAGGGCGGCATAACAACAACCGGGTATAGCTTATCAAGCCCGCAAAACTGTCCGAACGGACGGGACCACCTCTAGAATATGGTTCATGGATTCCCATCTTCCCTCGCGGATCCAACGGTAGAAATAGCCCTGTACGGTCGTGAAGGCCGGAAAGTGCCGGGGCAACTGCCGCCATTGGCAGCCGGTCGTGACGATATAGAGGATCGCCTCCATGACCCGGCGCAAATCCGTACGTCGTGGTCTGCCCAGCCGTTTCTTCTCGGGCATCAGCGGCTCAATCAGCGCCCACTCCGCATCGCGCAGGTCGCTTGCATATTCCAGGTCGTCCCTTTGATACTGCGCTCGGGTGATTTCAGTCCAGGCCATCTTGATCTCATCAGGTTCTCGCAGACCCATGAATCATAACTCACTGAAATCACTCAACTCATTTTCGGTCAGACACTCAGAGCCCGATCCGAAAGTTTTTCAAGCTTGATAATGCCTTGCTGTCCGTCGTGTGAGCATGCGGATCGAGGCGATCAATGTCCATGCGGTTGAAGAAGCAATGGACTTTTCCCAATCTTTGGCGAGCCGCCTGCACCGTCCCAGCCAGGCGAATGTCCGTTCAACCACCCAGCGGCGCGGCAGGATCTGAAAGCCCTTCGCCGTATCGGGCCGCCTGATGATTTCGATCGTCCATTTTCCCATGGAGGCGAGCGCGGATCGCAATTTGTCGCCAGCATAGCCGCCATCAGCGAAGATGTGGCGCAGCCAGGGAAAGCGCCTGCGTATTGCCGCCAGGACATCAACCTCCCCATCACGGTCCTGGATGTCGGCGGCATGAACGAGGAGAAAGATCAGGAAGCCGCAGGTATCAGTCACGATATGGCGCTTGCGGCCCTTGACCTTCCTGCCCGCGTCATAAGCCCGAAAGCCCGCCGCT
>NZ_WOTH01000104.1 GCF_011516945.1 Acetobacter estunensis
CCGGTGCCCATGTTGAAGTTGGCGCCGTTCTCGTTGTTCGTATTCTGGTTGGTGGGATCGGCCGAGTTGCCGCCGTTCTGGATGCCGAACGAGTTGTTCTTGTTGCCCGGCGGATTGTCGTCGGCGGCGGCGAACATGAAGGTGAAGCCGTCGGTGGGACGATAGCGAATGCGCACGGCGGGCGAGGCGAGGGGCCAGGACGGACCGCCTGCGTAGAGATTGGCGGATGGCGCCATCGGCCAGCCGAAATTGGAGTTGAGATACAGCGCGCCGTAATCGGAGATCAGGAATTCGGTGTCGAGATCCTGCTGGCCGATTTTGATATCGAGTTTATCGTGCAGGAAAGATTGCTGGTACCACAACTCGAACAGGCGCGTGGAACGGTCGGCTTCGAAGCCTGAAGCGGGGTTGAACACACCCAGATGATCCTGCGACATCGAACGTCCGCGGATCTGCAGCGCGCTGACATTGAACAGGCCGCCATGCAGGCCGAACAGCTTCTCGGTATCGATCTGCAGGGTGGGCATGGTCACGCCGTCATAGGCCGCGCCCGTGCCCGAACCGTGGCCGTCGCCGCCCCAGGCCGCGTTGCCATCGGCCTGTGAAGGCGTGCCGCCGGTGGCGTTGCCCCACAGTTCATCCACTTCCTGAATGTCGATGGTGATGCCGTGCCTTGCCAGCCATGAACGTGCGCCCCACGGGTCGCCCAGCAGTTTGTCGGAGGCGTCGAAATCGTCCTTGTTTTCAGCGCTATCGGCTTTGGGCGGTTCGGCGGCGGCCATGGACTCCCGCACCGTGGCCGGGTCGGTCTGGTTGATTAACGGCGTCGAGTTTCCAAGGCGTGCCCGGTCCTGTGCGATCTGCGATTGTGGGAGACCGTCCGCGCGCGCCGCACTGCTCCAGCCCAGAAACAGGGCCGATGTGCATAGGCCTGTGAGGAGG
>NZ_WOTH01000105.1 GCF_011516945.1 Acetobacter estunensis
GACTTGAACTCTGCCGCATACCGTTTCCGCGTAACCTTGCCCATAAAACCCGTCCTCGTTCAGGCCAGATGATAGCTTATCGCCCTGTCCGAAAAATGGGGACCACCTCTGTTCGCCACGAGATCGTCCGATGGCCTGATCCGCGCCCCCTTTTTACGGGCGCCCGCACTATGCGTGGTGTGCACGGACAATCGTGCTGTCGATCATCATGTATTCGTTGTCATGGTCAGCAGCTAGATGCCGGAAAACCGTTCGATCACACCGCTTTTGCACCGGCGGCGCCGTCGTCTGTGAACATTCTTCCAGTCCCCGAACCGCACTGGCAGGTCACGTCAGGGAATGCCTGCGCGGTAACGATACAGGACCGCTTCCACAAACAGACGGTTATCCGCAGCTGTCCCGCCGGCATGACCTTCACGACCCGGGAGAAAATCCTTTATCTGCTCCCACTGACCATCACTCAGACCATACTGTCGCATTCACATTCTTCCTGAAAACAGAGAGAAAAAATCACAGATCAGATGGAAGTACAATCCTCACCACACCGAGAGTTAACTGACGACACGCCCTAGGACTTATGACATCAATGACGCTTTGCGTGACACCCGTCATGACGGCAGAGATGACAGGTCCTGACAGTGTCATCAGGCACATGACACCTTTCCGACTGATATAATGACGCTGTCCCAGCCTCTCGGGGAGCGCAGGAGGTGCGATAGAAATGACGCCCGAGTGACACCGTCATGACGGCGTCATCACTCATGAAGAGAAAATTTACGGGAAATTTTATGTGCACCAAACAGAGGTGGACCCGTCCGTTCGGACAGTTTTGCGGGCTTGATAAGCTATGCCCGGTTGTTGTTATGCCGCCCTTCTGACGGCGTTGCTGTTGGCCATCTGGTCCGGGGTTAA
>NZ_WOTH01000106.1 GCF_011516945.1 Acetobacter estunensis
ATTCCCAATCCACGCCTCCATGAACTCCTGCCCTGGCACTGGAAAGCCCACCAGCAGGTCCACAATACCATCGCCGCCTGAATACGCCCGCGTCTCTCGCCGGATGGTTACCATCGCCGGGCGTTCCAGATGCGTCGCATAGATCCAACCCCATAGGAGCAAAATAGAGCCTGTTCTTGGCAAACGGACGGTCTCTAAGAAGCAAACGATTTCTCGCCGCATGGAACGGTTTTTCGGGCATGATCAGTCTCCCGTTGTGACGCAATAATTTTTGATGAACTCTTTAATGACATTTGGTGGAAAAGTTGCAGTTCCAGCCGGCCTCCATACGGTCATGTGACCGTGATCGGACGCAATAGCCGGACCAATATCAAGTTTCTTTAAACCGGGCGTAATCAACGAAAGCTCGGAAGTCGTGTCGCCGGGCGCGGAGCATTTTCCGACAGTAGTGATTTCATCGAGGGAAATCAGGGAGACCCGAATTATTTCGGTCCCTACGTTCTCGGTTGTCACAGAGAGTTCTATTTTCTTGGATTCAATAGGTTTGAACAGCGCGCCGCGGGCAAGCGGAATATCGCGGATAATTTGAAATAAATTCATTGGAATTATAGGTGCTTCCGTAACAATGTCGGCTACCCGTTTTCCTCTTTGAAAAAAGGAGCAACGATAACTTCGATAGTCGAATCTTGGTTCCTTTTTCTCTTTTATCAGATTTAATGTGATTTCGACCGGATACATCAGTTCGACATATGTCAGAAAGTCACCTGACAGAGCGGAGAGACTCACTGAGTGTCTGACCGAAAATGAGTTGAGTGATTTCAGCGGGTTATGATTCATGGGTTTGCGATAACCTGATGAGATCAAGATGGCCTGGACTGAAATCACCCGAGCGCAGTATC
>NZ_WOTH01000107.1 GCF_011516945.1 Acetobacter estunensis
ACTCTGTCTGCATCGGGTTCGTTTATTGCTTATGAAAAATTCTTTTGTGCAAAACAGACTTTTTCATAATCTAATCCGATGTACAACCCTTCTGTGAGATTTCCGCGTCGAGATCGTTGAACGGCACCTGCACGAACTCTTCGGGGCGATCCGCAAGGAACAATTGGCTGAACCGTTCGTCACCCGTGGCCACGGCAAGGCCGGTGTGGCCGTGATAGGCCTTGCGGATGGAGATGATCCGGCGGCGTTTCGTGGCGTAACGGGCGCTCTTGATGGCGAGGTCGATCGCCTCACTGCCGCTGGTGGCATAGGCTACCCGTTCGAACGGCTTTCCCGAAAGCTTGAGGAGCTTCATGGCCAGCGCGGTGCGGGACGGAGAGGGGAAGTGGTGGTTGCCGATATCGAAATACTTCAGCGCCTCGGTGAGGGCGGCGATGAGATCGGGATTGCGGTGGCCAAGGTTGTAGGTGCCGCCATTGAGATGGACATCGATCAGTTCGTGTCCATCCACATCGGTCAGCACATAGCCTTCACGACGCCCGATGACGAGCGGCACATTCACATCCTGCCAGAACCGCGTCTTGTCGGGATTCCAGAACTCTTCCGAGGCAGCGAGGACATCCGCCTTGTTGTCGAAGCCGGCTAGAGGGTGTTATGTACTTTCTGGCGTGAGTGTTGCAGAACAGATGGATGAATACTGCACGCAAACCATATCCGTCTGATATCAGCGACGAAGAATGGTCTCTGATTGTT
>NZ_WOTH01000108.1 GCF_011516945.1 Acetobacter estunensis
GATACTGCGCTCGGGTGATTTCAGTCCAGGCCATCTTGATCTCATCAGGTTATCGCAAACCCATGAATCATAACCCGCTGAAATCACTCAACTCATTTTCGGTCAGACACTAAGACACAGTTCGTGGTATTGTTCGCGGCTGTAACTATTTATACTTATATCACCTACAAATAACACGTTAAGAGTAAAGTAGGAGGGCCAACGATGACTCTGACTGATGAACAAAAAAGCGCTGCTCTGGAGTGGGCACGGACTGATTCCAAGATGCAAAAGCTCTTTCGTGAACTCGACTACGAGCTTTTCTACGGGCCGATTATTCACTTCGCCGTGGCTTTCTTGATATTTTCAACCTGCGGTGTTTCCTGGTTTGCGCTGTGGTGGAAAACACTTGGGGCTGCTCCAAACTGGTGGTTTCAGGTGTTTGCCTTTATGTCGACCGTGGGTTGCGCCTGTTTCGGGGTCGCTACCGTGGACCCTTCGAATAAAGTACGAGTGACACTTGGTCTTACTGGCGCAATTTTACTATCTATTCCATACGTCATCGGGGTCACTACACACATATTCCCGTAACATCTGATCCGACCGGTCTTTATCTGGCGGACTGTCGTTCTGCGCTCTGCTGTATGTGATGTTTATGTAGAAGTGGCCCCCATTTTTTGGACAGAGCGGTAAGCTATCATCTGGCCTGAACGAGGACGGGTTTTATGGGCAAGGTTACGCGGAAACGGTATGCGGCAGAGTTCAAGTC
>NZ_WOTH01000109.1 GCF_011516945.1 Acetobacter estunensis
TATTTCCGATGCTCCGGATGGGGCACGGTCGTGCGCGGCTTCTGGTAGATCGCCCGCAGGCCCATGATCGCCATGAGCCGCCGGACCCGCTTGCGGCCCACTTCATGTCCCTGGCGGCGCAGATGCCATGTCATCTGCCGTGAGCCATAATACGGCGTTTCCAGGAACTGGGCGTCGATCAGCCGCATCAGCTCCAGATTGGCTTCGCTCTGTGGCACAGGCCGATAGTAGACGCCCGACCGGTTGAGTTGCAGCAGCGTGCATTGCCGGATTATCGGCAGGCATGCTCTCTTCGGGTCAATCATCTGCCGCCTCTGATCACGCCCAACCGAGCAGAGGCATCCCGCAAAAAATCCCGTTCCACCAGCAACTGGCCGATCTTGGCGTGCAGTTTCTCTACATCAGCAGGGCTGACTGAAGGTTCCGTTACTGACTTACCAGAAAAAAGGCTTGCCATGCCTTCGATCGCCTGGCGCTTCCATTGGGCGATCATCGTCTGATGCACGCCATGTTTCGAAGCCAGTTCCGCCAGCGTCAGTTCCCCACGGATCGCCTCCAGCGCAACCCGTGACTTGAACTCTGCCGCATACCGTTTCCGCGTAACCTTGCCCATAAAACCCGTCCTCGTTCAGGCCAGATGATAGCTTATCGCCCTGTCCGAAAAATGGGGACCACCTCT
>NZ_WOTH01000110.1 GCF_011516945.1 Acetobacter estunensis
CTAGAGGGTGTTATGTACTTTCTGGCGTGAGTGTTGCAGAACAGATGGATGAATACTGCACGCAAACCATATCCGTCTGATATCAGCGACGAAGAATGGTCTCTGATTGTTCCGTATCTTCTTCTGATGAAGGAAGACGCGGAACAACGCCATCATGATCTGCGGGAACTGTTCAACGGTCTTCGTTACGTGATCCGTTACGGTATTGCATGGCGGGCGATGCCGAACGATCTTCCGCCCTGGACTGCGGTTTACCAGCAATCCCGGCGCTGGATGGAAGCGGGATGTTTCGAGGCTGTTGTCCACGATCTCCGGGCTGTGCTGCGGCTGGCTGCAGGAAAACAGGCTGAGCCGACAACGGCGATTATCGACAGCCGGACACTGCGTTCGACCCCGGAGAGTGGATCGCGCGCCGGGTATGATGGCGCGAAAAGAAAGAACGGATCGAAGCTGCACATGGCGGTCGATACCCTGGGGCATCTTCTGACCCTGCACGTCACACCGGCAAACAGGGATGACCGGGCAGAAGTCGGTCCGCTCGCGCAAGCCATTCAGCGGGCGACAGACGGTAGCGTTGAACTGGCATGGGCTGACCAGGGCTATACCGGATCAAAAGCAGCCAATGCAGCAAAAGAGCACGACATCACTCTCGAAATCGTCAGGCTGCCTCAGGCTAA
>NZ_WOTH01000111.1 GCF_011516945.1 Acetobacter estunensis
GGCACTGGGCTATGAAGATCTCAATGATCACGATGCCCTGCGGCATGACCTGATCTTTGGTCTGGCCTCGGGCCGTCTGTCAGGAGGCCGGGCAAACTGCGCAGCATTGGCTGGCAAATCTACACTGAACCGGTTGGAGCGCAGTGGGCACAAGGCAGATCGTTACTGTCGGATCATTGCTGATCATGAGGCCCTGGCTACCCTGTTCGTCACGCTCTTCCTTGACCAGCATGAGCACGCACCCGCCCGGATCGTTCTGGATGTGGATGCCACCGATGACCGTATCCATGGCCATCAGGAAGGCCGTGCCTTTCATGGGTATTACGGCCATAACTGCTATCTGCCACTATACATCTTTTGCGGGGATCATCTCCTCAGCGCTACCCTGCGCACGGCAGACAGGGACCCGGGGAAGGAAGCACTGGCAGACATCCGCCGGATCGTGGAGCAGATCAGGAACCGCTGGCCCAGGGTGCGTATTCTGGTGCGCGGGGACAGTGGCTTCTCCCGGGACAGTCTGATGACATGGTGCGAAGACAACCACGTTGACTTCCTGTTCGGGCTTGCAGGCAACACCCGCCTGTATGACCGGATTGCCTCTTTGTCCGCTGAGGTTCGTGACGAAGC
>NZ_WOTH01000112.1 GCF_011516945.1 Acetobacter estunensis
AGAGCCTGTTTGGAAATTCGGTGAGGGTGTGATTCAAGCCCTGGATGTGGACGCCAGAGCAGAGAGGCCGGATGGCCAGTATCACCCGCAAGACGAAGCGCTATCCGTCTGACATGACGGATGAGGAATGGGCGCGGATCGCGCCACTGATGCCTGAGCCTGGGCGCATGGGACGTCCGCGGGAAATTGAATTCCGCGAAGTGATCAACGCGGTGCGCTATCTGGTCCGCTCGGGCTGTGGCTGGCGAATGTTGCCGATCCATTTCGGGCATTGGCGAACGGTCTATGGCTGGTTCCGGGAACTGGCGCGGCGTTTCCTGTTTCAGACGATCCACGATGTTGAATTGATGCTCGATCGGGAGCGGATGGGTCGTGAAGCCAGTCCGTCGGCCGGGGTGATCGACAGCCAAAGCGTCAAGGCGCCTCATGCAAAGACAAGGGGTTATGACGCCGGCAAGAAAGTGGTCGGGCGCAAGCGGCATATCGCCGTCGATACGGACGGGCGCCTGCTGATGCTCAACCTGACACCGGCCGACATCTCCGACAGCGCAGGCGCACAGATGATCCTGGATGCGATCCGTAAACGCTGGCCCTGGGTGAAGCACCTG
>NZ_WOTH01000113.1 GCF_011516945.1 Acetobacter estunensis
TAGGGCCTGTTAGATCTTGAATTTCTTCCCATATTGTAGGGATGGAAGAAGGAGACAGAACAGGCACCTTTACGGACGAGACATGGGCGATCTGGGAACCTCTGATTGAGGAGGTTCGCCCGAGGGGCAAGACGCCGCCACATGATCTGCGGCGGACGATAGCAGCGATTTTCTGGCGTCATGAGAATGGCGCGAAATGGCGGAGTATCCCCGCTGAACTGGGTCCGTGGTGGCGGGCTGCGCAGCTTTTCATCCGCTGGGCGAAGCTCGGCGTATGGGAGCGGCTGCTCGCACTGGTTCAGGAACAACAGGGAGTGGCATTCGGAATGACTTTTCTGGATGGCACGAACATCAGGGCTCACCACAAAGCGGCGGGAGCCCAAAAAAAGGGGCCTCTTTCGAAGAGCGAGACCATCGTGAAGCACTTGGCCGCTCTCGCGGCGGCTATGGCACAAAAGTCTGCGTGATCGCTGATGGACATGGAAAAGCCTTCGGTTTTGCGCTGGCCCCTGGACAGGCTCATGAACTGCCTCTGGCACCAGCCATGCTCGACAGCCTTCCCGCCACTCCCCTGTGGGTAGTAGCGGACAAGGGCTACGCGTCGA
>NZ_WOTH01000114.1 GCF_011516945.1 Acetobacter estunensis
AGAGCCTGAATCAGAAAGCGGTTTGATTGATTTTCCGCAGAACTCTGCGGATATGGGCAATCATCAACCATGCGCAGGATGACGAGATTGTTGCCTCGACATCCTTCGTGAGGCGACGGCAACGCCCGAGCCATGCAAAGCTACGCTCCACGATCCAGCGTTTGGGCAGGACGACGAAGCCTTCGGCCCGATCGCTACGTTTGACGATCTCGATCGTCCATCGGCCGAGTTCAGCCAGCGCACCACGCAACTTCTCGCCAGCATATCCCCCGTCACCGATCAGATGGCGAAGCCAGGGAAACAATGAGCGTATCCTGACCGCTACCAGCGGCGCACCATCACGATCCTGAATGTCGGCGGGATGCACGACAGCCGCCACGACATGACCCAGCGTGTCGGTCGCGATATGCCGCTTGCGTCCCCTGATCTTCTTGCCCGCGTCATAACCGCGTGGGCCGCCATTTTCAGCGGTTTTAACCGACTGGCTGTCGATAATGCCCACTGAAGGCGTGGCGTCTCGCCCGTCCTGCTCACGCGACAGGATCACGAGAATATGGTTCATGGCTTCCCATCTTCCCTCGCGGATCCAACGGTAGAAATAG
>NZ_WOTH01000115.1 GCF_011516945.1 Acetobacter estunensis
GGCTGTCCTCACGTACACGTTGCCAGCCTTCAGGATTGCTGACCGCCATCATCATGGCCCCAGAGTTCCAGCGATCTTTCTCCCCAACAATAAAGGATGCCACTCGCGTCCCGACAGAAGATGGCAGGAGATACGCCAAAACAGGCGACAACCCGATCCCTACAACAAGACAGGCAAGCCCCACCCCTAACAGCCACCAGTTCTGACGATCCTGCTGACGGGACTGACCAATGATATTGGCAAGAACCCGACGTTCCCCCTGAACCTCACCTATCGCTTTCTGAAACGCTGTCTGCATCTCCTGACTGGCAGAAATCCCGGCCTGACGAATCCCTTGCCCATACGCCTGGGGCGTCATCTTCAGCGTCGGATTGGCCTCGATCGCCTCCATTCGTGCACCGACTGCATTCATGGCCTTCACGACACGGGCCAGATCCTCCGTGTAATCCGGGGGCCGATTGTCCCGCCACGCCTGCGGCAACGCTTCCACGCTCCGCCGGAGTACCGTCATTTCGGCGCACAGGTCCTCAAACGCGCGCGCTGCTGGATCTGTCTCGGACATCAGATATCCCC
>NZ_WOTH01000116.1 GCF_011516945.1 Acetobacter estunensis
TTTTATGGGCAAGGTTACGCGGAAACGGTATGCGGCAGAGTTCAAGTCACGGGTTGCGCTGGAGGCGATCCGTGGGGAACTGACGCTGGCGGAACTGGCTTCGAAACATGGGGTACATCAGACGATGATCGCCCAGTGGAAACGGCAGGCGATCGAGGGGATGGCGGCGACCTTTTCCGGGAAGACGGTGGCTGAGCCCCCGGTCAGCCCAGCTGACGTGGAGAAACTGCACGCGAAGATAGGCGAACTTCTCGTGGAACGGGATTTTTTACGCGATGCCTCTGCTCGGTTGGGCGTGATCAGAGGCGGCAGATGATTGACCCGAAGCGAGCGCGTCTGCCGATAATCCGGCAATGCACGCTGCTGCAACTCAACCGGTCGGGCGTCTACTATCGGCCTGTGCCACAGAGCGAGGCCAATCTGGAGCTGATGCGGCTGATCGACGCCCAGTTCTTGGAAACGCCCTATTATGGCTCACGGCAGATGACATGGCATCTGCGCCGCCTGGGACATGAAGTGGGCCGCAAGCGGGTCCGGCGGCTCATGGCGATCATGGGCCTGCGGG
>NZ_WOTH01000117.1 GCF_011516945.1 Acetobacter estunensis
GATTGTTCCGTATCTTCTTCTGATGAAGGAAGACGCGGAACAACGCCATCATGATCTGCGGGAACTGTTCAACGGTCTTCGTTACGTGATCCGTTACGGTATTGCATGGCGTGCGATGCCAAACGATCTGCCCCCGTGGTCTGCGGTCTATCAACAATCACGCCGCTGGATGGAGGCGGGATGTTTTGAAGCTGTTGTCCACGATCTTCGGACTGTACTGCGGCTGGCTGCAGGAAAGCAGGCTAAGCCGACAACGGCGATTATCGACAGCCGGACACTGCGTTCGACCCCTGAGAGTGGTTTGCGCGCCGGGTATGATGGTGCGAAAAGAAAGAAGGGATCGAAGCTGCACATGGCGGTCGATACCCTGGGGCATCTTCTAGCCCTGCACGTCACACCGGCAAACAGGGATGACCGGGCAGAAGTCGGTCCGCTCGCGCAAGCCATTCAGCAGGCGACAGACGGTAGCGTTGAACTGGCATGGGCTGACCAGGGCTATACCGGATCAAAAGCAGCCAATGCAGCAAAAGAGCACGACATCACTCTCGAAATCGTCAGGCTGCC
>NZ_WOTH01000118.1 GCF_011516945.1 Acetobacter estunensis
CGATATTTCCGTGACCTGCGTGCCAGAGGCATCACCATCCGGAAAACCATTGATACCCTGATTGCCACACGATGTATCGTAAGCGGGTATCGGCTCCTTTACAGTGACCGGGACTTTGATCCGTTTGTGACACATCTGGGGCTGGAACGGGTTGTCTGATTTCAGCGAGGTGACTGGAGAGGACATGCAGAAAAAAGAAGCGGCCGTTCGGCTAGGATCGCTTCTGGGGGCCATCGGTCGTGAGGTCGGTGTGCGTGATCAGGATATCGCGGTCTTGCAGACCCGCGATCAGACCCCGGCCGAGGCAATGTCCTTCGAATGATCCTGCTGCTTGATACCAACGTGATCATGGAGACGAGGAGGCCCGTCTCGGAGCAGCGTGTTCTGGCCAGCCACGACGTGTCGCCTTTCGAGGCGGCTGGTGTGCGGGTTTTCAATCTGTGGGGGGATATCTGATGTCCGAGACAGATCCAGCAGCGCGCGCGTTTGAGGACCTGTGCGCCGAAATGACGGTACTCCGGCGGAGCGTGGAAGCGTTGCCGCAGGCGTGGCGGG
>NZ_WOTH01000119.1 GCF_011516945.1 Acetobacter estunensis
CGAGCGATAAGCTGTATCAGCCCAAACGCTTGAGGCCGTATTGGTTTTATCTAACAGCCCCTCTCTCAATCGCGCACCATCACTGGCGGCGGCATCCGTCGTCTTCCATTTGCGGATCAGCCTGAATTTTCGATCGATGGAAACATGCGATTTGTAGCCAAAGAACGGAATGGCAAGATCCGTTGACGGGATCGTCCCATCATCCTGCCGCTTTGCTTTGGTGAACTTCAGTGTCCAGCGCGCATGGCGATCCTTGTGGGACAATTTGGATGGCTTGTCCTGCCAGTCTTCAGGAATACGCCCTGCCCGGAGGTCGGCTTTCTCAGTGTTGGTATTGCGCTGCTTTGGAGCGGCTACCAATGTTGCATCCAGGATCTGGCCCGACATCGGCAGATAGCCCGCGTTCCGCAGGGTCGCGTCAAATCGGTCAAACAGCCTTTCAATGGCACCCGCCTGTGTCAAACGCTCACGAAACAGCCAGACCGTTTTGGCATCCGGCACGCGGTCCGAC
>NZ_WOTH01000120.1 GCF_011516945.1 Acetobacter estunensis
AATCTGCCTCCAGAGGCAAAATGCCGTTGTCATTCCAGATCAGACGCACAGGACACAGCTCTCAGAACAGAGAATAACACTCTTCAGACAAAATGTGAGAAATCCGCGTCGTGTGGAAAACTGTCTGATCCAGAGTGTGTCGGTGCAGCATGTTCATGACGGCGGAGGATGGTTGTGTTGCGGATCACGCTGGACGTGTTTGAGCTTGCTCGGATGCAATGCACTATAGAAAGTTCTTGTGGGAGAAGTGCAGCATAGTGGCATGACGGTACTTTCATTGTAAGCTGCTATATTTGACGACATCAAAGGTCAACCAATGGCAGGCTGTACGCTATTGGTCTGTTGTTGAAGAATGGGTCCGATCAAAAATGACGTTCGTAAACCTTTATGACGTCATCAGGTGGAGGGATCGAAGAACCCTTGATTGATGTGCTTGGCCGGTAATTTCTGGGTTTTGGCGATTTGATTGACGGTTTTTGCGATGGCGTCCAGTCTGCGTTTTGAGCAGA